>CAYVYM010000036.1:0-31751 GCA_964455705.1 uncultured Rikenella sp.
AAAGGATAAAGGTTAAAGGATAAAGGATAAAGGATAAAGGTTAAAGGATAAAGGTTTAATAACTAAGATAAAGGAATAAGTGAAAGAGAAAAGTAAAAGCAGGGAGGACAAGGAATGAGCCCCTTAAAGACATACACAAGCAGAAGGGGTGAGGTGCCCTGCGGTGACAGCGACCTCTATGCCTTCCTCACAGACATGCGCAACCTGCGGATAGTTGTCCCGGACGGATTACTGACCGAATGGGAGGCCACGGAGGATCATTGCAGTTTTAAAGTTGAGAAGGCAGGCAGGATCTCGGCCTCGCTTTCGGAGGCATTGCCTCATTCACTGATAACTTATAATGCGGAGACATTCCTGACGGGGAAAGTGTCAATTCAGGTTTCAATCGAATACATTACGGGCATAAGATCGGCATTTCACATCACCGCAGGGGTGAAGATGAACCCCATACTAAAGATGATGGTGGGTGATTCTGCCGGCAAATATCTTGACAGTCTGATAGATGCAATTGAGGCTTACACGGGGTATGACAAGATCAGAGGATGTAATTAATCTCTTTGAATGCATACATCGTCCTCTTCCCCTCTTTTCTGAACACTGTCAGCATGCCGTCAGGTCTGACACCTTCAATCATACCCTCAAATTCGCCGCCGTCATCAGTATACCTGTGCCATTCGCCTGATCTGTACAGCACGTCATGATAATCTTGTACAAGGGCGGCCGTCTCACCCCTTATGATCATGCCGTACCTTCTGTCAAGCAGGCTGGTCAATTTCCCGGTCACAACAAGAAGGTCGTGCCCTGTGCCTGTTACAGAAGCCAGTGATACAGGGTTCGGGGCTCCGCTCCTGAAGAGTGTCTGGTTGACGTTTAGCCCGATTCCAGCCACTGCGCTGCCGAACGTGTCACCCATGATGGTGTTCTCAATCAGAATGCCTGCTATTTTGTCATTCCTGACATAAATATCATTGGGCCATTTTATCCTGGCCTCCGTGGTGTGCAGTGCCACCAGGTCATGCACGGCAAGGGAGACCATCTGCGAAATAACAAACTGCTCCGCGGGCTTGACCATGACCGGGTACAGTATAACGCTCATCAGCAGGTTGCTGCCCGGTTCACTCTCCCAGGTGTTACCGGCCTGCCCCCTTCCGCTCTCCTGGAATGATGCCGTAATCACGGTTCCCTCCACCGGTTTTGACTCACGCAGCAGGGCAGCAGCCACCGTGTTTGTTGATGACACTGTTTCACGACGGCTGACAGATGATCCTATAATCATTATTAACAGATGCTTGCGGTGTTCATTTAATTGAGAACCGGCGCTTTTGTCCGGGCTGCCCGAATTGGCACCCTTATTGTAAAAAGAGTAAGCACCGGACGAAAATACGGATAAATGTTCGTAATTTTGCGGCAGTTAACAGGAACTGTTTATTACTGAAAAGATTATTGATGAGAAAAGCCGGAAAAGAGGCCACCAGGATGACGGAAAGCATTGTGAAGGGGTTGTTTGAGAAAAAGGGAGAGAAGGTGGCCCTGATTGATCTGAGGAATATTGAAAGCAGGGTATGTGACTGGTTTATCATAAGTCACGCCGCATCAACAAGACAGGTCGATTCACTCGCATGGTCGGTAGAGGATGTTGTAAGAAAGGAGACCGGGAGGAAGCCCTATCATATTGAAGGCAGGGAAAACAGCATATGGGTCCTGCTCGATTACGGTGATGTTCTCGTCCATATTTTTCAGCAGCCTTACCGCGACTTTTACGACCTTGAGTCGTTATGGGCCGATGGCAGTGTAACGTTCCCCGTGGACCAGACAGAAAAGAAAGGTTAATCAGATATGGCAGAGAGCAATGAGACTCCGAAGTCAGACAAGAACGATAAGAAGCCAAAATCGTGGTTCAGCTCGAGCTGGCCGATCGCAATTCTTCTTCTGACATTTATTGTTTTTCAGCTCCTCTTTTCAGGCAAGTACACACAGAAAGCCGGTCAGAGAGAGATTGAAGAGATGGTCATGAATCACGATATCGAGAAGGTTATCGTGATCAATGAGGAACAGGCTGAGATATATATCAAACCGGATTCCCTCAAGAGCGGCCGTTATCCCGATTTTGCCGAGCAGAAGAGCTTCGGTCTGCAGCCTCCCAAACCTCATTTCTACCATGCTTTCGGAACGGTAGAGCTTTTCCAGGAGTTCTTTACCGCTGCTCAGGACAAGGCAGGGTATTCGGAAGAAGAGAGGATTTACCTGGAATACCAGAGGCGCAAAGACTACCTCTCCACCTTCCTTGGTGTCATCCTCCCGTTCCTGATCATAGCCCTGCTGTGGATCTACTTCATGCGGCGTATGGCCGGTGCTGGCGCATCAGGAGGTGCCGGAAACATATTCAGCGTTGGCAAATCCAAGGCTCAGATCTTTGACAAAGACACTCATATCAAGATCAACTTCAATGATGTCGCGGGCCTTGAAGAGGCCAAGACCGAGGTGATGGAGATAGTTGATTTCCTGAAGAATCCAAAGAAATACACTTCTCTCGGGGGTAAAATACCCAAGGGAGCTCTTCTTGTCGGCCCTCCCGGCACGGGCAAGACTCTACTTGCGAAGGCTGTTGCGGGTGAGGCCAACGTACCATTCTTCTCCATCTCCGGGTCAGACTTCGTTGAGATGTTTGTAGGGGTAGGGGCATCACGGGTGCGCGATCTCTTCAAGCAGGCCAAGGAGAAGGCACCATGCATCGTATTCATAGATGAGATTGATGCCGTCGGACGTGCCCGGGGCCGTAACCCCAACTTTGGCGCCAACGACGAGCGTGAAAACACACTCAACCAGCTCCTCACCGAGATGGACGGCTTCGGTACCAACAGCGGGGTGATCATCCTTGCTGCCACCAACAGGGCCGACATACTCGACAAAGCCCTCCTCAGAGCCGGCCGTTTTGACCGCCAGATACACGTTGAGCTTCCTGACATTAAGGAGCGTGAGGCCATCTTCAAGGTACACCTGCGCCCCCTCAAACTGGACGAGGGCTTTGACATTGCCTTCCTGGCCAAACAGACACCGGGCTTTTCCGGGGCTGACATTGCCAATGTATGCAACGAAGCAGCACTGATTGCCGCCAGGAGGAATAAAACGGTAGTGGAAAAACAGGATTTCCTCGACGCCATTGACAGGATCATAGGCGGGCTGGAGAAGAAGAACAAGATAATCTCCATGGAGGAGAAGAGAACGATTGCCTACCATGAGGCAGGGCATGCCACCGTAAGCTGGCTCCTTGAACATGCCAGTCCCCTCCTTAAAGTGACAATCATCCCCAGGGGCAAAGCACTCGGGGCGGCATGGTATCTACCTGAAGAGAGATCAATTTCAACCCGTGAACATATTTTTGACGAACTGGCCTATGCCCTGGGGGGCAGGGCAGCCGAGGAGCTTGTGATAGGGAGAATCTCCACAGGCGCCCTGAGCGATCTTGAGAAGGTGACCAAACAGGCTTATGCCATGGTGGCCTGGTTCGGAATGTCAGATGCGGTGGGGAACATGAGTTATTACGATTCATCGGGACAGTCTGAATACGGTTTTACCAAGCCGTACAGCGAGAAGACCGCCGAGCTGATAGACAGTGAAGCAAAAAAGATAGTTGAACAATCATACCTCAAGGCCAAAGAGGTCATCTCAGCAAATATCGACGGCCTGACAAAGCTTGCAGAACAGTTGCTTGAGAAAGAGGTGATCTTCAGCGAGGACCTCGAACGCATTTTTGGCAAGCGCAAGGGAGACATTACCAGAGACCTGTCTGATGATAAGCCTGTTGCTGAAATGCCGGAGACTCCGGTATCACCGGTTGACCATGGAGAATGAGTGGGTTGTTATAGCCGGCTTTACCGATGATGTCAGAAGCCAGATAGCTGTTGAACGCCTTCTGACCAGCGGCATTGACGCCGTCGCCATTGACAAACGTGACAGTATCTATAAAATAGGAGAGATCGAGGTGTGTGTCCACAGAAATAGTGTGCTCATTGCAAAGGAAATAATCAAAGATCTGTGAGTTGACCAATCTTGTCAGACGCACCGTGACAGGTGCCTTCATAGTGATATTCGTTCTCGGGGGACTGTGGCTTCACCCAATCTCCTTTTTCATCGTAGGGGCGGTACTGGTCGTGGGAACACAGCACGAGTACTATATCATGGTAAGGAGCACCGGGGTCAGGCCTCAGCTGGTTACAGGTATCATCTACGGTTTTATCCTCTATTTCACCTCAACCATGATTGCGCTCGGGTGGCTTCCCGTAAAAGGTTTTCTGGTGCTCATACCCATGACATCGATTGTGATGATTATAGAGCTTTTCAGGAATGTGAAGAGACCTTTTGATTCCCTTGCGCATACATTCTTCTCAATACTTTACACCGCAGTGCCTTTTTCAATGTTTCCCTTCTCGGCTTTTAACCAGACAGGGCTTGAGCCGCTGTTGCAAATGGAGAGTGTCCGGTTTTCTCCGGGAATAGCGATCGGTTTTTTTCTCCTGCTGTGGACCAATGACACGGGGGCCTATCTCGTCGGGTCACTGATCGGGAAGCACCGTCTCTTCGAACGCATCTCCCCGAAGAAGTCGTGGGAGGGTTTCTTCGGAGGAATGATTCTGACCCTTCTCGTTGCACGCCTCTTCTCCGGATGGCTCGGTGTTGCAGATACCACCGGATGGATGATAATCGCATTCATTATCTCCGTGGCAGGCACCCTGGGCGACCTGCTGGAATCAATGTTTAAGAGGAGCCTTGGGCTTAAGGACTCCGGAACGGTAATGCCGGGTCACGGAGGCTTTCTCGACAGGTTTGACAGCACGGTGGTGGCCTTTCCACTGGTATATCTTTATCTGGCAATAGCAGTACAGGCATGACTATCAGGAGATTTAAAATACATAAGGAAGGTTACAGGATAATAATAGGTGTCTTTATCCTGCTCGTTGCATTGAACATTTCAGGATGGCTCATCTGGCAGGGACCTACTGTACTGCATTTTGCGGCTATAGGCGCATCTCTCCTGATCTTTGCCTTTATTGTGATGTTTTTCAGGACGCCCGCCAGGATTGTCGAACCTGACAGCCTGCTTATTTATGCCCCGGCAGACGGAAAAATAGTTGTGATTGAGGAGACATTTGAAAAGGAGTATTTCAATGACTACAGGCTTCAGATATCGATCTTTATGTCACCCTTTAACATGCACAGCAACCGTTACCCGATCTCAGGAACAATCACCTATACCCACTACCAGCCCGGGAAAAAATATCATGCCCGCAGCCCTAAATCATCAGCGCTGAACGAAAGGAGCAGTGTGGTTGTTACTTCTGATAGCGGCACCGAAATCCTCATAAGGCAGGTAGCCGGAGCGGTGGCCCGCCGCATTGTCACTTACTCGAAAAGGGGAGAGAAGGTGCACCAGGGGGATGAACTTGGGTTTATCAAGTTCGGATCACGCGTAGACATTTTCCTTCCGCCGGAGACCGAGGTAAACGTAGAGATGTTCGAGCAGGTGAGGGCAAGCAGAACCATTCTTGCGAGAGTTATTTAATTTCTACAGGATATGAAAGAAGACATCAATATACTGGATCTGACCCCCGAAGTGAAGTGGATCGGGGTGCTTGATCCTGACATCAGGACATTTGACATCGTGATGCATACTGAGCACGGTACAACCTATAATTCATATTTTATTGATGCCGCCAAAAAGACCATTATTGAGACGGCCAAGGAGAAGTTCAGCGACACTTATCTCAGGAAACTGATGAGGGTCACTGATCCGGCCGATATAGCCTACGTCGTTCTAAACCACACCGAACCGGATCATTCGGGTGCCATGAGGCAGCTGCTTGACCTTGCACCCTCTGCAGTAGTCGTGGGCAGCGGTAACGCCATCAGGTACCTCTCCGATATTGTCAACAGGCCTTTTAAATCTCTAGTGGTAAAAGATGGTGACACTCTTGACCTGGGGAACAAGACCCTTAAATTCATCGCTGCTCCCAACCTTCACTGGCCTGACAGCATATACACCTACCTGGTGGAGGATAAGATACTCTTTACCTGTGATTCTTTCGGGGCCCATTACTGCAGTGAGGAGATGTTTGATGATCTTACAGGCGACTTCAGTGAAGATTTCAGGTACTATTTTGATGTGATCCTCAAACCGTACAGCAAGTTCATGATCAGGGCCATCGAAAAGATCAGGCCTCTTGACATCTCAATGATTGCCACCGGTCACGGACCGATTCTTCGTAAGGGATGGAAGAAGATTATTGATGATACCCATGAGCTGGCATCATCCTATCTGAAGCTCACCGCGGGTTCTGTCGAAAAGCGACTGCTGATAACGTATGTATCGGCTTACGGCTATACGAAGGAGATGGCTCAACTGATCGCAAGGGGAGCCTCGGAGGTTGAGAATGTGGTTGTTGAAGTGATGGATATTGAAACTGCCGGTATCGGAGAGATTGACTCCCGGCTGACAATCGCGGACGGCATTATCGTGGGTTCTCCCACGATCAACCAGAACACACTGCTTCCTGTTTACAAGCTGATGGCGATGGTCAGTCCGTTGCGTGACAAAGGCAAGCTGGCAGGCTCGTTCGGTTCATACGGATGGAGCGGTGAAGCCCCTGGTCTCATTGCGGAGATGATGAGGAACCTCAGGCTCCGCTTTTTTGAGGAACCGGCTGCCTATAAATTCCTTCCCGAGAACGATAAGGAAAAACCGCTCGTTGAATATGGCGGGCGGTTTGCACGTGAGCTTGCCACTCAAGCGTAAGAGGCTGCCCCTTTTGAGACAGCCTCCCTACGCTGCACATCAGAACGCCATCTGGTATATCGATTATTACGATATGCTAATCGAGCGGATCTTCTCTTTCTTCTTGTCTTCGGTGAGCTTCGGGATCTCAACGTTAAGGATACCATCCTTGTAGGCAGCACCTATCTTTTCACCGTTGACGTCCTCAGGCAGATAAAAGCTGCGGCAAAATGAGTTGTAGCTGAACTCCCTGCGCCTGTATCCTTCTATATCCTCCTGCTTCTCTTCCTTCTGCTCTGCCATGATTGTCAGAACATCATCCTTGACCTCAAGACGCAGATCCTTCTTGTCCATGCCCGGAACGGCAAGCTCAAGATAAAATGCCTTCTCATCCTCCCTGATATTCACGGCAGGCAGACTCGTAGAGTTCCTGGTAAATGAAGGGAAGAAATCCTCGTTTAAGAAATCCGATAACGTGACCGGTTTGTAATTCCTTCTTGTAATCATTGGTAACATAGCAACCTCCTTTTTTATAGTTGTTAGACATAATAAACATTTTCACAAACCTTTTTTCAATCCTTGTGCCATCAAAGAAACAATGCCATAATGGCATAATAAATCACGTCATACATGACATTATGACATATGAAATAGACTGGTTGTATAACCGGGAATTCTTTTTAATTTTGAGATGATGAGTTTTAATATTTCCTGCAGGAGCAGGAGTTATATATCTGATCATTAGACCCTATGAACACAACTCTGCGTAATATACTGATCCTTATTGGCATAGCGGTTCTGGTATATCTTTTCTGGTATTTCCGGAGCATTTTTGCCTATATTCTTGTTGCAGGCGTTATCTCACTGATAGGGAGACCGGTGGTTGAACTATTTAACCGTATCCGTATCGGGAGGTTCAAATTTCCCAGGGCATTGAGCTCTCTTCTGACTCTGCTTCTGCTATATGGTCTTCTGTCGCTCTTCTTTGCAATCTTCATACCTCTGATCACAAGGCAGATTGATGCCCTCTCAGGCGTAGATGCAAGTTCGGTGGTTCAGGGATTGCGTGACCAGCTTGACAAGCTTGATGTTGTTCTCAGGAAGGTCTACAACGATATGCCTGCCGATCAAACTCTGTATGACATTATTGTAACAGCAGTCGCAAATATTCTGAACCCTTCTTCAATAGGTGATTTTGCAGGCAATATTGTGGCTGGAATCAGCAAATTCGTGGTCGGGATAGTGGCAATTACCTTCCTTGGGTTCTTCTTCCTTAAGGATGAAGGGCTCTTCAAGGAGACGCTTATGGTAATGGTCCCCGACCAGTACGAGACAAGGATAAGGAGCGTCCTCCACTCCATAAAGCAGCTTCTCATAAGGTACTTTATCGGTATCATCATTCAGAGCACCATTGTGCTCATCAACATAACCATTGGCATGACCATTGTCGGTTTCCCGTTTCACCAGGCCCTCGTTATGGGTCTCATTATCGGGATCTTCAACGTGATACCGTACCTCGGCCCGTGGCTGGGCGGATCAGTGGCGGTGCTGATGGGAGTGGCGACAGCCGTGACTATCGGTGGTTATCCTGCTATATGGCTGCTGATCTTGTACATGGTCATTGTAATTGCCCTCACCCAGGCTATTGACAACAACCTTATCCAGCCCATGATCTATTCGCGCAGCGTCAATGCCCACCCCATTGAAATCTTCCTTGTGATCATGGCGGTGGGAAGCTTCGCAGGAATAGGGGGCATGATAGTGGCGGTGCCTGCCTATACCGCCCTCAGGGTCTTTGCCCGCGAATTCTTCAACAACTTCGGCCCGGTGCGTAAACTAACCTCGGGCCTTGGTAAAGAGGGAAAGGAAGAGGAGAAGGAATGACATGGCAAGGATAGCATCTGCCATCGGTAAGGTTGCAAGGTTCTATTATGACGGATTCCGTTCTATGTCATGGTGGGGCAACAGAGTGTGGGTCATCATCCTCATAAAGCTGTTTATAATGTTTCTTATCCTCAAGCTCTTTTTCTTCCCTGATTTCTTGAAAACCAATTTCAAGTCTGACGATGAACGGAGCGGGTATGTACTTGAACAATTAACGGGAAATAACTGATATAATGATTGAAAGCGTTGATCTATCACTGGTAAACTGGTCCAGGGGGCAATTTGCCCTTACGGCCATGTACCACTGGCTGTTCGTGCCTCTTACCCTTGGCCTGTCATTCATCCTGGCGTTTATGGAGACAATCTATGTGCGCACCGGTGATGAGGCATGGAAGAAGATCACAAAGTTCTGGATGACCCTCTTCGGTATCAACTTCGCCATCGGGGTCGCCACCGGAATAATACTGGAATTTGAGTTCGGCACCAACTGGTCTAACTACTCCTGGTTTGTTGGAGATATCTTCGGTGCTCCGCTGGCCATCGAGGGTATCCTGGCTTTCTTCCTTGAGTCGACTTTCGTAGCGGTGATGTTCTTCGGATGGAACAAGGTGAGCAAGAAGTTTCACCTTGCCTCCACCTGGCTGGTGGCGGTGGGCGCCAGCCTGTCAGCCCTCTGGATCCTGGTGGCCAACGCCTGGATGGAAAACCCCGTTGGCATGGTCTTCAATCCGGATACAGCCCGTAACGAGATGAGCAGTTTCAGGGATGTTGTACTCAATCCTGTTGCCATTGACAAATTCACCCACACTGTCACCTCCGGCTTTGTTCTTGCCTCTGTCTTTGTGGTGGGGATAAGTTCATGGTTCCTGATCAGGCGCAGGGAGGAGCTTCTTGCAAAAAGGAGTATCCTGATTGCAGCCGTTTTCGGTCTTGTCTCAGCTCTGGCGGTGGCCATGACAGGAGACAGCTCGGCTCGTGTTATTGCAAAGGTGCAGCCCGTCAAGTTCGCTGCCATGGAGGCGCTCTATGAAGGAAGGAGTGATGCCGGCCTGACTGTCATCGGAGCCCTGACCGACAGTGGAGAGAGGATGGGCACGAAGAAGGTCTATGACATGAAGATGAAGATTGAGATACCAAAACTGCTCTCCTTCATGACTACAGGGAAGGCTGACGGTTATGTGCCGGGTCTCAGGGACCTCGTTAACGGAAACCCGGAACGCGGTATTCTCTCAGTCAATGAGATGATGGAGCGGGGAACATATGCACGCCAGGTTCTTACCGACTATAAGATGGCCAGGGAGATAGGAGACACGGAAACAATGACGGCGCTGGCAGGCAAATTCGGGGAGAGCGACTTTACCGAAAACTATTTCAGGTACTTTGGCTACAGTTTTTTTGACCATCCATGGCAGGTCTTACCGTCGGTGCCTGTCACCTTCTACAGTTTCCGGATCATGGTGGGCCTGGGCTTTTTCTTTATCCTGCTATTCATTTTGGCTATCTCCTTCCATCGAAGGAAGACACTGGAGCGAAACCGATGGTTCCTCTGGATGGCTCTGTTCTCGATCCCGCTGGCATACCTTGCCAGCGAGCTGGGATGGATAGTGACGGAGATGGGCCGCCAGCCGTGGATCATACAGAACCTGATGCCTGTCCATGTTGCCGTATCAAACATCAGTGCCGGCGCAGTACAGACAACTTTCTGGCTCTTCGCCATCCTCTTCACCTCGCTGCTCATTGCAGAGGTATCCATTATGGTAAAACAGATTAAAATCGGTCCGAAACATTAGGAGGAGCAAACCATGACAATGATGATATCACACGCATTCCTGCAGAATTACTGGTGGCTGATAATATCACTTCTCGCCGGTCTGCTCGTCTTTCTGATGTTTGTTCAGGGAGGACAGTCATTCATCTTTTCGCTGCCGCGCAATGACATGCAGCGCAAGATGATTGTCAATTCCCTGGGACGCAAATGGGAGTTCACCTTCACCACCCTTGTCACCTTTGGAGGAGCCTTCTTCGCCTCGTTTCCCCTCTTTTACGCCAGCAGCTTCGGCGGGGCATACTGGGTCTGGATGGCAATACTCTTCAGTTTCATCATACAGGCTGTCGCTTACGAGTATCGTTCCAAACCTTCAAACGTGTTCGGCACAAGACTTTTTGACACCTTTCTCTTTATCAATGGCTGTTTCGGGCCATTTCTCATCGGCGTGGCTGTCGCTACCTTCTTTACAGGATCAGACTTCACTCTTGACCTCTTCAACAGCGTTACATGGGGATCAGCGTGGCACGGGCTTGAGGCATTGACCAATCCGGTCAACCTCCTGCTTGGGTTTGCCGTGCTCTTCCTTGCCAGGGTGCTGGGTCTGATGTACCTCGAAAATTCGATTGATGATGCCGGTCTTGGCGCATCGGTAAAAAGAGCTCTCTTAAGGAATGCTATTCCTTTCCTGGTCTTTTTCCTGACCTTTGTTGCCTTCATCCTTCTCGGAAAGGGCTACAGGGCTGACGTTGTGACAGGTGAGGTGACACTGGTGAAGTACCATTATCTTCACAATCTTGTTGGCAGCCCAATAACACTTATTCTGTTTCTGGCAGGGGTGGTGCTGGTGCTGTTATCCCTCTGGCTAGGTATCGTCAGGGGTTCCCCCAGGGCGATTTGGTACGCCGGTTTCGGGACTATTCCGGTGGTGATGGCACTCTTCTTCCTGGCCGGATACGGTGAGACAGCCTTCTATCCTTCATCGACGGACCTGCAGAGCTCCCTGACGCTGGCAAATGCTTCCTCGAGCCACTTCACGCTCCTTACAATGATGTATGTCTCGTTTATCATTCCTCTTGTTGTGGCTTACATCTGGTACGCCTGGAGGTCGATAAACAGAACGGACATAACCGCCGAAGAGATGTCGGGCGAGGGCAAAACGTATTAACCTGCAACAGGGCAACGGATAAACTACGACCGGAGGGGGGGTGTCGCCCTGCGTCTCAGAATGTTAAAGAGGAGTGATATCACAAAATAGGCTCCCATAATCAACGGCAGCGAAGCAGGCCTGAAGATAATGAACAGTAGCACAGACACTCCTGCAAAGATCCAGCGCTCCTCATTACCCTTCCATCCGAAGCTGGAGAACTTGAGCGAGAACATCCTGATGTTTATCAGCATCATAACAGCCAGAAAAACTGAAAGCAGACCTGTGAAGAGCGGAGAACCTGTTAATGTGTCAAAGATACTGTGATCAGTATATTCCGAGGCTATGACCAGCGACAATATGGTGAAGGCGCTGCCCGGTGTGGCCAGACCCTTGAATGAGGTCGACTGGGTGGTGTCATTATTGAATTTGGCAAGCCTCAGGGCAGAGGCCGCGGGTATTATGGCGGCAATTGCAAAGGCCGGGGCGAACTCCAGCCCGGCTGAGGTGAGAAGGGTATGGATAATGGCACCGGGAGCAACCCCGAAGGTCACCACATCGGCAAGACTGTCGAGGTCTTTGCCTATGTCTGAATAAGCTTTCAGTAACCGTGCTGCAAATCCATCGGAAAAATCGAGGATCATGCCGGCCATGATGCAGAATGCCGCGATTTCATTATAACCTTTTATTGCATAGATGGTTGCAGCGAAACCTGATACCAGGTTGAGAAGCGTCAGAGTGTTTGGAATGTGTCTGATCATACTCTTTATTACGGTGGTGCTAAATTACAATATTCCGTACAACTATTATTTGTTTATTTTTGCATCTGACAATGAGAGATCTCACCAATATTAAAATCGCGGTTGACTTTGACGGTACAATCGTTGAGCACCAGTACCCTGTCATCGGCAAGGAGATACTCTTTGCCTTCATCACACTGAAGGAGCTTCAGAAGAGGGGTGCCCTGCTCATCCTCTGGACATTCCGCACAGGCAGGGAACTGCAGGAGGCAGTGGATTACTGCAAGCAGAACGGCATAGAGTTCTACGCGGTTAACAAGAACTATCCTGAGGAGCAGTGGACAGCTGACACGCCCCGCAAAGTAAATGTTGACATATTCATTGACGACAAGAACGTAGGAGGCTTTCCGGGCTGGGGTGAGGTGCTGAACATGATTGATCCGTGGTCAGAGCGGGAGGAGCAGGCGATGCGTGCGATAAAGACCAGGCGTTTCAGCCTGTTCGGAAAGAAATAATTTACCGTCCGATGAGGAGGCATACAATTCATATATTTTTTTTCCTGCTGGTGCTTGTTGCAGTGATATCATGCTCAGGATCAGCGGGCACGGGGAAGGATAAGACCACAGTCACCCCAGGTTCAGGGGCTGAGGCTGACTCCCGGCCTGCAAAGAGACTGATTGAGGTGCTGGCCCCTGCTGACAACTCAACGATGAAATGTTCTGACAGGATTACATTTTCTGTTACCCGGGCAGCAGGACAGACGAAAGTTGATTCAGTCCAGCTCTGGATAGGAGGCACCCTTGCTCAGACACTTCACTCCCTGCCGGCCACGGCCGAGCTTGAGCCGGCAGGAAGACCAGGAAGATTATCACTGCGCGCCGTGGCTTACTCTGAAACCACAAGACCCCAGACAGTGGCTCTTTTTGTTACCCTCCTGTCAGACGTAACCCCGGTAACCTACCGTTACCGCGTTGTAAAGAGTTACCCCCATGACCGGCGGGCTTATACACAGGGGCTGGTATATGACAGCGGATTCTTCTATGAGGGTACCGGGCAGCCGGGCGAATCGTCCCTTAGAAAGGTGGAGATCGAAACAGGTAAGGTGCTTACCCAGGTCAACCTCGACGGCTCACTCTTTGGCGAAGGGGTGGCGGTGCTCGGTGAACGCATCTACCAGCTCACATGGACGACAAAGGTGGGGTTTGTCTATGAAAAGGAGACCATGAAGCAGATTAACAGGATCTACTATCAGACGCAGGGCTGGGGGTTGACCACCATGGGCGACAAGCTTGTGATGAGTGACGGAACAAATGCAATCTGGTTTCTGGACTCCGATTTCAATGTCGTCTCTTCGGTTGAGGTATGGGACAATAAGGGGATGGTGGACAACCTGAATGAACTTGAGATGATTGATGGGGAGCTCTGGGCCAACATCTGGCAGACAGACAGGATTGCCCGCATAGATCCTCTTTCAGGCAAGGTGCTCGGGTATGTCGAACTGAATAACCTCCTGCCCCGGGAGGCGCGTTCGCAGGAGACCGATGTGCTTAACGGCATCGCATGGGACGCTGACAACAGACGCCTCTTCGTCACGGGCAAGTACTGGCCGTCAGTATTCGAAATCACCGTCTCCCCGGTCAGCCGCAACTGATCGCTTTTACCGGCCCTGCGCTGTTGAAAACGTGTTAATAAACCCGGATAAAATGTTTACAATAACATACATGGCCGGCTTTCCGGCGTGTCCATTAATTGTAAATTTGAAGCTCATTAAATTAAGGTAAAAGGGATCATATGTCAAGGACAATAGCACTGGCCAATCAGAAGGGAGGAGTAGGAAAGACGACTACGGCAATCAATCTGGCCGCAAGCCTGGCCGCGCTTGAAAAGAGGGTACTGATTGTTGATGCCGACCCGCAGTCGAACGCCACATCGGGTGTGGGCATTGACAGCAAGCAGGTAAAGGTCACCGTCTACGACTGTCTCATTGACGGGGTCAATCCGCGTGAGGCGATTATGCCCTGCAGCATTGACAATCTCTCGGTGATCCCCTCCAACATTGACCTTGTGGGAGCCGAGATTGAGATGCTGGAGAGGCCTGAGAGGGAGAAGACCCTTAAGAAGGTGCTATCAGGCATCAAATCCGATTACGACTACATCCTTATTGACTGTTCGCCGTCGCTGGGCCTGCTCACGGTCAATGCACTCACTGCAGCAGACTCGGTGATAATCCCGGTACAGTGTGAGTACTTCGCACTTGAAGGGCTTGGCAAGCTGCTCAACACCATCAAGATCATTCAGACCAACCTTAACCCTGATCTGGAGATTGAGGGTTTTCTCCTGACAATGTATGACTCGCGCCTCCGCCTGGCCAACCAGGTTGTAGATGAGGTCACCCGTCACTTCCAGCAGATGGTCTTCAATACAATCATTCAGCGCAATGTCAAACTGTCAGAGGCTCCCAGTTACGGTCAGCCTGCCATACTCTACGATGCCGAATCAAGGGGTACGGTGAACTATCTCAACCTGGCCCGTGAGCTGCTCGAGAGGGTGGAGGCCAGACAGAAGAATTAATTAACCCGCTTATCCGTGTTATGAACACAGCCAAAAAGAGCCCGCTGGGCAGAGGCCTCGGCGCCCTGATTGAAGGTGTTGAGAAAGAGGTGCTTGAGAAGAAGGTGGAGGCAAACCTCCAGATCGATATCAACTCCATTGACGGCAATCCCTTCCAGCCGCGAACACGCTTTGACAGCCAGTCGCTTGATGAGCTTGCGGCATCCATAAGGCAGGTAGGGATAGTGGTACCCCTCACCGTCAGGGAGACAGACGAAGGCCGCTACCAGCTCATCGCCGGTGAGCGCAGGCTGCGTGCCGCACGCATAGCCGGACTGACGCACGTCCCGGCATATATCCGCACTGCTGATGACACAGCGATGCTTGAGATGGCTCTCATAGAGAATATCCAGAGGGAGGATCTTGATGCAATTGAAGTAGCCATCACCTACCAGCGCCTCATTGAAGAGTGCAGCCTGACACAGGAGCAGCTCAGCGACAGGGTAGGCAAACAACGCTCCACGGTAGCCAACTATATGCGCCTTCTCAGACTGCCTGCCGAGATACAGCTGGGCATACGCAACAGGAATCTATCGATGGGGCACGCCCGAACCCTTGTAAATATTGAAGACCCTGCCAAACAGATCAACGTCTTCTATCATATAATAGAGGAAGACCTCTCCGTCAGGGCAACGGAGGAGCTGGTAAGACACCTCCAGAGTGCGCCATCCAGGGACCCGGTGAAGGAGGAAAAGAAAAAGAGACTTAACACCGAGTACGAGGAGCTGGCCAGACAGCTCAGCAGCCTCTTCCAGTCAGAGGTACAGTTTCGTATCAATGAGAAGGGCAGGGGCAAAATCATCATCCCATTCGGTGACAGCGATGAGATGGAGCGGTTAATCGGATTGCTCGATAAACTTAACAGGTAAATGGTTATATTTGCCGGCAAACACAATAGGTTTGCCCTTTGGAATTGTCCGGTAAAATAGCATTCATCCTTCTTTTTTCATCTGTCATTACCTGCGGGGCACAGACACAGGATACTATCCCTGTCCGCAGAGAGAGGGTAAGGAAGTATACAGTTGAGCCTGTCAGATCTACAATGTTCGCCGCCGCCCTGCCCGGCCTCGGCCAGATATACAACCGCAAATACTGGAAGGTGCCGTTTGTCTATGCCGGTTTCGGAGCACTGGGCTATGCAGTCAGCTTCAACACCCAATACTACAACTCCTTCATTAACGCTTACCAGGATTTCACCGACATTATCCCTGAGACTAACAGCTATCTCGAACTGCTGGTAAACCAGGACCCCGCAACCTATGATCCCGTACTCCACCCTGAGACCTACAGTGCCTCAAACGAGGCATGGGTGAAAACTTCGCTGCTTAACGGAGTTGATTATTACCGCAAGTACCGTGACCTCTCCTACATTGGCATAGTGGCATGGTACCTGTTCACCATCATCGATGCCCACGTTGATGCAAGTCTGTATGACTACGATATCAGTGATGACCTGAGTGTTTATTTGCTCCCCGTCAGTGCAACCTATGCAAGATTATCACCCGGTATTACGTTTACCCTTATAAAGACTTTCTAAAAAAAATAAATATGACACTGAAAACAGTAATTATTTCCATCTCCCTTGCACTATTTACTCTCAACGCCACGGCTGTCAATGACACCATTATTATAAGAAATGATGATTCCACCGAACGCATCGAACGCGATCTCGACGTCCTGCTGAATGACTGGTTCATCCAGATGTCGGTGGCCGGTACCGAAATCACCGCGACTGACTCAATCATTGCGGAGTTCAACGACACTGTTTACAAGGACCGCCTCGGGAGAATCAATTCCGTCATCCTCCTTCCTTATAACAATATTATCCGCAGCCATATCCATGTATATACTCACCGGAAGGTTGACAGGTTCCAGGTAATGCTGGGGCTTCAGGACTATTATTTTCCCATGATAGAGGATATCTTTGATTACTACGGGCTGCCGGTGGAGCTGAAATATATGGCGGTCATTGAATCTGCCCTCAACCCCAATGCAGTCAGCCGGGCAGGAGCCACTGGACTATGGCAGTTCATGTACAGTACGGGCCGCATGTACGGGCTCACAATCAACTCGGTTGTGGATGAACGTCGTGACCCCGTGAAGGCCACTCACGCTGCAGCCAGGTATCTGAAAGATCTTCATGGCATTTACAATGACTGGATACTTGTCATTGCAGCGTATAACTGCGGTCCGGGCAATGTCAACAAGGCGATCCGCCGTTCCGACAACCGCAAGGACTACTGGGAGATTTACTATCGTCTGCCCCGCGAGACACGCGGTTATATTCCTCAGTATGTGGCTGCCACCTATGCCATGAATTATTACCGCGAGCACAATATCACCCCGATTCAGATCAACCTGCCACTGGCAGTTGATACAGTGATGGTCTCCCATGACATTCATCTTGAACAGATTGCCGCAGTACTCGATCTGCCGCTCGAAGAGATCAGGGCCATGAACCCTCAGTACCGCACCGGGCTTGTTCCCGGCAAGAGCAAGGCCAGCCACATTACCCTTCCCGTAGACAAACTGGGTGATTTTATCTCGATGGCTGACACCATCACCGGTTACATGAAGGAGCAGTATCTCACAAGGGTAAACCAGACTTCAGCTCCGACACAGTCGGCCTATTCAGCGCCCGACGTAAAGGGAAAGACAGCTCTTACCTATGTGGTGAAGGACGGTGATAACCTGGGATTCATCTCCGAGTGGTATGACGTTGGGCTTTCGGACCTGAGGTACTGGAACAATATCTATCGGAACACGATAAAGATCGGGCAGAAGCTTACTGTATACGTTGACCCGGGCAGGGTTGAAAGGTACAGCAAGGTCAATTCAATGAGTTTTGCCGAAAAGCAGAGGCTTAAAGGGAAGGTCATCGCAGCAGGATCATCAGTTTCAACGACAACTGCCGCCACTACACCCCTCTCCGCGGTATCTGATGGTGAATATGAGTTCTATACTGTCAGATACGGTGACACGGTATGGGACATTGCAAAAAAGTATAACGATGTATCCGCCACTGACATACTGAGAATGAACAACATCTCCGACGCTTCCAGGATACAGGTGGGACAGAAGCTGAGGATCAGAAAAAAAGGCTGATTAAAACACTGATATGCGCCCCGGCAGAATTCTGCTCTTTCTGCTTTCCGTCATTCTGACGCTCTTCATTTTGAGCCTTGTGATCGCTCAACAGCGAACGGGGAGGGGCCCCCTGTTTCAAGAGACGTATAATGATACGCTTTCTCATGAGGAGACTCATGATACGATGCTCAGTGACACAGTCTTAAAAGAGCAGCCGGAAGCTGATACAGGTGTTCAGGGCACCTCGCGTGATGCGGCTTCAGCTCTGCCTCCGGTTCCGTCCCCGGTTCCGTCCCCTGCTTCGGATAAGGCAGGAATGACTCCGGCCACCGTCAAAGCCCCGTACTATCCAGGTGACGCGCTGAGAGACTCCCTGGCTGCGGGCCGTCAGGTAAGGATACTCTACTTTGGAGACTCACAGGTTGAGGGTGACCGGGTAACCTCCATGCTCAGACAGAAGCTTAGAGAAGAGGGAGGAGGATCAGGTCCCGGGCTCTTCTCTCCGGTCATGCCGGTGATGTACACCAGGTCATATGTTGTCAGGTCGTCATCAAACTGGAAAAGATACACACTTCTCGATTACAGGAAAGGCTCCCTTTCCCACAACAGGCTCGGACCTATGCTGGCCATCTGCCGCTTCACTCCCCCGGAGACGACCCTTACTGCACGATCATTCGCCTCGGTTAAGATAAACCCTGTTCCCGGTGCCGATGCATCTGTTTCGAAGTACGAGAAGCTGAGGATATTCTACGGAAACAATTTTGACACCATACTTGTCGGCATCAGATCAGGAAGTACCATGGTCGATTTCGCCATGCTCCAGATGGGTGAAGGTCCGATTGAATATTCCGTGCCTCTTCCTTCCGTATCAGATATCACAATCGAATTCACCGGCCGTAACTCTCCTGATATATATGCACTGAGCCTTGAGAGCGACACGGGAATGATCATTGACAATATCCCTGTGCGCGGAAGCGCCGGCCTTGAGTTTGTGATGACAGATATCAGGGGCTTTGAAGGATGCCTCTCCGGGCTCAACCCCGATGTAATCTTCCTGCAGTTCGGCCTTAATGTAGTCAGAAACGTAAGGAGCGAGTATCATTATTATGAAGAGGGACTGGTCAAGCAGATCGACTATCTGAAGCGGGCAACCGGAGGCGTACCGGTAGTACTGGTGAGCGTAACGGATATGGCACTGCGTGACAGTGACACAATCAGACACTTCCCCAACATCAGGGCAATACGCGATGCGCAGAAGAAAGCCGCTGAGAGGAGCGGAGCCATATTCTGGGATGCATGGCAGAAAATGGGTGGCACAGGCTCTATCATGAGTTGGTATAACCACAAGCCCCCGCTGGCGTCGAAAGACCTGACCCATCTGTCAAATGCCGGGGCAGACACCCTGGCCCTAAAAATAGTGGCAGACCTGCTGGTCGCCCGCACAGTGCCACCAGCGCCTGCTTTCAGGGCGACGGCTGAAACCGACTCTCTTTCTGCAGAAGCTACAGGGTCCGGGGCATATGGGGCCGGGACTCTGCCCACAGACACCACCGTCGGTGGTAATGATGGCAGGATTACTTTAGCTGATACTGAGGGAGATACCCAGGCCATCATGGCTGACACGGAGGATGAAGGCGACGGGTGGGTCGCCTATATGCTGAAGTACAACCCTCGCCAGTCTTTCATTTTCACCACACCGGGCTTCTGGTTCTTCTTCCTCGTAGTGATGGCAGGGTTCGCCCTGATGCATAAAAAAAGAGCCATGTGCCACACGTGGCTGCTGCTGGTTAGCCTATATTTCTACTACCGGGTGGGAGGTCTGTTCATAATCCTGCTGATGCTTACCACGGCACTGACCTACTTTACGGCCATCATGACTGACAAAGCTGAACGGAAGGCCGGTAAGCGCCTGTGGCTCGTAGCCAATATCTTTCTGCTGCTGGGCTTCCTCTCATACTTCAAGTATGCGGGGTTTATCACGGAGACGATTAATTCGCTCTTCAACACGGCGTATGTGGCTCAGGATATCTTCTCAGCCTGGTCAAACAACCTGTTGGGAACATCGTTTGACATTAACACTATTGTGCTGCCTGTAGGGATTTCATTCTTCACCTTCCAGGCGCTGAGCTACAGCATCGATGTCTACAGGGGGCGCATGAAGTCTGAAAAGAACTTCATCGATTTTGCCTTCTATCTGACCTTTTTTCCCCAGCTGGTGGCCGGCCCAATCGTAAGAGCCTCGGAGTTCATTCCCCAGATGAGGGGAGATTACACAATCAGCCGTAACGAATTCGGGTACGCAGTATTCCTGATACTGCAGGGCCTTGTCAAGAAGATGCTGATTTCCGACTTCATCTCTGTCGGGTTCATCGACAGGGTTTTCGAGACACCGGCACTATATTCGGGTTTTGAGAACCTCATGGCTGTCTATGGGTACGGCCTTCAGATCTATTGTGACTTTTCAGGATACACTGACATTGCCATAGGCGTGGCAATGCTTATGGGATTCAGGCTGCCACTTAATTTCAACTCGCCTTACAAGGCTGCAAATATCGGCGATTTCTGGAGGCGCTGGCACATCTCTCTTTCAAGGTGGCTAAGAGATTACCTCTATATCCCTCTAGGAGGCAACAGGAAAGGTCCTGTGAGAACGGGTATCAACCTCATGATAACGATGCTTCTCGGGGGGCTGTGGCATGGAGCTGCCATGCGCTTTGTTATATGGGGAGGCCTGCACGGGGCGGCACTCGTGGCAGACAAGATCTGGCAGTGGATCTTCAGGGGTGTACGAAGAAAATCACGCATGGCACGGATAGCCGGCATCATACTGACCTTCAACTTCGTCAGTTTCGCATGGATTTTCTTCCGCGCGGGAACAACGGAAGAGGCAGGGGTAATGCTGACGCAGATATTCACCTCATTCACACCGGGAGACTACGGCAGGGTCATTATGGCCTACCTGCCGGTGATGGTCCTGATTGCTTCAGGATATATCCTCCATTTTCTTCCCGTAACCACCAAGGAGGCTTACCGGGGTCTTTTCATCAGGCTCCCGCTGGTGGTGAAGTTCCTGATAGCGATCGGCGTGATCATGCTGCTCCACAAGGTTGGAACCGATGTGGTTCAGCCTTTCATCTATTTCAGGTTCTGAGAATAACTCACTGTCATTCACCTTTTCTTACGTATGGTACTGAAAAGCAATTGCAGTCGTTCTTCGGGCTTCTGTCTGCTCCCGCGACGAGGAAGATATCACTACAACCCGACTCTATTTTCTTGACTCTGTCATTAATTCAGCTTCCGATATCCCTTCCGAAACGGCCCTTATCATTATCCTTCCCGGGTTTGTACCGGCCCTGAGCAGGATTGAAGCTACCCCGGCTTCAGCCCTGGCCGGATTATCACCGATAAGCTCAGCATCACCCCTCACCGTGAATTCAACCAGCGTGCCGGTGTTACGGACAGGGTTACCGTTGGAGTCAACCATGGCGGCATGGATGAATATGACATCCGAACCAACTGCCCGCAGCGGCTTGTTACTGAAGTCTGCCGTCAGCCGTAATGCAGCCGGCGGCTCAGGGGTAGTGACACTGAAGGAGATGAACTCTTTTCCTTTCTTCAGTCCCGTCGCCCTCAGTGTTCCCTGTGAATACCCGGGCAGGGTGAAGGTGAAAGGGGGATGGTTGAGGTTGGTTGACGCTGTATCCCTGTCAGGACCACGGACATCAATCAGGGTATCATTCCTGAACAGCTGCACGCTGTCAGCGTTACTGTAAACCTTTACGGTGTTCCCCGAAGAAGGGAGGTTATGATGGGCTATGAAGCATACCGGGCCACCGTCTGACTGGCTCCGGTAGAACCAGTAGGCAAACTTCGGAATCCTGAAGATATCCATGATGCCCGAGGCTGAAATAACAGGGGCGCAACCCCTGTTATAGTCGAACATCAGCCAGTTGGCATCACCCATTCCCGGTCCTGCAAGGTTATCATTATGAACCTTCTGGAAATGGTTTGCCTGTTTCAGAAGCCGGCCTTCGCCCTCATCGGGTGTCTGCCCGGACCTTATCACGGCCGGCACGGTGTCAATGAAGCCTGTCTGGCTGAAACCTTCATTCTCCGCGCAGGACTCCGGGTCTCCATACTCAGCTATGAAGAGGGGCTTCCGGGGGCTATTCCCGCCGCGGTATGCAGGAGGCAGTGCATGCTGTCTTGTATGAATGTAGACATCGCAGATAGTATCCATCCGGCTGCAGGTATAATTGTTACCGTAGGGGAGCTCCTCCTTAATCGTCTCATGCAGGCGTCGGAGGAGGCTGTATGGCATGACGGTCTCATTAAGCGAGGCGTCCCACATCACCACCGAAGGATGGTTCCGGTCACGGCGGCACATCAGCCGTGTGTCACGCACGGAGGCTTCGGTGAAGAGTGTATCGCCCATGAACTGCCATCCGGGGATGGCATCAATTACCATCAGCCCCATCTCATCACAGGCGTCGAGAAAGGCTGGTGAGGGAGGATAGTGCGAACAGCGGACTAAATTGAAGCCTGCTTCCCTGATCTTGACGGCATCACGGTAGCTGGCCTCGTCAGAGAGGGCGTAACCTATATATGGATACTCCTGGTGCCTGTTCGTTCCTGTGAGCATGACCGGCTCACCATTCAGTATAAGACCCATGTCAGAGGTTATCCTCACTGACCTTATTCCGGTCCGTGTCTCACGCCTGTCAATGACTCCCTTATCTGACTGCAGCTCGGTGACCAGTGTATAGAGGAACGGTTGGTCATGCGACCAGAGGGCTGGCTGCATGACAATTATCTTCGTCATCAGTCGTCGGCTCTGCCCGGGCTCCAGCTCCATACGTTCGGAGCGTGATGATGCAATATCAAGGCCGGCAGCATCAAGCAGCGTATTCTTCATGTGGAAAGAGCGCGGTATGCGGTCATCATTGGTTACATGAACCGACACTGTGACGGTAGCCGCCTCGCGGCCGATATCACGTGATCCGATGATTATGCCACCACCTAGGAGCGACGGAACCTCCGGAGGAGATGTTATGTGGAGCTTGTCAGTCACATAGAGGCTCACGTTGCGGTAGAGGCCGCTGTACCATAGAAGATCAAGTTCCGACAGCGCTATTCCGGGCGGAATGGCAGGGTTCTCCCTGTTGTCAAGCCTCACAAGGATCTCATTCTCCCTTCCATAATCAAGATCATCAGTCAGGTTAACATAGAACGGAAGATAACCCCCTGAATGACGTGTTATCTCGGCTCCGTTCAGATAGATGATGGCGTCATGCATGGCGCCATCAAAAAGAAGCCCGGTGTGCTTATGCCTCTGCCTCTTCTCTGCCCTGAAGACCTTCTTGTACCAGCAAATGCCTGTCCACTGACTGCCAGATATGACAAGGGGCTCAATAAATGCAGAATGAGGCAGCGTTACCTCCTCCCACTTGTGATTGGGAATGATCCCGGGAAGGATCTTGTTAATATTTGCCGAGTCCTGCCTGATAAACATCCACCCGTCATTGAAGGAAACAGGGATGCCCTCCCTGCCACTTCTGTTACATCCGGAAGAGAGGGCAAGCATCACCAGCAGGGCAAGGCCGGACAATATGCCGTTCCCGTTATTCATATTTCTCCGAATCCCGATACCGGGTGAGCATAAGCAATCACATCCCTGCCCCTGATCTCTTCGGGACAGAGTATGATGAGACGTTCGAGTACATTCCTGAACTCCCTGATGTTTCCGGTCCACTTAATCTTTTGGAGCTCGGTGATAGCATCCGGCACTATCTTCTTTTTACTCATTCCGTATTCTCCGCAGATCAGGGTGTTGAAGTGCTCGGCCAATATGGGTATGTCATCACTCCTCTCATTGAGAGTGGGTACGTGGATCAGGATGACACTCAGCCTGTGGTAGAGGTCCTCGCGGAAGGTGTTGCGCTCAATCTCATCCCTGATATTCTTGTTTGTTGCGGCAATGACCCTGACATCCACGTGGATGTCCTTGTCGGATCCCACGCGTGTTATCTTGTTCTCCTGCAACGCCCTCAGCACCTTTGCCTGGGCTGCCAGGCTCATGTCTCCCACCTCGTCAAGGAAGATGGTTCCTCCGGTGGCCTGTTCAAATTTGCCGATACGCTGCTTGATGGCCGATGTGAAAGACCCTTTCTCGTGCCCGAAAAGCTCACTTTCAATGAGTTCCGAGGGTATGGCGGCGCAGTTGACCTCCACGAACGGTCCCCTGGCACGGTTGCTCTTTTCATGTATCTGGTGCGCTACGAGTTCCTTGCCAGTACCGTTAGCCCCTGTGATGAGCACGCGCGCCTCCGTGGGAGCAACCCTGTCAATCATCTCCTTTACCGCTGTGATGGAAGGGGAGGAGCCTACTATTTCAAATTTCCTGCTTACCTGTTTTTTAAGAACCTTGGTCTGGGTGATCAGTGACCCTCTTTCAAGTGCATTACGGATGGTGATCAGTAACCGATTGAGATCCAGAGGTTTCTCGAGAAAATCAAATGCCCCCTTCCTGATTGCGTCAACAGCCGTGTCGATGTTACCGTGGCCTGAGATCATAATCACAGGCACATCAGCCGAGTG
This sequence comes from uncultured Rikenella sp., assembly GCA_964455705.1. Lineage (GTDB taxonomy): Bacteria > Bacteroidota > Bacteroidia > Bacteroidales > VadinHA17 > SR-FBR-E99. The sequence continues at coordinate 24,600 of CAYVYM010000036.1, forward strand.
CTCCTGCAACTTCTGGAGGACCTCTATGCCATCCATCTTCGCCATCTTGATGTCACACAGAACGACATCATATGAACCCTGTGTGAACAACTCTATTCCTGAGATTCCCTCCTCTGCAAGATCGACCTCGTACTTTTCGTATTCAAGCACATCCTGCAGGGTGTTCCTGATTGACTTCTCATCATCTATGACCAGTATCTTCGGCATGGCAGGGTCTGTTTATCCTTTATATGTCAACCACTTCCAGAGCTCCTTATAGGAACTCTTCTTCCCGTACATGAGTATTCCGGTCCGGTATATCTTAGCCGCCATCCAGACTGCCCCGACGAGTGTGATGAGCATCAGACCCATTGACAGTGCTATCTCCCAGGCAGGGACGTCAAAGGGAATTCGGGCCACCATCACGATGGGAGAGGTGAGGGGTATCATGGAGAACCAGAATGAGAGTGAGCTCTCCGGATTCTGCATTGTGCCCATGGCGACTATCAGCCCGAGTATTATAGGTATAGTAACCGGCAGCATAAACTGCTGCGTCTCGGTTTCGTTGTCAACTGCCGATCCGATAGCCGCAAAGAGTGAGGCATATAGCAGGTACCCGGTGATGAAGTAGAAGAGGAAGCTGAAAATGATCAGTCCCCACTGCTGGTTCATTGCATTGGCGAACAGAGATTGAAACTCGGTTATCTGTTCCGGCGAAATTGTAGTTGACTGCGACCCGGCCATCGTCTGGTCGGCTTCGGCAAAACTCTTCGGAAACTGCTGTATCTGCTCCATGGTTCCTTCCGGAAGGACGTTTGCCTTGACAATCGTCACTATGGCGAGGGTGAGGATTATCCAGAGTCCGAACTGGGTGAGGCCGACGAGGGCAACACCAATGATCTTGCCAAGCATCAGCTGAACGGGTTTGACAGATGATATGATCACCTCCACTATTCGGCTGGTCTTCTCCTCTATCACCCCGCGCATGACCATCGATCCGAACATGAAAACAAGCATGTACATCAGGAATCCGCTGATGTAAGCCAGTGCCATCGATATGCCGGTGCTCGTCTGCGTCACTCCGCCTGCGTCATCGATTTTTATGGTCTGAATCTTGACGCTGGTGTTAATAGTCTTGAGTATCTCATCAAGGTTTTCAATGTTGTATGCCACGAGCTTCTGTCTCTCTATTTCCTTCTCGAGTGATCCGGAGATATGGTCAAGCAGGCCCATTGGTGGCTGTTTCCGGGAGATCAGCTGAATGGCGTTGGGCGTGGTGATGATCTGAGGAGAGATGTAGAGCACACCATAATAGCCGAGGTCGCTGAAATTATTCTTTATATCATCCAGTCTTACACCTGTAAGATATTCAAATTCAGTGTCTTTTGTGTCAGGAATGACATTTGTGAAGAGATCGGAACCGTCTTCGATGACGGCAATCTTCTTGAAATCCTTGTCATCACTTGACATGACCAGCGCCGGAATGACGAAGATGAGGGCAAAGAGGAAAGGTGTCAGCAGGGTCATTATGATAAATGACTTCTTACGTACCCGGGTGATATACTCCCTGCGGATTATTAAAGATATTTTGTTCATGGCTCAGTTTGTTGCAGCTTCCTTATTTTTTGCTTCCACTACCCTGATGAATATTTCATTCATTGAGGGTAAGGCCGGATTAAACGACACCACCTTGCCTGCCGTCATCATGGCCCCAATAATTTCATTTGTATCTACTGTCTCCGCCGCCCTGATCCGCACCGCGCTCTTCCCTCGCTCAAAGGCGGAGCTGAGAATTGAGAAATGGCCGTTGCCTGCCGGTGTCACATTACCGTCGAAGACGATGTCAAATTCATTTGCCGCCCAGTCAGAACGTATTTTTTCAACACTGCCCTCGAGTATAGTATTGGCTTTGTTGATCAGGGTGATATTGTCACATAACTCTTCCACTGAGCTCATGTTATGAGTTGAGAAGATGATTGTTGCCCCTCTTTCTCTGAGGAAGAGGATCTCATCAGTAATCTGCTTGACGTTTATCGGGTCAAACCCGGTAAAGGGTTCATCGAAGATCAGCAGCTTGGGCTCATGCAGTACCGTAGTTACGAACTGCACCTTCTGCTGCATGCCTTTTGACAGCTCCTCCACCTTCTTGTCCCACCATCCGGTTATCTCCAGTTTTTTAAACCAGTATTTCAGGCGGCGCATGGCTTCAGAGTGGCTGAGGCCTTTTAGCCGGGCCAGGTAGAGGGCCTGTTCTCCAACCTTCATTTTCTTGTAGAGGCCACGCTCTTCAGGCAGGTATCCGATGTTGTGCACATCTTCAGGTTTTATCGGCCGGCCGTTGAGGAGGATTGCGCCGCTGTCGGGAGCCGTGATCTGGTTGATGATCCTTATCAGGGTTGTTTTACCTGCGCCGTTGGGTCCGAGCAGGCCATAAATGCTCTGCTCCGGAACGCTTATGCTGACCCCGTCAAGCGCAGTCTGGGTCCTGAAGCGTTTGGTCACATTTTGGGCTTCGAATAATATCATTTTCTTTCCGTGATTAAATAGGTTAGTCCGGGAAATTCAAAGATATAAAAAAGGTTGATACACGCCCCGGGCAGCGGATCAACCTTTATCTGCAGTATTAAAAGTCTTATGAAAAGTAATTTTTGACCCTGTCGAAGAAGCCCTTGTCATCAGCATCGGGCTTGGGGGTGAAGGTGGAGGAGGTGCGGTACTGCTCAATGTTTTTCATCTCCTCCTTCGTGAGGTTTTTGGGTATCCATACGTTTACATTAACGAGCAGGTCGCCCTTCCCATATCCGTTTACGTCAGGCAGCCCCTTTCCCCGGAGCCGGAGGATCTTGCCGCCCTGTGTCCCGGGGTCAATCTTTATTCTCACCTTGCCGTCAATTGTAGGTACCTCTACGTTGGCGCCCAGGATGGCGTCAGGGATGCTTATGAAAAGGTTGTAGATAAGGTCATTGCCCTCACGCACCAGTTCGTCGTGGGGCTCCTCATCTATCACTACAATAAGGTCTCCGTTGATACCGCCGCGACGAGCTGCGTTACCCTTGCCCGTCACTGAAAGCTGCATGCCGGGGGCCAGTCCTGCAGGTATTGAGAGCGGTATCACCTCTTCTGCCTGTGTTATCCCTTCGCCATAGCACTTATGGCATTTTTTTGTAATCACCTTGCCTTCGCCGCCGCATACATTGCATGCAACGGTAGTCTGCATCTGCCCGAGGATGGTGTTCATCACCCTCGTGCTTTGACCGGTGCCCTTGCATGCCGAACACGTTGTCACGTCACTGTCAGATGCGGCTCCGTTACCGTGACAGGTGTTGCAGGTGACATATTTGGTGACTCTGATTTTCTTTTCTGCTCCGCGTGCAAACTCCTCGAGGGTGAGCTTCACCTTCAGCCTCAGGTTGGTCCCCCTGTTGACGTTGCGTGACCGCCCTCCGCCCCTGCGAGATCCGAAGGTACCACCGAATGCATCACCGAAGATATCACCGAATGATGAGAAGATGTCTTCCATGGTCATGCCGCCGCCGAAGCCGCCACCCATGTTGTTGCCCATGCCGGCATGCCCGAACTGGTCATAACGGGCCTTCTTGTCATCATTGCTGAGGACCTCGTAGGCCTCGGCCGCCTCCTTGAATTTCTCCTCGGCATCCTTGTCGCCGGTATTCTTGTCAGGATGGTACTTCAGGGCCTGCTTGCGGTAGGCCTTTTTAATCTCATCCTTCGAGGCCCCCTTGCTGACGCCCAGTATTTCGTAATAGTCTCTTTTCGACATTTTTCAGTGCAGAACAAAACTGTTATTCACCCACAACCACCTTGGGGTGGCGGATCACTTTTTCATTAAGGGTATATCCCTTCTGTGTAACCTCAATGATCCTTCCCTTCATGGCATCATCGTCAACAGCCACACCGGTCACGGCATCATGGAGGTCACTGTTGAACGGTTCGTTTACTGCCACTATCTCCCTCACGCCGTTCTGTCTGAGGAAGTCATTTATCTTCACATATATAAGCTCGAGCCCGGCCTTCACGGCATTACAGTCATCGGTCACCCGCATTGAGCCGATTGCCCTGTCAAAGTCGTCAATTATGGGAAGCAGGTTTCTGATTACCGATTCACCGCCTGACCGCGCAAGCTCGATCTTCTCGCGAAGGGTTCTTTTCCTGTAATTGTCATACTCAGCTGATAGGCGGAGGTACCTGTCCTGCATTTCTGTCAGTTTTCCGAGCAGCTCATCATCGTCCCTGCTCTTCATCGCCGACTCCTTTTCTCCGGGAGTTGTTGTTTGTGCTGATTCATCAAACTCCGCAGTGACCTGATTTTCTTGTGTTTCATTGGCAGGCATGGATTCATCATGCCCCTCTTCGTGACTTCTCTTTTTCACCATGATAAAAAAACTTTACTACCGGGCTCTAAGCAAAATGCCGGCCATAATGATAAACATGACAAAGTGGCAACTCAGAGGGTGAGGGCTGCTGCCCTGATCTCTGTCAGGCACCTGTGCATTACCTGTCAGTAAGAAATTGTTAATACCCGTTCTTGTGTTTCTTCTTCCCCTGTTTGTTTGACCTTCCCTGGTATTTATCCTGAGACCTTCCCTGGTATCTGCTCTGAGTCTTGCTCTTGGGCGGCGCCAGAAGCTCTTTAATATCCGGCATTTTAAAGTTCTCGGGAACCTTAAGCCTGTTGCCAGATATATCCATCAGGTCCCTTATTATCAGGTCATCGGCCACCTGTGCCTTGTTCCAGGTAAGGTAATCTTTCTTCATCTGGTTGAGAATAAGAGTCGTCAGATAATCTTTCTCCTCTCCGTCTTCCATTGCAGAGGCGGCTTCTATCAGTGCCGGCACTATGCGACCATAATGTGCATACCTGATATCGCCGTTATGATATGGCACCTTGTTGGGCTTGGCATCGAGCTTTGAGCGGTCCGGGGCCGGATAGGGAGAGTCAACATCGAGTTCGAAATCGGCAATAATCATAAGATGATCCCACAGCTTGTGCCTGTAGTCGGTCACCCCCCCGAGGTTCGGGTTGAGGTTGCCCATGATCTGAATGACGGTTTTGGCCGCCTGGTTCCGCTCATCGGGATCCTTTATGGTTTTGATATGTTCAATCATTTTCAGAACATTCCTTCCATATTCCGGCAGGGACATTCTTTTTCTCTGTGTGTTGTAGTCGAAACTCATCTGGTAAATTTTGGCAAAACTAATAATAATATTGGTCTCACAGACCAAGAACCTGAATGGCAAGTCCTGATACCGCTATAGTGGCTCCGGCAATCACGTTGACATACTGTTCCAGCGGCTTAAGGTTTATACGGCTCAAGCCGAGTCTGAAGGCAAGCACAATGCTCATCATGGTGGCTATTGTGACTACGGAGAAGAGCAGTGATACGAGGATAACGCCGCTGACGTTGTTTGCGGCAGCGGGATACATCAGTATTGGTATGAGGGGTTCACACGGACCCAGGACGAAAATGAGGAAGAGTATCCACGGTGTCATATTCTTCCTGTCACCGATATGAATATGCGAGTGGCCGCTGAAATGATCATGCTCATGCTCATGTGTCATACCGTCGGTATGGTTATGCTGATGGGCATGCCTCTTCTTCTTGTAGAGTCGTCGCAGGCTGAAAAGCATGTAAATGAGGCCGAAGGCTATGAGCAGCCATGCTGCAATGTTCCCCCTGAATGATTCAAAAAACTCCAGTTTTGAGAGTGACAGTCCGGCAGCTATGCCTATGAATCCTACTACCACTGAGCTGAGCACATGTCCAACTCCGCACAGGAAGGTTATGAGCATAGTCTTCCTGATGCTCCAGGCACGCGCCTCTCCCATGACGATGAACGGCAGGTAGTGGTCAGGCCCGATCAGTGTGTGAATGAACCCGATTGTTACCGCTGTTCCTGCAAGAACTAATATTGATCCCTCCATATCCGGCATGAAAATCAGTGTAAAGATACTAATTAAGAGATACAGGCGACCGCTCCATCCTGATCCAGTTTCCTTCAGACCAGGTCATCTCATGGAACCCCGTGTTGAGGCTGTCGAGCAGCCTTCTGGCATCCCTGATGAAAACCTTCATGGCATCATAATGTGACGGAGACTGGAAGAATTCCGGCCTGTTTTCGAAGGCGGCGCATGGCAGTACATAGAACCTGCGTTTGCCATCCTCGGTGGGTGTATAAACCCATGTAAGTATATAGCCGGCGTCAGTGATGACCGTGGAGTCTCCCCGTAAGGCAAGGTCAAGCCTTATCATTGCTCCCCCGTCCCTTCTTCTTGTACGCTGGTTGGAGACGAAGTTGCCCATTGACCATACTACCGGTCTCCTGTATCCGGATGAATCGGTTTCAGCTATCATTGGCTGCAGTACATGAGGGTGAGAGCCGATGATGATGTCAGCGCCGCTTCTCAGCAGTGCAGCTGCAGTCTTCTTCTGAAGCCTGTCAGGGAGGGTGTCGTACTCAGTTCCCCAGTGAATGAAGATGATGGTGTGGTCAGCGCCTGAGTCAAACGACTTCCTTATATCAGCGGCTGCCCTTACAGTGTCAATGTAGGAGACCGTCGCCGGAGGCGGTACAATTATGCCATTGGTGCCATAGGTGTATGCCAGAAGTGCAAGACGAATGCTGTCATGGTATATCATCAGCGGTGAAAGGCTGTCTCTTGCTTCGCCGCTGACCCATGTGCCGGTATGCGCAATGTCAAGGCTGTCAAGTACCCTGATGGTGCGCACAATGCCTTTGGTGCCCCGGTCGGCAGAATGATTGTTGGCAGTAACCAGGATATCGAAACCTGCATTCCTGCATGCCAGGGCGAGGGCATCAGGCGAGCTGAAGGCCGGGTAACCTTTGTAGGGGGCACCCCCGAGGGTGACTTCCAGGTTGCCTATTGCAATATCGGCTGCGGAAATTACCGGCGAGATGTATTTGAAGACACTGTCATACTCATATTTACCCGTGGAATCATTGAGGGCGGCCGCTATCTGCCCGTCATGGCCCATGATGTCTCCCGCGAAGAGCAGGGTGAAAACCGAATCAGGCTCCTGCACTGCAATGAGCGTCGAATCATGATGGTACCCTGATTTGAGAACCGAATCATGCCCGTGCCCTGATATGTGAGCTGAGTCATGCCTGTGCCCTGATATGTGAGCTGAGTCA
>CAYVYM010000037.1:0-31625 GCA_964455705.1 uncultured Rikenella sp.
CGTCCGGAAAGCCTGCAAACTGCGGCAGGCGGGCCTGCGAGAGGGCAATGAAATACTCCGTCTCAACGTGGACACGGTAGCGCATCAGTCCAAATTCCGAAAAGTAGGGGATCAACTCCGTCACGCGCTCACCGTAGCGGCCGTCGACCGGTGAAATTGCCTTTAATCGGTCCATGATTTTATTTCCTCACCGTGATTTAATCAATGAATCAAAAAACAAAAATACTATTTTGTACTGGTGTAAAAAAATTGAACCTTTGCATTTATCTGCATGCGGATCAAATGAGATGGAAAAGATAAGGGTATCGGCGGTCAAATACATTAACAGTTATCCGTTTATGATAGGCCTTCGTGACGGCGAAGTGGCAGGGATGATAGATCTAGAGGTGTGTCATCCCTCCGAATGTGCTGACAGGCTCCTGGCCGGTGATACCGATATTGGGCTGATACCCGTTGCCACCATCGCCTCGATGAAGGAGTACCATATTGTCAGCGACTACTGCCTGAGCACCAACGGCGAGGTTCGTACGGTGCTTCTGGTAAGCAACACTCCGTTTGATCAGATAACAAGGATTTACCTCGACTACCGGTCGAGGAGCTCCGTGGCCCTCTGCCGCATCCTGGCTGCCAGGTCGTGGGAACGCGAATTTGAGTGGCTACAGGCATTGGAGGAATTTGACATCACGGCCATGAAACAGGGCGAGGCTGCTGTCATGATAGGAGACCGCTGTTTTGAGTATGCTCACCTGTTTTCCCTGAGGCTCGATCTGGGTCTTGAGTGGAAGAAACTTACCGGTCTCCCCTTTGTCTTCGCCTGCTGGGTTTCAACGAGGGTGCTCCCGGAGGAGTTCACGTCACTGTTCAACAAGGCTCTGAGTGAGGGCCTTGAACGCAGAAATGAGGCCGTTGCCCTGCTTAAGGAGGACACGGCAGCCACACCGGAAGAGATCATACATTACCTGAACCACAATATCGACTTTCGTCTTGATGACCGTAAACGGGAGGCCCTGACGAAGTTTATTGATTATATTAAAGAACTAAAACTAAATCCATGAATAAGCTCACCGTCAAACTCATCTCCCTTTTGTTTATCGCCACCATGGGTGCCGGCACAGCAAGGGCACAGTCGGGGCCTGACACCACCACGCTGGTGTATAAGGTAAAAATTGACAAGATGATAGCGGCCCCGCTGTGGCGCAGCGTGAAGAAGAGTTTCGTTGAGGCCGACTCGCTGAAAGCTGACTTCATGCTGATTCACATGAACACCTACGGCGGGCAGGTGGATATAGCTGACTCCATGCGCACACTGATCCTGAACTATCATATCCCCGTACTGGTTTTCATTGACAACCAGGCCATCTCTGCCGGGGCGTTGATAGCTATCTCGGCTGACAGCATCTACATGAGGCCAGGGGCAAGCATAGGCGCTGCCACCGTTGTAGACCAGACCGGAGCAAAGCTGCCTGACAAGTACCAGTCGTTCATGCGCGGCATGATGAGAGCCACGGCGGAGGCTCACGGCAAGAAACCCGTGGTGAAGGACGGTGACACCACATGGGTGTGGCACCGCGACCCGGAGATAGCACAGGCAATGGTGGACCCGTCAATAGTATTAAAAGGAATCGTAGACACAGGCCAGGTATTGACGCTCACCACCCTTGAAGCAATAAAGTACGGCTTCTGTGAGGGAGAGGCAACTACAGTAGAGGATGTCATAGCCCGGGCCGGCATAGAGAATTATACAATAAAGGAGCTGAAACTCTCCGCTGCTGACAGGATAATCATGTTCCTCGTCAATCCAATTGTCTCTGGCCTGCTCATCATGCTCATCATCGGAGGCATCTACTTCGAGCTGCAGTCGCCCGGCGTGGGATTCCCACTTGCAGCTGCTGTGCTGGCAGCGCTGCTTTACTTTGCACCTCTCTATCTTGAAGGTGTGGCCGCCAACTGGCACCTTTTGATATTCATCATGGGGATAATCCTTGTGGCGGTGGAGATCTTTGCCTTACCCGGCTTCGGTGTCACAGGCGTGCTGGGAGTCATAGGCATTGTAACCGGACTGGCATTTGTCATGATTGATAAGATTGTGTTCAGGTTCGGCCCCACAGGAGACGGTATCAGGGAGGTGGTTGCAGCGTTTGCAATAGTGGCACTGGCCGCCATAATTTCATTTATCCTGTCGCTCTGGCTCTCAAGAAAGCTGTTTTCACCTAACAGGCTCTTCGGAAGCCTGGCCCTCGAGACATCAGTAAACACGGCTGACGGATTTGTGAGCTTTGACACCGAAAAACTGGCATCACTGGTTGGGAGCGCAGGTACAGCCCACACCGTACTTAAACCATCAGGAAAGGTGATGATCGGCGGCGATGTATATCCTGCCGTGGCTGAGACCGGCTTTATCACAAAAGGAACGGAGATAATCGTCAGAAGAGAAGAGCAGGGACAGCTTTACGTGGTGCCTGCCGACAAGAGTTGAGAATCCATGAAGGGGATGAGTGTAAGGCCGTACTCAAAAGGCGATTTCCCGGGTATAATGGGGCTCTGGACTGCCACCAGCCTGAGCAGACCCGAGAGAGGCGACGATGAGGCTGCGGTAGAACGGAGCATCGCCCTGGGAGGAGCAATGCTTGTAATGTGCGACGGCAATCCCGGGGAAAATATAATCGGTACCTCATGGATGACCTTCGATGGCAGACGCATTCATATGCATCACTTCGCCATAGCTCCGGCTTACCAGGGAAGGGGCCTCTCAGGAATGCTTCTGAAGGAATCGCTTAAGTTCGTTAAGGAAAAAGGATACCAGGTTAAGCTCGAAGTGCACAGAACAAACAAGGCGGCAGTAAAACTCTATCAGAAGGCCGGATTTGAGTACCTGGGCGATTACGACATCTACATCATCAGAGATGTTCAATCAATTGAAATCTAAAATGTTAAATTATCCTTAAAGAGGAATTTTTATTTACCTGATCAATAGTTTTTTTTGTATATTTGGGAAAATCTATCCATTAAAAATCATGGCACGAACAATCACATTTTCAGATCTGAGGAAGATCAAAGACAAGCTTCCTGACGGGAGCATACGGAAGATAGCAGACAAGCTTGAGATGTCCGAGGAGACCGTCAGGAATTATTTCGGAGGCTGGAACTTTGATCGTGGGCTGAGTGCCGGGATCCACATAGAAAAAGGACCCGAAGGGGGAATAGTCACAATAGAAGATACAACAGTACTGGACCTTGCAGAAAGTATGCTGCATCGCTAATTCATACCCCGACAGATGACAAAAAGCAAAAGTTCTTACTTTTGCTTTTTTCATGTCCGGAAGGCCACAAGCCTGACCAACCACTCTATAGAACAGACAAAATGAACCACAGACTCTGCCTCACCCTTCTTTCGGTCATTCTGACTACAGGTCTTAATGCCCAGGACAGTAGCATCACTCCATCACTCAGGTATGATGAGAACCACAGTCTCACCTGGGAGGAGGCCATCAGTTTTTATTCCGGACTTGCCACGACTTATCCCGAGGCCACCCTCATTGAGATGGGCATTACTGATGCCGGCCGGCCGCTACACCTCTTCATCATAAGTGGCGACGGGGAGTTTGAGCCGGAGGCGATACGCCGCAAGGGCAAAGCCATTGTGCTTATCAACAACGGCATCCATCCGGGTGAGCCCGAGGGCATCGATGCCAGCGCCCGGTTTGCAGCTGACCTCCTGGCCAACAGGGGAGAAATGAATAAGTACCTCCGTAACACTGTGGTGGCTATAATCCCGGTCTATAACATAGGAGGAGCACTGACCCGCAGCCAATACTGGCGCATTAACCAGAACGGGCCTGATGAGAAGGGAGCAAGGCGCAACACGCGGTTCCTCGATCTGAACCGCGACTTCGTCAAGCAGGATTCGCGTGACGCCCGGGCCTTCGCCGCCATATACAGTTACCTCGATCCGGATGTGTTCCTTGATACACATACTACAAACGGTTCGGACCACCAGTTCACGGTGACACTCATTGCCACCCAGCCCGAGAAGATGCACCCTGAGATGCAGGAGTTCTTCCGGGGGAAGATGCTTCCCGAACTCTACGACCGGATGAAATCGGCCCGTCAGAATGAGATGGTGCCGTATGTCCAGTATACCGACAGAGGAGAGATCAAAGCTATTATCGGGTTCGAGGAGCACGCGTATTATTCAACCGGATACTCCGCGCTCTTCAACTCCTTCGGCTTTATGACCGAGACCCTTGTATACAAGCCTTATCCTGAACGTGTTGAGGGAACGAGGCAGTTCATAGCCGAACTGGTCCGATACACCTCATTGAACCATAGGGAGATCCTGAGGCTGAGGGCAGAAGCCAACCGCCGGACCCTGAACGCAGGCGAGTACGTCCTTGACTGGGAACAGGATTCCACCAGGTGGGACCTGGTTGAATACCATGGATACAGATATGAAGAGACCGTCACCCCCATCACCGGGAGGAAGACAGGCTTTTATAACCATGAAAAGCCTTACACAGACACCATCAGGTACTACAACTACTTCAATCCTTCTGTCACAGTGACTGCCCCGGCAGCATATGTCCTTCCCTTCGCGTGGGAAGAGGTAATTGAACGGCTTCATGCAAACGGAGTCGTGATGCACCAGCTTCAGCATGACACAACCATCAACGTTGAATCGTATTACATAGAGAGCTATGAACCGGCCAAAAGAGCTACTCAGGGTCACTTCTTCAACAGTAACATTAAACTGAGGAAGGTCACCCAGGAGATTGACTACCTGAAGGGAGACTACCTGATTTCCCTGAACCAGCGGGCGAACAAATATATTGTCACTATGCTGGAGCCGCAGAGTGAATCCGGCTTCCTTGCATGGAACTTCTTCGACTCTTTTCTTGAAGGACAGGATTGGTATTCGGTATGGGGGTTTGAGAGTCACCTGAAGGAGCTGCTTGACCATGACCCCGTTCTTAGGGCTGCGTTTGACAAGGCACGGAGCAGGGATGAGAGAATGGCCGCTGATCCCGTAGTACAGCTTCAGTGGCTATACCAGAACACCCCGGTATCCGAACTCGAGAAAAGGACGAGATTATACCCTGTTGGAAGGATCATGAAGGCGGGCGATGTTTTACATGGCAACAAGTGATATTTTATGACAGCTAAAGGCCTTAACCACACATATGACAGCGAAGAGTTCCGCAGTCAGGGTCATGAGCTGATAGATATTCTTGCCGACTACCTCAGAGAGGCTGCCTCGCGCAGTGAGATGCCGGTTCTCAGGGATGTTGAGCCTGACGACCTTGTTGAGGAGTTTTCTTTCGACAACCCGGCCAATAAAGATCTGCCGCTGAGCGGTTTCATCCGAAAGGTTATTGCCAGCATGAACCACTTGCACCACCCGCGTTTTGTGGGGCACCAGAACACTCCTCCTCTTACGGCGGGTATCATCACTCAGATGTGCACAACACTGCTGAACAACGGGGTAGCCGTATACGAGATGGGACCTGCATCCATGGCTGCAGAACGTAACGTCATAGGGTACATGTCACGGCTCATAGGCTTCAACCCTGAGGCTGACGGCATTTTCACCCATGGTGGAAGCGCCGGAAACCTGACAGGACTCCTTGCAGCACGACAGGCGATGAGTGAATACAACATCTGGGAGGAGGGTGTGAGACACGACAGGCAGGTCGGAATCATCATCTCCGACCAGTCACATTACAGTATCTCCCGCAATGCAAAGGTGATAGGCCTGGGAGGAGGATCGGTGATACGCATTCCACATGACAGCCGATACGCCATGCAGACAAAGCTCCTCAGGGAGACACAACGGAAGGCGGAGGAGAAGGGGGTCAGGGTGATATGCGTGGCTGCCAACGCCTGCTCAACGGCAACCGGTACATATGATAATCTTGAGGAGATCGGTGCTTTCTGCCGTGAGAACAATATCTGGTTCCATGTTGACGGGGCGCACGGCCTCGGGGTTCTGTTTTCAGACAAACACCGGCACCGGGTCAGAGGCATCGAAACAGCTGATTCCGTGGTTATAGACTTTCACAAGATGTTGCTTACACCCGGACTGAATACCATGGTGCTCTTCCGTGACGGTCAGAGATCATATGAGACATTCGCCCAGAGAGCAGGCTACCTGTTTGATAAACAGAATGAGAATGAATGGTTCAATGGGGCTAAAAGAACACTGGAGTGCACTAAAAGCGCACTTGGGATCGTGGCCTGGGCAGTGATAAAATATTACGGCGACGAAGTTTTGGGCAAGTATATCGACAGCCGGTACAGCCTCGCTTTAAGGTTCTCTGAAGCTATCAGGTCTGAAAGTGACATGGAACTGGCAGTGACCCCGGAATCAAATATCGTATGTTTCAGGTATGCACCGGTTAACTGCAGCAGCGGGAAACTGAATGATCTGAACAGGATGATCAGAAAGAAAATTGTGAAGAGCGGTGAGTTCTACCTCGTACAGACAGAGCTTGAAGGGACTATCTGGTTGCGGACTGCGCTGATGAACGCCATGACTGATGAAAATGATCTCCGCAGACTGATCGGTTCAATAAAACGGCACGGAGCAGCGCTTATCTCTTAAGCTACCTGACAAAGAAATCGAGCACGGTCTCACCCTCGAGTGAAGCTACCAGGTTATCCCCCTTATGAACCGGGCCAACGCCCGATGGAGTCCCGGTAAAGAGCAGGTCTCCTGTCTTCAAGGTATAATATCTTGATACATAGGATATTATCTCATTAAATGAAAATATAAGATCTGATGTATTGCCGCTCTGCCTACGGTCACCGTTGATGTCGAGGGTAAAGCTGATATCTGCTATATCAGTGAATTTCTCCTTTGGAATAAAGGTACCCAGCGGTGCAGAGCCGTCGAAGGTCTTTGAGAGCTCCCACGGGTGGCCGGCCTTCGAGAACTTATTCTGCAGGTCGCGAGCTGTGAAGTCGATCCCCACCGTCAGGGCATCGAAGTAACGCCCTGCATAGCTGGGGGCGATGCCCTTCCCCAGCTTTGAGATGCGCAGAACGATCTCCGCCTCGTACTGCAGGTCTTCTGAAAAGTCAGGGATAAAGAAAGGCTTGTTCTTTTTAAGAATGGCCGAATCGGGCTTGAGAAATATCATCGGCTCAGCCGGCACCGGGCGGTTCATCTCGGCTGCATGCATCCGGTAATTAAGGCCAACGCAGATTATTTTCATCCTGGTGTCAGGCTTTCCCGAATGAACGAAGTTTTATTGCAGTGAGTACCTGCTTGGTGTTAAGCGGGAAATCACCGTTCATCATCCAGGAATAATAAGAAGGTTCCTCCTTCAGGACCAGTTCGACGGGCTTGCCCTTGTGCTTACCGAAGTTGAATACCTCAGCTCCCTGTTCGTTGAATACGATCCGGCCGGCCAGGTCGGCATTGTTGTTGAAGGCGCTGAACGCGGAGAGCTTCCCGATGTCATTCTCAAGGTCAGTGTATCTGTCGAGCTGGGCCTTGAGAATCTCATAAGTGGCTGCAGTGTCAGCCTGTGCGCTGTGGGCATTCTCCAGCTCCTTGTGGCAATAGAACTTGTAGGCTGCCCCCAGCGTCCTCTGCTCCTTTTTATGGAAGATGACCTGTACATCAACATACCTGTGGCGTGCCGGGTTAAAATCGACATTCACCCTCAGGAACTCCTCGCAGAGGATGGGAATATCAAATTTCATTGAGTTGAATCCTGCCAGGTCGCATCCTTCAATGAAGGCGGCGATTTTCCGTGCTACATCCTTGAAATGCGGCTCGTTGGCCACATCAGCATCGGTGATGCCGTGAATGCGGGTTGCTTCAGGTGAGATGGGTATGCCCGGGTTGATTCTCAGGGTCAGCCACTCCTCTGCGCCACCGGGCGACACCTTCAGGGAGGAGAATTCTACTATGCGGTCAGAAGCGATGCTCACCCCCGTGGTCTCGAGATCAAGGATGACCAGGGGTTTTTTCAGATTAAGCTCCATACTTGTAGTTGTCTCAGGCGTTGATCATCATCGGCATGAGAAGCATAAGAAGATCTTCCTCCTCATTTGCCGGCTCTGCGGGAAGGAACAGTCCTGCCCTTGTCGGGTCTGCCAATTCAATGACAACATCCTGTGATGCAATGTTCGAGAGTATCTCGATCAAAAAGACTGACTTGAACCCTATCTCCATATCGTCTCCCTCATAGAGGCAGGTATGACGCTCATAAGCAGAGATGGAGAAGTCCACATCCTGGGCTGAGACGGTGATCTGGTTGGGGGTAAACTGCAGCTTGACCAGATTGCTGGCCTGATTAGAGAAGACGGAGACACGGCGGAGGATATTGTAAAACTCCAGCCTGTCAATGCGCACCTTGCGCGGATTGTTCTTGGGTATCACCGAATTGTAGTTCGGGTAATTGCCTTCTACGAGACGGCAGACCACCTTATAGTCAGAGAGGTTGAAGAATGCGTTCCTGTCATCGAACTCAACTGACACCACGCCGCTCTCCTTCGGGAGGATGTTCTTAAGCAATGAGGCGGGTTTTTTCGGGAGGATGAATGAGGCGCTGTCATCAGCTCTGGCGTCACTCCTCTGGTACCTGACCAGCTTGTGGGCATCAGAGGCGACAAAGGTGAGTTTTTCGGTTGAAGCCTCCACGAGAATGCCACCCATGACCGGGCGCAGTTCATCATCAGCAGTGGCAAACAGAGTCCTGGTAATGCCTGACAGCAGCACATCGGCCGGAACAGTGAATCCGAACCTCTTCTCCTTCTTGATGACCGGCAATACCGGGAAATCGATCCCGTTCTGACCCACAACGCTGAAACGACCGTTCTCGGAATTGATGACCACAGCCATCGTATCCGGATTGATATCAAATGTAAGGGGCTGCTCGGAAAACTCCTTAAGCGTATCAAGCAGTATCCTTGCAGGCAGCGCTATGGTACCGCTTCCGGTGATATTGTCAAGCCTCATGCGTGTTATAAGCGTCGACTCAAGATCAGAGGCCGTTATTTCCAGATCATTGCCGGTGATGTTGAAAAGGAAATTGTCAAGGATAGGAAGGGTATTTTTTGAACTGATCACTCTGCTTATAGCCTGCAGATGACCCAGCAGTTCTGTACTTGATACAACAAATTTCATATTGTCATTTTTTAAGTTATCCCTAATTATGTTGATATTAACCGGCAACTCATTGATTTACTGAGTTGTCTGCTTTACATTCCGGTTTATCAATATTACAAAAAAATATCTTACCCTCAAACAAATTTATTTCACTGAAATATAATGCCTTCGCTTGAGCCTGTTATAGGCAACTCCGGCAAGGATGATAAGCATTACCGGCACCAGCGTATTCACAAGCTGCCACATGGTTCTCTGGCTCTTTATCCTGGTCTGGTCGAGGAGCCTGGGCTTGATCTCTCGTGAGCGCATCTCAATGAGCCCGTTGTCATGAACGAGATAGTTTATGCTGTTGACAAGAAAGTCCTTGTTGCCGAAGGTCTGCATTGTATATCTGTCGAGGCCCAGGGTAAGCGGCTCTGCTACTCCTCCTGACCAGCTCACCTCATTCCTGATGATGTCACCATCAGCAATGACGATCATTTTTGTGGGCTTGCTCTCAGTCAGAATCGTCCTGCCGGCCTCTCCCATGAGACTCTCGGTCATCCTGTTGGTGAACACTGAGGGGAAAGTCCCCTCGAGCAGCACGGCCACCGGCAGCGGGCCGGCAGTGAATACTTCCTTCGGGGGCATCTCGTCTGCCTCTTCAAGTGAGATGACCAGCGGCGGGGTGACCGTGCGCGTCTGGCCTGAGGTGGTGAGGAGAATACTCTTTTTTATGTCAGGGTTACGGCCTACAGTGTCTACGGTACCGGCAAATCCGGCCTTTACCCTGTTGAGGTTACGTGTCACGGGGTGTGTGTCAGACGGCCGTAACAGGGGGTAGTAGATCCAGGGGACCGGAACATACTGGGATTCACCGCCGGGATTTGTCACCTTCAACGGGATGAGCATGCAATCGGCATCCTGGATTATCACAGGATTGATCCTTGCCCCGTACCTGAAGAGCATGTCGCTGAAGCTGAGAGGTTCATACAATGCTACTGCTGATCCGGCAGTGAGGCTGTCGGCATCCACCATCACCTCCTCGGCAAGCCACATGACACGACCGCCATTCATGATGTACTGGTCAATGATGAACTTGTCCTTCTCATCAAAAGCTCTTTTAGGCGCTGCAATGATTATCGCAGCATAACGGTCAATGATACCGGGTCTCCCTCCGATAACACCCCTGTCAATATTGTAAAACTTCGCCAATTCAAGCGTAAGGTCCGCAACATAGGCCTCCTCAAGTTCTCCGTGACCCTCGATGAACGCCACTGTATGAATTGTGTCCGCTGTGGCCGTGGCAATAGCCTGAATGATCTCATACTCAAGTCCTTCAGTTGAGTGAAGGAGATTGGTCTCGGCGGGAAGTGATGGATTGTTCCTCAGAAAATTGACCGGTATTACTGTTTCTCCGCTTGTGACGGTGAGTGACGGGAATATTCTTTTCTGTGTTCTCCCTCCTTCGCCGTCGGAGGCCATTACATTCACCGGCATCAGTCCGCGGCTCATGAGCAGATTGTGGTAATTCTCGCGCTCTGTGCGGTCAGATGACCCTGAAGGGTTGATGAAGTCGTATGAGACTTTCCGCCCTGAAGTGACCCGAAACTCATCGAGGTATTGTGTGGCGCTGCGTTTCAGCTTCCGGAAACCGACGGGCATCTCACCGTCAAGGAATACATTAACCTGAACCTCCCTGTCAAGGTCGCGGAGGATCTTTCTTGTGGGCTCTGCAAGGGTAAAGCGCCGGTCTTCCGTAAGGTCAATCCTGATATGAACCAGGGAGATTAGTATGCTGACCGCTGCCACGGCTGTAATTATTGCCAGGGGTTTCTTCCATGAGCTGCGACGAAGAGTCAGTCGGGTAGCCTCAGTGAAAAGAACCGTGACAAAAACAAAATATGCCACGTCGCGGATATCCAGCACTCCCCTGCTGATGGACTTGTAGTGTTCATTGATGCCCATCGCTGATACCTCTTCACCTATCGATGAGAGCCCCGGCACCAGTGACAGTGAATCAAACCCGGTGAACATTATGAATGAGAGTACAGCTGCGACAATAAAGGCGATGACCTGGTTCTCCGTCAGTGAAGAAGCAAAGAGTCCTATGGCAGAATAGACTGCTGCCAGCATCAGCAGTCCGATGAATGAACCGGCTGTTCCTCCCCTGTCGAGGTTGCCTGGTGTCTCTCCCAGGATCCATACTGACACAACAAAAACGAGACAGGGCATCAATGCCAGCAGTACCAGGGTCACCGAGGCCAGGAGCTTGCCGTAGATGACGGCGCCATCACTGACCGGGCGCGACCACAGCAGCTCCATTGTGCCTGCACGGCGCTCTTCGGACAAAAGCCTCATTGTGAGGGCAGGTACAAGGAACAGGAATATCCAGGGTGAGAGGACAAAGAGGGTGTCGAGCCCTGCATAACCGCTGTCAAGCAGGTTCCACTGACCAGGCATGACCCACATGATCAGACTGTTTGCCATGAGAAAAACGATCATGACAATGTAGCCTGTGAGCGAGCTGAAAAAACCTGCTATCTCTTTTCTGAAGAGAGTAAACATAACTTCAAGTTTGCTGTAAAAATATCTAAAAGTTTCATGGCCTCACCGGCCTCCGGGCATTTTTGATGTCAGTTATACGGGTGCCCGGGTAATAGAAGCCGGTTATCTTATCATAGGTCACCTTTTTTTCTGCCATCGCCTTTGCTCCGTCCTGGCACAGTCCCACACCGTGCCCGTAACCCCTGCCGCTCACCAGTATGCTGCCTCCTGCCGGTGTCAGCGAAAAGTATGCCGACCGCAGTCCGAAACGTATCCTGATCTCCTCGCTGGTTATGTGTCTTCCTGCGACAGAGCGGTCCATCTTCCTGACCGGCCCGGATCCCGGGTTTGAGTAGAGGGCGGTCTCCTCTCCTGGGGCAATACCCTTCGACCTCAGAAAACTGTTCCAGTCTGAGAGCGGAATACTTTTATTCCAGGTTGAAGAAGCCGAATAGCCGCACCACGGGTCGTTGACGCTTACCAGGTAAGGGTAGTCTGCCAGCCAGACATCGGCCGATGTTGCCGTAATGCCACCGCAGTTGCCGTGAAACGCCGCCACAATCAGCATGCTGTCGCGGTTAACCAGCACCTGCCCTGCCGTTGAATGGCAGGCATCCACGATGGGCACTTCGCTGATCATTCCCGGGTAGACCTGGCAGTGTGTGTCATCGCAGAGGTTATAGCCGTCGAGTTCATGTCTGTTGATATTCCGGTACACATAGGTCCGCGCCACCACGGCCTGTGCCCGGAAGTAATCCGGAGGTCCGTACTTGCCCGCCTCCGCCCTGACCACCCCGGGCAGATAACTCTCTGCGGAGGTAACATTAAGCACCTGCAGTGATCCGGGGAACGACTTAATCTTTAGCACGCCGTCAAGGGTCTTCACTGCCTCCTCCTTACCGGGAGCGCGCAACCTGAAGAGATCAGCGCCGGATGAAGGAGTGAAGGTCAGTGAATCAGCCACTGCTGATTTGCCTGTAAGGGTCCTGTATATTACCCTGTCGTCATAACGTGTGATAACAACGGTCTCACCTGGAAACAGCCTTACATCTCCTCGAAGTCCGTCGCTGAAGGTATACTCTCCACGGGCAGGTGTGAACACAACTGTAACAGGCTTTGTACGGGCAAAAATACGTATTGAAACCTCACCTTCGGCAGCAAGGGGCATAAACAGCATCAACAAGACTATGACTGCTCCTACCCTCATTCAGCACTCTTTTCCTGAAGGTTTCTTAACATATCCTCCGCAACCCTTTCTGAAGCCCCTCCGCCACCCAGAATGGTCCGGAGGTCGTTATAGTCTCTCCTGATTATTTCATGCTTGTACCCTGTGACAATTATATCCTGCAGTTCCGAGTGGAGTGTGACCTGATTTAGGTCATCCTGAATCAGTTCCCTCACCACCTCGCGGTCCATTATAAGGTTTACGAGTGAGATAAACCTGACCTTTATAACTCTTTTGCCGAGTGTATAAGTCACTGGACTGGTTCTGTAGCAGACCACCTGCGGTACGTCAAACAGGGCTGCCTCGAGGGTGGCCGTCCCTGACGTCACCAGGGCCGCCTCCGCAACGGAGAGAAGATCATAGGTACTGCCGTTGATGACCCTGACGGGCAGTGTTCCGATTATATCACTGTACAATTCCGCTGGCAGGTGATCCATCCCTGCAACAACAAACTGGTAATCAGGAAAGCCTGCGGCCACACTGACCATTACGGGCAGAATTTTTGCGACCTCCTGTTGCCTGCTGCCTGCCAGTATGGCTATGACAGGTCTCCCATCAAGATCCAATGAGGATGCAATGGTCTCCCGATCAGGCGCCGCAGCACGCCATGCCTCCACATGGTCAAGGAGCGGATTACCCAGGTAGGTGACACTGCAATTGTGCTTCCTGAAGAACTCCTTCTCAAAAGGAAAGATGATGTAAAGCCGGTCGACATACTTTTTTATCTGTTTGACCCTGCCCTCGCGCCATGCCCAGAATTTCGGTGAGATATAATAGTACACCCTGATGCCCAGCTTTTTTACATAGCGGGCTATCCTGAGGTTAAAACCGGGGTAATCTATAAGTATCACCACGTCGGGTCTCATTTCTGTTATCTGCTGCCGGCTATCGTTGAAATTGGCTCTTACCCGGCGGATGTTCCTGAGCACCTCCCATGCACCCATGAATGCCGTCTCGCGGTAATGCTTCAACAGCCTTCCTCCTGCCTGCCTCATCAGATCGCCTCCCCAGCATGAGATATCAGCAGCCGGGTCGGTCCTTATCAGATTTCTGACAAGGGTGGAACCGTGAAGATCGCCTGAAGGCTCTCCGGCGATGATAAAATACTTCATGTCAGAACAGCTTTATGCCGAAGACCAGAAAGGCCCATGCTATTGTAATACCCAGCACCCCCTTGGAGGCTCTGAGCATGTCAAAACGATTGAACAGCAGGAAGATCACGATGTTGGTAAAGACTGAAACGCTCATCACCTCTGTTACCCTGTCTGCTTCGATCATCCTGCGGATGAAGAGATCAAGTGTCAGGCTGTGTCTGGTCAGGAGAAAAAAGACGAAAAAGGCTGTTACCGGCATGAGGATCCCGGAGATGACACCGGTCAGAGCATTATTGTACCGCTGGCTTATCTGCATGTCAGAGTTTTGTTTTCAGGGTGCCGATGAATGAATGAGCGGTCATGTCTGTTGATACCGGAACAACTGAAACGTATCCGTTACGTAGTGCCCATTCGTCTGTATCTGTTGATTCGGGCTCATGGTTTATGAATCTTCCCGTAAGCCAGTAATATGTCTTTCCGGCCGGGTCTTTTCTCTTTTCGAACTCCTCCTGCCAGCACCCCATTGCCTGCCGTGCTATCATCATTCCCTGTATCTCTGATGCAGGCAATGCCGGTATATTGACATTCAGGCATATACCCTGCGGAAGCGGTTCGCGAAGGAGCTGCAGGCAAACCTTTCGGATGTACCCTTCGCATACCGAGAAATCTGCCGTGGCAGAATAACTTGTCAGCGAGAATCCAACGGAGGTTATGCCGTAAAGGCAACCCTCCAGCGCTGCAGCCATTGTCCCGGAATAGAGGACACTCGCGGAAGCGTTTGAGCCGTGGTTGATCCCTGATACTATCAGGTCAGGTTTGCGTTCCAGAAGCTGATTCACAGCCAGCTTGACCCCGTCGGTGGGGGTGCCGCTGCAAGCATAGACCCTCTGGGTTTCGTCTTCGATCAGCAGCTTGACCCTGAGAGGATGCTTTACCGTCAGTGCCTGTGACATTGCACTGCGGCTCTCAGTGGCCGAGATGATAACAAGCTTGCCAAACTCCTTCATGATGCTGATAAGAGTCCTTATGCCGTTGGCATACAGTCCGTCATCATTGGTTATGAGTATCAGTTTGTCTTTTTCCTCTATTTTCATTGGCATTATGTTGACGTGCAAATATAACGATAATGATCATCCATTTAATGGAGCCGCAGTGATGCCTCTAACCTTTTTTCCTTACTTTTGCATGTCATAAAAAACAGTAAAATTTTACCGCGATGAAGATTTCTTATAACTGGCTGAGGGAGTATCTCACCTTCGATGCGGGACCGGAGGAGCTGTCAGCCATACTCACAGGCCTGGGACTTGAGGTTGAGGGTGTCAGTGAGTGGGTCTCGGTCAGGGGAGGCATGAAGGGTGTTGTCATTGGCAGGGTTCTCACGTGTGAAAGACACCCTGATGCAGACAGGCTGAGCGTCACCACCGTTGATACGGGGGGCACTGAGCCACTGCATATTGTCTGCGGTGCACCCAACGTTGCTGCCGGTCAGCTCGTTCCTGTTGCAGTGCCGGGAACCATGGTCTTCCACGGAGATGAACAGTTCGAAATCAAACGTTCAAAGATCCGGGGACAACTCTCTGAGGGGATGATCTGCGCCGAGGATGAGCTGGGTATCGGAACAGCACATGAGGGTATCATAGTATTGGACCCCCCTGCAAGGGTCGGATCACCTGCAGCAGATTACTTCGGGGTGACAAGTGACATTGTCTTTGAGATAGGGCTCACGCCCAACCGTATTGACTGCAGCTCGCATTACGGTGTGGCTCGCGACCTGGCAGCCTGGTTCAACCTGCAGAAGCCGGTAAGGGCAAAACTGCCTGACCTGTCCGCATTCAGAAAAGAGAGGGCTGACGGAGCCATCAGGGTCACAGTTGATGCACCAGATGCCTGTATAAGATATTCCGGTCTGACAATCAGGGGCATAACCGTAGGTCCCTCACCTGCATGGCTGCAGAACAGGCTCAGGGCAATAGGACAGACCCCCATCAATAATGTGGTGGATATCACGAACTTCGTTCTGCACGAAACCGGGCAGCCGCTGCATGCTTTTGATGCAGGAGCTATTGCAGGTAACAGGGTGATAGTAAAGAGACTCGCCGAAAAGACGAAATTCGTGACCCTCGACGGCGTGGAGCGTGAGCTCTCATCATCGGACCTGATGATATGCAATGAGCAGGAAGGGATGTGTATAGCCGGCGTCTTCGGCGGACAGAAGTCGGGTGTCACCGGCTCCACCACCGATATCTTCCTCGAGAGCGCCACCTTCAGTCCCGTGTCGGTTCGCCGCACCTCACGCAGGCATGACCTGCATACCGACGCCTCCTACCGGTTTGAGAGAGGCACTGACCCCGAGATGACAATCTATGCACTGAGAAGAGCCGCACTGCTGGTGAAGGAACTGGCAGGAGGAGAGATCGCAGGTGATATCATGGATATTTATCCCTCACCAGTAGGCAAACCGGTCATAAGATACTCGCTTGACCGTATGACAAGGCTGATTGGCAGGGAGATACCCCCAGAGACTGTAAAAACCATACTATACAGCCTCGACATACATATCACGGATGAGACACCTGATATTTTAACTCTCGAGATACCTTCCTACAGGGTTGATGTGACCCGTGAGGCCGATGTGACTGAGGAGGTACTCAGGATATTTGGCTATGACAACATTGGTATCAGCAGCGAGATGCACTCCATGCTTTCACATACTGCCAGGCCTGACCGTGAGAAGGTGGCGGCCAACATGGCCGAACTCCTTACCGGTAACGGCTTCGCAGAGATAATGTGCAATTCACTGACCCCGGCGGCATGGTTCGAGTCAACAGGCGACTTCGATGTTGACTCCATGGTGAGGCTTGCCAACCCGCTCAGCAGCGACCTCAACGTCATGCGCATGTCTCTCCTGCCCGGAATGCTGAATACAGTATCGTGGAACCTGAACAGGCAGAACAATGACCTCAGGCTCTATGAGCTGGGCTATGCCTACGCCAGGAAAAAGGGCCGGGGAACGATGGAGATCACAGATAACTTCAGCGAGCGTCAGTTACTGGGTCTGGCAATTACCGGGAACATCAACGCCAAAAGGTGGAACACAGCCGCGATCCCGTCAGGGTTCTTTCACATGAAGGGTTATATTGAGCTGGTACTCTCACGTTTTGGCATTTCAGCACGCGAGATCACTGCCGCCGGGGAGAGCGCCGGATGGTTCACTGAAGGAATGAAATTCAGTGCCGGAGGAATGGATGTTGCATCATTCGGGAGAATATCGAAAAAGTACCTTGCCATGTTCGACATCAGGCAGGATGTATGGTACGGTGAGATCATCTGGGAAAACATCCTGAAACTCCTCAAAGATAAACAGATACGGTTCAGTGAACTCCCCAGGTACCCCTGGGTCCGTCGTGACCTGGCCCTGTTGCTCGATAAATCAGTAGATTTCAGCCAGATACGTGATCTTGCCTTTAAGACTGAACGTAATATCCTTCAGGAGGTTGACCTCTTTGACGTATATGAAAGCGAGGCGATCGGCAGCGATAAGAAATCATACGCCGTCAGTTTCATACTCAGGGATGAGAGGCAGACGCTCACCGAAAAGAACATTGAAAAGGTAATGGGCGCCTTCGTCAAAGCCTTTGAGCGTGAGTTCGGGGCCACACTGAGATGATAAAGTTATGGGAAGGACTAATGACTACCTGTCGCTTGTCAAGTTCAGTCACACTGTCTTTGCCATGCCATTTGCCCTTATTGGATATTTTCTCGGGACTGTTGAACCGGGCTTCGGTTTCAGCCTGAGGACCTTTCTGCTGGTGCTCGCCTGCATGGTCTTTGCACGCAGCGCAGCCATGGCATTCAACCGTTATGCCGATATGCATTTTGACAGCATGAACCCGAGGACCGCCGGGCGCGAGATACCATCCGGGAGGATTCCGCAGCGTCATGCCCTGGTATTTGTCATTGCGAGTTCATTGCTATTTATTATCGCGGCAGCTTTTCTTAACCGGCTGACCCTGATACTGTCGCCCCTGGCGCTTATAATAGTTCTGGGGTACAGTTATACCAAGAGGTTCACTCCCCTGTGCCACCTGGTGCTCGGACTCGGCCTGAGCCTCGCACCTATCGGAGCTTATATTGCCGTCACAGGAACTTTTGCACTTCTTCCTCTCATATATTCGCTGATTGTCCTTACCTGGGTCAGTGGTTTTGACATCATCTATGCGTTGCAGGACGACAAGTTTGACCGTAAGACAGGGCTCCATTCCATACCCGCAATGATGTCAAGGAGGGAGGCGCTGGCGGTGTCGGCAACCCTGCATTCGCTATCGTTTATGCTTGTTTCTGCGGCAGGATTGGTTGGGCAGGCCGGTATTGTTTACTGGGCAGGCGCCCTGATCTTTACAGCCATGCTGCTCTACCAGCACCTGATTGTGAAGCCTGATGACATAAGCAGGGTGAATATGGCATTCGGTACCACCAACGGGGTGGCTGGTGTCATCTTCGGGGTGGCGGTGATAACTGACCTTCTGTTCTTTTAAAACTTAAAGATGAAAGAGACACCCAGAAGCTCCTTGAACTGCACCATAGGAGCCTTCTTCTGCTTGCCGTCAGGGCCCAGTACAGGCTCCCCGTCATCAAAGACAGGAAGCATGGTATCATCATCATAAATGAGATGCATATTCAACCTCAGGTCAGTGAACCAGTTAAGGCCCATGGTGGCTATCATCTCCCATTCCACATCAACATTCTGAGGTTTTGAAAGAAAATTACTGAAGAGCTGTATCCTGTTGCTCATGTTTACCTTCTCAAACAAGACAACCTTACTGTTGATCGTCAGGTACGCCCCCAGTTCATTCTTTGACCGTTTGTCGGCTGCAATCCCGTACTTGGTCTGATTGATGTGTGCCGTGTCAGGTACGAAAGTCCCCTTGTAAGAAACCGGAGAAAAGCTGATGAAAGTGTTCTTGTCCGGCTTGTACTCCAGACCGTAGCCGAAGAGAAAGGTGGCAGGGTTAAAGAATTTGGAAACCTTTACTGAGTCGTTGGGATAGTTGTACCCCGGCAGGAACTGCGTCTTGAACTGGAACAGACCCGAGAGATCAAACTTACCGAAAGCTTTGTGGTTGATCTTGGAATTGATCTCAAGGATATCGAGGTTTTTCTTCAAATCAGCATTCCTTCCTGATGCCTGCAGACCAAGGGCGAACCTGGCCGATGTTGAGGAATTGACCTTCGTGACCTTGTTGTTATAATTCACTGAAGATGTCACATCAAGGACCGACGAGATATTATTTTCTCCCCCCTTCGCCCAGTTTGAGACCGCCCCCTGGGAGAGCAGATATGACAGGTCTGACTTAAACCTCCACAGATCGGGCTTAATCTTGCTCAGGGCAACCCGTCGGAGATCCTCTTCCACAGAGGTGGTGACATCTACGCGGGTGTTGGCGTATTTGTCATACCAGATCTGCTTTTTAAACAACACTCCCTCTTCTGCCCTGAGAGATATGGTGTTTCTCGCCGGACTCCCCAGCCAGACGGTCACTGAATCACCATCACCGTCAGGCAGCCAGAACCTGACAAGATTGTCAGACTGGCTGTTGAGCCAGATGTCAGTACCCCTTCCTGTTTCACCGGTGACCCGTAACTGCGTTGAGTCTCGTCTCTCAAGATACCCTATCAGAGAACTAACGGCTGCCTCAAGTGAGTCGCCCACATAAGGGTTTTTCAGGTACCGGAAGGGAATGTCGCCCCGGTAGACCGATGCCTCAGGCAGTGTGTCGGTTATCACCAGCACTATAGTGTCTTTGGTGTGGTGCGGCAGCTGTGCCGGGATAAAATCTCTCATCAGTATGTAAACAGAATCATTCAGCCTCAGGGTGTCATTCTTCATTACCGGTTTTGAATCAGCTGACAGTATCACCTTCTCAAACCTATTGCCGGCTTCGATGAACATCTCTCCTTCCTTTGGCTTCCCTGTTACTGTGTCGGTGGCTGAAGAGTCAGACTGTATGACCGGCAGAATGATTCGAATAGAATCAAATATGAAATATTTCTCTGCAGGCACCCTGATCTTTTCAAATTCATAATCCGACAGGTAGCGCATCACCGAGTCGGCCGGAGGTCTCGATGCAATCCATATGAGGTTCCTGATTGCCTCACGCAACGGGTCATTGCTCTTCCTCCACATCTGGTTTGCAGAATAGACTTTTTCAAGATACCGAAGTGAGGCATCCCTGTCAAATTTTATATCCTGAGGGCCGTTGATGGCTGGCATCGGCTCACCCTTAATGGATTTCAGCAGGCGTGACATGGTCTCAAGCGTGTCAGCCGATACCACCGGTACGGTCACCGGTATAGTCGCCGGGACATCAACAACCTGTCCGGAAAGTATTATGCTTCCAGACAGGCAATAAAATATTAAAAGAATCACTACGGTTCTCAATCTCATTTCATGATGTTTAAACAATTCCGGATTGTACCCCAAACTTAAATAAGTTATCTTTGCAAAAATAGCCCATTTAGATGATTTTCCATTTTCAATCGGTAATAAACCGGAAGCTGATCTTCCGGAACATCAAGAACAGGGACGCATTCTGAACCCCGGGGGTTGCATGTCTCAATGCATTTTCACCCCCCTCCCCTTACGGTTGTTAAAATTTCTTAATCGTCAATCGAAATTCGCAAATCGCAAATCCTATGAACCTTCCATATTGTGAACCTTTCAAGATAAAGATGGTTGAAACTGTCCGCCAGAGTACCCTCGCAGAGCGCCGGGAATGGATACGTAAAGCCTCCTGGAACCTCTTTAACCTGCGGTCAGAGCAGGTGTTTATTGACCTCCTCACTGACTCCGGCACCGGGGCCATGAGTGACAGGCAATGGGGTGCCATCATGACCGGCGATGAGAGCTATGCCGGCGCTTCATCCTACTATAAGCTAAAAGAGGCAATAAAAGAGATTACAGGATTCGAATATTTCCTTCCCACGCACCAGGGCAGGGCTGCGGAGAACGTCCTCTTCTCGGTACTGGTTAAGGAGGGCGACGTTATCCCGGGCAACGCCCACTTTGACACCACCAAGGGGCATATCGAGTTCCGGAAGGCCACAGCAGTTGACTGCACCGTAGAGATCGCAAGGAACATCAATGCCGTTGATCCCTTTAAAGGCAACGTCGATCTTGAAAAGCTTGAGCAGATAGTCAGTGGGACCCCCCGCGAAAAGCTTGGATGTATTGTTATGACCGTCACCAACAACACTGCCGGTGGGCAGCCCGTAAGCATGGCCAACCTTCGGGGGGTAAGTGAACTCGCCGACAGGTACGGCGTGCCTGTAATATTAGACTCCGCCCGTTTTGCCGAAAACGCGTACTTCATTAAGACACGTGAAGAGGGATACGCTGACAAAAGCATCAGGGAGATAGCCCGTGAGATGTTCTCCTATGCTGACGGCATGACAATGAGCTCGAAGAAGGATGCCATAGTCAACATAGGCGGATTCATAGGCTTCAGAGACCAGGAGCTGTTCCGCAGGGCCACAACCTTCAATATAATGTTCGAGGGCTTTCTCACCTACGGAGGCATGGCGGGCCGTGATATGAACGCCCTGGCAGTGGGCCTCTTCGAGGGCACTGAGTTTGACTATCTTGAGTCGCGTATCCTGCAGGTGGCGCACCTGGGTGAGCAGCTCAGTGCGGCAGGCATACCGGTGCAGGTACCTTACGGCGGTCATGCCATCTTCATCGATGCAGGGAAATTCCTTCAGAAGGTGCCTGCAGAGGAGTTCCCTGCACAACGACTTGCAGTTGAGATTTACCTTGAAGGAGGCATTCGAAGTGCGGAGATTGGCACTCTGATGGCCGACCGCGATCCGGTTACACGCCTGAACAGGCACCCGGAGCTGGAGCTTGTACGGTTGGCCATTCCCAGAAGGGTTTATACAGACAACCACATGGATTATGTGGCAGTAGCTATATGCAACGTCTGGGAGAGAAGGAACCAGATCACGAGGGGCCTCACCATCAAATGGGAAGCCCCGATCATGAGGCACTTCACCGTTGAGCTCGACCTGCTCACCTGACATAAAAAACCTATCTTTGCCTCAGGCATAACTGTACCATCATGATAAGATCAATGACCAGCTATGGCAAAGCCATGCTGGAGACATCGCACCGTAAGATCACCGTTGAGATCAGATCACTCAACAGCAAACAGGCTGACATCAACACCAGGATGCCGTGGATCTACAAGGAGAAGGAGCTGGATATACGGAACATGGTCATCCGAAGGCTCGAGAGAGGCAAGATTGACCTGATGATCTCCTTCGACGCCATGAATGACGAGCCGGCACCGGTTATCAACAGTAATATCGTTAAAAACTACTACTGTCAGCTCAGGGCGATAAGCAATGAACTGGGAATCAAAAGCGACAGCGAGTTGCTCGGCATTGTGATGCGGCTCCCCGAAACACTCAGGACTGAGAGGGCTGAGCTTACTGAGGAGGAATGGAGCATGGCCGTAAAACTGATCGATGATGCACTCTCTATGACCGATCTGTACCGCCTTGAGGAGGGCAGGGCGATGGAGGCTGACCTCACAAAGTCTGTCGACAGTATCAGCCGGTATCTTGAAAATCTTAACACGGTAGAGGGTGACCGCCTGACACGCATGCGTGATAAACTTATGGCAACTCTTCAGGAGACCGTCGGATCGGAAAACATAGACAAGAACCGATTTGAACAGGAGCTGATCTTCTACCTTGAGAAGATGGACATCAATGAGGAGAAGGTGCGGCTGAAGAAACACTGCGACTACTTCATTGAGACCATGAGCGGCGACGGTCAGAATGGCAAGATGCTCAACTTCATCTCGCAGGAGATGGGGCGCGAGATCAACACTATAGGTTCCAAAGCCAATGACGCCTCTATGCAGAAGCTGGTGGTGATGATGAAAGACGAACTGGAACGGATAAAGGAACTGACCCTGAATGTGCTTTAGGCTCATGAAAAGAGGAAAGAGCAGGAGAGTACTTATCATTTCCGCTCCCTCAGGAGCCGGCAAGACCACTCTTGTGAAATATCTCCTGGGTGCCGGCCTGCCACTCATGTTCTCGGTTTCGGCAACGAGCAGGAAACCGAGGGGCATTGAGGTGGACGGCAGGGAATACTATTTTATCACCTCACATGAATTCAGGCAGAAGATCAAAAATGGTGAATTCATTGAGTGGCAGGAGGTCTATAGTGATCACTACTACGGCACCCTTCGAAGTGAGATTGACCGCATTGCAGAGGAAGGGAAGGTACCCCTCTTTGACGTCGACGTGCAGGGGGGGATCAACCTGAAGGAGATCTTCGGCAAGGATGCTCTGGCCATCTTTATCCTGCCACCCTCGGTTGACGAGCTGCGGGCAAGGCTGATGAAGCGCGGAACGGACAGTGCTGAGCAGATTGAGATGAGGTTGGAGAAGGCTGCATCGGAGATCCTGCTGGCAGACAGTTTTGACTGTATCATAGTAAACGACGGGCTGGATGAAGCCTGCAATGAAATACTCAAGGTAGTGACGGAATTCGTTGACAAGAGGTGATGGAGACAGGATTGTATTTCGGTTCGTTCAACCCGGTGCACATAGGGCACATGGCTATAGCAAACTATATAGCCGAGTACTCGTCACTGAAAGAGATCTGGTTCGTCGTCAGTCCGCATAATCCGCTGAAAACCAAGGAGTCACTATTAAAGGATCGCGATCGGCTTTACATGACCGAGCTTGCAATCGGTGACGATACCCGTTTCAGGGTATCGGATGTCGAGTTCACTCTGCCGCAACCCTCCTATACCGTTGATACTCTGGCATGGCTGACCGGGAGATACCCGGAGAGAAGGTTCACTCTCCTCATGGGCGAGGACAATCTGACCACTCTGCACAAGTGGAAGAATGCCGAGGTATTGGTAAAACAGTACCCGATAATTGTGTATCCGCGACTTTACCCCGGTAGCAGGAGTAACAAGAGGCTGCAGGAAGTACTGTCGATGGCGTCAGTAAAGGAGATAGATGCTCCGGTGATGGATATCTCCGGCACCTTCATCCGCAGTGCAATAAAAGAGGGCAAGGATGTCTCATGGTTCGTGCCGGCACCCACGTGGAAGTATATACGAGAGATGCACTTCTACGAGTGATTTGCGATTTGCGATTTGCGATTAAAAAAATTCGACAATCGCAAATCGGCAATCGCAAATTAATTCACCTGGTTAATTAGCTCCATCCCCCGTTTAATGGCCTGCTCGTTCATGGGGATGAGATGATGGTATCTTTCGGGGAGCGATTTCCTCAGACCCTTGATAACGTATTCTGTCTTAAGTATGGGTTTCACTTTCATAAATCCTCCCATGACAAACATATTGAACACCTTCTGCATCTTCCTCTTCGAGGCCTCCTCTGCTGCATCTATTCTGTAAATGGTAATGTCCTTCCTCTCAGGATGCCTCGTTATACCGTTGCCGTCATAGATAAGGGTACCTCCCGGTTTGACGGTATGCTCGAACTTGTCCATACTCTGCTGGTTGAGGATGATGGCGGTGTCGAAACTCCTGAGGATAGGTGAACTTATGCGCTCGTCACTGAGTATCACGTTGACGTTGGCGGTCCCTCCCCTCATCTCGGGGCCGTATGAAGGCATCCAGCTCACCTCCATATCCTGCATCATACCCGAATAGGCCATGATCTTGCCCATTGAGAGAACACCCTGTCCGCCAAAACCTGCTATAATAATTTCTTCTGTCATGATCTGATCATTAATTAAAACACTGCTTGTACCATACTTCGGAGTCGCATTACATTTCTTCCCTCCATGATGCTTATTTTTCAGGCGGAACCTTGATGTCGCCAAGGGGATAGAACGGGAACATGTTCTCCTCCATCCATTTATTTGACTCCACCGGGGTCATCTTCCATCCCGAGGGACAGTTTGAAACCACCTCTATGAAACAGGTCCCTCTCTTTTCATTCTGGTACTGAACGGCTTTTTTAAGAGCCCTCTTCAGTTTTCTCACGCCGCCGGCGGTGTTGACGCTTTGTCGTGTGACATAGCAGGTGCCTGGAAGCATTGCAACGATGTCGGCCATTTTGATGGGAGAACCCATGGTTGATATGTCGCGGCCGTAAGGTGATGTTGACGACTTCATCCCCTCAAGCGTTGTCGGTGCCATCTGTCCGCCTGTCATGCCGTAGATGCCGTTATTGATGAACAGGATAAGTATGTCTTCGCCCCTGTTGCAAGTGTGAATGGTCTCCGCTGTGCCGATGGCCGCCAGGTCACCGTCGCCCTGATATGTAAAAACGAACTTGTCGGGCATCAGCCGTTTGACGGCCGTAGCCAGCGCAGGAGCCCTGCCATGGGCAGCCTCCTGGAAATCAATATCGATGTAATTGTACATAAGAACCGAACATCCGACAGGGGTGATACCAACAGTCCTGCTCTGCAGATCCTCCTCCTCGATTACTTCGGCCAGTACGCGGTGGGCGGTGGAATGGCCGCAGCCCGGACAGTAATGCATTACATTGTCAGTCAGGATTTTAGATTTAACGTAGGCAAGGTTTTCGGGCCTTACAATATCATTTATGTCTGTCTCTGCCATCTCGTTTATCCTTTAATAAATAATTTAAGGTTTTCCAGCACCTCTTCCGGTGTATGGATCATTCCTCCCATCCTTCCGTAGTGACCTACCTTTGTCTTTCCGTTCACTGACAACATGACGTCTTCCACCATCTGTCCGGCGCTCATCTCAACCGAGAGCATGCCTTTGATCCTGTCAGCCAGTTCATTCAGTCTCTTCTTCGGGTAAGGGAAGAGTGTTATCGGTCTGAGCAGTCCTGCTTTAATTCCTTCAGCCCTTGCCATCTGCAGCGCCTTCTGGCATATCCTTGCACTGGTGCCGTAGGCTACGAACAGGTAGTCGGCGTCGTCAGTCATAAACTCCTCATAGCGCACCTCCTTCTCTTCTATCTCGCGGTATTTGGCAGTCAGTTTCAGGTTGAACTTCTCCTGGCGTTCCGGGTCAAGATCGAGCGAAGTGATTATGTTCCGCTCCCTTGATGCAGGCTTGCCGGTGGTTGCCCATGGCAGTATCTCTTCCGATCTCTTTTTCTGCGGTTTGAGATATACCTTCTCCATCATCTGCCCGATGGCTCCGTCAGAGAGTATCATGGCAGGATTCCTGTATTTGAATGCGAGGTCAAAGCCCAGCTCCACGAAGTCAGCCATCTCCTGTACTGATGAGGGTGCAAGCACTATCAGGTGATAGTCGCCGTGCCCGCCACCCTTGGTAGCCTGGAAATAGTCGCTCTGTGCCGGCTGAATGGTGCCGAGGCCAGGGCCGCCGCGTACAACGTTGACGATCAGGCAGGGGAGTTCGGCACCTGCGATATATGTGATGCCCTCCTGCTTCAGGCTTATTCCCGGTGATGAAGATGAAGTCAGCACCTTCTTGCCGCATGCAGCACCACCGTAAACCATGTTAATAGCGGCAACCTCACTCTCAGCCTGTAGCACCACCATTCCGGTAGTTTTCTCAGGATTAGCCTCCATGAGATATTCAAGTATCTCGCTCTGCGGAGTGATGGGATATCCGAAATAACCATCGGCACCGGCGCGTATTGCAGCTTCGGCGATAGCTTCGTTGCCCTTCATCAGTCTCAGTTCCTTTTCCATTAATATATTGTGTTTCTTTTCTTTATCCAACCTTTACCTTGTAGACGGTAATCACGCCGTCAGGACATACGACTGCGCAGTTTGCACAGCCAATGCATGCATCGGGGAAGGCTGCATACGAGAAGTGGTATCCCTTGGCGTTCACATCTGTTGCCATGGCCAGTGTCTGGGTAGGACATGTGACCACGCACACCTCACACCCCTTGCACTTCTCTTTGTCTATAACCACTGCACCTTTTATCTTAGCCATCTCTTTTCTATTAATTCGATGATAAATATATGATTAATCCTTTACGGGATTATTCTCCCTGAAAATTTTCAGCCGCTCCTCAAGCAGAGGCAGCTGTTTCTTTCTCACCTGCGAGACGCATGCCCTCAGTCCCTCATGCCTCTCGCTGTCGCAGATGTTCAGTGTTATGGCAGCTATGCCACAGGCAAGCAGTTCCTGCAACAGCTCACCGCCGGTCATACCGGGGTATGAGATGGTGAAATAGAAGCCGTCAGCCACAGGCCTGTCTATATCCATATCATATACTATGCTGAATCCGTTACTGACAAACATCTCCTTCATCCTTGAAGCCTTCTCGCCATAGACCCTGGTGTTGTCGACAAAGTTATATAAACCATCGTTCACGGCCTTGAGGATTGCGGTAAAACCGTACTGAGCCGAGTGGGCAACCCCGGAAGAGAGGGCGTAGAGGGCTCCGAAGATCATCGCTCTGCCGAATATATCTGTGGAATAATATCGGAGAAGATCCGGGAAACGGCGGTTATAAAGGTGGTCTGACATGACGAGGAGCCCTATCCTTTGCCCGGCGTAACTGAATATCTTTGAACTGGATATCAGAAGAATATAGTCATCACAGTACTTTGCCACGGTTGGCTGGAACGGAGGTGCTCCCGGGACTGAATAATTCTCGCGGAAATCCATCCCGAAATATGCCAGGTCCTCAATCACGATGGCATCATATTTTCTTGCGAGTGTTCCGATGGTCCGGAGCTCATCCTCCGTGAGGCATATCCAGGATGGGTTGTTAGGGTTTGAATAGAGGATTGTTGAGACCTTGCCGCACTGGAGAATCGACTCAAGCTTGGGTCCCATTTTCCCGCCCCGGTAATTATATACATCGAACGATCTGTAATCCTGCCCGAGAATTCTTGTCTGTGTCTTCTGCACCGGGAATCCGGGGTCGATGAAGAGGGTTCCCTCTTTGGTTCTGTCGTTCCGGTTGGCTACCATGAAGCTGGCCATCCCTCCCATCATGGCTCCTCCGGTTGGAACGCAACAATCAGGCTGCACATCCACATCGAGGAAGTTCTTCACAAAACGGGCTGCCTCGGTCTTCATCTCCGGCAGTCCTTCGATGTCAGGGTATACTGACGCCACACCATTGTTCAGTGCCTCTATCTCAGCCTTTATCCCTACCTCCGCCGATGGGAGTCCGGGCACACCCATCTCCATCCTGATGAATTCGACACCGGTTTCCTTAATCAATACATTTACAAGCTTGACTATCTCACGGATGCTCGCATAACCAAGATCAGTGATGCCGCTCGAAGTGACAGCCCTGCTTACTGTTTGACGGTTAATGGGGGTATTTTTCATAAATTTTCTATTATAAGCCCTCATCTGTGGCACCAAGATAGAAATTTATAAGAGAACGATTGCTGCTATTTGTCATATAAAAAAGTCGCAAGTCTGAAAGTCTGTAAAGTCAAAAGTCTAAAGGTCGGAAGGTCCCAAGGTCAATGATATAAGCAACTTAGACTACCAGTTCCTATTTTTTGATGACAACGACTTTCAGACATCAGACCTTCGGACCTTCAGACCTCTTGCCGGAGCCCGCCGCCAATGCCAGTATAACGCCCAGTATGGTGCTGTAGAGTGCAGCAATGAGTATCCTGAACTCCTCCGGCAGGAGGAAGTTGACCGTTTGTGCCGGTATCCAGAAGAGGGGGATGCTTATCTTCAGAACAATCCCCCACATGCTGTTCCAGTCGATTGAAGACAGTAACCTTGTTACATCCGGTACAGTCAGCAGCTTACGTCTGTCGCCTGCTGCCGCAGTAATATGGAGATCGCTCACCCTGTGGGTCACCATCAGCAGAGGTGCATAGAAGGTATTCAGGAAAGTGCTGATGGCAAGGGCAATCAGTACCCTTTCACCTGTCACGGGACCGGCCATGACCGCTGACGGGTTCTCCATGCCAAAATACGAGGCTATCAGGGGCACACCTCCGCCGAAGATCATGAAGGCAGCCTTGACGGACATGCCAAGGAATCCCCAAACTACAGCACGGTATACCAGTGCAAATCCTTCAGGCAGGTAAAGACCGCTGCGGATCCTGCTGCCCAGCATCTCCCCCATGGTTGCCAGGATGGCAAATTTTATGAAACTCGCCGTGAACGCCCATTCGGTGCTGAACAAGAGAAAAAATTCATAAAGCTTTTGGGATAGAATAAACGGCAGGAACAATCCGGCAAAAACAACTATAAACAGAATATCAGAACGCTTCATTTTAATTTTCGATTGGCGATATGCGATTTTCGATTATTAATATTTTCTGACAGCAGGACTGCATGACCGCAAGACGGCAAGACCCCTATTGCCTACCCTCTCCAGCCTTTTTCTGACTACCAACTGAAGACTGAAGACTGCCGACTGAAGACTGAAGACTGCCGACCCTTATGCGTGCATCCACAGCTACGATCCCTTCTGGTGTGCCAAGCAGGGGATTGATATCCATTTCGCAGATCTCGGGCGCCACCGTCAGCAGGTCAGAGATCGAGGTAATCACCCTGGCAAAAGCCTCCTCATTCACGCCGGCGGTGCTGCGGAAACCTTTTATAATCTTATATGATTTCAGCGATCTGATCATTGATGCTGCCTCCTGCTCCGACACCGGCGCGAGAGCTGTTGCGACATCCCTGAAGACCTCGATGAAGATGCCACCCATGCCTGCCATGACGAGGTGTCCGAACCTCCCCTCCCGCTTGGCACCACAGAAGAGCTCCATGCCGCTGATCATCTTCTGTACAAGCACAGCAGTAACTTCCGGAAGCTTCATCATCCGGCTGTACTCTGCCTGTACCTCTGCTGCGCTGATTATGTTCAGTGTAACTCCACCAATATCAGACTTATGTACCGGACCAACTACCTTCATCACCACAGGGTAACCCATTTCGTCTGCCGCTCTGACGGCGGCGTCAGCAGATGATGCTACGGTCTCGGGGACGGTGGTTATGCCGGCGGCATTAAGCAGCAGGGTCACTTTTTCAGGAGAGAGATATCCTTCACCCGCATCGTCTATCACCGCTCTTATAGCGGCCTGACCAGCCCTGACAATATCAGCCTCTGTATCTGAAGGTCCTGGTGTAGAATGCACCCTGCACAGTGCTCTCCCGAATAACACCTCGTCAGGGAATATAGCATTTTCATGTGCAATGAATTCGGCTATCTCCCTTTTGACGTTTATTATCGAAGGCATTATGGGGAACACGGGCTTGTTGCAGCTGCGTATTTTGTCATGCAGAAGGCTGTAGACATCGTCAACCGGGAAGAGCCCCGGACTACCGAAGATGACAGCCATGGCATCGATCTCGTCAAAATCGTTCTCGCACGCATCGAGGATAATACCCAGTTGCTCAGCTGTGCCTGTTGCCAGAAAATCGATTGGATTTGACACCGATGATCCAGGGAAGAGCTCCTCAAGAAGTCGGTCAGCCGCCTTCCCCGAGAGACGTGGTATCTCCATCCCTCCCTCACTCAGGGCATCGGTCAGCATCACTGCCGGTCCGCCGGCGTGGGTGACAACGGCAATTCTCTTCCCGCTGAGCTTTTTGTATGTAAACAGAGCAGCCACATATGCCAGTTCGGTACGATTGAAGCATCTGACTATGCCAGCCTTTCGCATCAGCGCCTCAACGGCAGCGTCAGGTGATGCCATTGCACCTGTATGTGAAGAGGCTGCGCGTGAACCCGCCTCCGAAGTGCCTGCCTTGATGGCGGCGATTCGGCATCCCTTGCGTATCAAGGATGAAGAGTGTCTGAGGAATCTTGCCGGGTCTGAAATATTTTCAATGTACATCAGCTTTATTGCCGAGCTGGTTGCCGGATCATAGGTAAGATCGAGATGTTCAAGTACATCTTCCACACCTATCTGGGCGCTGTTGCCCACTGACCATACACTCGAGAAGGGAAGTCCACTTGTGATAGCTGCCTCAAGAATGAATACTGCCGTAGCACCCGAACCGGATATAAAATCGATGCCACTTGCCGATAATCTGGGAATGGGCTCGGTGAATACCCCGTGATAATTGTTATTCAGATATCCTATACAGTTGGGTCCGATGAGCGACCCGCCGGTCTGCCTGACTGTTTCCACAATCTCTCTCTCAAGAACGGCTCCCTTTTCATCCTCCTCGCTGAACCCGGCAGAGAGGATGATGAATCCTCCGGTCTTCTTTTCATGGGCAAGAGTGCGTACTATGGCCGGACAGTATTTCGAGGCTACAGCGAGTATAGCCATATCAGTCTCAGGGAGTTGCGACACGTCACGACAGGCCGGAAGGCCCTGTACCACAGATGCTTTTGGGTTGACAACAAATATCTCACCTTTGAAACCGCCTGCGAGAAGGTTCTTCAGGACCTTGCCACCGGCTTTGGTGATGTCATCAGAGCCGCCAATAACAGCAATACTCCTGGGATTCAAAAGCTTATCATTGATCATGCTCCGTGCTTAAGTTCTTCACGAAAGGTAGAAACATTTTGAAATATAACAAATGACTGCAGTTGTACAGGAACATGCAGATTGTCAGGAATTCAAGCCGTCAGAAGGTCTGAGGTCTGTCTGAAAGTCCATAAAGTCGAAAGTCGAAAGGATTTGCGATTTGCGATTTGTGATTTGCGATTTGCGATTTGCGATTTGCGAATTTTGATTAATCGAAAATCTGAAATCGAAAATTCC
>CAYVYM010000038.1:0-30546 GCA_964455705.1 uncultured Rikenella sp.
CGATCCATAACTATAACGAAAGATTACCTGCAGACGCCCTCATCTCAGGAACGGAGGTTTACATCCGTTTCATTGAGAAGCTGCTCCCCGTTACTGTTCAGGAGACCGATTCTCTTATTGTCTCAGAGCATTAGGATATTTTTCATATTGTTTCCAAGGATCATCTCATTTTCTGTGTCAGACAGGTCAAGACTTCTGATCCTGGAGATGATCAGGCTGATATTGTTTTTACCGTAAGGAGTATCTGATCCCAATGTCAGTCTCCGTGGTCCAAATTCCTTTAATGCGTGTCTGATCAATCCGGTCGACACAAGCTGCGGACATGAGATATCGAAGTAAATATTGTCACCCACATTCTGTTTGTGTGTAACAAAAATTTCAAGACCTATCAGATGGCCTGTAATGAATATAGTTTTATGATTTTTGGCGACCGAAATAAAATCGATGATCTCATTCCGGGAGTGAAGATGGATGAAGACAGGAAGATTTCTGGCGGCAGCATAACCTGCTAGATCGTTGAATGAGGAGGAGTTTGTTTTAAAAGGGTGGATACACTGATGGAGCTTTATACCTTTAAATTTCCATAGATTTAATTTAGAGTCAAGGTCAGCAATTAAATCCTTTCTTCGCACGTCAGCCCAGAAAAACTGTATGACACGACCGTCTGACAAACCTGCAATATTAAAAACTTCCTCATTACCGGATTCAATATATTGATCTGTTTTTCTCCTTGCCGTTGTTGCCCTGAGCAGCCTGTTTACGCTGAAACTGAGCTCTTTGTCGGGGATCCTCCCGGCCAGCACCGGGAGGGGCATCGATCTGGGCCGTGCTGTATCAGCGGGGCATAACACAACCTTATCGGCACCTGACTTGTCAAGTGTCGAAATAATGGAGGGGAGGTCTTTGTATTCACCCCCTAGATGTGCATGGCCGTCAATGATCATATAATATTGTCAATCCGACGGTTTACGGCATTATTAAATTTAATGCCCGTCTGATATTGCAAGATACGAAATCTTACGGAGGCATGACCCGCCTGATGATCTGTGAGCCTTGGCGGCAAAACAGTTGGTGAAAACCTTTCGGGGTGCCGATTCTTTTTATACTTTTGCAGCCCAAATACTTATGAATACGGAAGAAATAAGAAATATTGCCGTGATAGCGCACGTAGACCACGGCAAGACTACACTGGTAGATCGCATATTGTACCAGGTCAAGCTTTTTCGGGACAACCAGGTGATGGGTGACTTAATACTCGACAGCAATGACCTTGAGAGGGAGAGGGGAATCACCATCCTCTCAAAAAATGTCTCGGTACGTTACAAAAACGTCAAGATCAATATAATAGATACACCCGGTCACTCCGATTTCGGAGGCGAGGTTGAGAGGGTACTGAATATGGCCGAAGGTGTGCTGCTTATTGTTGATGCCTTTGAAGGCCCGATGCCGCAGACACGGTTTGTGCTGCAGAAGGCGCTGGAACTGGGGCTTAAGCCAATTGTGGTGATCAACAAGGTTGATAAGCCTAACTGCAAGCCCGAGGAGACCCAGGAGAGCGTCTTTGACCTGATGCACAGCCTGAAAGCGACAGAGGATCAGCTCGACTTTCCGACGGTATACGGTTCGTCAAAGCAGGGATGGATGGGCCCCGACTGGGCACACCCGACGACTGATGTCAGTTTCCTGCTGGATACAATAATCGACTATATTCCGGCAGCGATGATGTCTGAGGGTACCCTGCAGATGAGGATCTCCTCCCTTGACTATTCGTCGTACATGGGGCGCATTGCTGTTGGAAAAATAAAGAGAGGAACCCTTGTCCCCGGCAGCCAGGTGGTGCTGATCAAGCGCAATGGCAATGTAATGAGGAACACTGTCAAGGAGGTTTACCTCTTTGAGGGTCTGGGGAAGGTGAAAACCAAGAAACCGGTGCGCTCCGGTGAGATATGCGCCGTGTTTGGGATGGAGGATTTTGACATAGGCGACACTATTGCCGACGGTGATGAACCTGAGGGCCTTCCCTACATGCAGGTTGATGAGCCCACCATGAGCATGCTTTTTACCTCAAACAACTCGCCGTTATTCGGGCGCGAGGGCACGCTGGTCACCTCACGTCAGCTAAGGGAAAGACTCTTCAGGGAGACAGAAAAGAACCTGGCAATGAGGGTTGAAGAGACTGACTCCGCAGATACGTTCATAGTGTACGGCAGGGGGATACTGCACCTCTCAATACTCATTGAGACGATGCGCCGCGAAGGCTTCGAGCTGCAGGTGGGCCAGCCGAAAGTACTGATAAAGGAGGTCGACGGATTAAAGCTTGAGCCGATAGAGGCTCTGACCGTCCAGGTGCCTGAAAATTTCGCCGGGAAGGTTATTGACCAGGTCACCCAGCGCAAGGGGGAGATAGCCCTTATAGAAGTAAGGAATGACCGTGCCCATCTCAACTTCAGGATACCGGCCCGGGGAATAATCGGGCTGAGGAACCAGGTGCTCACCGTTACTGAAGGGGAGGCTGTTATGGCTCATCGCTTTGACGCCTTTGAACCGTGGAAGGGAGAGATGGCGATAAGGCGCAACGGCTCGCTGATAGCGATGGATTCAGGAACAGCCGTAGCCTATGCCATTGACAAGCTGCAGGACAGGGGCAGGTTTTTCATTTTTCCCGGTGAAGAGATCTATATGGGTCAGGTAATCGGGGAAAACACCCGTCAGGATGATATTGTAGTCAATGTCACCAAGACAAAGAAGCTCACCAACATGAGGGCATCCGGCTCAGATGACAAGGCAATACTGACGCCACCTTTACGCTTCTCGCTCGAGGAGGCAATGGAGTACATAGCATCCGATGAGTATATTGAGATCACTCCGAAGTCGATGCGCCTCAGGAAAATCATGCTTGATGAGAAC
This sequence comes from uncultured Rikenella sp., assembly GCA_964455705.1. GTDB lineage: Bacteria > Bacteroidota > Bacteroidia > Bacteroidales > VadinHA17 > SR-FBR-E99. Next base: position 2,908 of record CAYVYM010000038.1, read on the forward strand.
GACCGCAAGAGGGCAAAGATGAAGGCTGAGTAGTCTCTCAGCCCTTTGGTTAAATCTCATTTTCCAACGATATTACACAACAAAAAACCGGCAGATCTCTCCGCCGGTTTTTTCTCAGCCATATATATATCTTACTTGCGGCCTGCGCCGGTTCCCCTGATGGTAGCCGGACGGTTTGTCCTTACGCTTTTGGCAGCGCCATTGTTCTTCGATGCAGTCTTGGCCTGCTTCATTGATTTCTGGGCTTCACCATTCATTTTGGCCTGTTCCCTGACCATCTCGCCAACACCACCTTCGGTCTGCGTCTGAGCCTGTTTGGCTGTTGCGCTTACGACTTCGCCATGGTTCTGTGTCCTGGTCTGGGTCTGTGTCATGATCGGGTCACCGCTCTGAACCTGCTCCTGCACCTTAGCCTGCTCTTTAGCCTGTGTCTTAGTCCTGGTCTGGGTCTGTGTCATGATCGGGTCACCGCTCTGAACCTGCTCCTGTACTTTAGCCTGCTCTCTGGCCTCAACCCTGAGCTGTTTCTTGGTTTTTGTCTGGGTCTGGATAGGGTCTGAGGTCTGTGCCATGACGCCTGCACTTATCAGAAGTGCTATCGCGCCGAAAAGAATTTCTTTTTTCATTTTTGTTCTGTTTTAGTTTATTATCAAATAACAGATCAAAAATAACCCCGTGAAAATGAAGCTATAATGAATTTACAGGGAAAAAGAAAAAAAAATGCGTGCCTTTTCCGGGTTCAGACAGAACTCTTACGGCAATATCATGAAAATCTGCTATTGATTTTGTAATGGCGAGTCCGATTCCGGTGCTGTCGCCTTGTGGGTCAAGCCTGGTGCTGAACCGCGAGAAGAGTTTGTCAAGCTGTTCCTCTGACATACCCCTGCCGGTGTCGCAGACAGACACTTTAAACGCTCCCTCACTCTCATCCCCGCTTATTTCTATTTCTCCAGATTCGGGAGTATTCTTCACTGCATTGTTCACTACGTTGTAGAACATCGAAAAGAGAAGGGACCTGTTGGCATTGTTGAAAGAGAATTTACGGTTACAGTCGAGGGTAATTGACACGCCAGCATCCTCAGCTATCGGATCCAGTTCTTCGACGACCTCATTCAGCAATGAAACCAGGTCAACAGTCTCATCCCGGAGATATTGCCTGCTTTCAATGCGTGCAATCATCAGCAGTGAGTTCACCAGGGTTTTCAGCCTGTGCAGTGTCCTGAGCGACTCCTCTATCCCTGCCTCTATGTCAGGATCTATGTTCTCGTGAAGAAGCATGTTCTCGAGTTTGCCTCGCAATACAGAGACAGGTGTCATCAGCTCATGAGAGATGTTCACCGTGATCTCCTTCTCCTTCCGGAAGAGATCTTCGATCTTTCTCATCATCTCGCGCAGGGTACGGTCAAGCTGGATGAAGTCTTCAGTTGAGGTTACAACAGGTTCGGCGTTGATAAGGGAGGGTGATGAGGTCTCTTTAAGCCGTCCGGTGATGATACTTAGCGGACGCAGGATGCGAGCCGTATAAAAGAGGTCGGAGAGGAGGGTAGTGGCAATGAAAATTGTAAGAAATATCAGGATGACCCTCCGGATGTTTCTTGCTGAATAGGTTATGCTCGACAGGCTTTTTCCTATCTCAAGGAGGTAGATCTGACCGTCAATCTTCAGGGAGTAGTGAAGAACGCGGTAGACTATTGCTTCGTCATCGATGAGCCGCTGTGTGACTTCGATAAAGTTCCAGTCCTCTGCCAGGTCACTTCTCTCGAGGCTGATAAACTCCTCCTTTAATATATTGTAACTCCCAAAACCTCCATCTGTCCCGGAGGTGATGAACGGTTCAATGCCAACCTCAGAAATCAGGTCAATGATCTCTTCTCTTTTATTTATCAGCTCATTATCAGTCTGAAGCGTATTGATGCGTTCAATGATGAGGGGAAGAAAGCCCAGAAATAGTGCGGAGAAGACCAGTTTTGAGAGCAGGTTGAAGAGGGTGAGTTTTGTCTGTAATTTCATCATGCTCACGTGATCACATTACCTGTCTGTGGTTACCCTGTAACCAACACCCCTGACTGTTTCGAGCCATGGAGAGGGAGCGTGGGCGTTCAGCTTCTTGCGTAAATTCTTAATATGAACGTCGATGAAATTGCTGTCGTACTGGTCATCAAGGGTGTTGCCCCATATGTGTTCGTAAAGCTGGTGACGGGCCAGTACCTTATTATGATTAATAACAAGATAATGCAGCAGATCAAACTCTTTTCTTGTTATTTCTACCTCCCGGTCTTTATGCTTCAGCCTCCTGGCCTGGATCTCCATTACAAATTCGCCAAGAGTAATATCCGGGGAGGTGATCTGGAATTTCCTTCTGGCCACTGCCATTATGCGTGATTGCAGTTCAGCCAGGGCGAAAGGTTTTGGAAGGTAGTCATCGGCACCAAGGTCAAGTCCCTTCACCCTGTCTTCAACGGCTCCGCGGGCCGTGATAATGATAAATGAAACATCGATGCTGTTTTTTCTGGCCTCCCTGATCAGGTCAAGCCCGTCGTAATCCGGAAGACCGAGGTCGAGAAGAACAAAATCGTAGAGGTTGACGGCGATTTTTTCGGAGGCATCCCTGCCGGTATAAGCCACATCGCATAGAAAACTTTCTTTCTTCAGCCAGGCTGCGATCTCATTGGCGAGGCTCTTTTCGTCTTCAACTATCAGGACGTTCATAGCCCAAAGTTAAAAAATCCTGAAGAAGGCACTTGCCATAAAAAGAAAACCTTTCATTCCTGTTGCTCCGGTCTCAGAATAAAGAGGCAGGACATATCCGGGTTCGATCTCAAGAGTAAAGAAATCATAGCTGAAGGCGATCGGCAGACCGAAATCGATCTCCATGGGTCCGAATGATTCAGTATATGTTGTTGAGGATCCCTGGGTGTTATTCTTCCATGGCCTGTATCCGGGCGACACTGTGGTGGTTGTGCCATCCGTCGTCTCTATGCTGATCATCTTCCCGAAAAGTATATTTACGTAGGGGTCAAAAGAAAAGAAAGCCTTGTCACCTGCAAATGAAGGTGTTTCAAAGTATCTCGAATGTCTGGTCTGCAGGTAGAACTGACTCCCATCAGAAAATAAGCCTCCGAGGGATATTTTTGAATATAGTATTCTCCAGTCGAAACCGAGGGTGGCGTCAGCATAGGTGAAATTACTGAAGAGTGTGTCTCTCAGTGATTCGGCCACACCGTATCGCGAAAGGCCCGTGCTTATGTCAAACCATGAATTAAAGGTATGGTTGAAGCTCAGGCCAAGGCTGTAGAAAGCCAGGAATGGAGAGAATCCGCTGATGCTATACCCTGTGGCCGAGAGGTACAGTTTGTCATTCAACCCGTAAGAGAGTGATGTATACCCGAAGCTGTGATCCTGTGACATGGTCGTTCCCAGATAGACCATGTTGCTTCCGTATCCTGCACCGGCATAGAGTGAGTGGATCGGGTTCTTCCCGGCTGCCACCGTGGTTTCAGCGGAGGGTGTTGGATTCTTCCCGGTTAGGATTGTGGTATCAGTGGAGGGTGACGGGTTATTTGCCGTCTGTGCCGATGCAGATATAATGAATGCCTGCAGCATTATACAGCATGCAATTGCTGTTGTCAGAGATATCTTTCCCTTCATGGTGTCCGTATACAGATTCCTATCTTTTGCCCGGACCCTTTGCTCCGCCTGGTTTGCCTGCACCCTTGGGTATCCTTGATCCCGAGGGCCGTTCAACTGATGAAGGACGGGCGCCACGGGCCTTGCTCCAGTCGGGCCGGGCACTCTGAACCTTTTTGACACCGGTTGCGCTGGTACCCTGGTTCTGAGCTTTTGCCTGACTGTTTGTCGTTGTCTGACCCTGGCCTTGTTCCCGGTTCTGGCCCTGATCCTGGCCCTGGTTCTGTTTCTCAGCCTGTGTCTGATTTTGCTCCTGACCCTGGTTCTGAGCCTGCTTCCTGTTCTGATTCTGTTCCTGCGCCTGCTGTTCCCGCTCCTGTGCCCTGACGGTTGCCGTATCTGGTTTTACCTTTACATCCTGCGCATTGATGGCACCGGTTGTGACCAGTATTACAGAGACCAGCGTCACCGTCATCATTATTATAGTTTTTCTATTCATTTTCATTCGTTATATAATATTAATTTTATAGGTCGAATGGAACTTGCATGAAATTAATTAATCACATCCTTTATTAAGCCTTTGCTCATGCAAGTTTCATAATTCATCCGGTTTATTATGCTAAAAATCCTTTAACTTTTTTTTCAGCTCCTTCAAACTATACATTATTGAACTGATTCACAGCAAAATTATATAACGGAAGATGAAGAAAAGATGAAAGAGAGTTTTTTTATGAAAATATTTTGCAAAAAGTGTACTTATTACATTTAAATTTTTTTTTAAATTGCATACTTATAAAAAAGGCAGTAGAGGACTGATCCGCCAGCTGGCGGAGAAGTGAGCCAGGTAGCAGGGAGGGCAGTAGGCATTAGGCAATAGTGGGTTGGCCGTAGAGCTTGCCCCGATTTATCGGGGCCATTAAGTATTGTAGACAGGTAATTGATATTCAATATTTAACCTAACAACGAAAGAATCATGTTTACACTTGACTGGATCGTGCTGGGGGCGTTTGTCCTCGCTCTGGTTGCATTTATTGTTCTTTCAATCCGTTCAAAGAGCAAGACATCAACCGACTACTTTCTTGCCGGGCGTGATGCCACGTGGATTGCAATAGGCGCATCAATCTTTGCCTCAAATATAGGGTCAGAGCACCTTGTGGGACTGGCCGGAGCCGGCGCATCATCAGGTATGGCCATGGCGCACTGGGAGATGCACGGATGGCTGATCCTTCTGCTGGGATGGCTCTTCGTGCCGTTCTATGCGCGCAGCGGGGTCTTCACGATGCCCGAGTTTCTCGAAAGGAGATATAATAAGGCATCAAGATCGGTACTTTCCATTATATCATTGGTAAGTTACGTGCTTACCAAGGTGGCGGTCACCGTATATGCAGGAGGAGTTGTCTTTAAAGATGTCTTCGGGATTGAATCGGTATGGGGTATCGATTTCTTCTGGATCAGCGCAATAGGTCTGGTTGTGATCACAGGTATTTATACTGCCCTCGGCGGTATGAAGGCTGTTCTCTGGACCTCAGTCCTGCAGACGCCTATACTTCTTCTCGGGTCAATTGCCGTGCTGATAGCCGGGCTCATAAAAGTGGGCGGATGGGATGAGCTGATGCACATCTGTCGAGCCGTTCCCGTCAATGAATACGGTGATACAATGACGCAGCTTATAAGGTCTCCGAAGGATACAACCTATCCGTGGACCGGCGTCTTGCTCGGTTCTGCCATCATAGGATTCTGGTACTGGTGTACTGACCAGTTTATAGTACAACGTGTGCTTTCAGGGCGCGACCAGACCCAATCACGCCGTGGCGCCATTTTCGGGGGCTTCCTGAAACTCTCACCCGTATTTATCTTCCTTATCCCCGGAATGATTGCCTATGCACTCAATCAGCAGGGCGTGATACATCTGTCAAGTTCCGACTCGGCATTTTCGACACTTGTAAAGGAACTGCTTCCTATGGGATTCAAAGGACTGGTAGTAGGAGGAATTCTTGCTGCACTGATGAGCTCCCTTGCATCATTGTTCAACTCCTCAGCCACCCTCTTTACAATTGACTTTTACCAGAAGTACAAGCCACAGGCACCTGAGGCAGAGCTTGTCAGGGTAGGGCGGATAGCCACTGTGGTTGTGGTCATACTGGGAATCCTCTGGATACCCGTCATGAAAGGCATAGGGAAGGTGCTCTATGCATACCTGCAGGATGTACAGTCGCTGCTGGCTCCCGGTATCGCCGGAGCATTCCTTCTTGGTATACTTTCAAAGAAAGTGACCCCTGCCGCCGGTCTTACAGGCCTTCTGACAGGTTTCACCATCGGCATGGCCCGCCTGATCGCTACCGTATTCAAAGGATTTCTTGACGCGGACGGCTCTATATACCAAATATTTGTTGGTACCAACTGGCTGCACTATGAGATCATCAACTTTGCTATCGTCATTGTAATAATGATAGTTGTGAGCTACTTCACCCCCAGAATTGATGAGAGGAAGATCTCCGGGCTTTATCTCGGGTCTGCCTCAGCAGAGCAAAAAGCTCTCACCCGTGCCAGCTGGAACAAGTGGGATGTGATCGCCTCCGGCTTTATAATTGTTGTGATACTTGCATTCTATGCCTATTTCTGGAATTAACGTGATACTGAACACATTATATTTTCAATGCTATGGATAAGAAAAAGGTTGAACTGTGGTTCATTACCGGCAGTCAGCATTTATACGGCGAGGTGACTCTCAGTCAGGTAAATGCCGATTCAAAGGCTATCGCAGCTGCGCTCGACAAGTCTGCTTTTATACCCATTAAGGTAGTTTTCAAACCGGTTCTGACTACCGCCGATGCAATTACGTCGATATGCCGAGAAGCCAACAACTCCCCGGTATGTGCCGGGCTTATCGCGTGGATGCACACGTTCTCCCCGGCAAAGATGTGGATTTCAGGGCTGAAGAGGCTAAGCAAACCGATGCTCCACTTCCATACCCAGTTTAACCGTGACATTCCGTGGTCTGAGATAGATATGGATTTCATGAACCTGAACCAGTCGGCACACGGCGATCGTGAATTTGGTTTCATCTGTTCGAGACTCAGGCTTGAGCGCAAGGTTGTTGTGGGCCACTGGCAAGACCGGGAGGTTCTCAGTGCCGTTGGTACCTGGTCACGTGCGGCCATGGCGGCGCTCGATGCCCGCTCACTTAAGGTCGCCCGATTCGGTGACAACATGAGAGATGTTGCTGTCACCGAGGGAAATAAGGTGTCTGCGCAGCTTAATCTCGATTACCAGGTACACGGTTACGGTGTCGGCGATCTTACTGATGCCGTCAGCAAGGTGTCAGACAGGCAGATAAGCGCCCTGGTTAAACAGTATGGAGATGAATACAAAGCACCGGCAAAGGTACTTTCAGCTCCTGCCGTCAGAGAGGCCGCCCGCATTGAAGCCGGCATGCGTAATTTTCTTGAGAAGGGAAACTTCAAGGCATTCACCACCAATTTTGAAGACCTTCACGGGCTGGTTCAACTTCCGGGACTGGCTGTTCAGAGGCTCATGGCCGATGGTTACGGTTTTGGTGCAGAGGGCGACTGGAAGACAGCTGCCCTGGTCCGCTCCATGAAGGTGATGGGAGAGGGGCTCAAGGGGGGTACCTCTTTCATGGAAGACTACACCTATCACCTCGATCCGAAGAATATGTCCGTCCTCGGTGCACACATGCTCGAGGTGTGCCCTTCAATTGCCGCGGGCAAGCCGACGCTTGAGGTGCATCCCCTCGGGATTGGAGGGAAGGCGGATCCGGCCCGTCTGGTCTTCAAAGCCAGCCCGGGAATGGCCGTGGCAGCTTCAATGGTTGAGATGGGTGACCGGTTCAGGCTGATCGTCAATACTATGAAGGTGGTTGATTGTCCTCCAATGCCGAAGCTCCCCGTCGCCAGTGTGCTGTGGAAGCCCGAGCCGGACCTGAAGACTGCCGCCACAGCATGGATCTATGCCGGCGGTGCGCATCATACCTCATTCAGCCAGGCTCTTAATGCCGGGCACCTTGCCGACTTCGCCGCGATGACCGGAACAGAATTCATACTTATTGACGGCAGGTGCGACATAGAGCAGTTCAGGAAAGAATTGAGATGGAATGACCTCTACTACCACCTGAACAACGGTATGATATAGCTAAATCATAAGGAATGCTGGAGATATATTCAAGGCATCAGAGATACTTCAACGCAGTAGACTGCATAATTTTCGGGTATGACATTGCCCGGAAAGAGCTCAAGCTCCTCCTGATAAAGAGGAGTTTTGAGCCTGCCCTCGGGCAGTGGTCTCTGGCAGGCGGTTTTGTGCAGGAGGGCGAGAGCCTTGATGACGCCGCCTGCCGTGTGCTCTGCAGCCTGACGGGCCTGTCTGATCTTTATATGGAGCAGCTCTACACCTACGGCGAGACAGAGCGTGACCCTGGCGCCAGGGTGATCTCAACAGCCTACTTCGCTCTTATTGGAATACATGAACTGGATCCTGAGATTCAGAGAAGCAACGGAGCTCACTGGCGGTCATTGTCTAACCTTCCGGACCTGATCTTTGACCATAAGATGATGGTTGACAGGGCTCTGCGTGAGCTGGTGAAGACAGTCGGGGTACGGCCTGTGGGCTTTGAGCTTCTTCCTGAGAAGTTCACCCTTGTGCAGCTTCAGAATCTTTATGAGGCTATCTATCAGAGACCGATAGACAAACGCAACTTCAGAAAAAAGATCCTCTCAATGAACCTCATTGAGAAGCTTGAGGAGAAGGAGAGGGAGACATCAAAGAAAGGTGCCTGGTATTACAGGTTCCATGAAGAGAAGTACAGGGAGCTGGCCATGAACGGCTTCTTTTTCAACCTTGCCGTAAACTGAATTGAACACTGCAACGGCGGGACCAACAACTGAAAGGAGACTATAATGCTCGAAAAGCTTAAGGAAGATGTCTTCAGGGCGAACCTCGATCTGGTAAGGCATGGCCTGGTCATCATGACCTTTGGCAATGTCAGCGGGTTTGACAGGACTACAGGTCTGATGGTCATCAAGCCATCAGGAGTGTCATATAATGAAATGACGGTCAATGACATGGTGGTCACCGACTTCAGCGGCAGCGTCATTGAGGGAACCTTGAAGCCCTCTACGGACACCCCCACTCACCTTGCGCTGTACAAAGCCTTCCCGATGATAGGAGGTGTAGTACACACTCACTCAACTCATGCCACAGCATGGGCACAGGCCGGCAGGGCGGTACCCTGCTTCGGGACCACCCACGCTGACTATTTCCATGGACCAGTGCCGGTGACCAGGAGATTGACGTCGGAGGAGACGGAGAACGATTACGAGTACAATACAGGCCTGCTTATAGTTGAGGCGCTGGGTGGCATTGACCCTCTCACCATGCCCGCAGCCCTGGCAAATTCACATGCCCCCTTCACCTGGGGGGTGACCCCTGCACAGGCAGTGCATGTTGCCGTGATTCTCGAGGAGGTGGCACGTATGGCCGCCCTTACCGTCACTCTCGGTCCTCCTCAGGAGATTGACAAACACCTGCTTGACAGGCATTATCTGCGAAAGCATGGCAGCGATGCCTATTACGGCCAGAAAAAACAAGATGTCAGATAACATAAAAACGCATATGTATTCAATCGGAGTAGATTTCGGCACCCTGTCAGGCAGAGCCGTGCTTGTTGACACCACTACCGGCGAAGAGGTGGCAGTTGCAGTACATGAGTATTCTCACGGGGTCATGGATGAGAAACTCCCTGACGGAACCCCCCTGGGTGTAGACTGGGCCCTGCAGCATCCGCAGGATTATCTTGATGTGTTCAGCTTTACAGTCCCTGCCGTGATGAAGATGGCATCGGTCAAACCTGAGCAGATAGCGGGTGTCGGAATTGATTTCACGGCATGTACCATGCTACCGGTGACAGCTGACGGCATCCCGCTCTGTTTCCTTGATGAATACAAAGGCAGGCCCAACGCCTGGATCAAGCTATGGAAGCATCACGCCGCCCAGGATGAAGCTAACAGGCTGAATGCAATTGCGGAGCAGAGAGGGGAAAAGTTTCTTAAACGGTACGGAGGAAAAATCTCCTCTGAGTGGATGATACCGAAGATATGGCAGACGGTCAATGAAGATCCGGGGATTTATGACGCCGCTGCACGTTTCATCGAAGCTGCCGACTGGGTTGTCTGGCAGCTGACAGGCTGGGAGACACGCAATACATGCACCGCAGGATACAAGGCAATCTGGCACAAGCATGACGGATACCCTTCTGATGATTTTTTCAGGGCGCTACACCCGAAAATGGAAAAGCTTGTTGATGAAAAGCTATCGGGAACGCTCCTGCCTGTTGGAACAAAGGCCGGGGTAATTTCGCCTGCCGCGGCGAAGCTTACAGGGCTGAGAGAGGGAACGGCAGTGGCTGTCGCCAATGTTGATGCACATGTCTCGATCCCTGCTGTGGGTATCACCTCATCAGGAAAAATGCTTGCTATTATCGGGACCTCGACATGTCACATGCTCCTGGGAGATGTGGAAAAGGAGGCGCCGGGCATGTGCGGTGTGGTTGAGGATGGGATAATTGAGGGATTTTTCGGTTATGAGGCCGGGCAGAGTTGTGTGGGTGATCATTTCCAGTGGTTTGCCGAAAACTGTACCCCGGCTGACTATAAGGCAGAGGCTGATGCAAGGGGAATTGATCTCCATGCCCTCCTGACGGAGAAGGCTGCAAGACTGAAGCCGGGTGAGAGCGGACTGGTAGCGTTAGACTGGTGGAATGGGAACAGATCGGTGCTTGTCGATGTTGACCTTACCGGAATGATAGCGGGAATGACCCTCTCCACCAGGCCCGAGGAGATCTACCGCGCGCTTATTGAGGCCACCGCTTACGGTACAAGAATGATCATTGAAACCTTCGAAGAGAATGGTGTGCCTGTTGAAGAGTTCTATGCAGCCGGTGGCATAGCAGAGAAGAATCCCTTCGTGATGCAGATCTATGCAGACGTCATAAAAAGGGAGATCAGGATCTCCGGATCACCCCAGGCCCCTGCGCTCGGCTCGGCAATGTTCGGGGCGGTAGCCGCAGGAAAGGAGGCTGGAGGATTCAATAACATCCGTGAGGCTGCCGCTGTCATGGCAAAAGTCAGAGATCACACATACAAACCGGTAGCCCGAAATACGGAGGTCTATGACAGACTCTTTGCTGAATACCGGATACTGCATGATTATTTTGGCCGCGGTGCAAATGATGTCATGAAGCGGCTCAAACTCATTAAGAAAGAGACAAGAGGTTGAAAATCAGGAACCTGATAATCATAATATTGGTGGTGTGTGCTGCTTCCTGCAGCCCACGACCGGAAGAGGAAGAGATCATACAATGGCTGGCAACGCCTGCACCGGGAGAGGTGCTTATCAGGGATAAATTCTGGTCGCCAAAAATTGAACTGAACAGGGTCACGACCATTCCCTATGTCTTCAGCCAGTGCGAGCAGACAGGCCGCATTGATAATTTTGCCATTGCCGGCCGACTGAAAAAAGGGAGGCATACCGGTGAACGGTACAATGATTCGGACGTGTTCAAGATTATTGAGGGGGCATGTTATTCCCTTATGGAAACGCCTGATCCGGAGCTGCGACGATATGTTGACAGCCTTGTGACCCTTGTCGCAGCAGCACAGGAAAAGGATGGCTATCTGTACACCACCCGCACCATTGATCCACTTAATATGGCTCCGGGAGCAGGGAGAGAGAGATGGATAGACGAGCGCGTCAGCCATGAACTCTATAACGCCGGGCACATGTACGAGGCTGCGGTAGCTCATCATCTGGCTACCGGCACCTATACATTCATAAATGTTGCGCTACGGAATGCCGGGCTTGTTTATAATGAGTTTGGCTGGGGAAAAAGAGAAATAGCCCCCGGACACCAGGAGATAGAGATAGGCCTGATCAAACTCTACAGGCTTACCGGGGAGAGGAAATGGCTCGAACTGGCACAGTTCTTCCTCGATGTGCGGGGCAGACCCGGTGAATATGTGCGCCATCCGGAAGGGAGCAGGTTTGAGGTTTACAATGACTCGGTGTACCTGCAGATGCACAGGCCGGTTCTTGACCAGGCTGAAGCTGTAGGCCATGCGGTGAGGGGTGCCTATATGTACACCGCCATGGCAGACCTCTCTGAATCAACCGGTTATAACCGGTATCTTAAGGCGTCGCAGAGGCTATGGGAGGACGTCACACAAGGAAAGATATACATCACCGGCGGCATCGGCTCGAAAGAGCACGGCGAGGCATTCGGTGAGTTCTTTGAGCTGCCAAATATGACAGCCTATACCGAGACCTGCGCATCAGTGGCAAATATATTCTGGAACCACCGGCTTTACAGGGCTACTGGTGATGCGAAATACCTCGATGTGCTGGAACGCACTCTTTACAACGGACTAATTTCAGGCATAGGGAATGAAGGATGCCACTTCTTCTATCCCAACCCGCTGGAATCAGACGGAAGCTTTGAACGCGCTGGATGGTTCGACTGTTCATGCTGTCCGGTCAACGTGGCGCGTTTCATGCCTGTCATGAAACAATATATATGGTCATTGTCCGATGAAGGGGTGAATGTGAATCTCTTTATCAGCTCACAGGTGAGAGTATCGACAATTGGCTCAGAGGTCGTAATCAAACAGGAGACTGAATATCCGTGGAGAGGCAATGTCACCATCAGCGTTGACCCTGACAGTGAAGGCAGTCTTTTCACCCTTGGGATACGTATTCCGGCATGGACTGGCAACGCACCGTTCGAGGGAGGCCTTTACAGCTACACAGACCGCTCCGGGAAGAAGATACGGATCAATATAAACGGTAAAAACATGCCATTCAGAACCGTCAACGGTTTTGCAGTCATTGAAAGGGAATGGAACAGGGGGGATGTTGTAAATGTCACTCTGCCGATGGAACCACGGTTCATCACGGCCAGGAATGAGGTTGAGGCAGACAGGGGAAGAGTGGCTCTGGGAGTCGGGCCGGTGGTCTACTGCCTTGAGGAGGCAGACAACGGTCCGGTACGGGAGTTGACCGTGGACCCTGAAACAAAGGTGGAATTTACCTTTGAACCTGAATTGCTTGGCGGGGTAGGCACACTCTCCTTCATGGCGAAGGCACCCTCCGGTGAGGAAAGGAAAGTGAAGGCGGTTCCCTATTATTCCTGGGCAAACAGGGGCAGGGGTGAGATGTCAGTATGGATTAAATCTGAAAATAGCAGAGAATGAAAAAAGCGGGAATTACTTCAACTGTTGCGGCAATTGTTTTGCTTGCAATGACATCATGCGGAGGAGCGGGTGAGGATGAGAACTATCCTATCATGCCGGTCCCTTTTACCTCTGTGAAGATGACTGACAGCTTCTGGGCGCCACGTATCGAGAAGAACCATGAAGTGACAATCCCCATCGCATTCGGTTACTGTGAATCAACAGGGAGAGTGAAGAACTTCGAGATTGCCGGTGGCCTTGACACCGGCGCCTTCCAGACAATCTTTCCTTTTGACGACTCGGACATAACAAAGATCATTGAGGGGGCAGCCTATTCATTGCAGACATTTCCCGATCCGGAGCTGGAGGCATATGTTGATTCACTGATATGGAAAATCGGGCTCGCCCAGGAGGATGACGGATACCTCTACACCAACCGCACAATTGCCGAGATGGGTTATGGTAAACTACACGAATGGGCTGAAGGCGGGAGATGGGAGAAAACCAATATCCTCAGCCATGAGCTGTATAACCTTGGCCATATGTATGAGGCTGCCGTTGCATACTACCTGGCCACCGGGAAGAGGGAACTGCTTGACATTTCCCTGAAATCAGCCGACCTTGTTGACAAGGATTTCGGGTGGGATGCCTTTGTGAGCTATCCCGGGCACCAGGTGATAGAGATGGGTCTCGTGAAGCTATACAGGACCACCGGGGAGAGAAGATATCTTGATCTGGCAAAGTTCTTCCTTGATGCCCGCGGCACACGCGACGACGGCGACGAGTACGCGCAGAGCCACATTAAGGTGGTTGACCAGGCTGAGGCAGTAGGCCATTCTGTGCGTGCAACATATATGTACTCAGGTATGGCTGATGTGGCTTCCATCCTTAAGGACGAAGCCTATGTCAATGCAATTACACGAATCTGGGAGGACCTCGTTCACAGGAAGATGTACATAACCGGAGGAATAGGCGCCTCGGGAGGCAACGAGGGATTTGCCGAACCGTACCATCTCCCGAACATGACCGCATACTGCGAGACCTGCGCATCAATCGGCAGTATCTTTTTCAACCACAGGATGTTCTCTATGCATGGTGAAGGCAGGTACTTTGACATCCTTGAAAAGACCCTTTACAACGGGGCTCTCTCCGGGGTCAGCCTCACGGGCGACAGGTTCTTCTATCCCAATCCGCTGGAGTCCGACGGCCGGCATTCCCGGTCACCCTGGTTCGGCTGCGCCTGCTGCCCTTCTAACATATGCAGGTTTATACCGGCAATCCCTGGTTATATCTATTCGGTCACTGACGATGATCTGTATGTGAACCTCTTCGCATCAAATGAGGCCCGGATCAGTTTCGGGAAGAATGATGTGACCGTTACCCAGGAGACACTGTATCCCTGGGACGGCAAGGTGACAATGACAGTCAGCCCGGAGAAGGAGGGGAGGTTTGCACTGCACATACGTATTCCCGGTTGGGCACGCAATGAAGCTGTGCCCGGAGAGCTTTATCTGTTTACCGATACGGTTGCCGAGGAATACTCGCTCCTGGTGAACGGTGAGGTGCCTGAAGGCTCTGTGACCGACGGCTTTTTCACTGTCAGTCGGAAATGGAAGAGAGGTGACAGGGTTGAGCTCTACCTTCCGATGCCTGTCCGAACCGTGGTGGCAGATGAAAGGGTAAAGGAAGATTCAGGCAAATATGCTGTCCAGAGGGGGCCTCTGATGTTCTGTGCCGAGTGGCCAGATAACCCGGAGGGGAAGGTCCTTGACATTCTAATCGACGCCAGGCCGGCTTTTACAACGGAATTCAACCCGGGTCTGCTTAACGGTACCGAACTTATCAAAACAACCGGGTACAGGTCAGTTGCTGCGTCTGACGGAACAGCCTCCCCGGGGGAACCTTTTACGATTACCCTGATCCCATACCATCTCTGGAATAACAGGGGCAAGGGAGAGATGAGAGTCTGGCTTCCTCATACGGGACAATAATATTAAGAACAATCACCGACAATCAGAATAAACCATAAAAACACAGTACTATGAAGAATTACGGAACATTATTTACAGGCCTCCTTTTTCTCTGTGCAATGATCGGTTCGGTTAATGCACAGTCAACAGGAAAGACTGTTAAGGCAAATATGATTATCAGTACAGATCTTGGCACGGAGACTATCAGCCGGCATATCTACGGACATTTCTCGGAGCACCTCGGCCATTGCATCTATGGCGGTTACTGGGTGGGAGAAGGGGCTGCCATTCCGAACACCAGGGGTATCAGGAATGATGTGGTTGAGGCACTGAAGAAGACTCAGATACCCAACCTGCGCTGGCCGGGAGGTTGTTTCGCTGATGAGTACCATTGGATGGACGGCATCGGTCCGCGTGAAAAACGACCCAAAATGGTTAACACCCACTGGGGAGGGGTTACTGAAGATAACAGTTTCGGTACACATGAGTTCCTCGACCTGTGTGAACAGCTTGAGGCTGAACCGGTCATCTGCGGTAATGTGGGCAGCGGATCGATAGAAGAGATGTCGAAATGGGTTGAGTATATCAATTTTGACGGGGTGAGTCCCATGTCAGAGCTGCGCCGGGCAAACGGCCGTGATAAGGCATGGAACGTGAAATATTGGGGAGTTGGAAATGAAAACTGGGGGTGCGGCGGAAATATGACCGCAGAATATTATGCTGACCAGTACAGGAGATACGCCACATACGCACGCAATTATGGTGGTAACCGCCTGATGAAAGTTGCCGGGGGAGCCAATTCAACCGACTATAACTGGACTGAGGTCCTGATGCAGAAGATACCTCACAATATGATGTGGGGTCTGTCACTTCATTACTATACGACGAACTGGAACAACAAGGGATCAGCCACGAAATTCGGAGAGAAGGAGTACTTCGAAACACTTGAACGCTGTCTCGATGTTGAGAAGGCTGTCGACAGGCATATTGCGGTAATGGATAAGTATGATCCGGCGAAGCGCGTTGCCCTTGTGGTTGACGAATGGGGTACATGGTGGGATGTGGAGCCGGGGACAAACCCGGGGTTCCTCTACCAGCAGAATACTATGCGCGATGCCATGGTGGCAGCACTCTCACTAAATTATTTCAATGAGAGATGTGACAGGATAAAGATGGCCAACATCGCGCAGACTGTAAACGTACTGCAGTCGCTCATCCTGACTGACGGGGAGAAAATGATCCTTACCCCAACATATCATGTCTTTGAGATGTTCAAAGTGCATCATGATGCCACAATGCTTCCGCTACACCTGAACTGCGGCAACTATGCAATGGAGGGAAAGGAACTTCCGTCTGTCAGCGCCTCTGCCTCAAAGGATAAAAGCGGAAAGGTGAATATCTCTCTGGTAAATATAGATCCGGGCAAAGCAGTGGAAATGCTTATAGATCTGCGCGGAGGCGAGTACAAGGATGTATCCGGAAGGATTCTGACCACGCCGGTACTGACGGCTCACAATACCTTTGAAAAGCCGGAGGAGGTAAAACCGAAGGCCTTCAATGAAGCAAAAGTCAAAAAGAACATGGTGAGCGTCACTATACCTCCTGCCTCTATAATTATCCTTGCTGTTGAGTAAAACCGGCAATTCCGGTCACTGCACGTAAGGCAGAAATAGTATATTTGGAGACACTTTAATGAACAGGAAAAATGAAAAGTGAAAGACTGTTATTAATATCTGCACTGGCAGTGGTCATGGTTATCATGGGCTCGTGTGGTAACAATAAAGTAAAAGAAATGGTTGAAACTGAAAGCTTTGGCTCATTTGAAGGGAAGGATGTCTTCCTTTACACGCTCACAAACAAGGATGGTGATTTTATTAAACTGTCAAATTACGGAGCAGTGATTGTTGAAATCAGCGTGCCTGACCGAGACGGCAAGAGTGAAAATGTCACACTGGGATATGACAGTTTTGAGGGCTATGCCAAGGGCGATCCATACTTCGGAAAGGTTGTGGGCCAGTTTGCCAACCGTATAGCCAGGGGCAAATTCTCACTTGACGGTGTCGATTACACCCTTGCCATTAACAATGCACCCAATGCCCTTCATGGCGGACCCACCGGCTGGCACAGTCGGGTATGGGATGCTGAGGTGCTGAAGGGAACCGACTTCCCGGCAGTTAAATTTACTTACAATAAGCCTGACATGGAAGAGGGTTACCCGGGCAATGTGGTTGCCGAGGTAGTCTATACATGGACAGATGACAACGAGATCGTAATGGATTATAAGGTCACTACCGACAGGAATACCGTCATCAACATCACCAACCATGCATACTTCAACCTTCATGGGGCCGGTGTGGGTGACATCCTTGATCACGAGGCATTAATCAGGGCTTCTGCCTTTACTCCGGTTGATGCAACCCTCATTCCAACCGGTGAGATCAGGCCTGTGGAGGGCACCCCGTTTGACTTCCGTACCTTTCATCTGATAGGTGAGAGGATAGGTGAGGATTATGATCAGCTGATTCTTGGTGGCGGTTATGACCATAACTATGTGCTTGACAACGTTGAGGCGGTTGATGCTGAGGTTTATGATCCTTCTACGGGCAGGCTTTTGGAAGTCATCACAGACCAGCCGGGAGTACAGCTTTACACCGGTAACTTCCTCAATGGTACACAGACAGGACATGGTGGCAAGGTGTACATCTACAGGTCCGGATTCTGCCTTGAGACACAGCATTTCCCTGACAGTCCGAACCAGGCTACATTTCCGTCGGTTGTACTGACTCCTGAAGAGCCGTTTCTCTCCAGTACCACCTTCCGGTTCTCGGTCAGGTAGCAGGTCTGAAGAATTTTCGATTTCAGATTTTCGATTGTCGATTAATCAAAATTCGCAAATCGCAAATCGCAAATCGCAAATCCTCTATTGCCTATTGCCTACTGCCTAATGCCTTAGCAGAGCGTCAGAGTTCCCGTATTTTAACAGAGCGGAACCAGACCTCGTCTCCATGCTCCTGCAGGAGGATGTGGCCCTTTTCTGCCTCGCCGAAGCCGGCGAAATCCTTGTATTTGCTCTCCTTTATGAGCTGACGGAGTGCCTCACTGCCCCGCTCATATTCAAGTACCTTGAAGCCGTTGAGCCAGTGCTCGACGTGACCGTTTATGGATACAATATGGCCCGCATTCCATTGCCCGACTCCGTTAAACCGCTTTTCTGCCGCCGGTATAAGATCATAGAGCGAGGAGGTGGTCCTGTTGCCGTCACGGCCCATCTTTGCATCCGGATGGCGCAGGTCATCAAGGATCTGGTACTCAAGACCTATTGCGGAGCCTGTTGTCGCATAATCTTCGGTGACGAAATATTTAACCCCGCTGTTTGCTACTTCAGTTATACGGAACTCGAAGAAGAGGTCGAAATTACTGTATTGGTTCAGGGTTACTATGTCTCCGCCGCCTTTTGACTCACCGCCTCCCGAGGCAAGCACTTTCAGGACTCCGTTTTCAATAACCCAGCCTGCTTCCGGGAAAGCATCCTTATGGGCGCCTCGCCAGCCGGTTGAAGTGACTCCGTCAAACAGCAGCTCCCATCCGTCGCTCACCTCTCTGTCAGTCAGCGTATTAGGAGTGAAATTTGCCTGATAGATGGCAACAGTGTCTGTATTCATGTATTTTTCAAGGTTTTCAGTGACAATCCTGATATTCCTCCACATGACCCGGGCCCCTGCCAGCTCTTTTGCCACGGCATGGACCTGGAAACCGATGAACCCTGAGGCATCGGCATCGTCAACCAGGTCTGCAACAGGGA
Organism: uncultured Rikenella sp.; assembly: GCA_964455705.1. Taxonomy (GTDB): domain Bacteria; phylum Bacteroidota; class Bacteroidia; order Bacteroidales; family VadinHA17; genus SR-FBR-E99. Next base: position 21,549 of record CAYVYM010000038.1, read on the forward strand.
CTCCGTTGATCCACGTCCTGATCCTGCTGCCAATTGCCTCCACATGGTAACTGTTCCAGCCGTACCTGTCAAATGACCTCACGGCAGCCTGGTTATTGGGGGTGACAGGGTAGAGCCATCCTCTCCTTGCCTCGTCATAGATGCCACCGCTCCAGCCTCTGTGGGTAGGATCAATTTCGATCTGATAACCGTAGACAAGCACGCCGTCGCCGGTCTCCCTGCTGTGGCTCCTGATCTGAACTCCGGAGTTGAGAAGAGTGTCGACCTTAACTTCAAATTCAAGGACGAAGTCAGAGTATTCCGTTGTGGTGCACATGAAACTGTTTGGTGTTTCCGGTGTGGATATCCCCACCATCACCCCATCCTCCACTATATATTGGGCCTGTCCGCCCAATTGCACGAAGCCTGAGAAGTCTCTGCCGTTAAAGAGCTCCTGCCAGTCTGAATTCCGGCATCCTGATAATACAAGAATCACCACCAGGCAGGTGAGAAATAATTTCGATTTCATATAAGTATGTAATTATGTAATTAGGTTAGTACTCAGGAAACTTCCAGGGTGCGTTATAATATGGGCTGATCAGTGCATTGGCCTCATCCTCGTGGAATTTGCCGGTAGTGTTGTCCCATGCAAGAGGCTTCCCAAGTCTGCATGACACATTGGCCAGGTGGGTCATCTTTGCCACCTGCGCCCCGATAGCCACATCTGCATTTGGCGGTTTGCGGGTTGTCATGCAGTCGAGGAAGTTAGCCACATGAGCAGCAAGTCCGCCGCCGGCAACTGCCTGACCCTCTATGATCTCCGACTTTGTCTTCAGGGGCACGGGTTCCATGCGGGGTGCCGAATCTACTTCGGGTATCACCTCCCATCCGTTGCGGTCAAGCACCAGTGTGCCGTTCTCACCTAAAAATGCCAGCCCGTGCTCACGCCCGTAAGGCCCGTCCTTGATTCCGCAAGCATGATCCCAGCTAATTGTGAAATCATCATATACATACGAAGCCAGCAGTGTGTCGGGGGTTTCCATTGCATCTGTCGGGTAGGCAAATTTACCTCCCGCAGTATAGACTGCCTTTGGAAGATCAGCTTTCATACCCAGCAGGGCATAATCGAGAAGGTGTACACCCCAGTCAGACATCAGTCCTCCGGCGTAATCCCAGTAGTACCTGAAATTATAGTGGAAGCGGTTCGGGTTGAAGGGTCTGTGTCTGGCAGGACCAAGCCACATCTCATAGTCAACTCCGGACGGAACAGGGCCGTCCGGTTGAACGGGCAGGGTTTTCTTCCATATCATGTAGGCCCAGACCTTTACTGTCCTTATGCGTCCCAGTTTGCCGGAATGAATGAATGCGACGGCATCCTGCCAGTGAGGGTCGCTCCGCTGCCACTGACCCGTCTGCACTACCCGGTCATGTTTCCTCGCCGCCTTTACCATGGTGTCACACTCAGCGATGGAGTTGGCCAGCGGTTTTTCGCAATAGACATCTTTGCCGGCCTCCATGGCCGCGATGGCCTGAAGGCAGTGCCAGTGGTCTGGCGTTGCAACAATCACTGCATCAACATCACGGTTATCCATGACCTTGCGCCAGTCCTTCACCAGTTGTGGAGGTTTCTTGCCGGCGATTTTCTCAACGTCAGAGGCTCTTTTGTAAAGCCACTCATCATCTATGTCACAGATCGAAACACACTCCACCTGTGGAAATTTAAGGAATGTCTCAAGGTTGGACCATCCCATGTTTCGGCCCCCGATCAATGCCACACGTATCCTGTCTGACGGACTCACTTTTCTGCCGGGCATGCTGTAGGCTGATGTCATGGATCCCAGTCCTGCCATTCCGGCGGAAGCCAGGAGACTGTTTTTCACAAAGTTTCTTCGATTAGTCATGATATGCTTGCATTTTTGATTATCTGAAAGTACGCTCAGGGCTGTTCCCAAAGGTAATAAATCCTAACTTTAACACCTGCAAAACAGGAAATCTGCAGAGAAACCCTCATGTTGTTAAGCAATACTTTATAAGTATGAATGCATTAACAGGTGGGTTCCTTCATACTTTTAGAATCAAAAATATACTATCATGAAAAAGATTACGGTCCTTTCGCTACTTGCATTTTTAATGATACAGGTCCAGTATGCCCAGGACCCTGCATATCTGAACATAGATCTCCCCTTTGAGGAGCGTGTCAATGATCTTGTTGGCCGAATGACGCTTGAGGAGAAGGCAGCACAGCTGCTGTATACCGCACCGGCCGTCCCACGGCTGGGTGTTCCGGAGTACAACTGGTGGAATGAGGCGCTGCACGGGGTGGCACGCGCGGGCTATGCCACCGTCTTTCCGCAGTCGATTACAGTTGCTAACAGCTGGGATGAGGAGCTGATGCTCGATGTGGCCAATGCTATTTCCGACGAGGCCAGGGCCAAGCATCATGAGTTCGTCAGGAGAGGCGACCGCGAACTCTATCACGGCCTGACCTTCTGGTCACCAAACATTAATATTTTCCGTGACCCACGCTGGGGCAGGGGGCAGGAGACCTACGGCGAGGACCCATATCTCACGGGCCGCCTGGGCCTGAGGTTTGTACAGGGCATGCAGGGATCTGACCCGAAATATCTGAAGACCGTTGCTACTGCGAAGCACTATGCAGTGCATTCAGGCCCGGAGCCTCTCAGGCATGAGTTCAATGCAGTAATCAGTGAGCGCGATCTGCGCGAGACATACCTGCCGGCGTTTCGTACTCTGGTCAAAGAGGGTGGTGTCTATTCAATCATGGGAGCCTACAACCAGTTTCGCGGCCATCCGGCATGCGCCAGCGATGAACTCTATGGTATACTCAGAGATGAATGGGGGTTTGAAGGCTACATTGTATCAGATTGCTGGGCGGTATCTGACTTCTACAACTTCCAGGGCTATGCTGCGGGACCTGCGGAAGCAGCCGCCCTGGCTCTCAAAGCAGGCACTGACCTTGAGTGCGGGGTTGATTACAATCACCTCATTAGGGCCGTGGAGAGGGGTCTCGCCACTGAGGCGGATATCGACAAGGCAGTTAAAAGACTGATGATGGCACGATTCAGGCTTGGTATGTTCGATCCGGACACTATTGTGGAATATGCTCAGATACCATATCAGGCAAACTGCTCCGATTACAACCGTTCGCTTGCAAGAAAAGCTGCGCAGGAATCGATCGTTCTTTTGAAGAACAGTAATAATACCCTTCCTCTCAGTCGTGACATAAAATCGGTAGCCGTTATCGGGCCAAATGCCAACAGTCATGAGGTGCTGTTGGGCAACTACAACGGGGTTCCAAAGAACCCGGTGAGTGTGCTTGAGGGTATCCGGGCCAGGCTGAAGCCTGATGCTGAAGTGATCTATGCCGAAGGGAGCGATCTTGCACCGGGTGTTTGTAATCTCACGCCGATACCATCACGATATTTCCGCATGCCTGACGGGCGTCAGGGTGTGCAGGGCGCATATTATAGATCGCGGCACATGAAGGATGAACCGCTCTTCACCCGGAGAGATGATATGATAGACTTTTACTGGGAGAATGACTCGCCTCACCCGCTTATGCCGGTGAATAATTTCGGGATACACTGGGTGGCAGACATTGTGGCGCCCGTCAGCGGAACGTACTACCTCGGAACCCGGGGCTCTGCGGGCTATGACATCCTCCTTGAGGGTGACACTCTGATCTCTTATTACAATGATCATCTGGCTGCTGTCCAAAGTGTGCCTGTCGAATTCAAGGCCGGAGAGAAGTACAGGATAGATCTCTTCTACAGGAACCACATCGGGGATGCTGATATTGAGCTTTTATGGTGCATGCCTCACACCGATATGGTGGGGGAAGCCATGAGGGCTGCCTCCTCTGCCGATGCGGTGATACTGGTACTGGGCCTCTCTCCCAGGCTTGAGGGTGAGGAGATGAGTGTTAAGCTCGAGGGTTTTGAGGGTGGTGACCGTACCAGCCTCAGCCTTCCCGCAATGCAGGAGGAGCTCCTGGCCACCGTTCTGGGAACCGGCAAACCGGTGATTGTAGTACTCATGAACGGTAGTCCCGTGGCATCACTGCAGGCTCAGGAGAAGGCCGCAGCAGTGCTCCTTGCCGGTTATCCGGGTGTTGAAGGAGGTAATGCTGTGGCTGACGTCTTGTTTGGTGATTACAATCCTGCCGGCCGCCTTCCGATGACTTATTACAGCTCGGTAGACCAGTTGCCACCGTTTGGTGAGTATGACATGACTAACCGTACCTACAGGTATTTCACTGGTGTGCCTCTCTATTCCTTCGGCTATGGGTTGAGCTACACCACATTTGCCTATTCTGACCTGGTAGTGCCTGAGATGACGGTTGCCGGGAGTGAGGTGAAGGTAAAGGTTAAGGTTACCAATACCGGAGCACTGGCCGGAGATGAAGTCGTACAGCTCTATATGACTGATGAAAAGGCCTCTACACCGCGACCGCTGCGCCAGCTTGAAGGATTTAAGCGGATTCGCCTGGAGGCCGGTGAGAGCCGGACACTGGAGTTCACCCTTAAGGCAGAGCAGTTCTCATTGATCAACCACAGGGATGCAAGGGTTATTGAGCCGGGATGGTTCACCGTTGCCGTTGGAGGCATGCAGCCGGGATCTTCAGTGGCAGCCGGCAGGGAACTGGGCCGGGTGCTGACAGGTCGTTTCAGGCTTACCGGGAAGGAAATGAAGGTAGCGAAATAAACAATATGCCGGACTCTCCGTTTATTGTACGTGACAGCAATTGAGAGAAACAGGAAGAGAACCGGGTGGGTTGTCATGCTTACCGCGGTGACAATGGTCGTTGAGATCATTGCGGGGATGCTTACAGGTTCCATGGCTCTTCTGGCTGACGGCATACACATGGGATCGCATGTGCTTGCCATCGGCCTGAGCTGGGCTGCTTATGTTCTTGTTCAGAAACTCTCCGCCAACCCTTCATTCACCGGAAGCCGCGAAAAAATACTGACACTCTCCGGATATACAAGCGGACTGATATTGCTGATATTTGCAGGCATGATCATCGCGGGTGCCGTAGGGAGGTTCATCAATCCCCGTGTCATTGAATACAGGGAAGCAATTTTGATCGCTCTCATCGGTCTGGGTGTAAACATTTTAAGCGCCTTCCTGCTACATCATGATCATGAGGAGAAGGACAACAACATCCGGGCTGCTTATCTTCATGTGCTTGCCGATGCCGTGACCAGTGTGGCTGCCATCATCGGACTGGTTGTAGCCATGATTTGGGGTCTCTCCTACGTTGATGCCATCGCAGCGCTCATCAGCTCTGCCGTAATCATCAAATGGTCGCTCGGATTGCTCAGAGACTCAGGACGTGAGCTAATAGCCTGATAGCCGGGCCGGTATTAATATATACCGTTATGATCCCAATGCTTATCTTTGCCTTTATATCAGATGAGGATGCTTCCTGAAGAGTTCCTGGAACGGATTAGTCACCAGCCATATATAGACAGCGCCGGCCTTGCAGATGCACTGAGCTGTCCGTCAGAGGCCTCAGTGAGGGTCAATCGGTACAAGTGGCCTTATCCCGTTGAGGGGTATGAGAAGGTCCACTGGGAGCCAGATGGATATTATCTTCCGTCGAGGACTCTCTTCACGCCTGATCCCCTTTTTCATGCAGGAGTTTATTATCCGCAGGAATCATCGGGTATGTTTGCCGGGGAGCTCTTCCGCCAGCTGACTGCGGGGATGACCGGTCTGCGGGTCCTTGACCTCTGCGGGGCTCCCGGTGGCAAGGCCACACACCTGTCGGCGCTCCTTCGTGATGACGGTCTGCTTGTTGCCAACGAGGTGATCAGGGCACGGGCGGCTGTACTGGCGGAGAACATAACGAAATGGGGTATGGGGAACACCGTTGTTACCCAGAATGATCCGGCACGATTTGCCTCCCTGCCAGGCTTCTTTGATGTCATGGTTGCAGATGCCCCCTGTTCGGGGGAGGGCATGTTCCGCTCTTCGGCCGCCGTCCGGGAGTGGTCTCCGCAAAATACCAGGTTATGCAGCGAAAGGCAGCGCAGAATAGTGATGGAGGCATGGCCTGCCCTCAGCCCCGGAGGCATAATGATATATTCAACCTGTACCTTCAATCCTGCAGAGAATGAGGAAAATATCTCGTGGATAATGGAGACCACGGGAGCGGAGCCGCTGACTGCTGATCTGTCAGGTATCAGCGGTGTCAGCGTTATCAGCCACACCGGCATGCAGGGTTATGGTTTTCATCCGGGGAGGGTTCGGGGAGAGGGTTTTTTCATTGCAGCGTTACGCAAACCTTCCGGAACCGCCGTGTCTCGCCATGATGCCAGAAGAGGAGCGATAAAACCCTCTGCCACGGCATTCAGCAAGGCGGAGCCATTGGCTGACTTTGACCGCAGCAGGATGATCATGGCAGGCAACAAAATCATTGCGCTGGCTGCGGACGCTGAGGTTTTAATCCTTCTAAGCGAAAGACTGACGGTAATAAAGTCGGGTACCATGATTGGCGAAATCAAGAATGATGATCTTGTCCCGGCTCATGACCTTGCAATGTCTGTGCGACAGAAGCGCGGTTCGTGGCCGGAGTATGAACTCTCATATGGTGAGGCTGTCTCATTCCTCCGGCTTGAGATGCAGCCTTCAGCCTCAATGCCCCGGGGAAGGGTTTTGGTGCAGTACCGCGGGGTGCCGCTCGGATTTGCAAACAACCTCGGGAGCAGGTTAAACAACGGTTACCCGCAGTCATGGCGCATGAGGATGGAAAAACAGCCTGGCTTTGCAGAAATATTGTAAAACTCCTTTTGTTGAACTAAACTTTCACAAGAAATAATTGTTTCTAGGAAAATGAATAAAGTCTTAAATTTATCCCAAACAATCAATCCCCCTATGAAGACAGATATAGAGATTGCTCAGAGCGCCGTTATCAGACCCATAACTGAGATTGCCGGTAAACTTGGCCTGATTGAAGATGACCTCGAGCTCTATGGAAAGTACAAAGCCAAACTGCCGCTGTCACTGATAGATGAGAAGAAAGCGGCAAAGGCAAAGCTTATACTTGTTACCGCCATCACACCCACACCTGCCGGGGAGGGCAAGACCACCACATCGATCGGACTTGCACAGGGGCTTAACCTTCTGGGCAAGAAGGCAACGGTTGTGTTGCGTGAGCCTTCGCTGGGGCCTGTCTTCGGCATCAAGGGCGGTGCTGCGGGCGGCGGTTTTTCGCAGGTGATACCCATGGAGGATATTAACCTGCACTTTACCGGTGATCTCTCGGCAGTGGAGAAGGCACACAACCTGTTATCTGCAATGATTGACAATAACATACAGGCCGGTGAAAGCAACCTGGGCCTTGACCCCAGGACGATCTCATGGAAGAGGGTTATGGACATGAATGACCGTGCTCTCAGGGACATAGTCATCGGTCTTGGCGGGACGACCCAGGGGGTACCCAGGGAGACTGGCTTTGACATCACGGCCGCCTCGGAGGTGATGGCCATTCTCTGTCTTGCCACAGGCATCAGTGATCTGAAGGTGCGTCTTGGCAACATTTTCATCGGGTATACTTATACCGGAAAGCCGGTCTTTGCACGCGACCTGAAGGCACAGGGGGCCATGGCCGCCCTTCTCAAAGACGCTCTCAAGCCCAACCTGGTTCAGACACTTGAAGGCACCCCTGCCATAATACATGGCGGGCCCTTTGCAAACATTGCCCAGGGAACCAACTCATTACTTGCTACGAAGATGGGCCTTTCGCTGAGTGACTACGTAGTCACTGAGGCCGGGTTTGCCAGTGAGCTTGGTGCCGAGAAGTTCTTCAACATCAAGTCACAGGTAGGTAAACTCAAGACCAATGCAGTAGTCATTGTGGCCACAATAAGGGCCCTTAAATATCATGGCGGTGTCAAGCTTACAGAGCTTGCCGCTGAGAACCTTGAGGCTCTCAGCAAAGGCTTTGAGAACCTCGATAAGCATATTGAGAACATGCATTACTACGGGTTCAGGCCGGTGGTTGCCGTTAACCGCTTCAGCTCCGACACCCAGGCCGAGATAGATCTTCTTACAAGGTACTGTGAAGAACACAATGTCAGGGTGGCCGTCAACAATGCCTGGGCAGACGGAGGCAAGGGAGCTGTCATTCTGGCCAAAGCGGTCATAGAGGCTACCGAAGCCTGCACCGACTGTTTCACACCACTCTATGACCTTGCATGGCCTCTGGAAAAGAAGATTGAAACAATTACAACGCTGATGTATGGTGCAAGGAATGTCGAGTACACCCTTGAAGCCAAAGATCAGTTGAGGAAGATAGCGGACCTGGGGCTGGAGAACCTTGCCGTATGCATCGCCAAGACCCAGAAGTCGCTTTCAGACGACCAGGCGCGGCGTAACAGGCCAAGGGACTTCACGATACGCATCCGAAAGGTGGAGCTCTCATCAGGAGCAGGGTTCATCGTGCCAATCGCCGGCGCAATAATGAGAATGCCGGGACTGCCATCGGTGCCGTCAGCAGAGAAGATAGACATTAACGACCAGGGACAGATAAGCGGACTATTCTGAAAAAGACTTTTTCTGACATATCGGCTGCCGTGCTTGCCGGCGGGAGGGCTTCGCGCTTCGGTGGCATCAACAAGGCTCTGATCGAGATAGAGGGCGTCCCGATCATCAATCGGACGATAAAGATCATGGAGCCTCTTTTCAATGAAATCATACTTGCCGGTTGGCCCTCGGGCAGCCCACTGCCAACCGGAGTTATCCCTGTCGATGACAATTTTCCCGGTATGGGTCCGCTTGGAGGCATAGAGGCAGCCCTGAAGATTTGCTCATCACCCATGCTGTTTGTTTTCGGAGGTGATATGCCCTGGCTCTCTGTGGAGCTCATCAGGGAACAGGCGGAGGAGATGCAAAAAGAACCGGTAGAGATCCTTGCAGCCCGGGCAGGTGGACTGACAGAGCCGTTGCACTCGATTTACAGCCGAAGCCTTCACGGCCAACTGGTCAGATACCT
>CAYVYM010000039.1:0-2712 GCA_964455705.1 uncultured Rikenella sp.
TGGTCAAGCTCCACCAGCAACTCATGGTACGGGTGGTCAGCGTAGACCTGCCCCGCAAACGCATACAGCTGTCACTTAAGGGATTAGGCAGTAGGCAGTAGGCAGTAGTGAGGAATAAGAATTAGGAATTAAGAAATAAGAATTAAGAATTGATAGTCAGAGTCTTAGACTGCAGGACTGTCTCGATGTTTCGGTCGGGATCTCCGCGAGTTTACCCCGCAAAGCGGGGCTCCGACGAGACCGCAGGACGGAGCGCAGTGACAGACCGCAAGACCGCAAAACCACAGGACCTTCAGACATCAGACCTTCAGACCTCAGACCCTGGAACAAGACAAAACAGTAACTTCAAATAAACTATCCATGAAAAGAACGCTCTTACTTCTAACAACTGCCTCCATGATGCTCATGCTGGCATCCTGCGGCACGAAACCCCAGCCCCCCGTGGCTGAAAAAATCCCCTTCACGGTTGAAAGCAACGGCAACGAACGCGTCGACGATTACTTCTGGATGCGCCTGAGCGATGAACAGAAGAACGCCGAAGCACCCGACTCACAAGCTGTAATGGTACTGGCCTACCTCAATGCCGAGAATGAATACGCTGACGCCATGATGAAACATACCGAGACGTTCCAGACGCAACTCTTTGATGAGATAAAAGGCCGCATCAAGGAAGACGATGAGACTGTCCCATACCTCGACAACGGTTATTGGTATCATTCGAAATACTACACAGGCAAGGAGTATCCTGTCATGTACAGGAGAAAAGATGGCGCTGAAACGGCAGAAGTGGTGCTTGATGTCAACCTGCTGGCTGAAGGTCACGACTTCACAAGCGTCGGAGGTGGCTCCGTCTCCCCGGACAACAACCTCCTGGCCTGGGGCGTTGACCATGTCAGCCGCAGGCAATATACGATTTTTGTAAAGGATCTGAACACCGGCCAGCTACTGCCTGACGAGATAGTCAACACCACCAGCCAGGGAGTCTGGGCAGCCGATAACAAAACACTTTTCTATGTGAAAAAAGATCCCGAGACTCTCAGGGCAGGCGTTATCATGAAGCATGTGCTGGGTACCCCCGTCTCCGACGATAAGGTTGTGTTTGATGAGACTGATGAGACCTTCTCGGTATACCTGGGTAAGACAAAGAGCAAAAAGTATATTACAATCACATCAGGACAGACACTTACGTCCGAGGTTCGCCTCATCGAAGCAGACAAGCCCGACGGCAAGGTGACTCTGTTTGAGCCCCGCACCGTTGACCGTCTTTACTCTGTTGAACACCTTAACGGGCAGTTTTACATCATGACCAATGCTGACGGTGCAAAGAACTTCAAGCTCATGAAATGCGCTGACAATAAGATTGGCAGGAACAACTGGAAAGAGGTCATACCTCACCGGACGGACGTGCTTCTTGAAAACTTTGAGATCTTTGATGATTACCTCGTTGCAGATGAGATGATCAAGGGGCTCACCAACCTCCGCATCATAGGGCTCGCTGACGGGTCAGAGCATTTCCTCGATTTCGGGGAGGAGACCTATACCGCCGGTATCAGTGTCAATCTAAACGCCGCCACAACCCTTCTCCGTTACAGCTACTCATCGCTGACAACCCCCAACTCGGTCTATGATTATGACATGGCTGCAAAGACAAAGACGCTGTTGAAGCAGGACAGCGTACTTGGAGGTTTTAGTAGTACTAATTATGAATCGAAGCGCCTCTGGGCTACCGCCGGTGACGGCACCCTGGTGCCTGTATCCCTGGTCTACCGCAAGGGATTCATTCAGGATGGCAATGCACCGATGCTGCTCTATTCCTACGGCTCTTACGGCAGCTCAACCAACCCCTCATTCCGCTCGTCTGTAATCAGCCTTCTTGACAGGGGATTCGTTTACGCTCTTGCCCATGTCAGGGGAGGAAGCGAGATGGGCCGCCAGTGGTACGAAGACGGGAAGCTGCTGAAGAAGATCAACACCTTCACCGATTTCAATGACTGCGCCCGGTTCCTGATAAATGAAAAGTACACCTCGGCTGAACACCTCTATGCCCAGGGCGGCAGTGCAGGCGGCCTCCTGATGGGTGCAATAGTGAATATGGAACCGCAGCTCTACAACGGTATTATCGCACAGGTCCCGTTCGTTGACGTTGTGAGCACCATGCTCGATGCCACCATACCTCTCACAACCTTTGAATGGGATGAGTGGGGTGATCCGCGCAAGCAGGAGTACTATGACTATATGCTCTCTTACTCACCCTATGACCAGGTGAAGGAACAGGAATACCCCAACATGCTTGTCACTACAGGTTACTGGGATTCACAGGTTCAGTATTGGGAGCCGGCAAAGTGGGTTGCCAAACTGCGAGACAAGAAGACCGATGACAACATTCTTATCATGGATGTCAACATGACTGCCGGTCACGGTGGCGCTTCCGGCCGCTTTGAGCGCCTGAAGACCGTTGCCCTTGAGTACGCCTTCATCCTTGATCTCGAGGGAAAGGCAAAATAATCACTTACCCAACATCGTCCTCCCCAAGGGGAGAACACTCCGAAAGTTTCAGACAGCATATCCGGTAAATGAAAGAGAGTCCCGAAAAAAATCGGGACTCTGCTGTTATAAACAGAAATGTAAAACAGAATATAATATCTTTTTACCAGGATCAGAATCCGTAAGGCGACCTCTGCTGTGTTGACTGCATCTGGGGCTTGCGGGGAA
>CAYVYM010000039.1:2812-30404 GCA_964455705.1 uncultured Rikenella sp.
TCAAGAGCCTTCAGAATCCTGAGAGCCTCCATCATGACTATACACCCTGAAGCATTGTCCGCAGCACCGGTACCCCCATGCCATGCATCAATGTGAGCACCAAGCAGTACCACCTGGTCTTTCAGCTTCGGATCACTGCCGGGTATCTCGGCAATTACGTTATACACTTTTTTGCCGGGAATGAACTCAGCCTTTACCTCAGCCTCAATCTCGACCTTCTCACCACGTTTAAGCATCCGCTCCATACGTCCGTAAGGCTCCATGGGAATGCTTATCTCCGTCACCGGTGGTTGCCCGTCACCGTCATATGATGCACCTGATGAACGTGGAATGTTGAAGGCATTGCCCTGATTGATTATAATCGCCACATCCTCTGTCCGGAGGAACTCAGTGATCTTGCCGCGCAGCTCGCGCATTGCCATCCAATCACCCATCATCCTTCGTGACGGAGTGCCGCCTGCCTGTACCATGGAGATCCTTTCAAGATCCTCTTCCGTTAGTCTTTTGGCCAGAGGCTCCCAGTTTACCTCATATTGCGATGAGGCAGGTGCCATAATTATCTTTCCCTTCAGCTTACCCCGGTATTGCTCAATGTCTTCTGCCTTCTTTATGTCAACCAGGATAACTTCGCCCTTGACCAGCCCGTTTGTGCCTGATGTCCATGCCACCGGGGTGACGGAGAAATTGTTGTAATACGGTGAGGTCATTGCTGCATAGGCCTTCGTATAGTCCCACCCGCCGCGTGAAAACTCACCGGCAACCTCAATGCGGACATTGGAGAGTCCGTATTCCGCCAGCTTCGCCCTGGCATTCTCGTTGGCACGGTCAATTCCCGGTGACCCGGTGAGACGCGGACCGGCCAGGTCTGTCATGATGTATGCAAGTGTCTCAATATCAGAATTTCTTTGTCCTTCCTGCCTTATCTTGTAAACCATTGACAGGTCTACGGCCGCCTCCTGTGAGAAGGCAGGCATGATCATTACCAGTAAGAGAGCGGTGATTATCGCACTCTTTGTGCAAGTGTAAAGGTTTTTCATTTTTTTTGTGGATTAAGTGGAATAAATATACTTTCATTAAAATTTACACGGTGAGGCATTAACATTAATTAACTTTACTTTTGTGCTGAGAGGAGCATTAAATGATCTATCCCGATACATACGAGGTCAAAATCGGATTTGACCGCATACGAGAAAACCTGGTCTCCGCCTGCCTCAGTCCAGCCGGCGTCAGGAGGGTGGAGGCTATGGAAGTCTCATGTTCGGCAGACGAGGTAAGAAAACGTCTCTCGCTGACCTCCGAGTTTCAGCAGATTATCTCATATGGTGAGCCGTTTCCGTCAGACAATTTCACTGACCCCCATACCATGCTCGGAAAGCTTCGCATTGAGGGTACCTTCCCCGACCTGGAGGAGGTGGTTGCACTCAGGGGGGCACTTGATACCATACGGCGAATAATCAGTTTCTTTAAGAACAGGAAGGATGGCCGCTATCCGCTGCTTACGGAAATGGCGATGGCAGTTGTTTATTATCCCTTTGTTACAGAAGCCATTGACCGGATAATTGACAAGGATGGAAAGGTACGCGATAACGCTTCTCCGGCACTGAAGGTCATTCGTGCCGACCTTGCTTCAAAGAGCCTTGCGGCAGTGCGGAAACTCCATTCGGTACTGAGGCAGGCCCAGGCTGACGGACTGGTTGATCGCGACGTCACCGTGGCAGTGCGCAACGGCAGGGGAGTGATACCTGTGACCGCATCGAACAAGAGAGGGATAAAGGGATTTGTGCATGATGAGTCTGCTACGGGCAAGACTGTCTTCATAGAACCGGCAGAGGTGGTTGAGCTCAACAATGAGATTACAGAGCTCGAGCACCAGGAGAAACGTGAGATAGTACGGATCCTGACCGCGCTGGCTGATACAATAAGACCATATATTGACGACCTGGAGACTAACATGGCATTTCTGGCGGAGATAGATTTCATCAGGGCCAGGGCACAGTTCGGATTGAGGCTTCACAGCATAATGCCGGCAGTTACCGATGCGCCTCACATAAGATGGGTCAATGCGCGTCACCCTCTGCTGACACTCTCATTTGCCCGCACCTCAGGCAGGGAGGTGGTGCCTCTGACGGTAACAATTGACAGCCACGACCGGATACTGGTTATCTCCGGACCCAATGCCGGAGGCAAGTCGGTCTGCCTTAAGACAGTTGCACTGATCCAGTATATGCTGCAATGCGGCATGACCATCCCTGTTGATGAAGGCACCGAGACCGGCATCTTCGGGAAGTTCTTTATTGACATAGGCGACGAACAAAGCATTGAAAACGACCTCAGTACCTACAGCTCACACCTCATCAATATGAAGCAGATGCTGAAACATGCTGACAACAGGTCGCTGGTGATGATTGACGAGTTCGGCACCGGTACTGAACCTGTTATCGGCGGAGCTCTGGCAGAAGCTATACTGGCAGAGCTAAACACCCGCGGCGCATATGGGGTCATAACCACTCACTATACCAACCTGAAGCACTTTGCAAACTCAAGAGATGGTATCATCAACGGCGCTATGGCTTTTGACAACCAGCTGATGCAGCCACTCTTCAGGCTCGAACAGGGCAAACCGGGAAGCTCCTTCGCCTTCGAAATTGCCAAAAAGATAGGGCTGTCCAACGAGATACTGGCTGATGCGGCAGCAAGGGCAGGGGAGGGAAATGTCAATTTTGACCGTAACCTGCGGGAGATAGCACGTGACAAACGCTACTGGGAAAAGAAAAGGGAGGCAGTACGACGCCATGAGAAGAGGCTCGAGGAATTGATCGCAACCTATGAAGCCCAGCTGGGCGATATAAAGATACAGAAGAAAGAGATCATCGGACAGGCACGGAACAAGGCGGAAGAGATGCTGCGTGACACCAACAGGATGATCGAAAATACAATCCGCTCCATTCGTGAGGCACAGGCTGAGAAGGAGACGACAAAAGAGTTGCGGGAAGAGCTGGACTCCTTTCGCGAACAGCTGGCAGAGGAGGAGAAGCCACATGATCTGCCCGTGGCTGCCCCGCCGAGGATTGATACACCTGCGGCCAGCATCGTCAAACGCATTACAAGTAAGAAAGTACCCGAACCGGTGGTGAAGAAGAAAACAGGTAAACTGGCACCGGGTGACTTTGTAAAGATAACCGGAACGGATACTGTGGGAGAGGTGACGGAGATCAGAGGCAGGAAGCTGCAGATAGTCTCGGGAAGCCTGAAGATGAACATCGACATCGCCAAAACTGAGCCTGTCGATGCCGGTGAATACCGGAAGGAGCTGGCAAGATCACGACCGAAACCAAAAATAGACTGGTCGCTCAATACCAGGCGCAGCCAGTTCAACCCTGAGATTGATGTGAGAGGGATGCGTACCGAAGAGGCGCTGCAGGTGGTGCAGGAGTTCATTGATACAGCCCTGATGATACAGTTCAGGAGTCTTCGCATCCTTCACGGCAAGGGCAACGGAATCCTCAGACAGATGATAAGGCAGTACCTCGAATCAACCGGCGCCGTACGAAGCACCACCGACGAGCATGTTGACCGTGGCGGCGCCGGGATAACCCTCGTGGAGCTGGATCTTTGATAGCTGCTGCACTGGTGAGTCTGTGCGTAGCCCGGACTGACAGCGGCGTTACGACAATGCCCACCCCGCAGGCATTAAAGACTTTAGTCGCACAATCCGGCAACAATGCTGTAAATCATTTTATCTCCTCTGCTAAATATATAGATTTGCATAACGATAAACCTGACTTATGAAAAAACTGACACTGCTCTTTTCTGCCCTGGTGATGCTGCTCAACCTTCCGGCATCATCACAGACAAACGATTTCTATGATGACGCCCCCACAACCCGGCTCAAGGGCAGCACGAAAATCCTTGTCACCGGCGAGGTGCAGAACGATCTGACCATAGACATCACACGGCTGCCACAGCACAGCATCACCGTCAAGGAGACAACCCTTGCAGACGGAAAGGTTGGCTTCACCGGCGCATATCGCTATGACGGCTACTCGCTATATGACATTCTTGACAGGGTCGTTCTGAAGAAGAAAAATGAAGCTGAATTTCCTCCTATAATTGACCTCTATGTTGAAATCACCAATGACAGGGGTGAGAGTGCAACCTTCTCGTGGGGAGAGATATATTATCCGGTCAACCGCCACCGTCTCATAATAGCTACCTCGGTGGCTCGTATAGTGCCCTCTAAAGCCAAGGATCTCTGGCCGCTGCCACTTGAGACGAAGATTGTGGCAGGCAATGACCTGGTAACTGCGCGGAATTTAAGCAACCCTGTGAAGATCACCGTAAAATCGCTTGACAGCAAATACACTGTCAACAGGAATATCACGCCATTGTTCTCTGAGACGATGAGGGTCTGTATCAACGGGAAGCAGCGGAGCATATTGACACAGTTACCTGAGGAAGTCTGCAATGAGACATACCAGACCGTCTTCTACGGCCGGGGCATGGGTATACATGGCACAACCCCCTTCTCAGGAGGAAAACTCTCGGAGCTGCTTGATGACTGCTACCAGGTCTCTGCTGACGGATTGCGTAACGGCATGGTTGTCATTGCCGGTGTGGATGGTTACCGGGCAGCGTTCACTCTCAGTGAGATTGTTAACCGCAATGACCAGCAGGAGGTATTGATTATCGACAGTGAGAATTATGAGGGCGCAGGTCGCTTCTCGCTCTTCGCGGCGGGCGATTTCTTCTCTGACCGTGCCATAAAGGCAATAATGGAGATAGATCTTATACTCCCTAAAACGGGTTCGCAATGGGCAATCGTTGTCCACGGCGGCGCCGGTACCATCACCCGTGCCCGCATGACACCGGAGGTTGAAGCCCAATACCGTGACATGATGAAAACTGTCATCGATACCGGCGCAGCCATCCTGGCTTCCGGCGGCTCGGCCCTTGACGCCATTGAACGCGTCATCAGGCTCATGGAGGACTCCCCGCTGTTCAATGCCGGCAAGGGTGCCGTCTTCACCCACGAAGGCCACAACGAACTCGACGCCTCTATAATGGACGGCAGTGACCTCGCCGCCGGCGCCATTGCGGGCGTTACTGACATACGCAATCCTATCACCGCCGCACGGACGGTGATGGAGAAATCACCGCACGTGATGCTCACCGGTAAAGGCGCCTCGGAGTTCGCCGCTGAGAAGGGACTGGAGATAGTAGATCCGTCATATTTCCGTGATGAGCGCAGGTACAATGAACTGCAGCGGGCACTGAACAATGACAAGCATGGCACAGTGGGCTGCGTGGCATTAGACATGAACGGCGACCTGGCTGCAGGGACCTCCACCGGAGGGATGACCAACAAACGGTATAACCGCGTCGGCGACGCCCCGGTGATAGGTGCGGGGACCTATGCCAACAACGCCACATGCGCGGTGTCAGCCACAGGTCATGGTGAGTTTTTTATAAGATATACCGTGGCACATGATATCTCAGCACTGATGGAGTACCGTGGAATGACCCTTGATGAGGCCGCCGGGGAGGTGATAAAGAAGAAGCTGGTAAATGCCGGAGGAACAGGTGGTGTGGTTGCCGTTGACCGTAATGGCAATGTCAGCATGCCATTCAACACCGAGGGGATGTACCGCGGGTTTAAAACATCACACGGGAAAAGCGGTGTGTATATATTCTCCGACGAGCCGGATAAACTGATTCCGTAAAAAAAACGCGGCACCCTGTCCGTGGCGCCGCGTCTCAAATGAGTAATAAAACACAAGTTGTCTAATTGAGCCTGACTGACCCGTATGAGGCATTTACCTTAACCGTTGCTGTTGGTTTGCTGCACTTACCAACCTTCCCTGTCATCTCCGACGAGGTGTTGCCTATTATCCGCCTGTCAGGCGAGAAGTCGGTGTCATCAACCTTGAGGCTTCCGTAGGAGGTGGTTGCGTCAAGCATGTAGCAGGCATCAGGGTCAATACCCAGCCTCACTGCGCAGTACCCGGCCTTTACGGTTATCATTTCAAATCCGGCAGGTATCCGGTCAACGGCGAGGTTGCCGTATTTGGTCTCAACCTCAAGCTTCTTGTTCACTCTCTTGAAATTGAGATCAGTGTAGCCACCATTCAATACAATGTTGTTGGCATTGGTGACCGTGTATCCGTCGTACTTGCTGTCGGCCACAAGCGAACTGACCTCCTGAACTGATATCTTCGAGTACCTGCTGTCGACCAGCAGCGCTGTCGCTCTCTGCACGCTGAACATGCCGCAGTAGCGGGCATTGATCTCCGCCCAGCCAAGCTCCTCAACGGTGGCCTTGCCGTAAGCAACAACCAGGCTGTTGAGAGGTTTCACATTGCCTCTTGAGAGCTTGTCGACGCTCAGATCGCCGTACTTCACATTGATACGGGTTAGACCGGAGACCTCATCAACCACAGTGTTACCGTACCGGTTGGTGATGTCAAGATTGATACTGGCCGGCATCTTTATGTTGTAGTTGATGCTGAAGCTGTTGTTCGATCCTTTCCAGTTTATCGATGAGAAGTCAGAGCTGAAAACTGTCTCGGCTGTCAGGTTTCCTCCCTCTTCGGTGAATTTAACCGTTATCATGTCAAGGAGTTTCCTGGCCCTGTCGGCTGACGGATGTTCAACCTTTACGGTGACATTCACCACTATCCTGTTCTGGTCCCATGTTTCCGTTACCACGGCACCAAACTTATTGATTACATTGAGAGTGGTGTTGGCAGTGGGTACCATCTCTCTCTGGTACTCCTTCTTAACCTCTTCGGCAGAGGCTGTAAGGGTGACTGCGCACAGCAATGCTGCGAACAGTGTTACCCTGCGGTTAGATAATGACTTTTTCATGGCTGACTGGATTTACTGTTTCTGCTTTTATCTGTCTGAGCTGGTCAAGTATGTAGTTCATTACTTCCAGTTTGGTCTGGTAATGCTTTATCATTGCATCGATGATTCGCTGGTCACTGGGGTTGGCCCTGAGCTCCTTCTGCAGCTCCATGTAGACCGAATCCATTGATGCCATCTCATTAAGAAGCGCTTCCTTCTGCTCAGGGCTCGTCAGTTCGAGGGATGTAAACTCGTTTACCATGAAGCTAACCTGGCTGACGTAGTAATTTTCAACCTCGCGGTATTCCGGTGAAACTTCACTGAGCGTCATTGTCTTCTTAAGGTTCGGCCTTACAAAGTGGTCAAAGGTATAGAGTGATGAGAGGGTCACCAGCAGAGTCACCACGGCAGCCTTGAGCAGGTACGGAAGAATACTCCGCTTGGCTTTGACGGCATGCAGACGGGTGGCCAGCTTAAAGCTGAACCTCTCGAAGTGCCCTTCTGACGGCTCCCTGTTGTCCAGGTCGCCTCTTCCTCTTTTGATTATTTCATCAAGTGTATTCATTATACTTGTTTTTTTCTGTTTTTAAGTTCACTCACCAGCTTCTGCTTTGCCCTCGACAGTTGTGACCGCGAGGTACTGCTAGAGATGTGGAGCATCTCCGCTATCTCATCGTGGTCATAGCCCTCGACAAGATAGAGAGAGAGTATCACGCGGTATCCTTCGGGCAGCCTTTCAATGGCAGCTTTCACCTCTTCAACCCTGGTCTCCAGTTCCTCCTTGTAGGCAGCATCTTCATTGCTGTCATCCCGGATTTCTGCGTGACTTTCAATATCTTCAAAGATCGCTTTCCTTTTTCCCAGGGCGTCAAGTGATCTGTTGACCACTATTCTCTTCAGCCATGCGCCGAAGCTGACGGCACCCGAGTAGGTATTTATCTTTTCGAAAGCTGAGAGGAACGCCTCCTGCATCACATCTTCAGCTTCCATGTCATCGTTCACAATACGCAGGCTCGTGTTGAACATAGCCTTGTAATAAAGCTTGTAAACCTGGAACTGCGCCTTCTGGTCACCATCACGACACCCGTCGATCAGGTCCTGGTGGATGTTCCTGAATGCTGCTTCAACATTTTCCATCTTTAATAAAAGATCTGGTTTAGATATGTTTGACGCTGCACCCACGTTTTTGAACTCTTCAATTCAATGACGGGAACTGCAAGCGAATGCTGCATCCAAGGTAAAAAAAAGCTGTAAGAGGATAAAATAAATTTTCAGCCCTGTGTAACCACCCCGGTGGCATAATCAAGTTCTGATCCGAAGAGGCTGTGAGGAATGGAATAGACAAGCAGCAGGATGATGGCTGCAGCTATAGTATATCCGGGTTGCGGGCGCTTCCTGTTCATCACCACCGCCACTATCCATGCGATGACTGCAATCAGGGTTTTGTTGTCAGTCAGATCCCACCCGAAGGGAATGCCTGTCCAGAACTCTCCGAAGGCAAATTTCTGCACCAGGGGACCAAGGATCATTCCGCCTGCAAGGAGCAACCAGAGTGCCCACTGCCCGTATCTCTTCTGCTCAGTGCGGCCTGAAGCTGCCGTGATGCCTGCCAGGTTCGAGAGAAGCATGGCAAAGAACATAATGAGTATATGCGGAATCATTATCACTGCGGGAACGTTGCCCTTGAACCTTATGACTACAGGCTCATCACGGGCTATTGCAACCCGGCCGCCGGAGGGAGCTGTCAGAGCAATGAAATATTCCAGTTTGCCGGCTGCAGGCTGGGAGGGGAGAACCCCTGCGAGAACAGTCCCGTCATGTAACATGGAGACTGCGGTCCACTCTTCATCGACCCTGAATTTTTTGTAATGCAGGTCGCCCCTGACCTCAGCAGGCACCTCAAGCTTTATCATGCAGGGACGCGTATTGGTCTGGCTTCTCTTGAGACTGAGTGAGTATTCAGTACCATCTAAAACGATCTTAACCCGCTTCGGGTATGTCGGTCCTGTTGTTCTCTGGTACATTGCCGCTCCCACTGTTATAAGCACAGCTATGGTCCAGAATAGAAATTTCTTCATATCGGCTGATTAATCTGTTTATAACTGAATTATCAACAACTCATGTTTCTCCCCGCGAATGACCTCAACTGTCACTGTTTGTCCGGGTTTAAGCTGGCTGAGTCTGAACATGTAATCCTCGATGTTGTTTACAGGCTTATCTTCTATCGCCACTATTATATCACCCTTTTCCATTCCGCCAAGGGCAGCCGGTTTGCCGGGGGTGACAAAGTCGGCACGCAACCCGGTCTTTACATTTCCGGCGAAATCGGGCATGATGCCGAATGTCACTCCGCGCCTGCGGCTCATTGACTGTACGGGGCTCTTTGGCCCTGCTTCGGTGAAAGCCAGCCTGGCAGGCTGGCCGGCAGCGTAGTCCACTATATCGTACAGCAGATCACCTATTCTTACCATCCCGTCATAGTTGAGCTTGTCCCAGGTGTCATACGGAGTGTGATAGTCGAGATGAGCCCCGGTGGTAAAGACAAGGACAGGAATATCCTTTGCGTAAAATGAGGAGTGGTCGGAAGGACCGTAGCCTTCTTCCGTGAAACTGAGGCTCAGTTCAGTTGTGTCATTCAGTGAGGATACTATGTCACGCAATCGCGCAGCAGTACCTACACCTCCAACCTGCAAGCCGTTGCCCTCCTTCAGACGGCCGACCATGTCAAGGTTAACCATCAGGTTGACAGCGGCCGGGTCGATGCCCATATTCTCAGCAAAGTACTTGGACCCGAGCAGCCCCATCTCCTCGCCGGAGAAGGCAACAAACAAAATATCACGGGCATATTTCGGTGTTTCGGCGGCAAGTCTCTCCGCCAGTTCTATCATCAGGGCCACACCTGAAGCGTTGTCATCAGCGCCGTAGTGGATGGCGACGGTGTCAGGAGTCCTGCTTCCTGTACCGGGTCCTCCCATGCCAAGGTGATCATAATGGGCTCCTATGATGACGTACTCACCCTCAGACTGAGTGCCTTCAAGCTTCATGACCACGTTGGAGGTGTTGGCCTGTCTTGTAATTACCTCTGCCTCTGCTTCAGTAAAGGAGCTTGTGATGAAACTGCCGGTCGTCGTCATTGAATCGGCCTTTTCTGCAAGCTCAGCCAATGTGATACCCGAGGGCTTGAGTATTGAGTCAGCAACACCTCTCTTAATATGCAGTACTGGGATGCCGGCACTACCCTCGCCACGGGAGGGCTTTTCAAGAGTATCCGCTGGTTCCCACTTCTCTCCGGACACAAGAAGCACACCTGCAGCACCGTTTTCCCTGGCGTTCATGACCTTCATCCGGTCTGAGCTTATCTCTTCATAAGGCTTTGCCACAGGATTTGACTCGGGGTAACCCCTTAGCATCAAAACCCATTTGCCTTTGATGTCAATGCCATTGAAATCATTCCATCGAAGTGAGTCAGCCGGAGACGTGAAGCCATATCCGCAATAGACAACCGGTGCACGGAGGGCACTGTTGGAAGTAAGAGCCAGTGGCATAAAGTCTTTTCCGGAGAGATACTTTCTTCCATTGATAATGAGCATGTTCCTGTCACCGCTTTCCACTGCTGTATTGACACGGAACTGCTGCAGTCCGCTGCCGTTGAAAGGAGCCAGCCCGGCTTTCACAAACTCCTCTCTTATGAAGAGTGCCGCAAGGGAATCGTGACCTGTACCCGTTCCCCTGCCTGAGAACTCGTCTGATGCGAGCCGTTTGGAGATATACTTCAGCTCATCCCTGGTAATGGTGGCCAGCTGTTCTGCGATCTGCCCCGCTTCGCCGGTGGAAACGTCAGCCTGCCGCTCGCCGGGTAGCATTATATTATCCTGAGCAACGGATGATTGCCGGACGGTTCCTGCACAGGCGTTCAGGAAAACCACGGCACATATAATTACAGCTATTCTCATAGTACATTGTTAGTGCCGTCAAAAATAGCAATCTTTTGTTATCGGAGCAGTATCATAAACACAACACTACGTCACGGGTGCAGTGTTTCTATTCGAACTGATGTATTGCCTTGGTGATCAGAGATATGGCATCGCGAAGCTGCTCCTCGGTGATGACAAGCGGAGGGGCGAACCGTATTATATGGCCGTGTGTTGGTTTGGCCAGAACACCCAGCTCCTTCATAGCAAGGCATACATCCCACGCCTCCTTGCCGTTCTTTGGCCTGATAACAATGGCGTTGAGCAGTCCTTTGCCTCTTACCAGTTCAATCATCTCCGATTTAACAGCTCTCATCTCATCGCGGAAAATCTCCCCGAGCTTCCTGGCGTTTTCCGCCAGCTTCTCATCTCTTACAACCTCCAGGGCAGCTATCGCCACCTTGGCGGCCAACGGGTTTCCGCCGAAGGTGGATCCGTGTTCCCCGGGCTTGATAGTAAGCATGATCTCATCATCAGCCAGAACAGCCGATATCGGCATGGCTCCGCCTGAAAGCGCCTTGCCCAGGATGAGGATGTCAGGCCTTACCCCCTCATGGTCACATGCCAGCAGCTTGCCGGTACGGGCAATGCCTGTCTGCACCTCGTCGGCAATGAAAAGTACATTGTTCTTTTTGCAGAGGTCATAGGCCTTTTTGATATAACCATCATCGGGTACAAAGACACCCGCCTCTCCCTGGATGGGTTCCACAAGGAATCCTGCCACATCAGGGTCAGCAAGCGCTGTCTCCAGTGCAGGCAGATCATTGTAGGGAATTGTAATGAAGCCGGGGGTAAACGGCCCGTAGTCTTTCCGGGCATCAGGGTCGGTCGACATTGATACTATAGTGATGGTGCGCCCGTGGAAGTTGCCCTCACAAACGATGATCTTCGCCTGATTCTGCCTGACGCCCTTTTTAAGATATGCCCACTTGCGGCAGAGCTTGAGGGCTGTCTCATCACCCTCAACACCGGTATTCATCGGAAGAACCTTGTCATAACCAAAATATTTCGTTATGAATTCCTCATACTCGCCCAGAGCAGAGTTGAAGAATGCCCGTGACGTAAGCGTCAGCTTCCCAGCCTGTTCAACAAGCGCTGCCGTTATCTTCGGATGGCAGTGTCCCTGGTTTACAGCCGAATATGCCGAAAGGAAATCATAATACCTTTTTCCCTCTACATCCCAGACAAACGGTCCCTGGCCCCTGTCAAGCACCACAGGCAGAGGGTGATAGTTGTGAGCTCCGTACTTCTCTTCTCTTTCGATGTAATCATGAGGTTTCATAATGTATCTGTTTTTATTGTTATAAAGGGGAGGCAATGTTACAAACCTTTTTCGACAAATAAAAAAGAAAGAGTCACGAATCTTCTCCCAGCAGGTCCGGTCGTTTCTTTTGGGTGTTGCGAAGCGATTGTTCGAAGCGCCATTTTTCAATTCCCGGGGTATTGCCGCCGGTCAATATGTCGGGTACCTTCCATCCCATGAACTCTGCCGGCCTTGTATACACAGGTGGCGCCAGGAGGTTATCCTGGAACGAGTCGGAGAGAGCTGATTCCGCATCAGAGATTGCCCCGGGGAGAAGCCTCACGATGGCATCAGTGATCACCGCCGCCGGCAGCTCTCCCCCGGTAAGCACATAGTCGCCGATGGAGACCTCACGCGTAATCAGGTGATCCCTGATGCGCTGGTCAATCCCTTTGTAATGCCCCGCAAGAATGATCATGTTTTGCTTCATTGACAGTTCATTTGCCAGCTGCTGGCTGAAGCGGGTGCCGTCAGGAGAGGTATAGATGATTTCATCATAAGGACGCTGCGAGGTGAGGTGTGCAATACAGTTGTATACAGGTTCAATCATCATCACCATACCCGCACCGCCTCCGAACGGATAATCGTCTGTACTCCTGTGTTTGTCCGTCGAATAATCACGCAGGTTGATGATGTTGATTTCGACAATACCCCTGGCTCTGGCTCTTTTGATAATCGACTCATCAAACGGGCTCCGGAGAAGTTCGGGCAATACTGTTATTATATCTATCCTCATAAAACTGACCGGTAAAACTAACACAGTTTTTTTGTATATTTGAAAACGACATGTCGAAATTAACCTTTTAAATGCTATAGTAATATGGGAAAATTTGTTATCACAAAGAGAAAAAACGGTGAGTTCCAGTTCAATCTTCTTGCCGGCAATGGCCAGGTAATCCTTGCAAGCGAGGGATATGCCTCCAAGCCTTCATGCATGAACGGAGTCAAGTCGGTAATGAAGAATGCCGGGGATGTCAAGAGATTTGAGTCGAAGGTTGCCAAAAACGGCAAGTTCCACTTCAACCTGAAGGCAACCAACGGGCAGGTCATTGGTTCAAGTGAAATGTACGAGTCACAAGCCAACTGTGAGAATGGTATTGCATCAGTGAAAAAGAATGCCCCTGGTGCAACCATTGACGACAAGACAAAATAGACTACCCTGTTTCTATCTCTCGTAGACTATCTTTCCGTCTGTGATTGTATAATCTGCCTTAACTGACATAATCATCTCTTCAGCGATATTGAATATATCTTCTGAGAGGATGGCTATGTCTGCCAAATAGCCCTTCCTGAGCATCCCTTTCCTCTCTTCCATGAACTGGGAATAAGCAGCCCCCAGTGTATAATACTCTATGGCCTTCTCCATTGTTATCTTTTCCATCGGGAACCAGCCGTCGCCCTCTTCTCCCTTACGGTCCTTGCGCGTTACGGCAGCATACAAACCCTCCATGGGGTTGAGCGGCTCCACGGAGTAGTCGGTACCGAATGCAATTTGCGCACCACTGTCGGCAAGGCTCTTCCAGGCATAGGCCCACCGGCTGCGCTCAGTGCCGATACGCTTTTCCGCAAAGCGCTTGTCAGTGATGCAGTGTGTGGGCTGCATCGATGCTATGACACCCAGCGCGGCAAAACGGGGAATATCTGCCTCAATAAGTATCTGTGCGTGCTCCGAACGGTGACGGCTGTCGCGGACCCCGTTTACTTCACGTGCCTTTTCATAAGCGTTGAGTATCCAGTTGTTGGCTTTGGGGCCGATGGCATGGATCCCTATCTGGAACCCCCGGCTGTCGCAAGCCAGAACCCTCATCTCAAGCTCTTCATAGCTCATCTGCGGCAGTCCGGTCTTGCCGGGTTCGTCATTGAAAGGCCCGAACATCATCGCCGTTGCTGACCCCAGCGTGCCGTCCATGAAATCCTTCAGGTAACCAAACCTTATCCAGTCGCCCGATGAGGGATACCTCTCCCTCTGCTGTTCGTAACTGTCAAGCCTCCCGGGGTCGGCGGTGAGCCCGGCTCCAATATCTATCCTGCAGGTGAGCATCCCCTCTGCCATTATCGAGTCATACATACTGAAATCGGCGCTGCCGGGAATCTGAATACTGGTGATGCCGTACTCCGCAGCCTGGCGCAGGGCAGTGATATATCCGAGCCATTTCTTCTCCATTTGCTCTTCAGGACTCATCTCTATTTTCACTGCCCCTGTCTTTATCAGCTCCATGGCGCTCTCCTTGAGTATACCCGTCGGTTCACCCGTAATGGGGTCCCGCATTATCTCACCTCCAAACGGATCCGGGGTGCTTCGCGTGATGCCCGAGTTCCTGAGTACATAACTGTTGACCAGGGCACTGTGACCGTCAGTGCGGCGAAGCACAACGGGGTTGTCCGGCGAGACGGCATCAATAAGATCTTTCACCGGCCATTCGCGTGTGGTGAACATCTCATGCTCCCAGTGCCCGCCGTAGATGAACTGACCCTTTTGTGACCTGGCCACCTGCTGTCTTACCCTCTCTGTTATCACGGCAGGGTCTGTGACATACCTCAGTTCAATATAGTCCGGGTCAACCGGCCCGAAGTGTGCATGAGCGTCATTAAAGCCCGGAATAACGGACCTGCCCCCTGCATCAATCACCTTCGTTATGCCCGTATCAATATATTTGATTATCTGCTTGTCACTGCCAACCGCCATGACCTTGTTGCCCCTCACCGCAATGGCTTCAGCATAAGGCATTTGAGAATCGGCAGTAAAAACATTGCCGCCGGTAATCACCAGGTCAGCTTTTTTCACTGTTGTACAGCCGGCTGAAACCAGAAGAGAGAATACAATAGCCGTTATAAATCCTTGTTTCATCATGTAAAGTTTTATTAATAAGGATGATAGCTTATCCCGCAAAGCGGGGGAAAACCTATGTGTTTGATTTAATTAGTATTGTGTTTGTACTTTTGGAAACATGGGTGTTTCATGAGAATGATTTATCAAAACTGGTGCAAGATAACAAAATAGGCATTATTTTTAGGTCTCAGTTTACCCGTGAATTTAACTCCAAATCTTCACTCCATGAAAAACAAGATCATTCCTCAAGGGTATCTTTACACCAAAGGATATACCAATTACGTATTCATCCTGCTCTTCCTGTTATACATGTTTGATTACATAGACAGGATGGTCGTTACCTCAATGTTTGTGCACATTGAGCGTGACCTCGGAATAACACATACGCAGAGCGGGCTTCTTATCTCGGCTGTCTACTGGGCCATAGTCCTGCTCACCTTTCCCATCTCAATTCTTGTTGACCGCTGGAACCGTACAAAAACGATAGGTATCATGGCCGTTATCTGGAGTCTCGCAACGGCACTATGCGCACTGACAGGAAATTTCGTTCAGCTGGTCCTGGCAAGAGCCCTGATCGGAGTCGGTGAGGCAGGATATGCTCCGGGTGGTAGCGCCGTGATATCCGGCCTCTACCCTGAGGAGAAGAGATCGAAGATGATGGGCCTCTGGAATGCTGCCATTCCTCTCGGTACAGCCATCGGAGTCCTGATGGGCGGATTTATTGCAGCCAAACTGGGATGGAAGCATGCTTTCGGTATCGTAGCACTGCCCGGACTGATAGTGGCTGTACTCTTCTTCTTTGTAAAGGATTACAAGACAGTTGACCTCTCCTTCACAAACAGCTTTAATGTCAGGGTAAAGATGAAGAAAAAGGATATGGCCAGGGAATTTCTCTCCAGACCATCTCTTATCTTCACCTATTTTGGTTTTGCGGCAGTGGTATTTGTAACGACTTCCCTAATAACGTGGCTTTCAACTTATTTTCATGTCACCCGCGATCTTCCGATAGAGAAGGCCGGTTCAATGGCAAGCGCAGTGATGGTACTGGCAATAATCGGAGCACCTGTAGGAGGCATTATAACAGACAGGTGGCGAAAATCGAATATCAGGGCGCGCCTGCTGTTTCCCACAATAACTACCGCATTGTCCGCAATCCTGCTCATGTTTGCACTCTGGATGACACATGGCACAATCCAGTATGTCTTCTTTCTTCTGATGGGGGTGATGGTCACAGCCTTCCTGCCGGCAGCTGCTGCCGTAACACAGGATGTGATACACCCGGGAATGAGGGCGATGTCTTATGCGGTGGCCGTTGTGGTACAGAACCTTCTGGGTGCCTCCACCGCACCGCTTGTCATCGGAAGACTGTATGATCTGTTCGATATCGAAAAAGCCATGGCGCTGCTTCCGTTCATGCTTCTCATTGGCGCCACCCTCTTTTTCGTTGGCTCCCGGTTCTATGTGAAGGATCTCGAGAAAACAGCAAAGATAAAACTGGAGCCGCAGGAGTAAATGAGAATCGCACTACTGGGTTACGGCCGGATGGGCCACGAGATCGAACAACTGGCCCTGGCAGACGGACATGAGATTATCGTACGGACTGATGTTTCGAATGCAGAGGTATTTAACCCGCAGAGTGCCGCTCTGTGTGATGTGGCAATAGAGTTCACAGGTCCGGTTGCAGCTGCTGAGACAATCCTCAGGGCTCTCTCATACGGGGTGCCTGTCGTATCAGGCTCCACAGGGTGGATGACCAGGTACGATGAGGTTGTCCGGTATTGCACTGAACAGAAAGGATCATTCATCCACTCGTCAAACTACAGCATAGGCGTTAATATACTCTTCAGGCTGAATTCGGAGTTGGCACGGATTATGCGGGACAGACCCGGATATAGCGCAACGATAGAGGAGGTGCATCATGCAGCCAAGCTTGACGCTCCAAGCGGGACGGCAATAACTCTTGCCGGTCAGATCACAGAGCAGCACGGCGGCTACAACGGATGGGTGAAGGCAGATGCCGGACCGGAAGCAGGAAAAGTACCTGTCAGTTCGGTGAGGGAAGGGACGGTGCCGGGGATCCATACCGTAACATGGAACTCGGCAGATGACACTATAACCCTGAAGCACGAGGCGATGGGACGCAGGGGATTTGCCACGGGAGCACTGCTTGCCGCTGAATTCATCTCCACCCGCAGGGGCATTTTTACAATGACAGACGTTTTGAATTTATTATAGTAGATTTGCACCGAAAATTAGAAATGATGAAAGAGTTACTGCAAAACAAATACTTTAAGTTTGGCGTCGCAGCCGTGCTGTATATCCTGTGGGTCATCTGGGTTGGCAACTATATTCTGTTACTGGGCCTTCCCATAGTATTTGATATATATGTAACCAAAAAGGTCAACTGGGCCTTCTGGAAGAAGCGCTACAGCCAAAACCACGCTGTAATCGAATGGCTCGATGCCCTCATCTTTGCAGTCATCGCCGTAACCCTCATCAATATATTTCTCTTTCAGAATTACCGTATACCCACGCCGTCAATGGAGAAGACACTGCTGGTGGGTGATCATCTTGCGGTTAGCAAAGTGGCATACGGACCGCGCATGCCCAATACCCCCATCGCCTTCCCCTTCACCCAGCATACTCTGCCTCTTACCGGCGGCAAGGGTAAGTCGTGGTCAGACCTTGTGCACTGGAAATACAAGCGTCTCAAGGGATTCGGACATATTAAAAACAATGATATCGTTGTCTTCAACTTCCCGGCAGGTGATACAGTCTGTCTTGAAAACCAGGTGACAAGCTATTACGAGATTGTAAGGGAACGTGCCGAGATGATCACAGCCGAAGATATTAGAGCCAACCGGAAACTGAAGAGCAAGGAGGAGTACACAGCTCAGGCCCGGCAGATGGTCTGGAATGAATATACCGTCATCTACCGTCCGGTTGACCGTCGTGATAACTATGTGAAGAGATGCGTGGCCATACCCGGCGACACCCTGCTGATCAAAGGCGGCCAGCTGATCATCAACAATAAGATTGTGGATGAATATAAGACGCAGCAGACCTCATATTATGTGCGTACCAATGGTACCCGCATAAATCCAAAGGCCTTCGAGAGAATGGGAATATCAAAATCGGACCAGTCAATGATGCTTTCAGGCACGGTCTACAGACTGCCTCTTACACAGGAAAATGCAAACACAATATCAGGATTTGCCAATGTAACAGGCATTGAGGCCGATTACAGGAGGCCGGGAGAATATGCAGCCTATATCTTCCCCCATGACCCTCAGTACAGGTGGAACGAGGATAACTTCGGACCACTCTGGATGCCCGGTAAAGGAACCACAGTGAAGATTGACATGACTAACATCAGCCTCTACACATCCATTATCGATATCTACGAAGAGAACGACCTGGAGGTACGCGACAGTGTGATCATGATTAATGGCCAGCCGGCTGACAGCTATACTTTTAAGATGGATTACTACTGGATGATGGGTGACAACAGGCATGCCTCGTCCGACTCACGCTTCTGGGGCTTTGTCCCGGAGGATCATATCGTCGGACGTCCGGTGCTCGTCTGGCTATCGATAGACAAGGAGGCAGAAGGATTCAGGAAGATAAGGTTCAACAGGTTCTTCAATGGAGCCAAGAGGTAATTTGCGATTTTCGATTTCCGATTAAATCGACAATCGACAATAAAAAAAAGCGGGTCTTGCCCGCTTTCTTGTTAGTCTTTCACTTTATCCACTATCGCCTTGAAGGCTTCAGGGTGGTTCATTGCAAGATCGGCAAGTACCTTGCGGTTAAGGGAGATCCCCTTCTTTTCAAGTCCGCCGATGAACTGTGAATAACTCATTCCGTGAAGGCGTGCGCCGGCGTTGATCCTCTGGATCCACAGCGCGCGGAACTGACCCTTCTTGTCCTTGCGGTCACGGTAGGCATAGCCGAGACCTTTTTCAAGCACGTTCTTGGCAACGGTGTAAACGTTTGAGTTGCTGCCGAAGTACCCTTTGGTCTGCTTTAAGATCTTCTTTCTTCTTGCCCTTGATGCTGGTGCGTTTGTTGCTCTTGGCATTTTCTTTTCTTTTTTCGGATGTAAGCGCCGCTTGCGGTCTTTTAAGCTTCACATCCAGGTTAATAATTCAATCGATTATCACACTGACAGGTCGTATAACTACTTCAGACCGAGCAGGAGCTTCACGTTCTTCTCATCAGTCTTGTCCACGAGGGTACCATATGTAAGATTCCTCTTACGCTTGGTCGACTTCTTGGTAAGGATGTGACTCTTGAACGCATGCTTGCGCTTGATCTTACCTGTACCGGTCAAAGAAAACCTCTTCTTTGCACCCGGATTTACTTTAATTTTTGGCATGTTATATATATGTGTATAAAAAAATTTCTACTTCTTTTTCTTTGGTGAGAGGATGATGATCATTCTCTTTCCCTCCAGTCTCGGTGTCTGGTCAACCTTTCCGTACTCATCAAGATCGGCCACAAATCGTGCCAGTAGCTTCTCTCCCTGGTCCTTGAAGAGTATCGATCTTCCCTTGAAGAATACATAAGCCCTTACCTTGGCGCCTTCCTCAAGGAAGTTGATTGCATGCTTCAGCTTGAAGTTGTAATCGTGGTCGTCAGTGTTGGGTCCGAAACGTATCTCTTTTACTACAATCTTTGCAGCATTTGCCTTGATCTCCTTCTGCTTCTTCTTCTGCTGATACAGAAACTTCTGGTAATCAATTATCTTGCAGACGGGTGGTTCAGCATTGGGAGATATCTCAACAAGATCAAGTTCCATCTCATCAGCCAGTGCCAGGGCTTCGCTGATGCTCAATACCTGTGGCTCGAGGTTTTCACCCACCACCCTTACTGTTCTGGCTGTTATCCTGTTGTTAATCCGGTGTTCCGGTTCGGGTTTTCTTCCCGGCCTGGGCCTGGAAAAGATCGGTCCTGCTATGGTTTTGTCCTCCAGTTAAGTTAATACTATGTTTAAAATCAATCTTTTAGTTGCCAATTTCTTTCAAAATCTCCTCTCTGACAAGGCTTATGAACTCCTCCGGTTTAATTACGCCCTTGTCGCCTTCACCCTGCCTTCTGACAGAAACTGTTCCGGCTTCAACCTCTTTTTCGCCTATCACAAGAAGGTATGGGATCCTCTTTAACTCATTATCCCTTATCTTCTTACCTATCTTTTCGCTCCTGTCGTCAATCAGGGTGCGAATATCGGAATTATTAAGGAGATTTGAAATAGTTTTTGCATAATCATTGAATTTTTCGCTGATGGGCAGCACCACGGCCTGATCAGGTGTGAGCCAGAGCGGGAATTTGCCTGCAGTGTTTTCAATGAGTACAGCCACGAATCTTTCCATTGAACCGAAGATGGCCCTGTGGATCATCACCGGCTGATGCTTCTGGTTGTCGCTGCCGTTATATGTGAGTTCAAACCGCTCCGGCAGGTTATAATCTACCTGTATGGTTCCCAACTGCCACTTACGCCCGATGGCATCCCTGACCATGAAGTCGAGCTTGGGTCCGTAGAAAGCAGCTTCCCCGATGGCAATTGTTGTGACCAGGTTCTTTTCTCCGGCGGCTTCGATGATGGCCTGCTCAGCCTTATCCCAGCTTTCGTCAGTGCCGATGTACTTCTCCCTGTCCGAAGGGTCACGGAGTGATATCTGCGCCGTGAATTCGTTGAAACCGGCTATCCTGAATATATACTGTACAAGGTCAATAATGCTTTTGAATTCCTCTTTAAGCTGGTCAGGACGGCAGAAGTGGTGCGCGTCGTCCTGCGTGAAGCTGCGTACCCTTGTCAGTCCGTGAAGCTCACCGCTCATTTCATAGCGGTAAACCGTTCCGAACTCGGCCATCCTTATCGGGAGTTCCCTGTATGAGTGGGGGGTGGCATTGAAGATCTCACAGTGGTGGGGGCAGTTCATGGGCTTGAGCATGAAGGTCTCACCCTCCTGCGGCGTGGTAATCGGCCTGAAGGAGTCGGCACCATACTTTTCAAAATGACCTGATGTCTTATACAGATCGACATTGCCTATATGCGGTGTGGAGACCATTGTATAGCCTCTCGCTTTCAGAACACGGGTCATGAAATCAATCAGCCTCTGCTTCATGTCGGCTCCCTTCGGAAGCCACAACGGCAGTCCCATGCCAACACGCGGTGAGAACGCAAAGAGCTCCATATCCTTGCCTATGCGGCGGTGGTCACGCTTCCGGGCCTCATCGAGCATAACCATGTATTCATCAAGCATCTTCTGCCTGGGGAAGGTTATGCCGTAAATGCGCGTCATCATCTTTCGCTTTTCATCGCCACGCCAGTAGGCACCGGCAAGGCTGAGTACCTTAATTGCCTTGATCGATGAAGTATCCGGCAGGTGCGGTCCGCGGCAGAGATCGGTGAAGCTGCCCTGCCGGTAGATGGTGATGGTCCCGTCCTCAAGCTCGGAGATTAACTCTGTCTTGTAATTGTCACCTTTGGCGGTGAAGAGATCCATCGCTTCCTGCTTGCTTACCTCGGTACGTATGATGGGACTGTTCTTTGCTGCCAGCTCCTTCATCTTTTCCTCAATGAGGGGCAGGTCAGTGTCGGTAATCACCTTGCCGTCACCGGGATCGACATCATAGTAGAAGCCGTTCTCAACAGCCGGTCCGATACCGAATTTGATACCGGGCCATAATGCCTCAAGCGCCTCGGCCATCAGATGCGCTGACGAGTGCCAGAAGGCATGCTTTGCCTCTTCATCATCCCACTTGTGGAGGCGAAGGGCGGCGTCTGTCACCAGGGGACGCGAGAGGTCCCATACCTCACCGTTTACAGTTGCCGAATAAACTTCGGCAGCAAGTCCCTGGCTTATTGACCTTGCAATATCATAGCTGCTTACCCCCTTACTGAACTCTCTGACAGAGCCGTCGGGAAAGGTGATCCTGATCATATTCCAATTTTTAACAGTTTGCAAAGATAGTGATTTTTAGAGGATCATTTACAGCATCAGGCAGACCGTAAATAACTCTAAATTTGTTGAAATTATAATTGGCACAGATTTTGGATTTAACAAAAAAGCACAAATAACGGCAGTCATGAAAAGAATTTTAATCTCAACGGTAGCAGCAGCAGTAATAATGCTAAGCTCATGTGATGTCCAACCCGATGCTTACTTCTTCACAGATAAGATCAAGGCAGAGATAGGAGAGGAGATCCTCTTCTTCAACGGGTCACACAACGCAACGGAATTTGAATGGAATTTTGGCGACGGCACCTGGTCGGACGCCTATGAGCCCGCTCACTCTTATTCAGCCTCGGGTATCTTTACGGTCATCCTGAGCGCCTACTCAAAGTCAGGCAATGTAGACAGGTCTTATCTCGACATAGAGGTTGTCTCGCCAACGATGCTTGAGGTTGAAGTCCTTGAATGGTATGACGAGTATCCCGTGGCAGGAGCCAGTGTGATACTGTACCCCACACTGACCGACTGGGACAATGAGACAAACGCCATCGTTGAGGGCTTCACCAACACCTCCGGGAAGGTGATCTTCACCAACCTCCAACCCAGGGCCTATTATGTGGATGTATGGCATGTAAACCATAACAACTACACGCTCAGGGATGAAGATGTACTCTTCATCCAGACAGATCCGCTTCTTAAAAACGAACTGAACCAGTTCATCGCATGGGTAGATTACACGGGCACCAAGAGCGCATTAAAACGCGACAGGAGCCAGTTGCTTCCCCTCAAGTCAAGAAGCGCAGAAGCCCCAGCCAGGAAGTAATCCGGGATTAATACAAAAAAATCGCGCCATCAGTTCCATATAATAAATTTCGTTAAGTTTGTGTGTTCACTAACCTAATCGAAATAATAAAATGGATACAAAGTTTGCGCTAGCCGGAATAGACTATCTAGTAATGATAGTCTATTTCGCTTTTGTACTGGGTATAGGGTGGGCCCTGAAAAAATATATGAAGAACGCCACTGCCTTCCTTGAGGCGGGAAGATCCATCCCGGCCTGGGTGGCAGGCCTGGCATTCATCTCCACAAACCTCGGGGCACTTGAGGTTATGGGCATGACAGGCTCCGGCCTGAAGTACGGGATGCTCACAACCCATTTCTACTGGATAGGCGCTATCCCCGCAATGGTATTCCTGGCTCTTTTCATGATGCGCTTCTATTATGGCTCCAAAGCCCGTTCAGTGCCTGAATACCTGAAGCTTCGGTTCAATGAAAAGACCCGCGGACTGAACGCAATACTTTTCGCGGTCATGACCGTACTTGCATCAGGAATCTCCATGTATGCCCTTGCAATCCTTCTTGAGAATGTACTTGGGTGGAACTTCAACGTATCGCTTCTGGCTTCGGCAGCAATAGTACTTGCCTATACCTATCTCGGAGGACTCTCTTCAGCCATCTACAACGAAGTGCTTCAGTTCTTCATTATCATTATCGGTCTCCTGCCAATGGCTATCCTTGTCATGAAGGACGTGGGCGGATGGGACGGCATGCAGGCCAGCCTGGCACCCATAGTGGAGGGTAAGGGATTTGCAGCCGACACGTGGACAACAACGTGGAAATACACTGCCACCGAAACGGGAAACCCCCTGGGGGTAGCATGGTACGGTATTTTCGCCGGACTGGGATTTGTGCTTTCATTCGGTTACTGGTGCACCAACTTCCTGATCGTTCAGCGTGCAATGGCGGCCGAATCAATGACCGCAGCACGCAAGGTGCCTCTCATCGGAGCCATACCAAAGATGTTCATTCCTTTTCTTATTATTGTTCCCGGAATCGCAGCCCTGGTTCTGCTTAATGATCCGCTCAAAGGGTTTGCCCTGCCACTGAATGACGCCGGGCAGCCTATTTATGACTACACCATCATCATGCTGCTCAAACAGTACCTGCCTGCAGGTGTCCTTGGCCTTGGCGTCACAGCACTGCTCGCATCATTCATGTCAGGGATGGCGGGTAACGTATCGGCATTCAATACTGTATGGACCTATGACATCTACCAGAGCTATATCCGTCCCGCCACCGGTAACAAAGTGAGTGATGACAAACATTATCTCAAGGTAGGGAAGATGGCTACCGTCTTTGGGGTCATTGTCAGCATAGCGGCAGCCTACATCGCCAGTATGTTCGGAAACATTATGGACTTCCTCCAGACAATCTTCTCAATGATCAATGCTCCGCTTTTTGCGGTCATATTCCTTGGCATGTTCTGGAAACGGTCAACAGGCAACGCGGCATTCACAGGACTGCTCGTCGGCTTCCTGGTCGCGCTCCTGCACCATGGCCTCACGCAGCCTGAGGGAGCGACCACCCTCGTCAAGGGAGGTTGGCTCGGCGTTATTCATACCTACCCGGTTGAGATGGCACAGAACTTCTGGACTGCCATAATCGCATTTACCACCGCTACTCTTCTTACAGTGGTGATATCACTGATCATGAAGCGCGAAAAGAGCGATGAGGATCTCAATGGCCTTGTCTACTCAATGACTCCAAAACTGGACGACAGTGGCGTGAAATGGTACAGCAGACCATGGTTCCTTGCCCTGATAGTGGGAATCATCATGATTGTGCTCTCAATTTTGTTCTGGTAACCTTAAAAAACAAAGATCATGTTAGATATAAGATTTGCGATAGGACTGATGTTCTCGATCTTCGGGCTGATACTTACGATTTACGGCCTGGTCACCATGGACGATCATGTTATGTACGAACGTTCACTTAACATTAACGTTAACCTGATATCGGGTATTTTGACACTGTTGTTCGGCCTCATTATGCTCTTCTTATCCGACCCGGTGAAGAAATTGCTCAAAAAAAAATAGTCCGGTAAGACAAAAAAAGCTGCGCACGCAGCTTTTTTTGTTTCAGTCCATAAAGTCTGTAAAGTCGAAAGTATTTGCGATTTGCGATTTGCGAATTTTGATTAAATCGACAATCGAAAATCTGAAATCGAAAATTCCACCACTGCCTACTGCCTGTGATGAGTGCCAGTTGCCTGATCAGAGAAGATCGATGGCGGAAGTGAGCGCATGTTGTAGCGCATCGCCATCACCTCTCCGTAGGCACCTGCCGACCTGATGGCAATGAGATCACCGCGCCTGGTCTCCGGCAGAGAAATATATTTTCCGAAGATGTCAGTGGTTTCACAGATTGGCCCTGCAACGGTATATTTCTTTACCGGGCGGTTGGAGGTGAGATTTTCAATACGGTGATAGGCATGGTAAAGTGCCGGCCGCAGCAGGTCTGTCATGCCTGCGTCAAGGATAAGGAAGGTTTCACCGGCACCCGGCTTCACGAACAACACCCTCGCGATCAGTGAACCGCAGGCGGCAGTGAGGGACCTGCCCAACTCGAACGAGATGGTGCTTCGGATCTTCCTGTCAAGATGCTTCCTGAAGACTTCGAAGTAATCGGCAAAGGAGGGGAACCGGTCAGGCTCGTCATAGCTTATGCCAAGACCTCCGCCCACATTGATATCATCGGGCTCCAGGTCCCTGTCAGTGAGCCACTGCCATATCTCATTTACCCTTGAGCAGAGGTTACGATAGACATGAAGGTCAGTGATCTGGGATCCTATGTGGAAGTGAATTCCCTTGTAATCAATGTTTTCCAGCCCGGGAATGAGTGAGGTGACCGCTTCAAGCTCACCGATCCTGATCCCGAACTTGTTCTCATCGGTACCGGTGGTGATGTGCCTGAGGGTATGTGCCTCTACGTTGGGATTGATGCGCAGGGAGATGGCTGCCCTGCAGCCTGCCCTGCCTGCAATATCATTTATCACCTCCAGCTCAGCCGCGGATTCCACATTGAAGCATTTGATCCCGAGCTTAAGCGCGGTCTCTATCTCCCTGTCGCTCTTACCTACTCCCGCAAACACGGTTTCACCTGCCGGGAAGCCGCAGTTCACCGCCAGCTCAATCTCATTGCCGCTCACACAATCGGCCCCTAACCCGTAACCTGCAATGATCTTCATGATAACAGGATTGAAGTTGGCCTTGACGGCATAGTGCAGGATAAAGCCCCTGTTGGATGCCTCTCCGGAGGCCACTGCAAGTGTCTCACGCAACAGGTCGAGATCATAATAGTAGAAGGGAGTATCGTGGCTTTTCAGCCTTTCTGTCAATTCCTTGTTGAACATCATTCCTCTGCAAAAAGTTTGGCACTGAGCGACCGCAGGGCTACTGTCCTGTCGCTGGTATTAATTAGTATAGATACGCTGTTTTCACTGCCTCCGTATGATATCATCTTTACCGGTATTTCATTCAGGGCTTCGAATATCTCCGGTGCTGACCCTACCCTGTCAGGCCTGAAGTCGCCCACAACGCATATTATCGTCTGATCTTTCTCAACCACAACTGCGCCTATTGAACTCAGTGTTCTGACTATGTCCGGAAGATAGGTAGGATCGTCAATTGTAAGCGAGACGGAGACCTCTGATGTTGTGATCATGTCTATCGGGGTCTTGAACGCTTCAAAGGCTTCGAAGATCCTTCGCATGAAACCATATGCCATCAGCATCCTGTCGGAGTGTATCCTGACCGCAATTATACCATCCTTGGCCGCCACTGCCTTATAATCCTCATAAGATGATTCTGATGTGATGAGAGTGCCCTCGTCAGACGGCTCCATTGTGTTCTTGAGCCTCACGGGGATGTTCTTCATCCGGGCAGGGTTGATGGAGGAGGGGTGGAGTATCTTTGCACCAAAGTAGGCCAGCTCTGCCGCTTCACCATAGGAGAGGCTCCTGATCACACGGGTTTTTTCAACATACCTGGGGTCATTGTTATGGAGACCGCTGATGTCTGTCCATATCTGAACCTCCTCAGCTCCGATGGCCGCACCTGTGATGGTGGCGCTGTAGTCGCTCCCGCCGCGGCGAAGGTTGTCTGTCTCACCGTATGCATTGCGGCAGATGAACCCCTGTGTGATAATGATCTTTTCATCCTTTACTGCCGCCAGCTCGCGCTTCAGGTTCTCCCTTATATAGAAATAATCGGGCTCACCATCCTTGTCAATCCGCATGTAATTAAGCGCCGGAAGAAGATAGGAGGAAATCCCCGTCTCGGCCAGCAGAAAATGGAGCAGAGCCGTAGAGATAAGCTCACCTCGTGCAACAATGCGCTTCTCATTGTGCCTGCTGAACTCACGTGAAAAGAGAGTGACAATGTAGTTGAAGTGTTCATCAATAAGATCATGTGCCCGCTCTGCCCAGGTAGAGGAGGCGTACAGTTCATCCGCAACCTTGTGGTAGCTGGCGCGAAGCATCAGGGTCTTCCTGCCTGCCTCGTCCCTGTCACCAGCTGAAAACAATTCAGAGATCTCCACCAGCGCATTGGTGGTACCTGCCATTGCCGACAGCACCACTATCTTAAGTTTTCCGTCGTTGATCAGCGGGATCAGCGCCCTGAAGCGGTCAGGACTGCCCACCGAGGTACCCCCGAATTTATAGACCTTCATCTTTACTTCTCTCCGTTAGATGCTTCCGGTTTGGAGCACATGCCATAATTTGGGGATCAAATATAAGTAAAAGTGAAATCTGTCATTAAAAATTTTTCTCTTTTCGGCAAAGAGACACTATGATTGAAAAAAATCTTTATTTTTGCACCCGCGTTACAAGACAAAGGATAAAAGC
>CAYVYM010000040.1:0-28920 GCA_964455705.1 uncultured Rikenella sp.
GATTTGCGAATTTTGATTAAATCGACAATCGAAAATCTGAAATCGAAAATTCCTCGCCTTACTTAATATTTTTATAATGCTCGTAGCGTTCGAGGATATCGGCAACATATGCATTCACCTGAACACCCTGCTTCAACCTGCCGTTCCGCACCACGGGATCACCGTAGAAGATGGGATCTGACTTCCGCTCAAGAAACAGAGAGACATTGTTATCCCACTTTCCCGGATTGAGCCCGTTCTTCTCGGCCAGCTTGATGGCATCAAGCACGTGCCCGTGACCGGCATTGTATGAGGCAAGGATAAACTTGATCCTCTCATCAGGGTCAGAGACCCGGCCGATGAAAAGCCTGTCAAGCATCCTGATGTAACTGATGCCGGCATGGACGTTATTGTCAACTGACCTGGTCACATCAAAGCCAAAGAACTTTCCGGTCTCCGGCATCACCTGCATAAGACCGTATGCACCCCTTGGCGATATCACTGACGGATTGAAC
The DNA here is from genome assembly GCA_964455705.1 of uncultured Rikenella sp. Lineage (GTDB taxonomy): Bacteria > Bacteroidota > Bacteroidia > Bacteroidales > VadinHA17 > SR-FBR-E99. The sequence goes on from CAYVYM010000040.1 coordinate 495, forward strand.
CCCGACTCCTGGTAGATGAGTGCTGCAACCAGTCGCCAGTCCCATCCTATGCTGTCACTGTAATTCCTTATGATCTCATCAAACGGAGATACCTTACCGGTATATGTGGCAAAATACTCCGATGCGGCCATGGTCGCCGGGCGTGCCCCCCTGAAGTATTTTCTCTCCAGCCTCGCATACTCGCGCGTGGTCTTGAAGCCTGTTAACCAACTGTTAAGTTCACTATGCAGGGCATTGGATCCATCCTTGCGTACGCTCCAGGCTATGTTCTGTGGAAAACTGACCGGGGTTGACAGGTCCAGGTCCGGGAAGAGTGACCCGATTATGTTCGACATATAGTCGTCACAAACGGTGTACTCTATCTCGCCACGTGCTACCTGGCGGGCAAGCTCCTCGGCGTCATACGGTACCTCTATTACCCCTATGTCCATGCCTGACTCGCGCTCCAGACTGTAGAGCCGCTGGGCATATGATGATCCTTTCTGGACGTAGACAGTCCTGCCGGCGAGATCAAGCTGGTTCCTGACCAGTTTGCTCTCTACTGCATCTGCAGTCATCTTCCCCCATCCGTTGGGCTTGCGCTGCACCAGCACCTCAGTAGTCTGCATGATAGGATCGGTGAAACGCATCATCTCCCTCCGGTCAGCGCTTATTGATAACCCGATGGCTACCAGGTCAGCATCACCCTTACGGAGATAATCAAGGGCCTCATCAATATCATTACTCGTAATGATCTCAAGTTCAAGCTCTAAATGATCAGCAAATTTTTTGAGTAGTTCGAAATGAAACCCCATCGGCTCTCCCTTGTAGATGAAGTAGCTCGTTTGGTTTATGTTCGTAACCGCTTTGATCTTTCCGTCGGCCAGGATTGCATCAAGATCACGTGGCGGTGCAGAAACAGTGTAACCCATACTGTTCTCCTTTTCGCAGGAGACAACTGACAGTACAATAATAAATAAGAACGAAATAACTTTCCTCAATATAAAACAAATTAGTCCGACAATCTAACAATCCTACTACCGGAAATGTTCGCGCCGCAAAGATACTAATTTTTTTTAATCGTAAAAAGTCCAGGCTATTCCGTACCGTATCATTCTGATATTCAGTGGATAGTTAGGTACAAGGAAATACTCGTAACCCATCAGTCCGGAGTTAAGATGATCGCCCATAATGAAGATTCTTGTCCTTTTGACCTTCAGATTCAGGAAAGCGTTGATATACGGATAGTTACCAACCTGTGTTTCCGTCTGGTTAAAATACCTTCCTGTTGCCGGCATATAATTCATAGCGTAATACGGAGTGTGGATCATGGCCTCGGCTCCGATCTGGAAGTCGAGCTCACCCGCAGTAGCTCTGAACTTGAAGAGATGGCTGAAGAAAAACGCGCTTCGGGCAGTTACAAGGGGAAGACTCAGGACGTCGCTGTTGGTGCTCTGCTGAAGCAGAATCGTATTATCAAGATGTAACTTCCATAATATAAATTCTTTACGAAGCGTCATTGAGATTATTGACAATCCGCCCTCGTGCTGTGCCGGTAAAGCATCAGTCCCCATATAACTAAAATTATCAACAATGGAATAATTGAATCTGAGATTTAGGTGGAGGTCGGGCCAGGCAAGTGACGAACCGGCTATGAGCCTGAGTTCCCTCTTGTGATCAACCTGCCACGAGAAGTTGTTCGAGCCCCATGAGTGATACCAGTACGATGGCGTATAGCTTGCAAATGAGCCTGTTGCATCCCATGTGATCATCCCGATCCTTGAGGTGGCAAACTCCTTGTAGATCCGACCGTCGACGATGAAATCACCGGCCCTGTAACCCTGGAACCAGAGGTCGCCGGAGGCTGTCCACCCGAATTTGGAGCCGATATTGTTGAAAACTTTTCCTGTCAGAACCAGTGAATTCATGTTCCTCTTAACCGTGTCCTGCCTGGTGAGGGTGTCACCGGGAACCACCTGCCCGAAACTGCGAATCTCACTCCTCACCCCCGCCCCGGCACCTATCCTGAAGCGTCCCGTCCTCCCTGCAGCAAAATCGACCCTGAAGGTGTTCGAAAGCAGACCCTGTGACAGTGAGTCATTGGTCACCCTCCTGTCAATCATGACCGTGTCATACAAATCAGATAATGGATACTTGTCGAGGTACTTGCGCCTGTTCCATTCATACAGGCCTGTATAAGTAAAGGTTACAGGTCCGGTCTTCAGTACTTCTCCCGTGACCGTATCGCGCTTTCCTCCCGGAGAGTAACGCTGAACCAGCAGGATGTAGCGGTTCTTGAAATGATTCTGGGCGCTGTTGAGATCGCTCAGAACAAACGGCAGGTTTTCCGGGGGGTAACTTCTGAGGTCATCCTTGCTGACGATGCCGCCGCTCTCCCCCGACTCATGGTTGTTGATGCCGGCTGAAAAGTATGATGTGTAGGCATTGCCGTTGTATGAGCTGTGCAAAAGGAAGTTCTTGTCAACCGCCTTCTGGAAGTTGTACTGCCCGATGCTGTATACAATATCATAAATAAACCCGAAGTTCAGGTACCTGTTGACGTTCTGTGAGTGCCTGATCCTGAATGTCTGTTCTGACTTACTGCGCGCACCGGCATTGCTCCACCTCATCTCCGTGAACGGGACATGCGTATTCACGAATATTGTCTTTGCAGGGGTATGCATGAAAGGCATGTAATACGAATAGAGGAACCTGTCAGGCTTCCATTCGCGGTCAAAGAAGTTTATCTGGTACAGCGGGAGCCCGTAGTTACCGGTATAGGCATTGAATTCAGATAGCTTGTCGGTGATGCGGTATCTGTGAAAAAGCGAGAAGGCCGTGTCAAGGTCAACGGGGATCTCTGTGGTAAAATCTGCCGAGAGCGTCCACTGTCGCGATCCTTTTGTAAAGGTGGTGTCCGGCTCACGGCCAGGCATGCTTTGCTGCTGCATCCTCATCTCTGTAATGATGCTGTCAGGGATTCCCTCTGGCCTTGATTCCCGGGTATTCGCTGGCAGACGGGCAGGAGCGCCTCTCCTCAAAGCCAGAGTGTCAGGCTCAACCGGATTTCCGGGCTCCTGAGCTGTAAGGGAGAGGGGCACGATCAGCAGGATTATATATGCCAGCCATTTGCGCATCACCGGCAAATTTACTTAAAAAGTGACACCTGCAGATGCTATTTTAAAAAGAGCCGCCCCGACATAATGTCGGGACGGCCCGTTGAACAACAACAATATAATGGCAAAAAAACAAAATCAGTCTACATTGTCATTCAGATACGCATTATTCTCACGAATGACCGGCTGGTTATCCTCATCAAGGCTCAGGGTGAACTTCGACACCTTGCTGCCTGCAGCCTTGCTTGCGTTATGAATGGCAATCTTCTTGCGGACATATGCCGGCACCTCCTCAAAATCCTCGAGGTTGTCTTTCATCGACTGTGTTGAGAGGCCTTCATTCTTGATGAGATTCTGCATATGCTTGAGCTTGCGAAGTGTGCCCTCGTTCTTGTCTGCCGGAGGTGGTAATGAGCGGGTAGGAGCAGGAGAAATGTTTATGTCTCCGTCAATCTCAAAGTCGATCACTCCCTGGTTGATACCTGTTGAGCGCGGGGGGACACCGCGGTCAGTGGTACGCGCCGGGCGTACTACATACTGCCCGTCACCCTCGGCAGCGCCATCGGTGAGAGAGGTTTGCTGCGGCGCACTCAGGCTGACAACCTCCTTGCGACTGTTTGGCTTGTAACCGTCAAGGTCTGCACTGGCCTCGAAACCGGTGGCAACAACGGTGACACTGATAGAATCACCCAGCTCCTCCTCGGTAGACAAACCCCTGATGATAAGGGCGTCATCAGAGATGGCCTCATAGACGTAATCAGTGAGCTCACCCAGCTCATCCATCGTGATCTCGTTGGCACCGGTGCCTGACTTGATATTGAGCAGTATGCTGCGCGCCCCGGTGATGTCATTGGAGCTGAGCAACGGTGATGTCAGAGCAGCCTCTATGGCTTTCGTGGCGCGATCGTCGCCGGAAGCCATCCCTATACCCATGAGCGCCACACCCGAGTCCCTCATCACGGTGTCAACATCGGCGAAATCAACGTTGATGTAACCGGTGCAGGTAATTATCTCCGCAATACCCTTGACGGCATTGGCAAGTACATCGTCGGCTCGGGCAAAGGCAGCAGAGACACCCTCGTCGCCATAGATCTCCCTCAGACGCTCATTGTTGATGACAATCAGGGAGTCGACTTTATTCTTCAGTTCATTTATTCCGCTGATAGCAAGCTTAATGCGTTGATTCAGCTCAGACCTGAAAGGTATGGTGACAACAGCAACAGTAAGATAACCGGCCTCCCTGCAAGCCTGGGCTATCACGGGAGCGGCACCGGTACCAGTACCGCCGCCCATGCCTGCGGTGAGAAAGACCATCTTGGTGTTTCCTGAAAGTGCATTCATGACATCATCGATGTTTTCGATGGCCGAGGCACGGCCTCTCTCAGGCTGGCTGCCTGCACCAAGCCCCTCGGTGGTGACCTCTCCTATCTGCACCCTGACAGGCACCGGACTGTGCATGAGAGCCTGCTGGTCAGTGTTACATACAACGAAATTCACATCCTTGATACCCTTACGGAACATGTGGTTGACAGCGTTGCTGCCGCCTCCGCCAATGCCCAGCACCTTTATTATTGATGACCGCTCTACCGGCAGGTCAAAATTCATCAGATCTTCTGCCATGAGTTCAGCTTTTTAGTTTGAAGAATTATCATCGATCTTCTCATCGGTGGCGTCAATTATCTGTTTCCAGAACTTTCCGATCTTGTCGGTAAACCGCTCTCCGGGACTCCTCTGCGCATCCTGCTCCTGAGTCTCCTCTACCGCCATTTCCGGTACCCTTACTGGTTCCTTCACGGGCTGAGGCTGGGCCGTTGGCGTATTCCTGGCAGCCGGCTCCTGCTTGCGCTCACTGATGTTCAACACAACGTTGTTCTCATCAATGTATTCCAGTCCCTTCAGTATCAACCCTACACTTGTTGCATACATTGGCTGGTTGATCTCCTCCCTGCCCTTGCCGGAGATATGCACGTTGGGATGGCCCAGACGAACATCCATGGCTGTCTTGTACTTGACCAGCTGTGGCAGGTTTTTGAGCATCGCCCCTCCGCCGGTGATCACCACGCCTGCGGTGAGCTTCTCGGCGAAGCCTGAGTTCTGTATCTCGAAGTTGACCGCGTCAAGGATCTCCTCCATGCGGCTCTGGATGATGTAGGCCAGGTTCTTGAATGATATCTCCTTGGGTTCGCGGCCGGCGATGCCCGGGATGGAAACCACCTTATTCTCAGGAGCGATATCACCTATGGCATAACCGAACTTGACCTTGAGGTCCTCAGCCTGCTTCTGGAGGATGGAGCACCCCTCCCTGATATCTGCAGTGACCATGTTGCCGCCAAACGGGATGACGGCGGTATGCCTGATAACATTGTCATAATAGATGGCGACGTCAGTGGTGCCTCCTCCTATGTCAACCAGCACCACGCCTGCCTCCTTCTCCTCATCGGTAAGCACAGCCTCCGATGATGCCAGAGGCTCAAGCACGAGACTCATCAGGTTCATCCCGGCCTTGTTGATGCACCTCTCGGTGTTGCGGGCAGAGCTTATCTGGCCGATGACGATGTGGAAGTTCGCCTCAAGCCTTTTTCCGCAGATCCCGACAGGATTGTTGATCCCTGATTCGTTGTCTACGATGTAGGTCTGAGGTATGACATGTATGATCTCCTCACCCACATCTATCGGGAGCTTGTACATGTCAGCCGTGAGACGGCGGATGTCGCTGATGTCGATCTCTGACTCATGTGAGTCGCGGGTGATGTAACCACGGGCCATCTTGCTCTTGATGTGCCTCCCGGCGATGCCGACAAAGACATCCGTCATGACAAGGCCTGTTCTCTCTTCGAGGTCATCGACGGTGGTTCTGATGGCTTTCACCGTCTCTTCAATGTTCAGCACCACACCTCGTTTGACCCCTGTAGAGGGTGTGTTGCTTAGTCCGAGGATCTCTATGCCCTCATTTCCGTCACTGCGACCGACGATGGCTACGATCTTTGTCGTGCCGATGTCGATGGCTGCTACTAACTGATCTTTGCTGTTCATAATTCACATATATGGTTGTTCAACGTTTATCTTCTCTGGCAGACCACCTGTCCCTTGTATTCAATATTCACCACCCTGTACCTGTCCCATCCGGCCACTGGCATTGCCTCGTGGTAAAAGACATGGAGCTTGTTAAGTTTCTCTTTGTAGTCATCGGTCCGGCCAAGCCTGACGGTGTGGTTGCCCACGTTCGGCACCAGCGTCACCCTGCCGTCGCGCGTCATCTCCAGCTGGTCAATCATCTGGTTCCAGAAGTTGTGACCCCGGATATAGTTCACCAGCTCAAAGGCCCTCACCAGGTTCTCAGTCTTTTCTGAATCATAAATATTCGTGCCATTCATCTGCTCGGCATTGAAGACCATGTCGATCTCCAGGATATGGAGGCTGGGAGTGTAGAGGTTGTGGCGGCGCATGATGACCCCTTCGCGGTCAATGAAGAAGTCACCTCCGTATGATGCCACCACTCTCATCACCGGCTCACGCTGGTCAGCGTAGACATGCAGTTTCCTGTCTTCAGAAAAGTATACCTCCGCCACCTGTAGCTCTGTGAACGACCTCACCCTGGCCTCAAGCTTTGAGAGAGGTATCTCGGTCAGCTTCTCTCCCGTGACACGGATGCCGGTAGCCCTGAGAGCGTTCATGATATCGTCATTGGTGACAAAGCGATGCTTTGTTGAGTCGGCAATGGTGATAACAACCCCTTCACAGACAGCCTCGCTCCCGCGGATGCTGATATACAGTGGCGTCAGGAACAGTGCTATCCCTGTCAGTATGGTCACTATTTTCATCAGCAGGCTCATGCGTCTCGTTCCTTTAGCATCTCCGTTATCGGTTCAATGAAGCGGTCTATGTCGCCGGCACCTACCGTCAGGAGCATTCCTTTTTTTATTCCGGTGAGCGCGGGAAGGAGCTCCTCGCGGGTCACCACTCTCACGTTCCTGTTTTTCATCAGCCCGGCAATCATCTCCGAGGAGACTCCCTCAATGGGCTTCTCCCTGGCGGGATAGAGTGTCAGGAGCAGCACCTCGTCAAGCCTGTCGAGCGCTGCAGCGAAACCCTCGGCGAAGTCGCGTGTCCTGGTGTACAGGTGCGGCTGGAAGATACCGGTGATATGCCTCCCGGGCCAGAAGTCACGCACGGCGCTGACCAGGGCGTTGATCTCCTGGGGGTGATGAGCGTAGTCATCGACATATACTATCTCCTTGCCTGTATATCTTATATCGAACCGGCGGCGTACACCCTGATAGGTATTCAGGGCTGTGCGGATCTCGTCGCCGTCGGCTCCCGCGCACCATGCTGCTGAGGCTGCCCCGGTGGCGTTGATGATGTTGACCATGCCGGGTAACGGCAGCCTGATATCCTTCACCGCTTCTCCCGGGGTGATGAGGTCAAACCTGTAGCATCCCTCCTCCCTGCCTATTGAGGCCGCCCTGAACGATGCCTGCTCCCTGGTGCCGTAGCTGTAGACAGTGGCATCATCGGGCAACGACAGCGAGGATATTATGTCTTCATGGAGTATCAGAGTGCCTCCGCTTCGTGTCTTGTGGCAGAACTGCCCGTAGGCCTCAACCATCGCTTCGGGAGTACCATAGATATCAAGATGATCCGGATCGATGGCTGTCACCACCGATATCAGGGGTGAGAGATGAAGGAACGAACGGTCGAACTCATCGGCCTCCATGACTGTATACCGACTCTGCGCAAGAAGCAGGTTGGTGTCGTAGTTCCTGGCGATGCCACCTAGGAAGGCGGAGCAGTTTAGGCTGGATGTTTTAAGGATGTGGGCGATCATCGTGCTCACCGTGGTTTTGCCGTGGGTGCCGGCGACGGCGATGGCATCGGTGTTACGCGAGATCAGTCCCAGTATCTCAGCCCTCTTGTAAATGCTGTAGCCGTTGTCCCTGAAATAATTAAGGAGTGTGTTTTCGCGTGGGATGGCCGGTGTGTAGACAATAAGCACCCTGTGGTTTTCAGAAGGATCGGAAAAGAGCTTCGGCAGGGTATCCACGTTATCATCATAGGCGATGTTGCATCCCTCAGCTGTTAGTCGTTCGGTAAGAAATGTTTCGGTACGGTCATAGCCGCTGATGACGTAACCCTCCGACAGGAAGTATCGCGCGAGGGCGCTCATCCCGATTCCACCAATCCCGAGAAAGTAAATCCCTTCTATGTTTGTCAGTCCCCTCATCTCCTAACAGGTTTTAGTATTTGACTGGCAAATACCCCGGCAGCGTATTTTGTTGTCAGTCCCCTCATCTCCTAACCAGTTTTAATACTTCGCGTGCTATAACCTCATCTGCATTTTTTATTGCCATCATGCGGATATTCTGAGAAAGTGCATTTCGCTTTGCGGTGTCAGTCACAAGTGCCAGGGCAGTACTGATGAGCTCTGACCCTGCATCGGCGTCTTTTACGAGTATTGCCGCCTCCCTGTTGACGAGGGCCATAGCGTTGTGCGTCTGGTGGTCCTCGGCCACGTTGGGCGACGGCACGAGGATAACAGGCTTGCCAACGAGTGCCAGCTCGGAGATGGTACCGGCGCCGGCACGGGAGATGATGACATCGGCGGCGGCATAGGCCAGGTCCATGCGGTTTATGAAGCCTGTGACCACGATGCGTGTCACAGCCTTCTCTTCAGCCAGCTCGCGCATCCGGTCATACCAGTGGCTGCCTGTCTGCCATATCATCTGCACACCGGATGCCTCTACCTGGTCTATGCCGCCGCCGACACTGTTGTTGACCGTGCCGGCGCCGAGCGACCCTCCCAGCACAAGTATCACCGGCATGCCGCGCTTCAGGCTGAAGTGCTCCAGCGCTTCTGCCTGAAGCGCCTCAAGATTATCATAAGCCTGCCTGACAGGGTTACCCGTCAGCATGATCTTCGCTGCCGGGAAATATTTTTCCATCCCCTCATAGGCCACGCATATCCGTTCAGCTCTCTTCGCCAGCAGCTTGTTGGTCACGCCGGCATAGCTGTTCTGCTCCTGTATCACCGTGGGTATGCCTCTCCGCTGCGCCTGCTTCAGCACCGGCCCCGAGGCATATCCTCCTACACCAACCACCACATCCGGCCGGAATCTCTTTACAATTTTGCCCGCCTTAAGCATGCTCCGGAAGAGCCTCCAGGCCACATGGGCGTTTCTGACACTGACCCCGCGTACCAGCCCTGCCACAGGCAGTCCGGTGATGTGGTAACCGGCCTCGGGGACCTTCTGCATCTCCATCCTTCCGTTGGCGCCAACAAACAGTATGGCTGCAGAGGGCTCCAGGCGCCGCAGGGCGTTGGCAATGGCAATGGCAGGGAAGAGATGCCCTCCGGTGCCGCCCCCGCTGATGATGATCCTTATATCTTTACCCTCGCCGCTCATGCTGCATTGGTGTCTGTCTGTTCAATATCCGAGAGCTGCTCACGCCTCTCACGGGCATTCATGACCCTCGAGACGCTGAGTATCGCCCCCAGCGAAAAACTGATTACAATCACCGAGGTTCGCCCCCAGCTGATCATCGGCAGCGTCTGCCCCGTCACCGGGAAGAGCCCCACGGCAACAAGCATATTCAGAAAGGCCTGGAACACTATCATGACCGTCAGCCCCAGCACCATCAGGGCCGGGAACGCATAATCGCATTTTCGCGCTATCTGAATCCCACGGAACATCAGGGCCAGGAAACTCAGTATCACTATTATTGCGCCGAAGAGCCCGTACTCCTCAACGATTATTGCGAAGATGAAGTCGGAGTTCGACTGCGGCAGCATATTGCGCTGTGTGCTGCCTCCCGGCAGCTTGCCGAACAGCTTCCCGGTAGAGATGGCTATCTTCGCCTGGTTCGACTGATAATCAGCGTCAGGGGAGTTTCCACCGCTGAAATATGTCTCAATACGGGTCTTCCAGACCTCGACCCTGTTGTCATCCTTTTTGATTATCAGCAACAGCGAAGCGAAGAGCACCACACCCGCCAGTCCCAGTCCTGCATATGCCATAAGGAATCTTATGGGAACACGGCCAATAAAGAGAATTATCATGCTGATCATGAATATCATCACAGCCGTCGAGAGGTTCTCCGGCATGATCAGGATACAGACAATCGCCACCGGGACAACCAGCCTGACGGTCACCGTCCGGAAGTTTTTCAGTTCATTCTGATAGACCGTCAGTCCGCGTGCCAGGTAGATCACCAGCGCCACCTTGGCAATATCTGATGTCTGAAGCTTCAGCCCGATGCCGGGTATCTCAAGCCAGCGGGTGGCTTCATTGATGCTGACCCCGGCCACCAACGTGATACCGAGCAGTATGATCGCCGCAACCAGCCCGATGGCGGCAAACTGCATATATCTGATATAGGGTATCCAGTGGGTGACCACGATGATCAGCATACCCAGCATCAGCATGATGAACTGCGTACGCAGAAAATAAAAGGTATTGCCCTGATGCGATGAGTAGGCCACGCTCACCGACGAGCTGTAGACTGACAGCAGCGAGATGAGCATGAAGAGCGCGATCAGCCCCCACAGGTACCTGTCGCCTCTGAAAAACCTCTTTATCGTCACATCAGCCATATTCCTACAGGTTTCTTACGGCCAATTTGAACTGATGTCCGCGGTCCTCATAGTTATTGAACAGGTCGAAGCTGGCGCATGCAGGAGAGAGGAGGACCGTGTCTCCCTTGTGAGCCAGGTAATAGGCTGACTTCACGGCCTCCTCCATCGAGGTGGTCTCAACGATGGTCGGCACCAAGTCACTGAATGCGCTGATGATCTTTGAGTTATCCTTCCCCAGGCAGACTATCGCCTTGACCTTCTCCTTCACCACGGTGTCCAGCTCAGTGTAGTCATTACCCTTGTCAATCCCGCCGGCTATCCATATCACACCCGTCTTCATGCACTCGAGGGCATACCAGGTGGAGTTGACGTTGGTCGCCTTGGAGTCATTGATGAAGTTAATGCCTGCCACCATGATGACGGGCTCAAGCCTGTGCTCCACCCCATGGAAGTCTGTCAGGCTCTCACGGATGGTCTCCTTGCGGATATTGAGCACCTTCCCGGCAATGGCCGCAGCCATCGAGTTGTATGTGTTGTGGCGTCCTTTCAACGCCAGGTCGTGAATGGTCATAAGGCTGGTTTTATGGATTATGTCAATTATCAGTTGGTCGTTTTCTACACAGGCTGCCATCCCTTCGCAACTGTCAATGGAGAAGGGATATGATTGCGATATTATGGTACGTCCGGACACCTCGGCGGAGGTCACCGGGTCATCGGCACACCAGATGAAGTGATCAGCCGCCGTCTGGTTGCGTATCACCCGCATCTTGGAGTCGACATAGTTCTGCATCTCGTGATCATACCTGTCGAGATGGTCGGGAGTGATGTTCATCATGATGGCTATCTCGGCTTTAAAGTCGAACATGCCGTCAAGCTGGAAGCTGCTAAGCTCGATCACATAATAATCATATCCCCCCTCAGCCACCGCCAGTGCGAAGCTGTTTCCCACATTGCCGGTCATGGCCACATTGAGCCCTGCCTTCTTCATCATGTGGTATATCATGTTGGTAGTGGTTGTTTTGCCGTTGCTTCCCGTCACGCATATCTTGATGGCATCGGTATAGCGCGAGGCAAACTCAATCTCTGAGATGACGGGTATGTTTTTTTCACGTATGGCCACCACCAGGGGGTTATCCTCGCGCAGGCCGGGACTCTTTATCACCTCACCTGCATTCATGATCAGCCCGGTGGTGTGCTTCCCCTCCTCAAAGGCTATGCTGTGCGAGACAAGCATCTCGCGGTATTTATCCTTTATGGCGCCACTGTCGGTCACGAATACGTCAAAACCCTTTTTCTGAGCCAGCACCGCAGACCCCGCCCCGCTCTCTCCCGCACCCAGTATCACAATTCTCTTCTTCATTCTCTATCTTATCTTCAGTGTCACCACGCTCAGCACCGCCAGTATGATGGCGACGATCCAGAAACGCGTGACTATCTTTGGTTCAGGATACCCCATCTTCTGAAAATGGTGATGCAGCGGCGCCATCAGGAAAATGCGCCTGCCCTCGCCGTACTTTCGCTTCGTTCTCTTGAACCAGCTTACCTGAAGCATCACCGAGATGCTCTCCACCAGGAAGATCCCGCACATGACGGGTATCAGAAGCTCCTTTCTTATCACTATGGCGAAGACGGCGATGATCCCGCCCAGGGTGAGGCTGCCGGTATCGCCCATGAACACCTGCGCCGGGTATGAGTTGTACCAGAGAAACCCGACCGTAGCGCCCGCGAAGGCTGCGGCGAAGATCACCAGCTCACCTATGTTGGGTATGTACATTATGTTCAGGTAATCGGCATAGATGATGTTACCCGAGACATAGGCAAGCAAACCGAGGGTGACGCCCGAGACGGCGCTTGTGCCTGTCGCCAGTCCGTCAAGGCCGTCAGTGAGGTTAACACCGTTGGAGACGGCGACGACCACGAAGACCACCATCGCCATGAACACCAGCCAGCCAAGCAGTACTTTCGTTTTGCCTTTGGCGAAGGGCACCAGCCATGAATAGTCGAACTCGTTGTTCTTTACAAAGGGAATAGTGGACTTGGTCGACTTGATATTGACGGTGGTCGACTGGGGAACGACATCACCCGGCTGCTCGCCGGCGAGGTCAGCGGTGGCGACCGTGACACCGGCCGGAGCTGTCACATTGACCCTCACAACCACATCATCGCTGATATACAATGTCAGGGCCACTATCAGCCCCAGGATCACCTGGCCGATGATCTTGTAGCGGCCGGGAAGGCCCTCCTTGTTCTTTTTGAATATCTTGATGTAATCATCAGTGAAACCGATTGAGCCCACCCATAAGGTTGTAATGATCATCAGGATTATATAGACGTTGTCAAGCCTCGCGAAGAGGAGCACCGGTACAAGGATGGATGCGATGATGATGACACCACCCATCGAAGGTGTGCCCTCCTTCCTGTACTGACCCTCAAGATCGAGGTTGCGGATTGTCTCGCCTATCTGCTTGCGCTGCAGGAAGCTGATCAGCTTTTTCCCGATAAGCATTCCGATAAGGAGGGAGGTGATGACGGCAGCGGCAGACCTGAAAGAGAGATAATTAAATACTCCTGCGCCGGGAATTCCGAGTTCATCGAGATATCTGAAGAGATAATACAACATATCAACTCATTTTAAATGCTTTGCGTAACTCCTCCCTGTCATCAAAGTGGTGTCTCACACCCTTCACCTCCTGGTATGTCTCATGGCCCTTACCGGCGACGAGGATGATGTCACCCGGAGTGGCCAGCATCACGGCGGCCCTGATAGCGTCTGCCCTACCGGTTATCCGTATCATCTTCGGTATTGCATCAGGTGTCAGTCCTGCCTGCATGTCATCGATGATACTGTCCGGGTCCTCGCTGCGCGGGTTGTCTGATGTGAGTATGAGCCTGTCGGCGCCGGCGGCGGCGATGCGCGCCATGACGGGCCTCTTGCTGCGGTCGCGGTCGCCGCCGGCGCCCACCACCACTATCAGCCTGCCTGAACCCTGCCTCAGCCTGTTGACTGCCTCAATGACGTTCTTCACCGCGTCAGGTGTATGTGCATAATCGACAATACCCATGATGCCGTCGGCCGAGCGGATCACCTCCGTGCGTCCGTCAACCGGAAGGAGTGCGCTCAGGATCTTCATTACCTCTTCACTCTGCGCGCCAAGAAGGATGGCTGTGCCGTATACCGCCAGGAGGTTCGATGCATTGTAATCGCCAATGAAGTGTGTCCATACCTCGGTGCCGTTGATCTTCAGCAGCATCCCCTCGAATCCCTGCTCAACGATGTTGCAGCGGAAGCCGGCCATAGTGCGCATAGAGAAGGTGTGCTTTGCTGCCCTGCAGTTCTGTACCATGACGCTGCCGTTACGGTCGTCGGCGTTGATCAGGGCAAAGGCTTCTTCGTCCAGGTTATCAAAGAATTTCTTCTTCGCAGTCAGGTAATTGTCAAATGTCAGGTGGTAGTCGAGGTGGTCATGGGTGAGGTTGGTGAACATACCTCCTGCAAAGTGCAGGCCTGCAATGCGTTTCTGGTCAATGGCATGCGAGCTCACCTCCATGAATGCGTACTCACACCCGGCATCGGCCATCTCTGCCAGCAGGGCGTTGAGCTTCACGGGGTCTGGGGTGGTGTGGGTGGCATCCCTGCGGGTCTGATGCACATAGTTACATACCGTGGAGAGCAGTCCGCACTTGTACCCCAACGCCTCGAACATATTGTAAAGCAGCGTGGCGATGGTGGTCTTGCCGTTGGTACCCGTGACACCCGTGAGCTTAAGTTTCTGTGAAGGGTATTCGTAGAAGGCCGAGGCTGCCAGTCCTGTTGCGGCAGCGGAATCCTCAACCACGATCATTGTAACTCCCTCGTAGAGTATTTCGGGGAGGGCTTCGCAGATGACGGCTGTTGCTCCTGACTCCACGGCCTTGCTGATGAAGGTGTGGCCGTCGCTCTTCGTTCCTCTGACAGCTATGAAGAGACTGCCCGGCTGCACCTCGCGCGAGTCGGCGGTGACACCGGTGATGAGCTTCTTCTCATCGCCATGGATGTGTATCACCCTCAGTTCCTTCAGTATATTTTCAAGCTCCTTCATCACTTCAATCTCAATTCTATTGCCACTGTGGCTCCCCTTGATATCCTCACGCCGGGTTGAGGCGACTGCTTCGCGACCCTCCCCTTGCCGGTGTAGTTCACCCTCAGGCCGCTGTTTTCAAGCATGAACATCGCTTCGCGAAGACCCATGCCAACCACATCAGGCATCACACCCTCAGACCAGGTCAGATCACCTTCTCTCGTTATCGTGGCCGCCTCGCGCAGCCTGACCTTATCATCACCCTCGGGGTTGAGCGCCTGCAGGTCGCGGTAGAAACTTGTAGAATACACCTTATCAGCTATCTCCTTGAAGACAGGACCCGAAACCACGTTGCCGTAATAGACCCAGTTTGACGGTGCATTGACAACCACTATACACGAGTAGAGCGGGTTATCAGCCGGGAAATAACCTACAAACGATGCCTGATAGGATATGCGGGAGCCGCTGCGGTAACCCTGCCTGGCATTGGCTATCTGTGCCGTACCAGTCTTACCGGCGATCTTGTAATTGCTGTTCTTCAGGTTCTTAGCAGTGCCATTCTCCACCACTCCCTCGAGAAGCGACTGCGCCTTATTGATTGTTGAGCGTGAGCAGATGGCGTGGGTGATCACCTCCTGATCAAAGGTTTTTACAGTACGGTTGCCGTCGCGCACCTCGGTGACGAACCTGGGCCTGACCATCTTGCCGCCGTTGGCCACGGCGTTGTAGAATGTCAGTATCTGCAGGGGGGTCATCTGTATCTCATAACCATGCGACATCATCGGGAGGGAGATTCCCGACCAGTATTTTTCACCGGGTGAGCGGATGACCGGGGTGCCCTCGCCCTTGATCTGAAGCCCCAGCGGCTTGTTGAGCTGCATCGAATAGAGGCGGTCAACGTACCTGCGGGGATTGTCCTTATAGCCTTCACTGATGATCTTGGCTGTTCCTACGTTGGATGAGTGTTCAAAGACCTCCCGGGCGGTGATTCGGCCCAGACCCTTGTCCTCATGATCACGTATAACCTTATCATAGAATTTGACCGTGCCATCGCCAGTGTTGATGGTATCATGAAGATCAACAACACCATCCTCCATCGCTGCTATCATCGACATCAGCTTGAAGGTTGATCCCGGCTCGGTGCTCTCGCCCACGGCGTAGTTGTAGGTCTCGTGGTATCTGCCGTCGGAGCCGATTTCCAGGTTGGCGATGGCCTTGATGTCTCCGGTGCGCACCTCCATCACCACCGCGCAGCCGTGATGGGCCTTGTGCTTCGCGAGTTGCTTGTAAAGGGCGTTCTCGGCAGCATCCTGCAGGTCGAGGTCGATGGTGGTGACGACGTTATAACCGGGACGCGCGTGCACCGACTCGAGGTTATCGACATCGATCCATGCTCCTCCCGTAAGGCGCTGCTGCACCTTCAGCCCGTTCTTCCCGGCAAGGTAGCTGTTGAAGGAGCCTTCGATGCCTACGATGCTTGTAATGGTGTCATCAGTGATGTAGCCTATTGTCCGCCTTGCGAGGAGCCCGTTGGGCATGATGCGCATGTTCTCAGGCTGGTAGATCAGTCCTCCCCTGAACTTGCCGTGGCGGAAGATGGGTAGTTTTTTGAGATGGCTCAGGTTCTCGTAGCTGACATGCCTTTTGATGAGGTAATACCTGTCGCCGCGCTTGCGGGCATTGGTCAGGGCTGTCCTCCAACCCTCGGGAGAGTTTACCCCGACGTATTGTGAGAGACCCCTGCAGAGGCCGCTGATACCATTGGCCCAGGTGGTGTCCGCCATGCCCGAGCTGCGGGTGTCCATGTAGACGGTATAGTAAGGAATGGAGCTTGCCAGGATGCGGCCGTCGTCGGAGAGGATATCTCCCCTGCCGGCCTTGTCGACCTCACGGCGGAAGACGATCTTGTCGGACATGGCGGCCCACTTGTCCGATTCAACGAACTGCAGGATGATGATACGGACGAAAATAGCAATGGCCATCACCGCCACAACGGCGTAGATGACGCCGGTGCGTGCAAGTATCTGATCCTTTGGTTTAGTCTTCTTACTCATTGACTACTATTCTGAAAGGTGGCTCCCGAAGTTCCTCGAGACCCAGTCCCCGATCGTTCACCAGCTCCGTTATCTCACTTTGACGACTCACGCTACCCAGCTCCGCCGATACCGATAGTGACTCGGCCCGCATATCTCTCACCTCCTGCTCCAGGACGATGATCTGGCGCTCCACTCGCTCGGCGTTGAACTTATTGGCAATGAAGATGATGGCAAGCGATGCTACCAGTACAGTGTACCTGATGTCCTTCAGGATGAGGCTCTCCGAAATGATTGTCCCGCTGATCAGGCCCTTCATTATGCCCCCCTTACCCTTTTTGCCCTGGGTCTTCTGCCTGGTTGCCTGCCCGGTTTCATCCTGCCCGACTGCTGACTGCCGACTGCCGACTGTGGACTGAGTCCCATGGACTGCCGACAGAGGACTGCCGACTGAAGACTTTGACCTGCCGGCTGAAGACTGAGAACTGCCGGCTGCCGACTGATCTTCCCCCGTCGCCCTCTGTACCATTTTCTGCAGATATGTGTCTCTCTCCTCTTCCATCACCATCAGATTTTCTCTGCAATCCTGAGCCTCGCACTGCGCGACCTGCTGTTATCCGCAATCTCCTCCTCCGTCGGCACAATCACCTTACGGTTCACTGCCCGGAACGGAGTTGTCATGTTTCCATAGAAGTCCTTGTCGCTTTCACCCTCGAAATTGCCGGTGCGGATGAAATTCTTCACCAGCCTGTCCTCAAGCGAGTGGTATGTTATAACCGCCAGCCTGCCACCGGGTTTGAGCATCAGAAGTGCCTGGATTAGCATCTCGGTGAGGGCATCCATCTCATGGTTGACCTCGATGCGCAACGACTGAAACAGCCTGGCATAGAACTTATTCTCCTCCCATGACGGGAAAAGTCCGCTCAGCGCTGCCGTAAGATCACTGACGGTCTTTACGGGCCTGGTGGTGCGGGCTTTCACTATGGCCGATGCCAGCTTGCGTGAATTTGTCAGCTCACCGTATTTGTAAAAAACATCTGCCAGCTTCTCTTCCTCGTATGTCCGGAGGATGTCAGAAGCCTTTACCGTCGCGTTGCGATTCATTCGCATGTCAAGCTCAGCATCGCTGCGGAACGAGAATCCCCGTTCCTGCTCGTCGAACTGGTGGAATGAAACTCCAAGGTCGGCTATCAGTCCGTCGATGGCGGTGATGCCGAGATAGCGCAGGTTGTTCCTCAGATACCGGAAGTTCTGGTTAAGGAGGGTAAACCGTTCGTCATTGATAATGTTGGCGGCGGCATCAGAGTCCTGATCAAAGGCTATCAGTCTGCCGGAGGTGAGTTGGTCGAGGATGGCGCGTGAGTGTCCTCCGCCACCGAAGGTAACATCGACATAAATCCCTTCGGGCCTGAGGTTAAGCCCTGCAATGCTCTCATTCAGCAATGCCGGGAGGTGATATATGACCATCAGGCAGAACCGGTATCGGGATTACCAAGCAGCTTCTCTGCCAGGTTGGCAAAGTCGTTTGAAGGCATGTCGATACGGGCGTATACCTCCTCAGCCCACATCTCTATACGTCCGTCCTGCCCGGCGAGTACAACATCTTTTTGTATCCCCGCAAGGTCAAGAAGGCGTCTCGGGATGAGAAGCCTGCTGCTGCTGTCGAGCGACACCTCTGCCGTGCCTTTAAAGAAGTTGCGAAGAAAGATATTGTGCTCCCTGTTGTATGGGTTGATCCTGCTGCGGATCTTCTCAAGCTGCCTGTTCCAGTCGTCAATTGAGTAGAGGACGAGGCACCCTTCGAAGATGTCCTTTCTGACCACGAAGCGATCTTCAGCTGCCGGAGGCATCTGCTTCTTGAACGCAGAGGGGAGGATTACTCTTCCCTTGGCATCAAGCCTGCATGAATAATCGCCGATAAATGTGGCCATCACAGTTGTTGTTTCGGAGGGCTAATGTAATAAGTTTTTCCCCACTTCCCTCCACTTTCCTCCATTTTTCTTCACTTTTGTTGAAAACTTTGCAATTGCGGGGTTTATTGTGTCGGGTGGGATGAAATCTCTTGATTCTCTACGAGAAACATAACTTATTAACTATCAATCTTCTACCATACTTTATGCCCTACGGGCAATAGTTTGTTGATGTCAATCACTATTCTACCATACTCTACGCCCTACGGGCAATAATTTATTGATGCCAATTCTTTACCGCGTAGCGGTTAAAGTACTGTAGAGCATCAAGTATGAAGAGATCATGTACCCTGTAGGGGTTCAAGATTTTATTGCCACTTTAGATTAAATCCCCCTCATTCGTATCTTTGCATCTGCAATTTCTATCAGAATGTCAATGACCACCCCCCCCCTCCAGCTTGATGTTGAGCAGATCATCGCTGACAAAAACCCGAAGATCCGCCGGCTGCTTCCCGGGTTCGTCATCAGCTACCTGAAACGCATTGTCCATCAGGACCTGATCAACGAGATCCTGAGCAATTTCGGCCATCTGCGCGGTGCCGACTTCAACGATGCCGCCCTCGGCTATATGGGCATACGCTACCGCGCCCATGGCGTCGAGAACCTCCCCGCCGGCGGCCGTAACATCTTCGCCTCCAATCACCCTCTCGGCGGCCTCGACGGCATGGTATTCATGAGCGAACTGTCAAAACACTATCCGACAATAAAATTCCCCGTCAATGACATCCTCATGTACGTTGAAAACTATTCGGATATTTTCCTCCCGGTGAACAAGATCGGTACCTTCGGCCGTGAAGCTGCAAAGCTGATGGAGGAGGCCTATTCCTCCGATTACCAGCTCCTTAACTTTCCCGCAGGGATATGCTCCAGAAAGGTCAAAGGAGTGATCACTGACCTGAAATGGCAGAAGAGCTTCATTGTCAAGGCCATACAGCACCAGCGCAACATCGTGCCGTGCTACTTTGCCGGACGCAACAGCTCCTTCTTCTATAACCTCGCCAACATCAGGGAATTCCTTGGTGTAAAGCTAAACCTCGAAATGCTCTACCTTGCCGATGAGATGTACAAGCAGAAGGGCAAGGACATCGACGTTTATTTCGGTGAGGTCATTCCCTGGCAGACATTCGACAAGTCGAGGAGCCCGCAGGAATGGGCCGATATGGTACGTGAGAAGTCCTACAGCCTTCAAAAAAGGTATATTTCGGGCTAATCAATTTTTTTCTTAATTTTGTTCCTCAATTTTCCCTCTTTGGAGAATCAGATGTCACATGATGCGATGGAGCCGATCGGTGAGGCGGTACCGGCGGATGAGCTTGTTGCTGAACTGGCACGCATTGGTTATCTGAGAAAGACCAACAACGCCAACAACGAGGTATATCTGTTCGACAACCGCACCTCACCTCTGCTCATGCACGAAATCGGCCGCATCCGCGAGCTGACCTTCAGGCATGCCGGCGGAGGTACGGGCAAGGCGCTCGACATTGATGAATACGACCTTGATCCTGACTACCCCCACAAACAGCTGATAATATGGGATCCGGATAACCGCGAGATTATCGGTGGGTACCGCTTCATCCTACCGGGACATAAGGAGAAAAACTTTTCGGTCGACCGCTTCGCTTCCTCATCCTATTTCACCTTTTCGCAGAAATTCATAAAAAAATACCTGCCTCATACCATGGAGCTCGGCCGCTCATTCGTGAGACCCGAGTACCAGAGTGCTGCCATGGGGCGTAAGAGCCTGTATGCTCTTGATAACCTGTGGGATGGATTGGGTGCCATCGTCATTGACAATCGGCAGGTCAGGTACCTCTTCGGCAAGGTGACGATGTACACACATTACAATGTCAAAGCGAGGAACATGATCCTTTACTTTTTACTCAAGTATTTTCCCGATCCGGATAAGCTGGCGATACCTGATGATCCCATCGTCATCGACATCCACCAGGAGGAGATGAAGCAGATATTTACCGGAAGGTCATTTACAGAGGATCTGAAGATTCTCGGGCAGGAGGTGCGCAAGCTGGGAGAGAATATCCCTCCGCTGATCAATGCCTATATGAACCTCTCGCCAACGATGAAGTGTTTCGGGACTTTCATCAACCATCACTTCGGGAATGTAGAGGAGACAGGCATAATGATCACTGTACGTGATATTTACATCGAAAAAATCAACCGTCACCTCGCCTCCTACCGTGAGAACTTCGACCTCTCGCAGTAGAAAGTCTCAAAGTCCTTAAAGTCTGTAAGTCGAAAGTCCTTAAAGTCCTTAAAGTCTGAAGTATTTGCGATTTGCGATTTGCGAATTTTATAATCGATAATCGAAAATCTGAAATCGAAAATTCCTTAATAGGCTCTGCTATCAATCCCTTCCATGTAGTTTACAAATGCCTTATTCACCACACGGTTGCCTCCTGGTGTGGGATAATCACCTGTAAAATACCAGTCGCCGGTATGACCCGGACAGGCCTTATGCAGTCCCTCAATCGATTGGTAGACAATCTCAACCTCTGCCTGCGTTTCAGACGTACGCAGCATCAATGCAATCTGGCCCGATATCTCTTCTGCTGTGAAAGGAGCATATATCTCCTTTACCATATTTGCCATCTCATTGTCAGGCTTCTTCAACTCCTCCTGCGCCTTCAGATAGACCTGGCTGATGATTTCCTCCCGGCCATTCTTCTTCAGCAGTTCGATGGCCGCCTTGAATGCAATGAAATCTCCCAACTTCGCCATATCTATTCCGTAGCAGTCGGGATACCGTATCTGTGGCGAGGATGAAACGATCACTATCTTCGCCGGTTCAAGCCGGTCGAGGATGCGGATAATGCTCTCCCTCAGTGTGGTACCACGGACGATGGAGTCATCAATGACAACAAGGTTATCCTTGCCTCGCTTTATGACCCCGTAGGTGATGTCATAAACGTGCGCCACGAGGTCATCCCTGTTCCGATCCTCGGTGATGAATGTCCGCAGTTTAATGTCCTTTACCGCAATCTTCTCGATACGGGGCCTCAGGCTCATGATCCGTTCATAGTCGGAGACTGTTATTCCATCCCCCTTTTTGAGTATCGCCTGCATCTTCCTGTTGTTGAGCCAGTCCTCGATGCCCTTGATCAGCCCGAAAAAGGCACTCTCCGCAGTGTTCGGGATATACGAGAAGACAGTGTTCTTAATGTCGTGATTGACCGCCGCCAGAACCGGCTCAGTAAGGGTTTCTCCCAGCATCTTGCGCTCACGGTAGATCTGTTTGTCTGTTCCGCGTGAGAAATATATCCTCTCAAAGGAACACTTTGCGGGTGTGGCAGGCGGGAGAACCTCCCTCAGCGACCACTCCCCTGAAGCCTTGATTATTAGCGCCTTGCCCGGATCAAGCTCATTTACATTGTCTGTCCGGATATTGAAAACTGTCTGGATGACCGGGCGCTCTGATGCAGCCACCACAATCTCATCATCGGCATACCAGAATGCGGGCCTGATTCCGGCAGGATCGCGAAGGACGAAGGCATCGCCGTGACCGAGCATGCCTGCCATGACATATCCGCCATCCCAGCGGCGGGCAGTTCTCTGCAGGACGCTGGCTATATCAAGCTCCTTCTCAATAATGGCCGAGATTTCGCGCTTCGAATTACCCTTCTCCTTGTAAAGCCTGTAAAGGCGTTCGACCTCCAGATCAAGAAAATGGCCGACGTTCTCAAGTATTGTTATGGTGTCCGAAAAGTCTACAGGATTCTGTCCGATCTCCAGAAGGTGGTTGAAGATCACCTCCATATTTGTCAGATTGAAGTTACCGGCCATCACCAGGCTCCGCGACCGCCAGTTGTTCTCACGCATTACAGGGTGAACATAATCGATGTTATAGTTACCGTAGGTACCGTAGCGCAGGTGTCCGAGCCAGAGATCGCATGGATTTTCCTGAAGTTCGGGATAGATCCGGTCAAACACCTCCTTGATGGGATTGGCGGAGTCAGACCGCTGGCGGTGGATGTATCTCGTTCCCGGCTTCGCCCCTATCCTGATGCCCGCGAGTCCGGCACCATCCTGCCCCCTGTTGTGCTGCTTCTCCATCATGAGATACATCTTCTTCAGACTGTAGTCCCATGATCCGTATTTATCAATGTAGTATCCTGCGGGGCGCAGCAGTCTCATCAGTGCTATCCCGCATTCGTGTTTTATGCTTTCGCTCATCTTACTTTACCGGGTTTTATAACCGATCACATCCCTGATCAGGTAAGCCTCAGGGTATTTTTTAAGTATGCCGAAGTAGACCACGGCGGCCTCCTCCCTTGTTCTGAAGTCGCCTACCTTCACCTTGAACCAGTTGGGTCTGTCGAAGGTACGGTATGTTGCCAGATCAGGATAATCCTCCATGAACTTCGCCCTGACCTTATTGGATTCCTCGCCTGCCGTGCGGTGTCCGCCGCGGTATATCTGGATTCGCCAGCCGTTGGCGCCGTGTTTGGAGGCGTTTGCAAGTATGTGCCTGTTGATGAGGGTGTCAATTGCAGGATCCTGTACAATGACCAGTCGTTGAGCTACATACCCCGGCCTGCCATCATTAATGAGTTCCTGCACGCTCAGACCCTCCTGGGCTGCCAGCGACAGGGGCAGGATAAAGAATAGTACAGTTACGATCAACGATGGTTTCATGACGCAAATATAATACAGATTTTTCTGCGGAGGTACATGCAATTATTGTTCCGAAAAGTTTCCGGAGATAATTCAGACTTTTTCCCGGGCAGTGATCCGGAACTTAGCCGGCAATATCCCGCGCATTGTTCCGGGGGTTAATCAAGTGCTTCCGCCAGTTCATCGGTGATCTCCAGATTATGATATACAGCCTGTACATCATCCTCATCCTCAAGCGCTTCAACTAACTTCATCACCTTTCGCGCAGACTCGACATCAAGTGTCTTTGTCTCCTTCGGGACTCTCTTGAGCAATGCCTCGTCGGGTTCGATCTCAAGTTCTTCCAGCTTGCGGTTTACGCTTCCAAAATCGTCTTTGGCGCATGTGATGGTTATCACCTCCTCTTCAACCTCAATATCTTCAGCACCTGCGTCTATCATTTCGAGCTCAAGGCTCTCCATATCCTTACCCTTTAAATCTTCGGCATTGATCGTGAAGACCCCCTTTCTGTCAAAGAGAAAGGTCAGTGACCCGTTGGGGCCCAGTGCACCGTTGTACTTGCCGAAGATGAACCTGACGGCAGCCAGGGTGCGGTTGGTGTTATCGGTCAGGCCCTCGACGTAAATGGCGATACCGTTGGAAGCATATCCCTCGTATGTCATCTCATGGTAGGCTTCCGCGTCCGATCCGGATGCCTTTTTTATTGCCCTGTCTATGTTATCTTTGGGCATGTTGGCGCCCTTGGCGTTCTGGATTGCCAGTCTGAGGCGTGCGTTTCCCGCCGGGTCAGGGCCACTCTCGCGTACAGAGATCATTATTTCCTTGATGATCTTAGTAAAGATCTTCCCCCTCTTTGCATCGGCCGCCCCCTTCTTGCGTTTGATAGTTGACCATTTGCTGTGACCTGACATAACTGTTGAAATTGGTATCACTGCAAAAATATACAAATCCCTCAATCTGCAAACAGGTAGACCGCATGACCGTCACGACGCCTCGGTCGGGATCACCGCTGCGCTTCGACATGACTCATGATCTCAGACCTTAAGTCACCAGATCTTTAGTCACCAGACCTTTAACTTTATGACCTTACAGACTTTCGACTTTACGGACTTTACGGACTTCTCAGACTTTCGACTTTATGGACTTTATGGACTTTCGACTTTCTCGGGACCTTCAGACTTTTTCATACCTTTACCCGACAGTAATGTCTAAGAAATACTACATCGAGACCTATGGCTGCCAGATGAATGTGGCTGACAGCGAAGTTGTTGCATCAATTCTTGGCGAGGCCGGCTACGAACCTGTTCGCGATATCAAAGGGGCCGACCTCATCCTCGTCAACACCTGCTCCATTCGTGAGAACGCCGAGCAGCGCGTATGGGGCCGCCTCGACCTCTTCCGCAGTGAAAAAAGAAAACGCCCGCAGGTGATTGTGGGCGTGCTGGGATGCATGGCAGAACGACTGAAGGAGAGGCTCCTCGAAAGCGACAAGATGGTTGACATGGTTGTGGGTCCTGATGCTTACAGGGACCTCCCCATGCTGATTGATTCTGCCGGCTCTGGGCATTTGGCCGTCAATGTGCTTCTCTCCCGCGAGGAGACCTATGCAGATATCTCCCCCGTACGACTCGAGAGCAATGGTGTCTCAGCCTTTATTTCAATCATGCGCGGCTGCAACAACATGTGCGCATATTGTGTGGTACCATATGTCCGCGGCCCAGAGCGAAGCCGTGATCCTGAAACAATTGTGCGCGAAGCCCGCGAGGTCTTTGACAAGGGATACCGCGAAGTAACACTGCTGGGACAAAATGTGAACTCCTATTCAAAATCTATTCGCTTTGCCGAATTATTGGACATGATCGCCTCCATCAATCCCCTTCTACGTGTCCGCTACGCCACCTCCCACCCCAGGGACCTCTCCGATGACGTTCTGGAGGTGATGGCACGGCATGATAATATCTGCAAACACATCCACCTGCCGGTTCAAAGTGGCAGTACCACAGTGCTTGGAAGGATGCACCGCAAGTATACCCGTGAATGGTACCTCGACAGGATTGCTGCAATAAACCGGATCCTTCCCGGATGTACTGTATCCACCGATATCATTGCAGGGTTCTGTGGTGAGACCGAAGAAGAGCATCAGGAGACACTGAGCCTCATGAGGGAGGTTGGATTCGACTTCGCCTATATGTTTAAGTACTCCGAACGACCTGACACCAAAGCCGCCCGTCATATGAAAGATGATGTCCCGGAAGATGTCAAGACCCGGCGTCTGAATGAGATCATCACCCTCCAGAATGAGTTGTCCTCAGCAAGCAAGAAGTCTGACATTGGGAAAACATTCGAAGTGTTGGTCGAAGGCAGAGCGAAAAGGAGTATTCTAACCAGGGACACAGCACACAACCTCTCCCCTGCCGAAACCAAAGAGGATAATGGTGTCACAATGATGGGCCGCAACACCGGTAACAAGGTGGTCGTCTTCCAGGCTGACGATATCAGGCCCGGCGACTATGTAAATGTCACAATCAACCGTGCAACCTCCGCCACCCTGATTGGTGAAATACAAAGCACATAGTGTGAGCTAACTTTAGTCACTTTAGCTCACTTCACACTTCGAACTTATGAAGCCCTGTAATCTCTGCCCCCGCCAATGCAATGTCGATCGATCAAAGACCCCCGGCTGGTGCAAGCTGGACGACAGGATCCATATTTCCTCCATCGTTATTCATCGGGGAGAGGAGCCCCCCATTTCCGGTGAAAAGGGCATTGTGAATGTATTCTTCCCCTCGTGCAACATGCAGTGCATTTACTGTCAGAACCGGGATATCTCATGTCGCGTCACACAGGGCACCGTGATGAGCCGCGATGAAGTATGCGATGTAATTATTGACCTGCTGCCACTGTCGGAAAACAACCTGGGGTTTGTCTCCCCGACACATTGTGTTCTCCAAATGATAAGCATTGTCGAAGAGCTGGGAAAGCGAGGTCATAATCCAACGATTATTTATAATACAAACGGATACGATCTTCCTGAGACCATCCGGTCACTTGAGGGCATGGTTGATGTCTGGCTGCCCGATTTCAAATACTCTGATGACAGCCTTGCACAGGAGCTTTCGCAGGCCCCTGGCTATAGCCAATACGCGTTATCCGCTCTCAAAGCAATGGTTCATCAGACGGGCACCACGCTACAGACCGATGATCGCGGCATCGTCCGTCGAGGCATCATCATCCGCCACCTGGTATTACCCGGGTCCATTGACAACAGCATCGGGGTCCTAAAGTTAATCGCCGAAAACATATCTCCAAACCTTCACATCTCGCTGATGTCTCAATATTATCCACCTGACAAAATCACGGACAATCGAAAATCGAAAATCGAATATCTTCAGGCAGAAACCTCAAATCGAAAATCGAAAATCGCAGATCGCAAATCCTTACACCGTACCATTACTCGCGGTGAGTACGAAGCCGTCCTCGAGGCATTTCATGCTCTCAGCTTTAGCAGGGGTTGGTTACAGGATTTCGAAAGCCACCTCTCCTACAGGCCGGATTTCTCCAGAGATAATCCTTTTGAGTACAAATGAAACAAGGCCTCCAAACGGATTGATTGAATTTAATGACGGACTATCTTAGCATAAGGAGCACTTAATAGGCGATAACTATCTTGACCGCATCCTGCACAATCGAATTATAGACAGAGACGATATATATACCTGGTGACAATCCGGAAATGTCAAAAGTGCATTCATCGCTGTCAACGATTTTGGTCTTGATGTGCGTCCCATAAAGATTATGAAGGCTTGCCTTGGCAGGTGTCACCGAATTCGGAACCAGCACCTTAATCTCATGCCTGTTATAAGTTATTTTAATTGTTTCAGCCAGCTGGATATTTACACTAAGTTCGCCAATAACTCCTGAGCCGTCCGTTGCAGAAGCCATTACAATAACCTCTCCGGCCATGGACCCGGTTAAAAATCCCTTTTCATCAATGGTTGCCTGTCCGGACATATTTATCACAGACCACTCAACCGTTTGTGTTGTTGCGTCAGCAGGTAAAACTTCAGTCTCTAATTGTAAGGTTCCTTCAACTGCAATAGCACTTGCAGATTTAGTTTTGGGCTTGACCCTGATGGACGAAACAGGCACTATCTGATTACTGATGATTATTTCAACATCACCATAGATACCGCTCCCGTCATTGGCTGTCGCTCTCACGGTTACCATTCCGTTTGACCTTGCAGTTATAACGCCGGTTTCAGTGATCGATGCATGACCACTGCCGCTGACCAATGACCATTTTATACTCTTGTTCGAAGCATTGGACGGAGACACTGAGGCTACCATCTGGAGAGTTCCGTCGTCTGTTTCAATGGTAGTTACACCGCCATAGCCTGAAATCGTAATACCGGTCACTGTCACAAACTTGTTGGAAATAGTGATCACCAGCTGACCAACTACTCCCGAACCGTCATTGGCAGTAGCCCTGGCTGTAACTGTACCGTTCGACACAGCCGTGACAAGTCCCGTGCTGTTGATCGTGGCCTGGCCCGTTCCATTTACAATCGACCAGGTTACAGTCTTGTTCGTGGCATTGGTCGGGGTGACTGTTGCTGTTAACTGGAGGGTGCCATTATCTGTGCTGATTGATGTTGATCCACCTGCTCCTGTTACTGTAATACCTGTCACAGCGATAACCTGGTTACTGATTGTGATCACCAGCTGACCAACTACTCCTGATCCGTCATTGGCAGTAGCCCTGGCTGTAACTGTACCGTTCGACACAGCCGTGACAAGTCCCGTGCTGTTGATCGTGGCCTGGCCCGTTCCATTTACAATCGACCAGGTTACAGTCTTGTTCGTGGCATTGGTCGGGGTGACTGTTGCTGTTAACTGGAGGGTGCCATTATCTGCTGTAATTGAGGCTAAACCTTCAGTGCCTGTAACAGAAATTCCTGATACGGATATTGGCTCTGCGCCTGAAACTCCATCCCAACCCGCCATTCTTGCCAACAACCACCACATTGCCTTAGCCAGTCTGATTGAACCCACATCTGATATATGTCCCTGT
>CAYVYM010000041.1:0-28288 GCA_964455705.1 uncultured Rikenella sp.
GGTTTCAGAATGTCATAAAATGCAACAAGAGGTCTATTCTGACCTCTTGTGCCTCTGGGTACCCGGAGGGGGACTTGAACCCCCACAGCTTTGCAGCCAAAGGATTTTAAGTCCTTCGTGTCTACCATTCCACCATCCGGGCTAATTAAAGTCTGAAAGTCGTAAAGTCTAAAGTCTGAAGGTCTTAAACCAATCGGACAACGATCTCTCAGATGGATGTACAAATATAGGATATGTAAATTATATTTGCGACAGTCAATTTCAATTTCCGGTCTTAATGAATTACCAAACAACCAATACATTATGAAACTTACAAGAATGGCAGCTTGTGCTTTAATTACAATCCTGCTGGCAGGCAGTACCTCAGGACAGGTCCGCAGATCAGCCCTGCTTGATTATGACAGACAAATTGATGGCATAATAAGCCGGTTGACACTCGAGGAGAAAGTAAATATGTTGCACGCTAAACATATGTTTGTTTCCGCGGGCGTTGAGCGGCTGGGAATTGCCGACATAAAGTACGCTGACGGTCCGTTTGGAATAAGGGAGGAGATGCAACCTGACGGCTGGATGCCGCTCGGATGGGTCAATGATAAAGCCACTTTCTTCCCAACAGGATCAGCACTGGCAGCCACCTGGAGTCCGGATCTGGCATATGCATACGGATCCGCGATAGCAAAGGAAGCACGTCTGCGAGGGAAAGATATGCTCCTTGGACCAGCCATTAATATCCAGAGAATTCCTACCGGCGGAAGAACATATGAATACCTCAGTGAAGACCCGTTCCTGAGCTCTCAGTTATCAGTCGGGTATACTCAAGGCGTTCAGGACAACGGCGTTGCTGTCTGCCTTAAACACTTCGCACTGAACAACCAGGAGAATAATCGCGGGACAGTAAACGTGATCGTCGGAGAACGGGCTCTGCGAGAGATCTATCTCCCACCGTTCAGGGCTGCAGTTGAAGAGGCTGATGCTTACGGGGTGATGGCGGCCTATAACAAGTTTGATGGCTGGTGGTGTGCGGAAAATGATTTGCTCCTCAATAAGATACTTCGCGACGAATGGGGTTTTGCCGGAATGGTTATTTCCGACTGGGGAGGAACACACAGCACTGTATATTCAATAAAAAACGGGCTGAATGTTGAAATGCCGGATAAGAAATATCTCGCGCAGGCCCTGCTCGATTCAATCAATGCGGGGAAGGTTTCCGAAGACATAATAGATAAACGGGTTCGTGAAATACTGCGCGTCAGAATTGCTGTCACACCTGTCCCTGAAGATGAAGCAAACAGGGAAATGACATCCCGGTCGGCTCAGCAGAAAATTGCCTATGACGTGGCCAGCAGCTCCATCGTTTTACTGAAAAATGACGGAGTGCTCCCGTTAAAGCTTTATGACAAACCGGTTATAGCAGTTATCGGTGCCAACGCTACACAGAAAATGGCATCAGGAGGCCTGGGCGCAGGTGTGAAGACCCTGTACGAAGTGACCCCGTTGGAGGGATTTACAAAGAAGATTGGCGACAGGGCTGAAATCATTTTTGCCAAAGGATATGAACCGGTGCAGTACAGCTTTGCCGACAGGTTCCGGAGACGGACACCGGAAGAGCTTGAAAAGGAAGCCCGGGCAAAGGAACTGACTGCACAAAAACTGGCTGATGAAGCTGTAAGGGTTGCCTCCGGGGCAGATCTTGTTCTGTTTGTAGGGGGTAATAACCGTGCCGTCGAAACCGAAGGAGAGGACAGGAAGGAAATGTTTCTTCCTTCAGGTCAGGACATGCTGATCACCAGGATTGCCGAAGTGAATCCTAAAATAATTACAGTGCTTACAAGCGGCGCCCCCAACGATCTTAACACAGTTAACCCCCTTTCCAGGGCATTGCTCATCTCGTGGTTTAACGGCTCCGAAGGCGGAAATGCGCTGGCTGATGTGCTCCTCGGAAGTATCTCTCCATCAGGACGACTGCCTTTCACAATACCTGTAAAGCTTGAAGATTCTCCGGCATATGCCCTTGGTAACTATCCTCAGAATGACCGTAACGCAGATGTTTTTGCCAACCTGGTCTCAACCGGTGACACTACCTCACAGAACCGGGAGGCAAGGGCTAAGGCAATGAAGGGAGACCCTGATAATGCATATTATACCGAAGAATCACTTGTTGGCTACCGATGGTTCGATACTAAGAAAGTTCCGGTGATGTATCCGTTCGGTCATGGCCTTACCTATACCAGTTTCGAATATTCAAATCTGAAGACAGATAAAAAAACGTACGGTGAGAACGATGTAATAACCATAACATTCAAACTGCAGAATACAGGGGGAATGGCTGCAGATGAAGTTGTGCAGGCCTACGTACATCGTATTGATCCTATAGTAGAATGGCCGCTCAAAGAGCTCAAGGCCTTTAAAAGGATAACACTTGATCCGGGGGAAAGCCAAACGGTAAGCCTTTCAATTCCGGTAAAGAGGCTTATGTACTGGAACGAGACGAAGCATGCATGGGATAATGATCTCTGCAGGATGGAACTCCTGGTGGGCGCTTCAGCTGCAGATACCAGGCTGAAGAGAAAGATCAGGCTCAGGTGATCACCGTAAAACCCTTAAGACTTTAAATAAATCGCAATAAAATGATACAGAGTTCCGGGTTTGCGTTACTGCAACCCCGGAACTCTGAAACAATCCAGAATAAATCAGTTTACTTCACAAGTACCGGTTCACCAAACCCGACCTTCTTCAATCCCTTCATCTGCGTGGCAGCATCACCCACCACAACATAATTCATCTTCATGGGATCAATGTACTTCTGTACGGTCTCATCCATCTGCGCCTTCGTCAGACCCCTGAGGTAATCCTCCTCCTGCCTGACATAATCACCGGGCAGCCCGTAGGTCGTCATGGTACTCAGCATACCAAGCTTATCCTCGTTGGTCTCGAAACGCAAAGCATTGGCCTTGAGCAGCGACCCCTTCGTGAAATCAACAGTCTCCTGCGGAACGCCGGCCCTGTATTCCTTCATGATATCCCTGAAGAGCTCCACAGACTCAAGTGTGGCATCGGTTCGAACTGAAGCATAAGCCCTGAAGGTGCCGTAGTTCTTCATCGCGTTGAAGCCTGAATAAGCTCCGTAGGTGAATCCCTTCTCTTCCCTGAGAACCATGAAGAGACGTGCACTGGCAGTGCCTCCCAGCATGAAGTTGGCCACATCAGCCTTGTAGTAATCGGGGTGGTCACGGGTCAATCCCATCGTGCCTATACTTATCACCGACTGCTTGGCTCCGGGAACGTCAACAAAATAGACTGCCGATTTCTCAGGGGCAGGCGGGAATGTAAGGGTTGGCAACGCCACCTCCCTGGCCATCCATTTCGTATTCAGGCCTGACAGTGCCTTCTCAACCCTGGCCTTGTCGACATTACCCACTATATGGAAATTGGCAACCGATGGCGAAAGATTCTTTTCATAGAATGCCTTCAGGTCATCAATCGTGATGGCCTCCACACTCTCTATCGTCCCGTTGTTGTCAATGGCAAAGATATTGTCTGTGCCAAGGGTCAGCCTGTTAAACGTATTGCTGGCCAGGTAATTAGGCTCAGCAAGATTGCGTTTCAGGTTATTGACAGTGCGTGTCTTGTTTATAGAGAACTGCTCCTCATCCCAGCGTGGTTCAAGAAGCATCTCCTCAACCAGAGCCAGGGTTTTCTCAAAGTTGCGCGCTAATGAACTGACAGAAACCGTAATATTCTCCTGTCCGCCCCATATACTGATGTTTGCACCGAGAAGCTGAATCTCTTCCTCCAGCTCCTCGGGGGTCCTGTTCATTGTACCCTCATTCAGCATCTGGGCAGTGAACCTGGCAACGCCGGGCTTGCTCAGATCATCAAGCATGTGACCGCCATTGATCACAATGGAATATGTCACCAGGGGAAGCTCATGCTGCTCAATACCGAAGATCTTCATGCCGTTGGATGCTTCTGCTTTCCATACTTCGGGAAGAGTCACCGACGGGTCGGGACCCGGCACAGGAGCCATTGAACGGTCAAAACTGCTGGGAGTCTTCTCTATGACCTCCTCACCGGCAGCTGCGACCTGCACCTGGGTGGCCTTCGTAACATCCTCCTCAACAACACCTGCATTCACTGATCCTTCAGCAACCAGGTCAAGCTGACCCTTAGGCACGAAGCTGGTAGCGACAAAATTCTTGCCCTTGATGTAACGGCTATAGACATCCCATACATCATCCATGCTAACCTTCTGTATCATCTCAAGCTCCTCAACCAGATAGTCGGGACTGCCGGCAAATTCACTGTACATGGCAAGCATGAAAGATTTGTACATGATGCTGCTCATCATACGGTAGAAGTTTGTCTCAAGCCCGGCCTTGATCCTCTCAAGGTCCGTTTCCGTGAACTTCTCCGTCTCAAACCTCTCAAAGGATTCAAAAATGGCCTGTTCAACGTCATTCAGGTTTGTTGAGGGATTGGCTGTGACACTTATCTGAAAGTGACCGGCAATTTCCTGGGAATTGTTATATGTCCTGACATTCGAGGTGAGCTTCTTCTCCTTTACAAGGACCTTGTAGAGCGGCGATTTTTTCCCGGTTCCCAGCAACTGCGCAAGGGCGTCAAGTGAGTAGGAGTCCTTAGTGTACTGTTCGCAGGTTGGGATTACCATATTGTACTGCGGAGCACGTGCAAAAGCATCCTCATGATAGAGTTTCTTCGTCTCGGCAAGTGTCACATTCATGGGCTCGGGATCCATCAGCTCTTCTCCTGCAGGTATTTCTCCGAAATACTTTTCGAGCAGGGCCTTTACCTCATCAACCTCATAATCGCCAGACACCACCAGCGTGGCATTGTTCGGGATGTAAAATCTTTTGTGGAAATCCTTGACATCGTCAATTGTAGCGTTTGTCAGGTCCTCCATCTCTCCAATCACATCCCAGCTGTAGGGATGCCCTTCGGGATAGAGGTTTTTCAGAATTACATAATTAGTGAATCCGTAAGGCCTGTTATCAACACCCTGCCTCTTTTCATTCTGAACAACATTCTGCTGCAGAGCAAATGACTGCGGTGTCACTGTATTGCGAAGGAAACCCATACGGTCAGACTCGAGCCACATGGCCATTTCAAGGGCATTCTTCGGAACTACCTCGAAATAGATTGTCTGGTCGAAACTGGTGCCTCCGTTGAGAGTTCCGCCGGCTCCTTCGATGTACTTGAAGAACTGATCCTCCTCAACATTCTCTGAACGCTGGAACATCATGTGCTCAAAAAGGTGGGCGAACCCTGTTTTACCGGGAACCTCCCTGCTTGACCCCACATGGTAAAGTATCACCAGTGATGTTATAGGGTCAGACTTATCCTCATTCAGTATCACCGTCAATCCGTTGTCAAGCTTGTAAGACTCATACGGTACGGAAAGGGTGCTCTTTTTCTCCTTGCTGCAACCTGAAGCCAGGATCAGCACGGTAAGCAATATTAAACTGATTGTTTTTTGCATGGCATATGTTATTTCACTAATACAGGTTCACCAAAGCCGAGCTTCCTTAGCTCCTTAAGCTGTGTGGCGGCATCACCGGCGACCACATAGTACATCCTCATGGGATCAATGTATTTCTGAACAAGGACATTGGCCTCATCAACAGTAAGTTTTCTTACATAATCCTCCTCACGGGCGATATAGTCTGAAGGAAGTCCGTATGCGCTCATGGTATTCAGCATACCCAACAGCGCCCTTTGGGTCTCAAACCTGAGTGCATTGCCCTTGAGCAACGCATCCTTCGTGAAGTCGATGTCGCTCTGCGAAACCCCTGCCCTGTAATTTTTCATAAGGTCCCTGAAGATCTCAACCGACTCGAGGGTGGCGGTTGATCTTACAGCAGAGCTGGCAATGAAAGCGCCATGGCTCTTCTGTGCGCTGAAACTGGTTCTGGCCCCGTACGTGTAACCTTTCTCCTCTCTTAAAACCAGGTTGACATAGCCGTTGAAGGAACCACCGAGCTTGTAATTTGCTACAGTTGCAGGATAGTAATCGGGATGTCCTCTTGGAATGGAAGGGGCTCCAATGTATATGTTCGACTGTTTTGCCCCTGGCACATTGACGAAATATACCGCTGATTTTTCCGGTGCCGGTGCGAAAACTAACTCAGGTATTTGAACCTGTTTGGCTGCCCAGCTGGCGCTCAGGGATGCAAGTGCCTGTTCTACCCCGGGCTGATCAACTGAACCGACAACCAGGAAGCGAGCGACCGAGGGTGAAATATTTTTCTCATAGAAAGCCCTTATCTGATCCATTGTCATAGACTCTACACTTTCAATGGTGCCTGCCACGTCAGTAGCAAAGATATTATCCTTGCCCAGCACAAGTTCTGACAGCGCCATGGAACCCAGGTAGGTCGGATCGATGGAGCTTCTCCTGAGCCCGTTGAGCACACGGGTGCGTGACAGCTCAAAGGCAAGTGAGTCCCAGCGTGGTTCAAGAAGCATCTCCTCAACTATTGCAAGTGTCTTCTCGAAGTTTCGGGCGAGGGCATTGACGCTCACGGTTATATTCTCATCATCGGCAGAGACCCTGATCATGGCTCCGAGGAGATCGATCTCCTCCTCCAGCGCCTCGGGTGTCTTGTTTTTTGTTCCCTCATTGAGCATAATCGCCAGCATATTTGCCACCCCGGGGGCGCTGATATCATCAAGCATATGTCCTCCTTCAATGACTATGTTATACTGAACCAGAGGCACCTCTGTATGCTGTATGCCGAATAGCTGCATACCGTTTGACAGTGACGACTTCCAGACTGGAGGAACGGTCACTGATACATCCGGCCCCAGCGGTGGTTGCACCGAACGGTCAAAAGAGGCCGGAGTCTTCTGTATCTCCTCAGCAGCACCGCCTTCAATCTTAACCTCGGTGGCAGCAAGGATATCCTCTTCAACTATGCCCGCATCAACCGACCCTTCAGCAGCCAGTTCAACCTTACCTTTCGGGACAAAGCTTGTAGCAACGTAATTCTTTCCTTTAATGTACTTCTCATACACACGGCTGACATCGTTAACGGTGACGGCCATCATCGCCTCCATATCATTCCTGTAATAACCCGGATCACCGGCGTACATGTTGTATTCGGCAAGTTGTTTTGATTTACCGTCAATGCTGCTTATCATGTTATAGAAGCGTGTCTCCTGACCGGCTTTTACCCTCTCGAGGTCATTCTCATTGAAACCCTCGGACTCAAAACGTTCAAAGGCTTCAAAGATAGCCTTCTCAATCTCTGCCAGTGAGACGCCCGGATTGGCATTGACAGAGATCCGGAAAGTACCGGCAAGAAGTTGCGCCATGTTATATGCACCCACGTTGGAGGTGAGCTTTTTCTCCTTGACAAGTACATTGTACATCGGTGACTTTTTGCCTCCGGCAAGTATATCACTCAATGCCGCGAGGGCGTAAGCATCAGGGTTATACATCTCGGCGGAGGGGAATGCCATGGTGTACTGTGCAGAATTGGCGAAGTTGTCTTCATGATAAAGTTTCTTCGTCTCTGTAAGTGTCACAGGCATCGGCTCAGGCTTTTCTACCTCAGCACCGGCGGGTATCTCACCAAAGTATTTCTGAACCAGCTCCTTCACCGTGGCACGATCAAAGTCGCCTGCAATCGAGAGGGTTGCATTGTTAGGTATGTAATAGCGTGCATGGAACTCCTTCACATCCTCCACCGTGGCATGGAAGAGATCCTTCATCTCCCCGATTGTAGTCCAGCTGTAGGGATGGCCCTCCGGGAACAACGCTCTTGCCATCACCGTTGATGAGTGACCGTAAGGTCTGTTGTCATAGTTCTGCCGCTTTTCGTTCTGAACCACATTCTGCTGGATGGCAAAAGCCTGTTGCGTAATAGTGTTTGTCAGGTAACCCATGCGGTCTGACTCCATCCAAAGGACCATCTCAAGGGCGTTTTTCGGAACCGTCTCATAATAATTGGTCCGGTCCTGGTTGGTTGAGCCGTTAAGGGTTCCACCG
Source organism: uncultured Rikenella sp. (assembly GCA_964455705.1). Lineage (GTDB taxonomy): Bacteria > Bacteroidota > Bacteroidia > Bacteroidales > VadinHA17 > SR-FBR-E99. The sequence continues at coordinate 8,009 of CAYVYM010000041.1, forward strand.
GCACTCTGTATCAGCCTGAAATACTGATCTTCAGGTACATTCTCACTCTGCTGGAACATCATATGCTCAAACAGGTGGGCGAATCCTGTGCGACCCGGGACCTCACGGTTGCTGCCCACATGATAGTAGATGGCAACCGATACTATCGGGTCAGACCTGTCTTCGTGAAGTATCACATTCAGTCCGTTGTCAAGCTTATACTTCTCAAACGGAATTGTTAGTTCATCTCCTGTCTTCTTCTGACAGGAAGCCGCAGAAATAACGGTAATGATCAAAAATGCTTTGATGAGATTCTTCATATTTTTAAGGAATTGGGGTTTGATGACTGAATTATCATCTTGCTAATTTAAAACAAATTATACTCTGATTCTGCACCTGTTAACATTTCTTCACATTAGAAGGAGCTACAGGCTCATTTTTGAACAAATTCGTCGTTTGATTGTCCTTCATTCAAGAAACGTTAAACAAAATAAAATATGTTCGACCAGTTTGACCCTGCTGATGACAAGATGCTGCAGGTCATTGACAACAACGGAAAGGTTATCAGCACCGAGCTGATGCCGCAGCTCTCCAACGATGAGATGCTGAAACTGTATAAAGATATGCTGTTCGTAAGGACTCTCGATTTCATGATAGTTTCCTACCAGCGTCAGGGACGTGTCTTCACCTACCCTCCCAACTACGGGCAGGAAGCAATCGGTGTGGCTGCCGGAGCGGTGCTCAGGCATGACGACTGGCTGGTACCGGCCTTCCGTGAGCTTGGAGCGTGGCTTGCCAAAGGCATTTCGGTAAAGGAGGTTTTCCTCTACGCCATGGGTCATGAAGACGCGTTTAAGTTTGTAGAAGCAAATCACGTGCTTCCCATGTCCGTACCGATTGCCTCACAGTTGATTCACGCCTCAGGCATAGGATACGCCATTAAATACCAGAAAAAGGATGAGGTTGCCATCGCATTCGTTGGCGACGGCGGAACTTCAGAGGGGGACTTCCATGAGGCCCTCAACTTTGCAGGTGTCTGGAAGGTGCCGGTAATATTCGTTGTACAGAATAACCAGTACGCTATCTCGGTCCCGGTGAAGAACCAGACGGCCAGTATTAACATGGCCATAAAGTCTAAAGCTTATGGCATAAAGGGATTGAAAGTCGATGGCAACGATATCTTTGCCATGCTGGCAGCATTCAGGTTCGCACATGAGTATGCCCGTAAAGAGAGCCAGGCCGTGCTGATAGAGGCTGTTACCTACCGCAAGGGAGCCCATACAACGTCTGATGACCCCACCAAGTACCGCACAACAGATGAGGAGAAGGAATGGGACAAGAAGGATCCGCTGCGCCGTATGAAGCTCTTCCTTGTAAAGAAGAAACTGTGGTCAGATGCTAAAGATGAGAAGATCACCGAAGAATACAAAAAGGAGATCGACCGCCTCTTCATGGAGACGGAAAAGACTGTCAGTTATCCTCTGGAAGATGTGTTTAAATATACCTATGCCGAGATGCCCCAGGAGCTCCGCGACCAGCAGATTGAACATGAAAAATTCTTACAATGGAAAAACGCACGCAAATGAAACCAATGAATATTGTCAATGCCGTCAATGACGCTCTTGATATCAAACTGACAGAAGACAAGACCGTTGTTGTCTATGGTGAGGATGTCGGCTTCGAGGGCGGTGTATTCAGAGTTACCGAAGGACTGCAGAAGAAACACGGTGTTGAGAGGGTCTTTGACACTCCCCTGGCTGAGTCAGGGATAGCAGGCACAGCCGTCGGGATGGCTGCCGCCGGACTGCGCCCTGTAATAGAAATGCAGTTCTGCGGGTTCATCTACCCGGCCTTCAACCAGATTATCTCGCATATAACACGTATGCACAACCGCTCACGCGGGAAATATAAAATGCCGATTGTGATACGCCTTCCTTACGGCGGCGGCATCAACGCTCTGGAGCACCACTCAGAGAGCATGGAGGCTATGTTCGCACATATACCCGGACTGAAGATCGTTGTGCCGTCAACACCCCATGATGCCAAGGGACTACTGATCTCCGCCATTGAGAGTGATGATCCTGTGCTCTTCCTTGAACCCAAGCGCATCTACAGGGCTATCAAGCAAGAGGTCAGCGAGGAAAAATTCACCGTGCCGATAGGCAAGGCTAAAGTCCTCTCACAGGGCACCGATGTTACCGTTGTGGCCTACGGAGCGATGATACGTGAAGTACAGAAGGCAATGGTTATGGCAAAGGAGGCAGGGTATTCCGTGGAACTGATTGACCTGCGAACCATTTATCCGCTTGACAAGGAGACAATTACCGCATCGGTGAAAAAAACCGGCCGGGTAGTGTTTGTCGGTGAGGAGCCACGCAGCTTCGGAGTAGGATCCGAGATAATGGCCCTGGCAAACGAGGAGGCTTTCCTTCATCTTGAGGCTCCCCCGAAGAGGGTGGCGGCATTCGACGTGATAGTTCCCTACCCCCGGGGTGAGCATCATTATATGATCACTCCTGATAAGATATTCTACGAGATTGAAAGAACTATTAAATTCTGACCTGATGAGATATATATTCAAATTCCCGGATATTGGCGAAGGACTGACCGAAGGTATCATCCTCGAGTGGTACGTCGATAAGGGTACTGCCGTCAAGGTGGGACAGCCGCTGGTGAAGATGGAGACCGATAAGGTTGTGGCGGATATTCCCTCACCGCGTGAGGGTGTGATCGCTGCACGCTACGGGAAGGTCGGCGAGACGATTCATGTGGAAGAGCCACTGGTTGAGATAGATATTGCCGGTGAGGCCTCCGCTGAGGTAGCCGTCGAGACTGCCGTTAAGGCAACTGCTGTGGAGGTGGAGCCACTTGAAGAAATGGGCGCCGGCGTGGTTGGCACACTGGAGGTGGCCTCCAACAATGCATACCTCCCGGCAAGCGATGAGGGCACCGAGGCTAAACCTGCCGCTTCCGCCACCACACCGCGTAAGGTGCTGGCAACACCAGTGGCACGGGCCATGGCACGCGAGATGAATATCGACATTAACCAGGTCACAGGAACGGGTCCTGCCAACAGGGTGATGAAGAGCGACATACAAAACTTCCATGCCCCGGCAACAGCTGCCAGAAGAGGTGCCGCACCAGCCACAGCCGCCCTCCAGGGTGAGCTGGTAGAGGTCAGACCTATGACCCAGATGCGGAAGTCGATAGCTAAAAACATGCTGCGCTCAAAACAGAGCACAGCACACATGACCCTCTTCGAGGAACCGGAGGTATCGGCACTTGTTGAAGCAAGGGCAAGATACAGGGAGGAATTCAGGAAGGAAGATATCAATCTTACCTACCTGCCTTTCATTATAAAGGCCGTTGTGGCAGCTCTGAAACGCCACCCGGAACTGAACTCAGAGATGGACTTTGAAAAAGGTAATGTTATCTACAAAAACTACTATAACATTGGTATAGCAGTGAGCACTGAGGATGGTCTCGTGGTGCCGGTGCTACGCAATGCCGACAAGCTGACTGTGAAGGAGCTGAGCCGTGCCGTTGCTGAGATAGCCGTTAAGGCACGCGACAGGAAGCTGACACTCGAAGATATGAAGGACGGTACCTTCACCATCACCAACTACGGCGCACTGGGTGGCTGGTTCGGTGTTCCCGTGATCAACTACCCGCAGGTAGGCATCCTTGGCATCGGCCGGATCAACCAGCAGCCTGTTGTGGCCGGTGGCGAGATTAAGGTTGGGAATGTGATGCCTCTCTCGCTATCAGTTGACCACCGGATGGTTGACGGAGCCGAAGCTACGGAGTTCCTGAATGATGTGGCGGCAGGCGTTACAGACCCGCTGTCACTGATAATGAGACAATAAATAATACAAGGGAAGATGGATTACGATCTTATCATTATTGGCGCCGGACCGGCAGGTTATGTTGCCGCTATAAGGGCAGGGCAGGCAGGACTGAAGACTGCCGTGATAGAGAAGAAGCATGTTGGCGGGATGTGCCTTAACTGGGGATGCATCCCTTCCAAGGCGATGCTTGAGAGCGCCAAATACTTCTCAAGGCTGGGGATGGCAGCCGACTTCGGTGTTGAAGGCCTTGATCCCAAAAAGCTGACATTCAGCTGGGAGAAGGGTGTCAAACGCTCCGAACGAATAGTGAGAAGGCTTACCAAGGGAGTTGAATACCTTCTTAAAAAGAACAATGTGGAGACAATCACCGGAACTGCCTCAGTGGAGGCGGCTGACACGGTGGTGGTTGACAACCGCAAACTCACAGCGAAGAATATCATCATCGCAACAGGATCATATCCAAGGCCCCTGCCTTTCAAGGTTCATGAGAAAAAGATCCTCAATCTCGAGAGCTTCTTCTCAATGAAGGAGATCCCCGGGAAACTGCTGGTGGTTGGCGAAGGCCCCGTGGCGGCGGAAGTGTCACAACTGCTTTCACTCATCGGAAAAGAAGTTACATTACTGAAAACAGCTGAGAAAATATTCCCCGCACTTGATGATTACCTGAATACATACATCAGCCGCAGGCTTGATTCGCTGAAGATAAAGATCATTGAAGGAACTGCAGGCTATGACGCGCTCAAGCTTGAAGAATATGAAGGGGTTGTTAACTGCATGCCCCGAAAGGGTATTAAACCGGTGGGATCACTGAAGCCTGAGGCGGATGAAAGTTTTTATGTTACCGATGAGCATTTCATGACAAGCATAAAGGGTGTCTATGCCGTAGGCGACGTCAACGGCAAGAGTATCTACGCCCATGCCGCTTCGGCACAGGCGATGGCCGCGGTGAACCATATCCTTGGCATTACTGAGACTATGGAGACTACCCGTGTACCGCTGACAATATATACTGATCCGGAGATTGCACAGATAGGCCGGACTGAGCAGCAGCTTACCGCGGAAGACCTTGAATACAAAGTCAACGAGTTCCCGCTGTCAGCCAACGGCAAGGCTTTGACTGAGGGTCAGCCCGAAGGCGTTCTGAGGATCATCTCAGAGCCAAAATACGGTGAAGTGCTTGGCGTGCAGATCATCGCTCACAATGCCACTGACCTGATCAGCGAGGCAGCTGCTTATATGGCTGTTGAGAGCACTGTATGGGATGTGGCGCATACGATGCATGCCCATCCGACAATCTCGGAGGTGTTCCTGGAGGCAGGTGCCGATGCCATTGGTAAACCCGTGCACAAAGCCTGACGTAATTGAGATATGCCTGTTGAGATAAGACAATATGACCTGCCCGATGCCGCCATCTTCAGCGGCACGGGTGAGGGCATTCTGGTATGGCAGCCGGCGGAGACCATAATTGTGCTGGGGCAGAGCAACACCCCGGAGAGATCTCTGATACTTGAAAATGTGATGTCCGACGGCATACCGGTAACAAAACGACCAACGGGTGGCGAGGCAGTCGTACTGACTCCCAGGATGGCGGTGATAACTGTTGCGCGTGAGTATACCGGGCTGGTACGCTCAAGGGATTTCTTCATGGAGGTCAACAGAATGATACTTGATCTCCTTTCTGATCTGGGGGTGAAAAATTACGGCACCAGGGGTATTTCTGACATTACAATCGGTCACAGGAAGATACTCGGGTCATCGATGCACCGAAGAGAGAATCGTCTTGTGTATCATGCTGTTCTGAATATCGCCGGTGATCCTCAACTCTTTGAGAAATATCTCAGGCATCCCTCCCGCGAACCCGATTACCGCCGTTCACGCCCTCATGGTGAGTTCGTAACCTCGTTAAAAAATGAAGGCTATGATATCACCTTTAATGACATCGCAGCCTTTATGTATGATTCTGCCATGCGTATCCCGGCACTGTCGGGCCAGAGTAGTGCTAGCCGGCGAATCCCGATTTATTCATTATCTCCTGAACCATCTTCGTAACGGTACGGAAGTCGATCTTCCCGGTACTCATCATCGGCAGCTCATTGATAACTACGAACTCCCTGGGAAGAGCTAAACTCGGCAATTCATTCATCATCTTCCTGAGTATCTCCGTCTTGTGAACTTCGCCCGAGACTGTTGCCACAATATATGAACCCTTCCTCTCATCAGCAATCTCAACGATGCAGCATGAGACTCCTTCGGGAAGGAATTTTTCCATGATATTCTCAACCTTGACAAGAGAGATCATCTCCCCTCCCACCTTTGCAAATCTCTTGAAACGTCCTGCATGCCACAGGTATCCGTCCTCATCGAAGAAGCCCATGTCACCGGTATTGTACCAGCCGTCAACAAGAGCCTCAGCAGTTAGCACGGGATCTTCATAATACCCCTTCATTACCAGATCGCCTTTGACCATTATCTTCCCGACCTCTCCGGTTGGGCAGTTTTCACCTGTCTCAAAATTTTCAATCCTCACCTCAACACCCGGAATAACCTTGCCGGTACTACCTGGTCTGTTGAACTCGATTGAGTTAACCGATATTACAGGTGATGTTTCAGTTGCTCCGTAACCCTCCAGAAGTGTTACACCATGTTTCTTCATGAAGCCATCCCTCAGTGCATCAGGACACTTATCGGCTCCGGCAACCATCATTCTCAGCGATTTAAAATCGCCGGGTTCGGACTTACTGAGATAGCCCCAGAAGAAACTCGGAGTACCAACCATCAGGGTGGGTTTCTCCTCGCGGGCAATTTTACTGATAGTCTGAAAATCGAGAGGATTGGCATATGAAACCATAGTCATTCCATGATAGAATGCTACCCAGAGATTGACCGTAAGTCCGAAGATATGATAGAAAACAAGGTTTGCAAGCAATATATCTGATTCGCCAATATGCACGTAACTGCTGAAACTTTCAATATTTGAAATAAGATTCCTGTGCGAAAGCTGCACTGCCTTCGGATCCTTCTCACTGCCACTGGTAAATAATATTGCAGCTGTGTCATTTTCATTGCCAGCGTGTATAAACCTTAAAATCATGCCAATGGGAAGCTTCGTCATAAGGGCCGCCTTGAGCTTGTCTCCGGTTGTAACGCCTGCCATGATATCCTCAATAAGCACCATACCTTCAATAACGGGACAGTTGATCTTCTCAAGCAGGGCTTTGGAGGTAATGATCGTTTTGAACTTGCATTTCTTCTGTGCATACCTGGCGTTAGCCTCTGCTCCTGTCGAGTAGTTGATGAGAACAGGTATCCTGCCGCTCATCAGTGCACCCACGTTGGCCAGCGCCGCCCCGGCCGAGGTCGGGATCATTATGCCAATGAATCCCCTGTCATATTTTTTAAACTTGGCACTCAGGATGAGAGCCCCGATAAGAGCTCTTGAATAAGTGACACTCCTGCCGGTTGTCTTATCAATTATTGCCAGCTTACTGGCATGCTTCTTTGCCGTACGGACAAATTGCTGATGGAGTAACATGATTTCAGGAATTAATTATATTATCATTTGTTTAACACAAGTGGCCGAAGATACTTAAATATGTTAAACTTGCAAGTCAATTTAATAATTCCGGTCGAAATATTTGGTAATTTATTTAACATTATATGTCATTGTATCTATGAGTTTTAGAAATTATCTTTAATGATTCTTGCTCTACTAAATTTATTCCGGTCGAAATTTTTCAGCAGCTCCCCCGGTGCAGTAATGACAGCGCACAGCAATCCTCTCCAGCCCTGCCCTCCCGCTTATCTTTAATTTTGAAATGTTTTATTTGTATTTTTACTTCAGACCGGAACTACATAAACAGTCATCATGCGCAATTACATACTCGGCATTGCCTGTATCCTTATTACCTCCTCAGCCGGAGCACAGGATCTGATGAAAAGCCCTTCCACAAGTCCCTACACCTGGTTCTATTCCATTAGCAACAGCCAGGCTATGAGGATAGCCCGCAAGGGAAACCTGGATCAGAAGACCAATCTCTTTTACAGCAAAGTGGACTCCTTCCCTACAGGTTCGGTTCATGAAGGCAAACTGGCACCGGGACACTATCTTAAATCGTATATCGACAGAGACAGGGTTGATCTGGAATATATCTGCATCCCCAATATCCATCTCACTGTTGTTGACAACCAGACTGACCTGATACTCCAGATCAGGGATTTCACAGGAACGTTGGTGACCGGCGCTGCGCTGGCAATCGACCGGCGGCGGATACCCTTTGATGAAAAAACAGGCTCTTACCGGCTGAAGAAAGCCAATTGTCGTGGTGTCATCTCTGTTAATCATGACGGAATAACCAGTCTCGTCAGGCTTGAGAGAGGAATTAATAACCCTGCTGTAAAGAGAGCCTCGCGCAAGGTCGCCTACGGTACCCCGGTCAAATATGTCTGGGTGCCTGTCAGAACTGCAGTAATGCTGCCAGTAGATGCCGTGATCTCAACTTTCAGGGGATACGGATTTCATACTGCCAGGAGTACATGGCGATGGATAACAAGGACTCTTAACCCTGACAGGTCTTCAACCGGATACTTTGTTTTCAACAAGCCAAAATACAATCCCGGCGACACAGTAATGCTGAAAGCATTCATTCTTCATGGCAAAAATCACAGGACATTCACCAGGGATGTTGATTTAAGGCTTATCAGGAGAGACCCGTATGAAGCAGTAAAAATTGGGACCATTGCTCCATACGCACCGGGAGGATACACCTTCAGCTTCGTTCCTGCCGACACACTGGATCTAAAGCTCGATAAAGACTATCTGGTGACCATGTCTCCGGCTGGCAGGAACAGAACCATAACATCAGGTACGTTCCGGTACGAATATTATGACCTTACGGGAATGAAGCTTACCATGAGGTTACCGGAGCAGGTGCACTACGGTGGGAAACCATTTCTCATTGCCATGAAGACTGTCAACGAGAATGACATGGTTCTTCCGGATGCACGGGTCACTATAACGATATTGCGTGACAAGGTAAGCGATGTTTTCTCCGGGCACACTGTCATCCGCGATACTATGGTAGTCTTACACGAGAACCTGCTCGCCTCGGGGGAGACCTTCATTCAAATCCCGGACTCGGTTTTCCCTCAGGCTAATCTCGATTACACTATCGTCGCCCTGGCAAACACATCTGACAATGAGACAGCCTCAGCCCGGGAGACAGTCTCCTTCATTAGAAAGAAAGAGGAGTTTGAATTCGATCTAATAGGAGACACCTTAACATTCAGCCTGACTGTAGATGGAAGAGACACAGAAAGGCAGGGTACTATTGTGACTCAGGATGCCTTTGGCAATAAGGCTGCCCCTGCCTCTGTCACCTTCCCGGTATCGATGAGACCCGATCAGTTTGTTTCAGCATACACGCTTACCAGCGGTAATGCAAACAGGACAATACATGCAGACGAAATGCCTCCGGACATAAGGTGTACCATGTCAGTACAGAATGATACGGTATTTATCAATGCGGGGAGCTCAACACATTTGAATTTCAGCTATTTCATCTACAGGCTCAACAGGGAAGTTCAGCGAGGCGTAACTGACAGCCTCAGCTTCAGGCAGCAGACCACCGGTGACAAAGAGTGGTACCTCTCACTCAGCTACCTGTGGGGCGGGAAGATGAATAACTTGATGTACCGCGCAGGCGTACAAAAAGATAAGCTTAATATTAAGGTTGAACAGCCATCCATAATTATACCCGGGAATGATGCAGCCATAACACTGCGGGTTACTGACTTTAAAGGATTTCCCGTAGCCGGAGCAGATCTTACAGCATTCTCAGTCACCGGCAAATTTGAGTATGAACTACCCCGGCTTCCATCACTGGCCCCGACAGCAAGACAGAAAGAACAGATCAACAGGTTCAGTACGGCCACCGCCAGTGACCCGGACCTCTGGTATCGGTTCAGATTTGATGAATGGGAGAAGGAAGCGGGCCTCGATACGATTGAATACTTCAGATTCAGGTATCACCCCCACGAAGTGTATACATTCTCGTCTGATATGGGTGACGGAATAACGCAGTTCGCTCCTTTCATCTTCAGGGAAGGTATGCCTGTAAAGATCAATCACATATATATTGACAACAAACCCCTGTATATAGATTTTGCCTCTGAGAACCAGCCTTATTCGTTCAGGGTTGACACCGGCTATCATCTGATTAAGATACGGACGCCACGCAATATTTACGAGATTGACAGTCTCAGGTTTGCTCCGGGAAAGAAGCTGGTTCTTTCCATCAGCGATAAGGATGATCCGTCAGATTACACCAGGGAAGAGGCAAAACCAAAGCTGACAAAGGCTGAGGCCGCCCGGCTTAGGCATTTTATCCTGCCCTACCGGTCTGCATTCAATAACACCGTTGCCTGGCTGGCCCAGCCAGACAACCTTTTCCTGATGAGCAATGTGCAGCGTCAGTTATCGAATCCTTCCCAGAATAGTGCCGGTTACGGCTACGAAGTCATTGGTCCGGTAATGCCTACGAAAGCCCGGTTCGTTGCCAGCGGGCAGTTTGAAACCTCATTTGATTTTGAATCCGGCTATGAGTATGAGTTCCGTGATGGTTTGCTAAAGATGAAATCCTTTGAACCGGAGAAGTGGATACCCTCATATCTGAGCAGGTACTCTCCGATGAAGGACTTCAGGAGCAGTGTCCTCACAGCAGAGGGTCTTGATTCGGTACGAAGGGAGATCCTTAAGGCAAGGACCCGGAAACCATATTATTACCTTAGGAATGAACCAACAAGGCCGGGCAACGGGTCAGTAGAAGTCCTGAACCTGGCAAAGGAAGCCGGCCGGCAACCGGTAGCCCTCGTGCTCTATAACCTTCCCGGAAGGGTAGTGCATACAAGGCGTGGTCATGAAACCTCATTTACAAACATCAGACCGGGTAACTACACTTTCATGGCCTTCGTTGATGACGGAGAGTGTCTGAGGATAGATACAGTGCATGTTACTGCAGACAGCAGGACTTACCTCGATATGTCCGGAGCCATCAGGGAAATTGACCAGGGACAGTTTAACAGGGTGCTGGAGCTGGTAGCCATGCCTTCGGAAAGTGACAGGTATAAGACCGATTATGAACGTCAGCTACTCCAGGAATTCTCCAGGCAGGATATCTCAACATACGACGGACCTGGATTCACTGTCACAGGGACAGTAACCTCCGCCGACGACGGGGAGGCTATACCGGGAGTGACAGTGTTGTGTAATGCTACGGGCATTGGAGTTGTAACGGACATTGACGGACACTACTCAATCAGGCTCCCCTTCGGAGGAAACCTGTTGACCTTCAGCTTCATCGGTATGAAGATGCAGGAGTTGGCTGTGTCATTTGACCAGACCCTCGATGTCAGGCTGGAGGCTGATATTCTGGCACTGGATGAGGTGATCGTGGTTGGCTATGGAATTTCCCGGAAACTATCCCTGACAGCCTCAACTGTTACAGTCACCGAAAGTCTTCAGGGTCGTGTCGCAGGAGTTGAGATCATGGATGGCGCTGCATTTTCTGTGCGGGGTGCATCGTCATTATCAGCAGAAATGCCCCCTCTCATCCTTATAGATGGCATGCCCTACACCGGTGATCTTGCCGACATTGACCCGGGGCTGATACGTAAGGCCCAAATCCTCAGGGATCCGGCAATAACATCCCTTTACGGCTCCAGGGCTGCAGGAGGGGTAATCATGCTTACAACCGGGACAGGTGGAGTGCTCACCGTCTCTCAGGATAAGGGAGTCGGGTTTGATGACACATTCATGGAACAGGCGATGGCGGCAGGGACTCTCCGCAGGAACTTCCGCGACTATGCATACTGGCAGCCACGTCTCAGGACAGACGACTCCGGCAGGGTAAGCTTCAACGCCACCTTCCCTGATGACATAACCTCCTGGGAGACGTTTGTCATTGGCATGACCGGCAAGCGCCAGGCAGGTTCGGTAGCCGGCCTGATAAAGGCCTTCAGGCCTGTCATCGCACAACTGGCAGCACCCCACTACCTCGTTGAGGGTGATTCAGTCAACCTTATAGGTAAGATAGTAAACTACACCCCTTCACCGGTGAGCCTCACTGAACGGTTTATCTGTAACACTGACACGGCCTTTACAAGGGAGCGGACATTCAATGATGCAGTCATTGATACAATTTCTGTTGCGGCGGGCATAAATGACAGCCTAAGGATGGAGTTCTCATTCACTACCGCCGAAGGACTAAAGGATGGAGAGTACCGCGTCTTGCCGGTATACAGGGCAGGCGTAGAGATCGACACAGGTACATTTATGGTGCTTACTCGCGATACCACTGTAACGATCGACCTTGAGGCCTTTAGCGGAGAGGTGACACTGACAGCCATGGCCGGAGCCCTCGATGTGCTGATGGATAACAGTTACCGGCTGATCCGGTACTCTTACCAGTGCAACGAACAGATGGCTTCCAGGCTGACAGGCCTGTTGTCGGCCGCGACTATAAATAAGTTGTTGGGGACGGAGAAGCGAAGTGACAAAAGGGAAGCCAACAGGCTGATAAAACAGCTGAACAATAACCGGAATGATGAGGGCCTGTGGGGATGGTGGGGCAAATCCGAAACTGAGCCCTGGATCTCGTTGCACGTCCTTGATGCCCTGCAAATGGCTAAGGAACAGGGTTATGATATCGGATCCCATGCCACAAATTATATTGATAATGCAATCCTGATACTCGAGTCCTCTTCCCCCGTCCAACTGAAACTGTCGGTTTTGGAACTCCTCACAAGAATGAACGCAAGGGTTAACTACAACCATTATCTGACATCCCCCGGCATAACCGACTCAATTGGTTTCACTGACAGTCTCAGGATAACCGCATTGAAACAGAGGCACCATCTTCCGGCTGAGGTTGAGTATCTGAAGAGGGTACGCCGAAGTACAATTTTTACTGGAATATACTTCACCTCCGGAGAGAACAGGACGGCTTTCTCATCTGATGATATCGCGACCACCCTGCTGGCTTACAGGGTTCTGGACGCTGATACGGCCCAAAAGGTGGCTGACCTTGCTAAAGTCCGTCAGTACTTCATCGAAACCATGACACTCGGCAGCCGGTTGAACACCTGGGAAACAGCCAATATCCTGCGGACGGTGCTTCCTGAGCTCGGGCAGCGTGACGCTGAGGGAGAGAGTGCCAGGCTGAGGCTTACCGGTCAGGTCAACAGGGAGGCAGAAGCTTTCCCCTATGATGTCAGACTGCGCCCGGAAGGCAGCATCACGGTTTCGAAGAGCGGGGTAATGCCCGTCTATATGAGTTGCAGTGAAAGAAAATTCATCAGTGACCCGTCGCCTGACACCACAGACTTCCGAATAACTTCCAGGTGGCCCGGATCACGGAACGAGGTCAGGGCCGGCATTCCCGTGACCTTTACAGTTGAGGTTGAATTTTACCGGAGTGCAGACTATCTGGTCATTGAAATTCCGGTTCCTGCCGGCTTTTCATACAACACAAGAGAAGGCCGGGTGACAGGCGAAGCCCATCGTGAATTCCACCGTGATCATGTGGCTGTCTTCATTCGTCATGCTGATCCGGGCAGAAGATCGTTTACGGTTGACCTGATGCCAAGATTCACCGGGACCTTTACCGCCAACCCGGCGAAAGTATCGTTGATGTACTTCCCGACAATTTTCTCAAACGAAGGAGTAAACCAGGTGAGGATTTACTGATATTCAGGTAACAAATTGTGAATGACTATAAAAAGATGAGAGTGCGGTCATGCACTCTCATTCTTTTTATTGGGTTACAGTCAGGTACGATAAACAGGGAATATGCTGAGGGTTTTATCCTGGCTAAAAGTATGTTTCGAAAATGGAATATTTACATTCCCTTTAGTTTCTGATTCGCACGGAAAAGATCCATTTCCACTTTCTCCCGGGCAATCCTGGAAGACTGCCGGTAGGCTGCAAACTCATCCTTAATCTCTTTCAGATCCTTCTCGGTTCTGAGGAGCACCACCAGGTTCCTTTTAAAGATGAGAAATCCAATAACCATCACGAAAAGTAAAGCCCCGACTATTATCCACATAATAGCGTTATAGGCTTGCTTATTTATCTCCAGACCAAGAACGCTTATCTTGTTTTTTGTAGCTGTAACTTCATTAAGACTATTTCTGGTTGAGCTAAGTAAAACATTCAACGAATCGTTTTTGGTATTTAATGTGGTTGTCAGCTTTTTTAATTCCACAATCCTGCTTTTCTCTGCCGTAAGAGTGTCCAGGATATTAGCGTTGAGTTTCCGGAACATATCCTCCCTTATTGCCCGGAAATCATCATAGATCCTTGTTTTGGTCTCTATGTAATTGATCTGCTCCCGGATTGTTCCGGAGGTAAGTTCATCCGGGATTCTTGTCTGCCCGGCTGCCATCGCAACTGTAAATGAGAATACAGAAAGCAGCAGTAAATGTTTAAATCTTATTTGATTCATTTTTCCGGTTTGGATTTGTTAATACAATGGCTATATTAATCAACGAACGGATGAGAGAAAAATTTTACACAATGATAATTTAGATCGTTCCATCATGAAAATTAACCAGTGCATCACACCCTGGCCTAAAAATAAATCCCGCTTGTCTATTACAAACATAGAATGTTGGTTAAACAAACGATATGCACAGTTGTTTAATCTAAAACCAAAACCAGTTGATAATCCAACTATTACTAACCCAGGGGTATTAATACCGAAAAAGCATGAAAACAACGCTCGATCTTGAAAAATTTGAATTCATAGGAATTCCTGCAGAAAAGCCTTTGATACTTGCGGGCCCATGTAGTGCGGAGACAGAGGAGCAGGTAATGGAAACTGCGCGTCAGCTTAAAAGCTATGGCATCAATATCCTGCGTGCAGGCTTATGGAAACCTCGCACCCGGCCGGATACATTTGAGGGTGTGGGGAAGGAAGGGCTGGCATGGCTTCGCAGGGTGAAGTCAGAACTGGGTATGTATACCGCAACCGAGGTTGCCAATGTAAAACATGTCTATGATGCTCTCAAGGGAGGAATCGATATCATCTGGATTGGGGCAAGAACTACTGCCAATCCCTTTGCCGTTCAGGAAATCGCAGATGCACTCAAGGGTGTCGATGTGCCGGTAATGGTAAAGAATCCTATTAATCCGGACGTGGAACTATGGATTGGTGCATTTGAACGACTTTCACTTGCAGGTATCACTAAAATGGCGGCAATTCATCGGGGTTTCTCAGTATACAACAAAGCCCTGTACCGGAACAACCCCCAATGGGAGATACCTATCGAGCTGAAACTCCGGATTCCCGACCTTCCCATCATTACTGATCCCAGTCACATATGTGGCAGTCGCGATTTGCTTTTTGAAGTTTCGCAACGGGCTATGGACCTTGATTTCGACGGACTCATGGTGGAATCACATTATGATCCGGGCAAGGCCTTAAGTGATGCACAGCAGCAGCTGACACCAGAAAATCTTAACAGGCTTATTAACAAACTAACACTGAGACATGCCGAAGTACCGAATAATCTGCTTCTGTCTACCCTTGAGGAGTATCGTCATGAAATCGATAAGTTCGACGACAGCCTGATGGAGATCTTTGACCACCGGATGGCAGTGTCCCGTAAAATTGGCGAGTATAAAAAGCAAAACAATATCACCATTCTGCAAACCAATCGGTGGGATGAGATTCTCCATAACAAAATTCAACAGGCAACAAAATTAGGTTTGGGTGAGGAGTTTATTGTGAAAGTATTCAGGGCAATACATGAGGAATCAATAAACCATCAGACGAGGGTCATGAATGAGCGTAAAGAAAGGATTCTAACATGAATAACTTTGGAAAACTCTTCAGGATCAGCATCTTCGGCGAATCACACGGTGATTGTGTGGGCATTACGATTGACGGTTGCCCTGCCGGCCTGCCAATAACCCCGGAAGACTTTACAGTTGATTTAAACAGGCGTGGCAGCGGGGCTAAAGGTACGACTCCCCGTAAAGAACCTGACCTTATAAATATACAGAGCGGCGTTTTCAAGGATTATACCACCGGTGCCCCTCTGACAATGGTGTTCGACAATACAAATACGCTGTCACGCGATTATACAAAACTACGTGAAACCCCCAGGCCGGGTCATGCTGATTTCACAGCCATGATGAAATATGGGGGATTTGAAGATTACCGCGGAGGAGGCCATTTTTCCGGTCGCCTCACTCTGGGATTGGTAGCCGCAGGTGTGATCGCCAAAAAGCTGATCAGCCCGGTGCAGGTGACTGCAACCCTTCAGGAGGCAGGAGGATCAACTGATGTTGATGCGGCAATTGAGGAAGCTGTAAACAGACGAGACTCCATTGGTGGCATTATAGGCTGTTCAGTGAGCGGTGTGCCGGTCGGTCTGGGAGAGCCTTTCTTTGATTCGGTTGAATCATTAATAAGTCACATTATGTTTTCAATACCGGCTATAAAAGGAGTTGAGTTCGGGTCTGGTTTTGCGGGTTCACGGATGTGGGGAAGCGAACACAATGATATGCTTGTCTCCACCGGGGGCAAGACTATAACCAACAATGCAGGCGGCATCAATGGCGGAATAACCAACGGGAATGACCTGGTTTTCCGCATTGCAGTGAAACCCACCTCAAGTACACACCTTAAACAACATACTATCAACCTTGTCACAGGTCAGATGGTCGACCTGGAGATCGAGGGAAGACATGACACCTGCATTGCCCTCCGTGTGCCGGTAGTAGCTGAAGCTGCCACTGCACTGGTCCTGATTGATCTGATGATGCAGGAGGGAATCATAGGGAGGAGATACAAGAATTAAATAATTATAGCTGGCGGGCACATCCGTATTGAGACTATTCTATTGCATGATATCTGACTCCGCGATCTTCACCGGTTCGATTTCCCTTCCTTCTTCAATTACCTTATCCCAGACCCTGAGAAAATTACCCGATAAAATTTTTCTTATATCATCTTCTGCGTATCCTCGTTTGAGCAACTCAAATACTATTACAGGGTAACCCGAAACATCACGAACATCTGCCGGCTGAGTAGGTCCTACCCCATTAAAATCAGAACCTAACCCAACATGATCTATGCCCGCTATCTTTACAATATGATCAATATGGTTAACCAGTTGCTTTGAATCTGTGACTACCTTATGTGTCTTCACAAACTCAGTCAGATAATCAACTCCTTCCTGTGAGTAGTAAGCTATCTCCTGCGAGTCCATATAATCAATGGCCTCGTTACAGTTTTTAAGACAGGTAGAATCAAGAAACATTGATCCGAAATTCACCATCACGACCCCATCCCTGTCTGCTATCAGTTTTATCAGAGTATCCGACAGATTCCGCCCATAACCCGGGGTAAAGTGCCTGCATGATGAATGAGTGGCCACAACCGGAGCCCTGGAGTAGCGTAAGGCCTGATAGACCGTGCTGTCAGTTGAATGGGAGATGTCTATCATTATCCCGAGACTATTCAGTTCCCTGATCAATTCCAGGCCAAAAGGACTCAGCCCATTCCATCTTCTGTTCTCGTCAAAGTTTGAATCACAGATCTGATTTGTCCTGTCATGACAAAGGGTAACATAGGCTATACCCATCCCCTTCAGGTGTTTCATATACTCTATATCCTCTCCTATGGGGGATCCGTTTTCCAGACAAACAGGTAACGAAAACAGCTTCCTGCTGAAATTAC
This sequence comes from uncultured Rikenella sp., assembly GCA_964455705.1. Classification (GTDB taxonomy): domain Bacteria; phylum Bacteroidota; class Bacteroidia; order Bacteroidales; family VadinHA17; genus SR-FBR-E99. Next base: position 25,578 of record CAYVYM010000041.1, read on the forward strand.
TCCTGACTTCATCAGGATTCCGTGCTGCGGCAAACTTTTCCGGATAGGTCTCAGTATAAAAGGTTATCATCTTCATCATAGAATCAACCAGCTTTCGGCCGTCATCTACCCCAAGTTCTGAGTTTATGTATATCACTGACAAAGTCGCGTTCAATCCGCCCTCGTTTGCTCTCTCAAGATCAAAATCACCTTGCCGTGTTCGCTTCGAGATATCCTCGGGAAAATGAAGCAGCCACTCCGGCCAGTCGATGTGAGAATCAATGATCAGGTTTTGCTGAGAAATCTCGCGGGCCATTTTCATAAGCTCTTCATCAGACTTCTCCTTCAGCCGGTTTTTGCACGACGGTAGCAGGGCGACAAGCAATATGGATATCAGAATCAAAAGACTCATTCTGTTACCAAAAAAACCGCGTACCTGAAAAATGGATGTTTTCATAGTTCTTCTGATTTTTAAAGATGAAAAGGTACTCCTTGTTCGATCAATTGTGCAGGTAACTGGTAATGAACGCTGAAGAGCACCTGGTATTCTTCCAGGTTATTTACGAAAGTCTAATTTACACCATTGGCACAGCGAAGTCAAGTTTATTTTGTGCACGTTTTAACTTTCTAATACGGGCTGCTTAGGCTAATTCCCCTTAACAGAATGACAGCTTCAGAGAATTGGACTTGCAGATGGAAAAGATACCTCAATGGTTAACACGTATCTAAAGATGGATAAGATAAAAGGCCTGTTCCCGAATGATCTTAAATTTTACTGGGACTCAAATCCGTATAAATATGATACCTCATACGCTTTGTATGGTTTACATGCGATAAAGGTGACAACAGCCAATAGACGTGCTCCACTTGATGGCAGTGCCATTATTTCGGCGGAGGTAACTGCGGGATCCGATAAAAAAGATATAAAAATCAGCTTAACTATGGATCCTGAAGGAGCAAAAACCTGGGCTAAAATGACCCGGGAAAACATTTCCCGCTGTATAGCTGTTGTTTACAATGGTTATGTCAGATCATATCCGAGAGTCCAGTCTGAAATTTCAGGTGGAGCGACTGAAATTACAGGTGATTTTACTATCGAAGAAGCGAACCATCTGGTAAACACCCTCAAATCAGGTCAATTACCATTTGACCTTAAAATCGTTGAAGAACAAATAATCAAAAGGGAATAATTTTTGCTCATGATGGAACCTGCTTAAACATTCAATCAGTTAGGCATGTAGGTGATTACGTGTATGTTGTAAATCCGACAACACATCCGTCAACACCCTAAAAGCAAAATCCCGCAGATCATTGACCTTGCGGGATTTGCATTTTTAAAACTTGGTACCAGCCCCGGAACCGGACACTTGTGGTGGGATTTGTGTAACAAATATCAATATTTGTGTAATTCATAAATCTATGTTGTCACGTATTTTTGTGAAAGTTTCCTGAAAGTCATCCAACCAATTTAGATTCAACCATTTCGAATCATGAAATTGAAGCATGCGTTTTGGGAATGTTTTCTGGCAAACTCTCAGATCCATTTTATGGGGAAACTTTAACTGCTACTAATGGATCCGTGGATTAAAAATAATGAAAAAACTACTTGTCCCTTGCGAGTAATTTGATTCATTAGTTCAGGCCTTCATATTTGGGCTTCAGATTTCGCAACAAATCAGAGTCGAAATATTTAATGGAGAAACCAACATGACAAAGAAAATTCTATTAACAATTTTATTTTTAGTTATCGCCAGCATAATAATATTTTTTATTCGGCAATACCTGAACTATGAACGAGATACAAGTCCTCACAAAACGTTCTTGCTTCCTCGAGTTGAACTTTCTATTGTAGAAATAACATCACTTACTGCTGACAAGACAGAGATGACAATAAAGGTCTTATTAAAAAATCAACTTCCTTTCTCATTCACCGCGGATAGTTTGCAATACGGTATTTTCATCAATGGAGTTGAAGTAATCAAGAGTCATCACAAAAAGACAATTACACTGAAGAGTAATGACACCAGTTGGATTTCACTTCCGCTAACAGTTCAGAATCATCACCTTAAGTCAATCCTGGAAGCCAGTGAGCGAAAGGATATTGATTCGGTTGAATATAGACTACATGCAACCTTCTTCACTAAAATTGTTTTTAGAAAGAAATTTGACGTGGATATCAAACGAATTCTTCCGTTGATTTATATACCTGAACTTACTACGAAGAATATTGAGGTTGATTCCCTTAACTTTTCAAGAGCGGCTATCCTATTTAATGTTTCCATAAAAAATCAAAACGTTTTTTCAATCAAAGCAAAAAACATTGCTTATAAGTTTGCCATTGAAGACAATGAATGGATAGAGGGAGTAATACCTGGTGTTACTGATATTAAAGAGCAAAGCGTTACTGAACTTCAAATCCCCTTAAGCGTTTCGTTTAAGGAAGTAAGCAAAACATTGTTTGATTTGTTAATGAAGGGCGAGGATGTAAAATATGAACTTGATCTCAGGTTCAGGATTGACTCTGACAACCATTCAGTGATGAACAGTAAAGTGATTCTTAAAAGCTCGGGATCAGTAAAATCTTTAATGCAAGCAGTGAAGGAATAGCTGCACAAACCGGGAGCCTTGACCACATCAGGGCAGTCTTCATAATACCATTACACAAAATCCCGCAGATCATTGATCTTGCGGGATTTGCGGTTTTAAGACGTGGTACCACCAGCCCCAAGAGA
>CAYVYM010000042.1:0-28236 GCA_964455705.1 uncultured Rikenella sp.
TCTATTCCTCTTCCTCTTCTCCGGCGTAGGCCTTGATGACGGCATCCTGAACGTCACCGGGAACCTGCGAGTATTCGGAGAATTTCATTGTGTACATGGCGCGGCCGCCGGTGAGCGAACTGAGAGCCGTCGAATATTTGTTCATCTCAGCCAGGGGAACCCTCGCCTTGATCACCTCGAAGCCCTTCTCGCTAGCCATACCGAGAACCATGCCACGGCGTCCCTGCAGGTCGCTGATGACATCACCCATACGGTCTGACGGAACCATGATCTCTACGTCATAGACCGGCTCAAGGATCTTCGGACCGGCGTTCTTGAAGGCGGTGCTGAAGGCGTTACGACCCGCCAGGCGGAAGGAGATTTCATTGGAGTCAACCGGGTGCATCTTGCCGTCATAGACATAGACCCTGATGTCACGTGCATAGGAGCCCGTGAGAGGTCCTACCTCCATCTTTTCCATGATCCCCTTGAGGATTGCCGGCATGAAGCGTGCATCTATAGAGCCGCCCACGATACAGTTCATGTAAACTAGCTTGCCGCCCCACGGGAGCTCAATCTCTTCCTTGTCGCGGTTGGCCAGCTTGATCTCCTTGCCGGCGATCTTCATCATCGACCTGGCTTCCGAACCCTCCTCAAACGGCTCTATTATCATATGAACCTCACCGAACTGGCCCGCTCCACCCGACTGTTTCTTATGACGGTAGTCGGCCTGCGCTGACTTGGTGATGGTCTCGCGGTAAGGGATCTTCGGTGCAAGAAACTGTGTCTCTATCTTGAAGATATTGTCAAGATGCCATTTAAGGATATTGAGATGGTATTCGCCCTGGCCGTGAATGATGATCTGCTTCAACTCCTTGGAGTACTCGATGATGATCGTCGGGTCTTCCTGGTGCAGGCGGTTCAGCGACTCGCCCATCTTCTCCTCGTCGCTCTCACTGAGAGGCTTGATGGCAGTGCGGTACTTGGGCGCGGGGAAATGCATGTTCTCAAATGTCCAGTCGTTGCCCGGAGCATTGAGAGTATGGTTTGTCTTGGTATTCTTCAGTTTTACAAAGCCGCCGATGTCACCTGCATGTATCTCAGGGACACGCGTACGGTTCTTCCCTGCGCAGACGAAGATCTGCGAGAGACGTTCCTTCGTGCCGTTGCTGGTGTTGATGACATCGAGGTTCTCACCTATCTTTCCTGACATCACCCTGAAATAGTTGATCTCACCTATATGCTCCTCGAGGGTAGTCTTGAATACAAATACTGATGCCGGTCCTGTGGGACTGCATTTAACCTCGTTGCCCTTTGAGTTCTTCGGGGCGGGCATATCGGCAGGAGAGGGGGCGGAGACAGCCACGAAATCGAGCAGCCTGTCGACACCGATGTTAACCTTTGACGACAGGCAGAAGACGGGGAAAATACCCCTCCTGAGCAGTCCTTCACGAAGACCGCGGCCTATCTCTTCCTCGGTGAGTTTGTCATTGGCGAAGAAGAGCTCCATGAGAGCTTCATCACTCTCAGCCACCTTTTCAGTCAGTGTGGCATGCAGCTCCTGTGCCCTGTCGGCATGCTCTGCCGGTATGTCAAGCACCTCGGCCTTGCCGCCATCTTTACCATAGCGTAGCATCTTCATGCTGATGACGTCAATGATTGCATTGAAGCCTGCGCCCTCGTTTATGGGGAACTGGGCCAGGGTAACATTGCTGCCAAAACGATCATGAAGCATCTCAACGGCTTTTTCAAAGTTGGCCTTCTCATGATCAAGACCGTTCACCACAATTATGAGAGGCTTATTGAACTTGTCGGCATGCCTGAACTGTATCTCTGTTCCGACCTCCACGCCGTTCTGGACGTTAATGACCAGCATCACCGTGTCAGCGGCATACATTGATGAAATGACTCCGCCCGAGAAATCATCCAGACCAGGGGTGTCAAGGATATTTATCTTTTTATCCCTGAACTCTGTGTAGAGAACTGTTGAAAAGATAGAGTTGCGGTTCTCCTGCTCAATGGGTTTGTAGTCAGAGACGGTGTTCCTTGCTTCCACGGTTCCCCGTCTCTCGATCACCCCGCCATTGAAAAGCATTGCTTCCGCGAGGGTGGTCTTACCTGAGCCAGAGTTCCCCAGCAGCGCAATGTTCCTAACGAGGTCTGTTGAGTATGTCTTCATCTTGGGCTTGTATTATATATTATAGTGTATATCGTCTCTTTGGGAGCGCAAAAATAGCAAATTTTCAAAAGAGTACATAAAAGTTGTGGTGGATTGGAAAATATTTCTTTTCTTTGCACCGGTTTTTTGAGAAACAGGAGTACCGGTCTGTCCTTCAGAATGTAAGTTTACAAAAGAAGTCGATAGGAAAGGTCGGGAAGAAAATCCTGCAAATAACTTACAAACCATAAGTTACATCTTCAGAAAACTTTGCCCCGGGGTACTGTGACGGCCTGTTGCCGTTGCAATAACGATGGCGCATATGTATAATGACAAGGCATAGCGCATGGCGCCGGGAAATGACAAGACATGGCGCGATGCGCTGAGATGAGTGAAGAAAATTTTGCAGACCAGTATAAAAAAAGAAAATTAATTTAAAAGAGAATTATGCCAACAATTCAGCAGTTAGTTAGAAAAGGCCGCAAGAAGCTGGTGGACAAGAGCAAGGCACCCGCTCTTGACTCATGCCCGCAGCGCAGGGGAGTATGTGTCCGTGTATATACTACCACGCCAAAGAAACCTAACTCAGCCATGAGAAAAGTTGCCAGGGTAAGGCTGACCAACCAGAAGGAGGTCAACGCCTACATACCGGGTGAAGGACATAACCTCCAGGAACACTCGATAGTGCTCATCAGGGGCGGCAGGGTCAAAGACCTTCCCGGCGTCCGTTATCACCTCGTCCGTGGCGCACTTGACACCTCCGGTGTGGATGGCCGCAAGCAGAGAAGGTCAAAATACGGAGCAAAAAGACCAAAGAAGTAACAGTTAAAGGATTCACAATATGAGAAAGGCAAAACCAAAGAAGAGGATCCTCTTACCGGACCCGAAATTCAACGATCCCTACGTTACCCGTTTCATCAACAACCTGATGTACGATGGTAAAAAGACCGTTGCCTTCAGGATTTTCTACGACTCACTTGAGATAGTGGGTGACAAGATGAAAAGCGCTGAGAAGCCTCCGCTCGAGATCTGGAAACAGGCTCTTGACAATATCACACCGCATGTAGAGGTGAAGAGCCGCAGGGTAGGTGGCGCTACCTTTCAGGTGCCCCTCGAGATAAGGCCTGACCGCAAGGTGAGCATAAGCATGAAGAACCTTATACTCTTTGCCCGCAAACGCACCGGTCACTCCATGGCAGAGAAACTTGCCGCGGAGGTGATGGCTGCCTACAACAGTGAGGGCGGAGCATATAAAAGGAAAGAGGATACACACCGTATGGCCGAAGCCAACAAAGCCTTCGCACACTTCAGGTTCTAGTCTGACAGAGACGTGGCAAACAACCAGCTACAGATGATCACCGATCTCAGATATACCAGGAATATTGGCATTATGGCCCATATTGATGCCGGGAAGACAACCACTTCCGAGCGCATTCTTTATTACACGGGCCGTGTACACCGCATCGGCGAGGTCGATGACGGCAATGCCACTATGGACTGGATGGTACAGGAACAGGAGAGAGGGATCACAATCACATCTGCAGCTACAACCACATTCTGGAAATACAGGGACCAGCTCTGCAAGATCAATCTCATTGACACCCCGGGTCACGTCGACTTCACCATGGAGGTGGAGCGGTCACTCAGGGTACTCGACGGGGCTGTAGCTGTCTTCTGTGCTGTAGGAGGTGTTGAACCGCAGTCGGAGACCGTCTGGAGGCAGGCAAACAAATACAATGTGCCGCGCATCGCGTTCATCAACAAGATGGACCGCTCAGGTGCCGACTTCCATGGGGTTGTCCAGCAGATGATTGACAAGCTCGGAGCGCACCCGGTACCTGTTCAGATTCCAATCGGCGCTGAGGATAAATTCATCGGGCTCATCGACCTCCTTGAGATGAAGGCAATCATCTTCGAGGACGGAGAGGACCCCCTGACGAATTTCACCGTTCAGCCCATACCGGATAATATGGCAGAAGAGGCTGAGGAATGGAGGATGAAGCTCGTTGAGGCCTGCGCCGAGATGGATGACACTATCCTTGAGCGATACCTCGGCGATCATGAAAGCATTACGCCTGACGAACTGATGACAGTGCTGCGCCGCGAAACGGTGGAGGGGGTTATAGTCCCCGTCTTCTGTGGTGCCGCATTCAAGAACAAGGGCGTACAGAGACTCCTTAACGGTGTGGTGGCATACCTGCCTTCGCCCGTTGACGTGGGGGCCGTCAAAGGCAAAGACCCGCGTGACGACAAGGAAGTTGAACGTAAACCTGAAGCCGATGAGCCGTTTGCAGCTCTCGCCTTCAAGATAGCCACCGATCCGTATGTAGGACGGCTCGTCTTCATGAGGGTCTATTCAGGCACCCTCAATGCCGGCGACACCGTACTGAACGTGAGAAGCGGCAAGAGAGAGAGGATCAACCGCCTCTTCCAGATGCATGCAAACAAACAGAATCCCATTCCAAGTGTCTCCGCAGGAGATATATGTGCCGGCGTGGGGTTCAAGGACCTTAAGACAGGTGACACTCTCTGTGCCATCAACAAGCCTGTGGTGCTTGAGTCGATGGAGTTTCCCGAACCGGTAATATGGATTGCCATTGAACCGAAGACGCAGGTTGACATCGACAGGTTGGGCAATGCCCTCGGCAAACTGGCCGAAGAGGATCCGACCTTCAGGGTGAAAACTGACCCTGACAGCGGACAGACCGTAATAAGCGGCATGGGAGAACTTCACCTTGAAATTCTTATTGACCGTCTTAAGAGAGAATTTAATGTTGAGTGTAACCAGGGCAGACCCCAGGTTGCATACAAGGAGGCAATCACAGCATCTTACTCACACAGGGAGCTCTTCAGGAAACAGACCGGAGGCAGGGGCAAGTTCGCGGATATATCCGTGGAGATCATGCCAGCCGATGATGACGTTCCCGGGCTGACGTTTGTGAATGAGGTAAGGGGAGGGAATGTGCCCAGGGAATACATACCTTCCGTTGAGAAGGGGTTCCGCGAGGCCATGCTCAATGGCCCGCTGGCCGGCTTCCCGCTTGACAGCCTCAAGGTTATTCTCAAAGACGGTTCGTACCATCCCGTTGACTCCGACTCGCTCTCGTTCGAGATTGCGGCCAGGCAGGCCTTCCGCCACGCGGCAGGCAAATGCCACCCGGTGCTCCTCGAACCGGTGATGACCGCCGAAGTCGTTACCCCGGAAGAATACGTGGGCGACGTCGTGGGCGACTTCAACAAGCGAAGAGGCAAGGTGGAAGGTATGGAATCGAAAGCAGGTGCAAGGGTTATCAGGGCAAAAGTACCTCTGGCAGAAAACTTCGGATACGTTACAGTACTTCGGACCCTTACCTCGGGAAGAGCAACATCCACAATGGAGTTCTCACATTTTGAAGAGGTGCCTGCAGAATTGGCGAAGAAAATTATTGAAGTAACAACAGGAAAAATTCTTTAAAAAAGATGAGTCAGAAAATCCGCATCAAACTGAAGTCTTACGATCATAACCTGGTCGACAAGTCGGCTGAAAAGATTGTCAAGACAGTCAAGTCAACGGGTGCAGTAGTCAGCGGCCCTATACCGCTGCCCACCCACAAGAGAATTTATACGGTGCTTCGTTCACCGTTCGTGAATAAGAAATCAAGAGAGCAGTTCGAACTGTCATCGTACAAGCGCCTGCTTGATATATACAGCTCAACACCCAAAACCATTGATGCTTTGATGAAGCTGGAGCTTCCGAGCGGGGTTGAAGTGGAAATAAAAGTGTGAAACCGGTAAAATACTGAATTATGCAGGGATTAATAGGAAAAAAGGTTGGAATGACCTCCGTCTTCGATGATAACGGAAAAAACATTCCATGCACAGTGCTGGAAGTAGGCCCGTGTGTCGTGTCACAGGTCAAGACTGTGGATAAAGACGGTTATGCAGCACTTCAGCTGAGCTTTGGTGATAAAAGGGAAAAGTCGAGTAACAAGGCTGAGATAGGACATTTCAAGCAGGCCGGAACAGGCCCCAAGAGAAAGATAGCCGAGTTCTCGGGATTTGAAGATGGCAAATACAAGGCGGGCGATGTGATCACCGTCGATCTCTTCAATAATGATGTATTTCTTGATGTAAGAGGATGGACCAAGGGCAAGGGTTTCCAGGGCGTTGTCAAGCGCCACGGTTTCAGCGGTGTGGGCGGTACAACCCACGGCCAGCATGACAGGCTCAGGGCACCCGGATCAGTGGGCGCCTCATCATGGCCTTCAAGGGTCATGCCCGGGATGCGCATGGCAGGACGAACCGGCGGAATGATGCAGGAGACTGAACTGAGAGTGGTTAAGATACTCCCCGAATCAAACCTGCTCCTCGTTAAAGGTGCCGTACCAGGCCCCAAAGGTGGTTACGTAATAATAACAAAGTAATGGAAGTAGCAGTATTTAACATAGAAGGCAAAGAGACCGGAAGAAAGGTCAATCTCAATGAGACCATCTTCGGCATTGAACCCAATGATCACGCTATCTACCTCGATACCAAACAGTATCTGGCCAGCCAGAGACAGGGTACGCACAAAGCAAAGGAACGCGCCGAGATCACGGGAAGCACACGCAAGCTCAAGAGACAGAAAGGCACCGGAACGGCCCGTGTCGGAAGCATCAAGAACCCCGAGTTCCGCGGCGGAGGCCGTATCTTCGGCCCCAGACCCAGATTCTACGGGTTCAAGCTTAATAAAAAGGTGAAACAGCTGGCCAGAAAGTCAGCCCTCTCCTATAAGGCAAAAGAGAACAAAATCATCGTTCTTGAGGATTTTACATTCGAGGCTCCCAAAACAACAAAAATGGCCGGGATGAGCTCAAACCTCAACATCATGAATAAAAAATCACTGTTTGTTTTATCGGAACAAAATAAAAACATATATTTGTCATCTCGAAATTTGCAGGGAGTTGAAGTTGTAACTATCAGTGATTTAAATACTTACAACATTATGAAAGCTTCAACTCTCGTGCTTACGGAGAGCGCAGTTGATGTTTTGCAGTCAACATTTTAAAACCAGGAACTGAGATGGAAATATTACTTAAACCCATAGTTACAGAGAAAATGACCAGTCAGGGCGAGAAGTTCAACCGGTATGGTTTTCTGGTGGCGCGTAAGGCCAACAAGCTGCAGATAAAAAAGGCAGTTGAGGAGCTCTACGGCGTTAAGGTTGAGGCTGTGAACACCATCAACTCCGGTGGTAAGACCAAGAGCCGGTACACCAAGTCAGGTATGATGAAGGGTCGTACATCAGCCACCAAAAAGGCTGTTGTGACTCTCTCAAAAGGCGAGACAATTGATTTTTACAGCAACATTTAAAATAATATGGCAGTCAGAAAGATCAAGCCTGTAACACCAGGCCAGAGACATAAAGTCATGAGTTCCTTTGAGGAGGTGACCCGTGGCACGCCGGAGAAATCCTTGCTCGCCCCCCTGAAAAAGACAGGCGGGAGGAACGTTGACGGCAGGCGTACCATGAGGTACATCGGCGGCGGCCACAAGAGGATGTACCGTGTGATCGATTTCCAGAGGACCAAGGACGGCGTTGCAGCCACAGTGACCTCCGTGGAATATGATCCCAACCGGTCGGCAAGGATCGCCCTTCTTACCTATGCAGACGGAGAGAAGAGGTATATAATTGCTCCCACAGGACTGAAGGCAGGGCAGGAGGTGATGTCAGGCAAAACGGCGACGCCGGAGATTGGCAACACCCTGTTTCTTGAGGACATACCTCTCGGAACTATTATCCACGCCATTGAGCTCAAGCCCGGCAAGGGTGCAGCTATGGCCCGCAGTGCAGGTACATTTGCACAGCTGGCTGCCCGCGACGGCAAGTATGCCACCATCAAACTCCCCTCCGGTGAGACAAGGATGGTGCTTACAACATGCCGTGCCACCATCGGTACCGTTTCAAACTCCGACCACAACCAGGAGAGATCAGGCAAGGCGGGACGCAAGCGCTGGCTTGGCCGCAGGCCCAGGACCAGGGGTGTTGCAATGAACCCGGTTGATCACCCCATGGGCGGAGGTGAAGGAAGAGCCTCGGGAGGCCATCCGCGCTCACGCAGCGGCATGCCTGCCAAGGGCTTCAAGACAAGGAGCCGTACCAAGTATTCGAACAAGCATATTATTGAAAGAAGGAAAAAATAATTGATACGATGAGCAGATCTATTAAAAAAGGCCCCTTCATCGATCTCCACCTGGGCAAAAAGGTGGATACAATGAATGACAGCGGAAAGAAAACTGTGATCAAGACCTGGTCAAGAAGATCAGTTATTTCTCCCGACTTTGTGGGACATACACTGGCAGTGCATAACGGAAACAAATTCATACCTGTTTACATTACCGAGAATATGGTTGGGCACAAGCTGGGTGAGTTTGCCCCTACCCGCACCTTCCGCGGTCATGGTGGAAAGCAGAAATAGGGTAATGTATCGTAACAACTGAAAAAGAATCAGAAATGGGTGCAAGAAAAAGAATAAGTGCCGGCGTCAGGAAGGAAGCCGCAAAAGAGAGAACGGGGGCCGTTCTTCGCAATGTCCCTACCTCGCCGCGTAAGATGAGGCTGGTGACAGACCTGATCAGGGGTCAGGAGATCAACAAGGCCCTTGATATCCTGAAGTTCAGCAAGCAGGAAGCTTCACGCAGGGTCGAGAAACTCCTTCTCTCAGCCATCGCCAACTGGCAGGCAAAGAATGAAGGCGTGCGCCTTGAAGAGAGCAATCTCTATGTCAAGGAGGTACAGGTTGACAACGGCCGCATACTTCGCCGTATCAGGCCTGCCCCCCAGGGAAGAGCTTACCGCATACGCAAGAGATCAAACCATATAACCCTTGAACTGGGTAGCAGGAAACATGAAGTTGAAAACATTTCAAAGTAGACAATGGGACAAAAAGTTAATCCGATAGGCAACAGAGTAGGTATCATCAAGGGATGGGACTCAAACTGGTATGGTGGCAGCGACTTCTCAAGCAAGCTCATTGAAGACACCAGGATCAGGGAATACCTGAATGCCAGGCTTGCGAAGGCCAGTCTTTCAAAGATCATCATTGAACGTACCCTTAAGCTCATCACCGTCACCGTCAATACGGCACGCCCCGGTATCATCATCGGGAAAGGTGGCCAGGAGGTTGACAAACTGAAGGAGGAGCTCAAGAAGATCACCAAGAAGGAGGTTCAGATAAACATCTTCGAGGTGAAGCGCCCGGAGCTTGATGCAGCCATTGTTGCCGGCAACATAGCACGCCAGGTGGAGGGTAAGATATCTTACCGCCGTGCCATCAAGATGGCTATTGCCTCAACCATGCGCATGGGCGCCGAAGGCATCAAGGTGGTTATATCAGGCAGGCTCGGCGGAGCCGAAATGGCTCGTAGTGAGAGCTACAAGGACGGCAGGATCCCGCTTCATACATTCCGCGCCGATATCGACTACGCACTTGCCGAAGCTCTCACAAAAGTGGGTCTTATCGGAGTCAAGGTGTGGGTCTGCAACGGCGAAGTGTACGGCAAGCGTGACCTGAGCCCCAACATCGCTGCTAAAAGCGCCAAGGGAAGCAAGGCTCCGGCCGGTGGTTTCAGAAAGAAAAGCGGAAACAAGAGAGATAACCGCGACAGGTAATTAATATTTTAATACAATATAGCGATGTTACAACCGAAGAAGACCAAGTTCAGAAGGAGCCAGAAGGGCAGGATGAAAGGCAATGCCCAGAGAGGCAATCAGCTGGCATTCGGATCATTTGGCATCAAAACCCTTGAGGAGGCATGGATCACCGGCCGCCAGCTTGAGGCTGCACGCCAGGCTGTCACCCGTCACATGAAACGTGAGGGCCAGATCTGGATCCGCATCTTCCCTGATAAACCCATAACAAAGAAACCTGCAGAGGTACGTATGGGTAAAGGTAAAGGTGCACCTGAAGGCTTTGTAGTACCGGTAACCCCCGGACGGATCATCATTGAAGCAGAGGGCGTGCCCTTTGACGTGGCCAAGGAAGCACTCCGCCTTGCAGCGCAGAAACTGCCTGTAGCAACCAAGTTCATTGTGCGCCGTGATTTTGTAGAGTAATAAAGAACAAGAGTGATGAAAAGTTCAGAGATAAGAGAATTAAGCAACCAGGAGCTTCTTGAACGTATTGACAACGAGAAGACAAGTATCGTGCGCATGAAGCTTAACCACGCAATCTCCCCCCTTGAAAACCCGCAGAAGATCAAGGAGAGCAGGAAGACAATTGCCAGGCTCATGACAGAGAAGCACAAGAGAGAGATGAATGATAAAACAAAATAGCCGCATCAGCATGGAAGAAAGGAATCTTAGAAAAGAGCGTACAGGAGTTGTCGTCAGCAACAAGATGGACAAATCTATTGTCGTTGCCATCCGCAGAAAGGTAAAACACCCGATCTATGGCAAGTTCGTCAACAAAACGAAGAAGCTCATGGCTCACGATGAGGAGAACACCTGTAACATCGGTGATACGGTGCGTATAATGGAGACCAGGCCTCTCAGCAAGAACAAAGCCTGGAGATTGGTTGAAATAATTGAAAGAGCTAAGTAATTATGATACAGCAGGAAAGCAGGTTGACTGTAGCCGATAACACAGGTGCCAAGGAGGTTCTTTGCATCAGGGTGCTCGGTGGAAGCAAGAAGAGGTATGCAAGCGTAGGCGACAAGATAGTTGTCACCGTAAAAAGCGCCCTTCCCTCAGGTGAAGCAAAGAAAGGCACAGTGAGCAAGGCCGTGGTTGTAAGAACGAAGAAGGAGATACGCCGCGCTGACGGTTCCTATATCCGCTTTGATGACAACGCCGTGGTTCTGTTGACCAACACAGACGAGGTGCGCGGCACGCGTATCTTCGGCCCTGTAGCCAGGGAACTGAGAGACAAATACATGAAGATAGTCTCACTTGCACCTGAAGTGTTATAATATTAAACTGACACCCGATGCAGAAGAAATTACACATCAAGAAAGGAGACACAGTGGCTGTCATTGCCGGTGAATCCAAAGGACAGAAAGGTCGTGTCCTCGAGGTAAACAGGGATAAGAACAAAGCCCTTGTGGAAGGGGTGAACATGGTATCAAAGCATACCAAACCCAACGCCAAGGCACCACAGGGAGGAATCATCAAGAAAGAGGCCCCGGTGCATCTTTCAAACCTCATGGCCGTTGACCCGGCAAGCGGCAAGCCGACACGCATCGGCCGCCGCCTGAATGATAAGGACAAACTTGTGCGTTACGCTAAAAAATCAGGGGAGGAGATCAAGTAATGTATACGCCTGCTTTAAAGACCAGATACAAGAGTGAGATTACGCCAGCACTGATGAAACAGTTCAACTACACGACTGTTATGCAGGTGCCCAGGCTTGAAAAGATAGTCATCAACCAGGGACTCGGCCAGGCAATAGCCGACAAGAAACTCCTTGAGATGGGCCAGAAAGAGGTCTCTGACATCGCCGGACAAAAGGCGGTACAGACAATCTCCAAGAAGGACATATCAAACTTCAAGCTCAGGAAAGCAATGCCCATAGGTGTCATGGTGACCCTCCGTCAGGAACGCATGTATGAGTTCCTTGAGAGACTTATCTCAGTAGCACTGCCGCGCATACGCGACTTCAAGGGTGTTGGGGCGAAACTCGACGGACGCGGGAACTATACACTCGGTATTACGGAACAGATCATATTCCCGGAGATTGACATCGATAAGATCGCCAAGATCATGGGGCTGCAGATTACGTTCGTCACTACCGCAAAGAGCGACGAAGAGGCTTATGCCCTTCTTAAAGAATTCGGAATACCCTTTAAAAACAAGTAAACAGATCGGAATATGGCTAAGGAATCAATGAAAGCCCGCGAGGTCAAACGCGTTAAACTGGCTGAAAAGTACGCCGCTAAAAGGGCAGTGCTCAAAGCTGAAGGCAACTATGTTGCTCTGAGCCAGCTGCCGCGCAACTCAAGCCCCATCAGGCAGCGCAACAGGTGCAAGATCACCGGCAGACCCAGAGGCTACATGAGACAGTTTGGCATCAGCAGGATAACCTTCAGGGAGATGGCATCACAAGGCCTCATCCCGGGTGTAAGAAAAGCAAGCTGGTAACAACCCGACGAGATATAAACAATTAATCATAATATAAGATGACAGATCCAATAGCAGATTTTCTTACCAGGGTAAGGAATGCCATGAAAGCCGGACATAAAGTGGTTGAGACACCGGCTTCCGGTCTGACAAAGGATATCACCAGGATACTCTATGACAAGGGATATATCCTCAGCTATAAGTTCATTGATGATGAGCTTCAGGGCAAGATCAAGATAGCCCTCAAGTATCATCCCAAGACCAAGCTGCCGGCAATCAAATCGATACAAAGGGTGAGCCGTCCCGGCCTCAGACGTTATGCTGGTGTTGATGAACTCCCGAGAGTCCTGAACGGACTGGGAATAGCCATTCTTTCAACCTCACACGGTCTTATGACCGAGAAGGAGGCAGCGAAAGAGAATGTCGGTGGAGAAGTTATATGTTATGTCTATTAAACAGGAGGAGGTTAAATGTCAAGAATAGGAAAATTACCTGTAAACCTGCCATCAGGCGTCACGATCACCGTTGACGACGCCAACATGGTCAGTGTTAAAGGCCCCCTGGGAACACTGTCACAGAAGGTTGACAGCGACATCAGGGTGGAGGTTGAGGATAGTGTGATCACCCTTTCAAGGCCTAACGACGAGAAGCGTCTCAAATCACTTCACGGCCTTTACAGGGCTCTCATAGACAACATGGTTGTGGGTGTCTCACAAGGCTACAGGAAGGATCTCGAACTCGTGGGGGTCGGCTACCGCGCTGAGGCAAAGGGCCAGCAGCTTGAGATGAGCCTCGGTTATTCACATGATATTATCATGGAACTGCCGCAGGAGATAAAGGTTGAGACCAAAACCGAAAAGAGGAGCAATCCTGTTATTACCCTCACAAGCATTGACAAGCAGCTCATAGGCCACATCGCGGCCAAGATCAGGTCACTGCGTCCGCCCGAACCGTACAAAGGCAAGGGTATCAAATTCGTGGGTGAACAACTCAGAAGAAAAGCCGGTAAATCGGCTGGTGTTTAACATGATTAAAGACTGAAGTCATGGCTATTACAAAGACAGAAAAGAGAATAAAGATCAAACTGAGGATCCGCAAGCGGATAAAGGGAACCGCCGGAAAACCCAGGATTTCGGTATACCGCAGCAACAAACAGATATACGCTCAGGCTATTGACGATGTCAACGGTGTGACGCTGGCATCAGCCTCATCAAGGGAGAAGGAGTTAGCCTCCGTCGCCGCGAAGAAGAGCGAGCTGGCAGCCATGGTAGGCAAGCGTCTGGCCGCAGTATGCAAGGAGAAGGGCATTGAGAACGTTGTCTTTGACAGGAGCGGGTACCAGTATCATGGCAGAGTGAAATCATTAGCTGACGGAGCACGCGAAGGCGGCTTAAAATTCTAATCAGTATGGCATACGCAACAAAGAGAGTAAAGAACAGCGATCTTGAACTTACCGACAGACTGGTAAGCATCAACAGAGTAACCAAAGTAACCAAGGGGGGCCGTACCTTCAGCTTCTCGGCCATTGTCGTCGTCGGCGATGAGAAAGGCATAGTGGGCCATGGTCTGGGTAAGGCAAGTGAAGTCACCACCGCCATAGCAAAAGGAATTGAGGATGCCAAGAAAAACCTCATCAAGGTACCGGTGTACAAGGGCACCATACCTCATGAGCAGTACGGCAAGTTTGGCGGCGCCTACGTCTTCATCAAACCCGCTACCGATGGTACCGGTATCAAGGCCGGAGGCGCTATGCGCGCAGTCCTTGAGAGCGTGGGAGTGAAGAACGTGCTTGCAAAGTCAAAGGGCTCGTCAAACCCGCATAACCTGGTCAAGGCTACAATAGCCGCTCTGCTTGAGCTGCGTGATGCCAGCACCGTGGCTGATCACCGGGGAGTGACATTGGAAAAAGTGTTTAACGGTTAGTAATATTGATGATTATGGCAAGAATCAGAATAACCCAGTTCAAGAGCAAGATAGGACAGCCCGAGAACCAGAAGAGAATGCTCGCGGCATTGGGTATAAAGAAGATGCACCAGACAGTTGAGCACGACGATTCGCCCCAGGTAATGGGTATGGTCAATAAGCTGAAACACCTGGTGAAGGTTGAGAAACTATAAGATACAAACAGCATTATATATTTCACAATGGATTTAAGCAATTTAAAACCGGCCCCCGGATCGGTGAAAAGAGAAAAACGTATCGGACGGGGCGAGGGTTCAGGACACGGCGGCACATCGACACGCGGCCACAAGGGGGCCAAGTCACGCTCGGGATACAGTAAGAAAATAGGCTTTGAAGGAGGCCAGATGCCCCTTCAGAGAAGAGTACCGAAATCGGGCTTTAAAAACATCAACCGCGTTGAGTACAAAGGCATTAACCTCAGTACCCTCGAAAGCCTTGCCGCTAAGCTGAAGACTGACATCATCGACTTCCAGACATTGCTGACGGCAGGCCTGATCAACAAGAACGCGCTTGTAAAGATCCTCGGTAATGGTACGCTCACAAAAAAGCTCGAGGTTCATGCCCACGCTTTCAGCAAGTCAGCTCAGGCAGCAATTGAAGCTAATAAGGGAACCGCAGTTAAACTGTAAGGCATGAAATTTATACAGACTATAAAGAATATATTCAAGATAGAGGATCTGAGAGCCAGGATCTTCTACACGCTTGGTATTGTTGCACTCTACCGTCTGGGTAAATATATCACTCTTCCCGGTATCGACCCCTCAATGCTCGAGGCACTGCAGACCCAGACCTCATCAGGCATCATGGGACTGCTCGATATGTTCTCAGGCGGAGCCTTTTCACAGGCCTCCGTCTTCGCTCTGGGTATCATGCCCTACATCTCCGCATCTATCGTCATACAGCTGCTCGGCATAGTCTTCCCCTATTTCCAGAAACTGCAGAAGGAGGGTGAGAGCGGCAGGCGCAAGATGAATCAGTATACAAGGTATCTTACGGTAGCCATTCTGGTACTTCAGGCTCCGACATATCTTGCCAACCTGCACGCCGTACTGCCTCCTGAGGCCTTTGTGCTCCATGGATTCTTCTTCCAGTTTTCATCGGTGATCATACTGACGGCGGGGACTATATTTGTCATGTGGCTCGGTGAAAGGATTACCGACAAGGGAATAGGCAACGGTATCTCTCTTATAATCATGGTGGGTATTCTGGCACGCTTCCCGGTCGCATTCATATTTGAGGCAGGAACGCGCATCAACGGCTCGGGAGGCCTTGTTGCTCTCCTTGTAGAAATAGTCTTCCTCTACTCCGTAATTCTCGGATCTGTACTGCTGGTACAGGGCACACGCCGTATACCTGTCCAGTATGCAAGACGCATCGTGGGCAACAAGCAGTACGGCGGAGTAAGACAGTATATACCCCTCAAGGTGAACGCGGCAGGTGTTATGCCCATCATCTTCGCCCAGGCGATCATGATGCTGCCCATTATCCTGGCCGGTTTCAGCGAAAGCGGATCAGGGATCGTGGTGGCCTTTACCAACATGTACGGTTTCTGGTATAACCTGGTGACCGCCATTCTCATAGTCCTCTTCACATATTTCTATACCGCGGTGACAATTAACCCGGTGCAGATGGCAGAAGACATGAAGAAGAACGGAGGGTTCATCCCGGGGATCAAACCAGGCCGCAAGACAGTTGAGTTCATTGACACCATCATGTCACGTATTACGCTGCCCGGTTCAATATTTCTGGCTATCATAGCCATCCTTCCCGCCTTCGCCGTTAACTTTGGCGTCAGTGGTGAGTTTGCACAGTTCTTCGGCGGCACCTCGCTCCTTATTCTCGTAGGCGTTGTGCTTGACACTCTTCAGCAGATTGAAAGCCATCTGCTTATGCGCCACTATGACGGCCTCATGAAGTCAGGCCGCGTTAAGGGCAGGACCGGAGCCGTGTCGGCTATGTAATTGTTTACGTTCTTTGATGATATATATTAAGACGGATGCGGAAGTAGAGTTACTGAGGGAGAGCAATTTGCTGGTCTCACGTACTCTTGCGGAAGTAGCCGGACACATCAGGCCGGGGGTCACAACCCTCGAGCTTGACAGCATAGCCGAGACCTTTATCCGCGATCACGGCGCGCTGCCCGGGTTCAAGGGGTATGCCGGTTTTCCCAACACGCTCTGCACATCTGTTAATGACGAGGTGGTACACGGGATACCGTCAGGCTACACCCTGAAGGAGGGCGACATAATTTCAGTCGACTGCGGGGTGGTGCTGAACGATTACTACGGCGACAGCGCCTACACTTTTGCGGTGGGTGAGGTTAAACCGGAGATCCTGCGTCTTCTGGAATATACCCGGGCTTCACTTGAGGCAGGAGTAAGGGAAGCCGTGACAGGCAACCGCGTGGGAGACATCTCTTATGCAGTGCAGACCAGGGCTGAGAGCGGAGGCTACTCCGTGGTCCGCACACTGGTCGGACACGGACTCGGGAAACACCTGCACGAAGGACCCGAAGTGCCCAATTTCGGACATCGCGGCTCTGGCACGAGACTTGATAGGAACCTTGTCATCTGCATAGAACCGATGATCAATCTGGGCACCAAAAACACACGCGTCCAGAGTGACGGGTGGACTGTCAGAACAGGTGACGGCAAGCCGTCGGCACATTTTGAATACGCTGTTGCGGTCAGGGACGGTAAAGCAGACCTGCTCTCAACATTTGAGTTTATAGAAGAAGTAATAAAAAACAGGTAAGAATATGGCCAAACAACCATCAATAGAGATTGACGGAACGATCATCGAGGCGCTCTCAAACGCGATGTTCAGAGTCAGGCTCGAAAACGGACATATCATCACCGCCCACATCTCCGGCAAGATGAGAATGCATTACATTAAGATCCTGCCGGGTGACAAAGTGAAGGTTGAAATGTCGCCTTATGACCTTACCAAAGGAAGAATAACATTCAGATTTAAATAGAAATAAGCACTGCGATGAAAGTAAGAGCATCAATAAAAAAACGCTCGGCCGACTGCAAGATTGTAAGGAGGAATGGGCGCCTGTATGTGATAAATAAGAAAAATCCCAAGTTCAAGCAGAGGCAGGGATAAATTTGATTAACTTTGCACTTCAAATTAAAAGAGGTATATGGCACGTATTAATGGGGTAGACCTACCAAGGAATAAGCAGGGCGAAGTGGCTCTTACTTACATCTATGGCGTAGGACGGAGCACGGCACAGAAAGTGCTCGACAGAGCAGGCGTTGACCGCGACAAGAAAGTTGATGAGTGGAATGACGATAACATTAACGCTATCCGTCAGATCCTCTCCGAGAACTATAAGCTCGAAGGTGAACTCCGTTCCGAAACGCAGCTCAATATCAAACGACTGATGGATATCGGATGTTATCGCGGTATCCGTCACAGAATCGGACTTCCGGTGAGGGGACAGAGCACCAAGAACAATGCCCGTACCCGCAAGGGCCGCAAGAAGACCGTCGCTAACAAGAAAAAAGCTACTAAATAATTAACATATGGCAAAGAAGACTGGGACGTTAAAGAAGAAGGTCGTAAAAGTTGAACCCGTGGGGCAGGCTCACGTTCATTCATCATTCAATAATATAATCATCAGCCTTACAAACAGCACCGGGCAGGTGATATCATGGGCTTCAGCCGGCAAAATGGGCTTCAAGGGTTCCAAGAAGAACACTCCCTATGCCGCACAGATGGCCTCGGAAGAGTGCACAAAGACTGCTTATGAACTTGGCCTCCGCAAGGTTAAGGTTTATGTCAAGGGACCCGGCTCAGGCCGTGAATCAGCCATACGTGCCATATCCAACAACGGGGTGGAGGTGACAGAGATAATTGATGTCACACCAATGCCTCATAACGGTTGCCGTCCGCCTTCACGCAGAAGGGTTTAAAGGCCTCTTATACAATATAAAAAACGATAAACATTACATTTCAATGGCAAGATATACAGGACCCAGATCAAAAATCGCCAGAAAATTCGGAGAGCCTATTTTCGGCCCTGACAAGTACCTCGACAGGAAGAATTTCCCGCCCGGGCAGCATGGTATGAACAAGAAGAGGAAGAAGACCTCTGAATATGGTGTACAGCTCCGCGAAAAGCAGAAGGTGAAATTTACCTACGGCCTCCTTGAGCGCCAGTTCCGCAATTTCTTCGAGAAGGCTGCCTCGCAAACGGGAATCACAAGCCTCGTGCTGCTTCAGATGCTCGAATCACGTCTTGACAACGTGGTTTACCGCCTCGGAGTGGCCCCCACGAGACCGGCAGCACGCCAGCTGGTATCTCACCGCCATATAACTGTCAATGGAAACGTTGTGAACATACCTTCATTCCTCCTTCGCCCGGGTGATATAATCGGAGTACGCGAAAAATCAAAATCGCTCGAGGCAATAGTTGAATGCATTGGCTCAAACCGCCGCTCAAAACTGGCATGGCTCGAATGGGATGAAACACAGATGGCCGGGAAATTCATGAGTGTCCCTGAGCGTTCTGAAATCCCTGAAAATTTCAAGGAACAGCTTATCGTTGAACTATATTCCAAGTAATTAAGTAATACAATTCATATGGCCATATTAGCATTCCAGAAACCTGATAAAGTAATATTACTGGAAGCGGACGACCAGTACGGAAAATTCGAATTCCGCCCGCTTGAACCCGGCTATGGCATAACCGTAGGTAATGCACTGAGAAGAATACTTCTCTCATCACTCGAAGGATTTGCCATCACAACCATCAAGGTAGAGGGCGTTGACCATGAGTTCTCAACCATCACCGGAGTCATGGAAGATGTCACAGAAGTCATCCTGAACCTGAAACAGATCCGTTTCAAAAGGATGGTCGAAGATGTCGATAATGAAAAGATAGTGGTCAAACTCTCCGGCCAGGAGGCTTTCAAGGCCGGTGACCTCAATAACTCTCTCAGCAGCTTTGAGGTCCTTAACCCCGAATTGGTTGTATGCCGCATGGAACCGGACGTCAAACTGCAGATTGAACTGAATATCAACAAGGGCAGGGGATACGTCGCGGCAGAGGAAAACCAGCCCGCTGAGGCAGAGTTCGGTGTCATAGCCGTAGACTCAATCTTCACCCCGATAAAGAACGTAAAATATTCAATCGAGAACTACAGGGTAGAACAGAAGACTGACTATGAGAAGCTTATCCTCGAGATCACCACTGACGGATCTATACATCCGAAAGATGCTCTCAAGGAGGCAGCAAAGATCCTGATATACCACTTCATGCTCTTCTCGGAAGACAAGATCACAATTGACTATGAAGATAAAATGGCCAATGAGGAGTTTGATGAGGAGATACTCCACATGCGTCAGTTGCTTAAGACCAAACTCGTTGACCTTGACCTCTCTGTGAGAGCCCTCAACTGCCTTAAAGCAGCCGAGGTTGAGTCGCTGGGCGACCTCGTCAAGTTCAACAAGAATGACCTCCTTAAGTTCCGCAACTTTGGCAAGAAGTCGCTTACCGAACTCGACGAGCTACTTGAGACAATGAACCTCTCATTCGGGATGGATGTGGTAAAATATAAACTCGACAAAGATTAATAACAGGTAAGGACAGAGAGAAATGCGACATTTAAATTCTATAAACCACCTTGGGAGAAAAAGCGCTGACAGGAAAGCAATGATGGCCAACCTGGCATCATCACTCATTCTTCACAAGCGTATTACAACAACCAACGCCAAGGCACGTGCACTGAGGACATACGTTGAACCACTCATTACAAAGTCGAAGGATGATTCAACGCACTCACGCAGGATTGTATTCAGTTATCTTGAAAACAAAACTGCCGTTTCCGAGCTCTTCAGGGAGGTGGCTCCGCGCATCGCAAGCCGGCCGGGTGGATATACACGTATACTAAAGCTGGGGAACCGCCTGGGTGATTCCGCCGAGATGTGCATCATCGAACTCGTTGACTTCAATGAGAACATGCTTGCAGGTGAAGGAGTGAAGGGTAAAACGACACGTCGTCGCCGCAGCCCGAAGAAAAAGCCCGAAGCTGTCGCCGCAACTGTAGCTCCGGCTACAAAAGCTACGGCCACGAAAGCTACAGCCACAAAAGAGAGTGCTGCACCAGAGACCACACCTGAAGATAATACTCCTGAAGCCGATACAAAGGAATAACTGTTTAAGCTCTTATACCGGGGGATATTGTCTTCAAGACCATATCCCTTTTTTATATAAATTGCAGATTATCAAAAATTAAATTTAAAAGACTATGGGTCAAATTATTAGTGTTCATGCAAGAGAGATTCTTGATTCAAGGGGAAATCCCACCATTGAAGTGGAAGTTGTAACGGCAAGCGGTGCAACAGGCAGGGCAGCAGTACCTTCCGGGGCATCAACTGGTGAGAACGAGGCCATCGAGCTGAGAGACAACGACAAAAACCGCTACCTCGGCAAGGGTGTCCTGAAGGCGGTTTATAATGTCAACAATATCATTGCTGAAGATATAGCAGGCATGGATGTAACCAACCAGGTAGCCATAGACGAGAAGATGCGTGAACTTGACGGCACCACTACAAAGAGTACCCTCGGAGCAAATGCCATCCTCGGTGTCTCGCTTGCGTGTGTCAAAGCGGCAGCAGCATATCACGGCCTGCCGCTTTACAGGTACATCGGCGGAACAAATGCACGGGTTCTCCCCGTCCCGATGATGAACATCATCAACGGCGGCTCACACTCCGATGCTCCCATAGCATTCCAGGAGTTCATGATACGTCCCAGAGGCGCCGCTACATTCGCGGAAGGACTGAGGATGGGTGCCGAGGTGTTCCATTCTCTCAAGAAGGTTCTCAAGGAGCGCGGTCTCAGCACTGCCGTAGGCGATGAGGGCGGCTTCGCACCGGCACTGAAGGGAACGGAAGATGCCCTTGAATGCATTATCCAGGCCATCACAAACGCAGGCTACACTCCCGTGACAGATGTTACAGTGGCTCTTGACTGCGCTGCAAGCGAATTCTTTGAGAAAGGTGTCTACAACTATACCAAGTTCGAAGGCAAGAAGGGAAAGAAGCTCACCCCGGCGCAACAGGCTGACTATCTGACAGCACTGGTTCAGAAGTATCCAATCATTGACTCCATAGAGGACGGAATGAGCGAGGGTGACTGGGAAGGCTGGAAACTCCATACAAAACAGCTCGGATCAAAGATACAGATCGTGGGTGACGACCTCTTTGTGACCAATGTACAGTACCTTGAGAAGGGTATAGCTGAAGGATGCGCCAACTCCATCCTTATCAAACTGAACCAGATAGGTACATTGACTGAGACGCTCAACTGCATTGAGATGGCTCACAGGGCAGGCTACACAACCGTAATCTCGCACCGTTCAGGCGAGACTGAAGACTCAACAATTGCCGACGTGGCTGTGGCAGTAAACTCAGGGCAGATCAAGACCGGCTCACTTAGCCGTACTGATCGCATTGCAAAATACAATCAACTCCTTCGTATTGAAGAGGAGCTTGGAAACAACGCCATCTACGGCTGCCAATAGCCGCACCGACGTCCACTGCACAGAAAAACTCCGCGCAGGCGGAGTTTTTTGTTTTATATTTGTATAAATCTGCCTCTCAATGTCGTTCAACGGCCTGGCCCAATTTGTAAGCTTTCTTGAATCACGCGGCGATCTGGCTCGTGTTAAGTGTCGCGTTGATCCTGTATTAGAGATCACCGAGATAGCTGATCGTATGGTCAAAAACGGAGGCAAAGCTCTTCTCTTCGAGGATACCGGCACTGCCTTCCCTCTTCTGATAAACGCCTTTGCCTCTGATGACCGCATGGCAGCAGCAATAGGCCGTGGTACTCTGGATGACGCAGGAGAGGAGATATTCTCACTTGTTGAGTCACTGAACCAGTCCCGCGGACTGTTTTCCAGGCTGCCCCGCCTTCCGCAGATGCTCAGTCTGCTCAGGCTGGTGCCGCGGAAGAAAAGAGGAAGGGGTGAGTGCCAGGAGGTGGTGGAGCCCGGAGTTGATCTGGGCATCCTTCCCGTGCTCAAGTGCTGGCCTCATGACGGAGGTAGGTTTATCACCCTGCCCCTGGTGCACACAAGGCACCCGTTTACGGGCAAACCTAACCTGGGGATGTACCGGATGCAGATCATGGGCGGCGACATCACCGGCATGCACTGGCACCGCCATAAGACCGGCTCTCGCCATTTTGAGGCATGGAAAAAGACCGGAAAACGGATGCCTGTCACGGTGACCCTGGGAGGCGACCCGGTTTACACCTATTCCGCTACGGCACCACTGCCTGAAGATGTCAGTGAGTATCTGCTCGCCGCCTTTCTTCGCCGGAAAAGAGTAACGCTGGTCAAATGTCTTACCAATGACCTGTGGGTGCCCGTAGATTCAGATATTGTAATTGAAGGATATGTTGACCCGTCAGAGCCTCCGGTGACAGAAGGGCCCTTTGGTGACCACACCGGCTTCTATTCGCTCTCAGATTTGTACCCGGTTTTTCATGTAACCTGTATCACTCACCGCAGAAATGCCGTGTACCCGGCCACCATCGTGGGAGTACCCCCCATGGAGGATGCCTGGATGGGAAAGGCAACGGAAAAGATATTCTTCGCACCAATCAAGCTGGCAATAGCTCCGGAGATACGCGAGCTACACATGCCTGTGGCGGGAGTGGCCCATAACCTGGTGATAGTCAGCATAGACAAGACCTACCCCGGACAGGGGATGAAGGTGCTCAGCGCACTCTTCGGCGCTGGACAGATGATGCTGAGTAAATATATAATCGTGGTCAGCAGCCCCGTCAATGTTCATGATTACCAGATGGTGGCAGAGGCCATCTTCGCCAATACCAGATTCGAGACAGACCTCCTCCTGACCCGCGGTCCGCTTGATGTACTGGACCACTCCTCCGACCGGTTCAGTATGGGAGGGAAACTGGGTATCGATGCCACGATCAAACTATCAGAGGAGCGCACAGGTGAGGACCATTCGGTGCCTCTGAGGCTGGTCACTGATGCGGTGGTTACAGGTGAGATCATCACCGGCATGAAGACGATGGCAGAGTATGCGCTGCCTGTGGTTGTGCTGACGCTCAGGAAACCACCGCAGGGAATTGACATGCATAGTTTTGCAGACAGGCTGCCTTCTCCGCTCACCATGCCAGGCACAGTTGTTGTCGCCGTCGATGACGGGGCTGACGCCGATGACCCTGCCATGATCACCTGGCTGGTGACTGGAAACAGTGACCCGGCACGTGACCTCTATCACCTTGAAGATGGAGCCGTCTTCATTGACGCCACCTCCAAGACACTATCCCTTCCTGCATTCCCTAGAGAATGGCCCAATGTTGTATGCTCTGATATAGAGACGATAGGCCTGGCAGACCGCAGATGGCCTGAATATGAAGTCGGTCAGTTCCATGTGTCACCCTCTCTGAAGCTGCTTCCCCTGCTTAAGCCCGGGGAGGCTTCCGTGGAGACAGCTAATGTTGCAGTGAAGTGAGCAATCTCCTGCCATCGGCTGCACTCCTGGCGTTGGCTCCCGGCCTGAGAGACAACCCGGTCATCAACTATGCCATCGCCATATTCATCATAGTAGCCCTCATTTACCTTGCCATACTGCAGTTCTGGGTTTTGCTGCGCACCCGGAAGCACCTGACAGAGATGAAGAGCGCATATGATGAGATCGACATCCAGCGCTCGGAGCTGCAACTGCGCAACAAAGACCTTACCGACAGCCTGAACTATGCACGCCGGATACAGGCGGCACTCCTTCCGGCGGAACATCATATCAGGAAGATATTCAACGACTATTTTATCTATTACCGCCCGAAGCATATCGTGAGTGGCGATTTTTACTGGTTCAGTGAGAGGGATGACAAGTATTTCATCGCGGCGGCTGACTGTACCGGACACGGGGTGCCCGGAGCCCTCATGTCAATGATCGGACTGGAGCTGATACAGAAGATCATCAATGAGATGAAGGTTGATGACACCGACCAGCTGCTTCTCACCATGAACAGGGAACTCGAATCGGCCTTCTTCAAGGAGGAGAGCGGCAAGGCCCTTATACGTGACGGCATAGAGATGAGCATGTGTATCATTGACAAGAACACAAAGGAGATGGAGTTCTCGGGCGCTTTCCTGCCTGTATATATTGTGCGTGACGACAAGCTTATAGAGATCAAGGGGGACAAGAAAAATGTGGTGCAGTCATTCGCCATGGTATCCTTCAACCGCAGCACCTTCAGTCTCCGCGAGGGCGATATCCTCTACCTCTTCTCAGACGGATATGCTGACCAGTTCGGAGGGCCGGAGAACAAGAAGTTCATGTACCGGCGCCTGAGGCATATCCTGCTTACAATCAGCAAGTACCCACTCATTGACCAGGAGAGGATACTGGATGAGACCATCACCTCATGGATGGATGGCCATGATCAGATTGATGACATGATGATTCTTGGAGTGAAGCCCTTCTGAGGTCAGATCAGGGCTCTGATCTTCTCTATGAGCACGTCAGGCTCAATGGGTTTACTTATATAGTCATCCATACCCACGGCGAGGCACTGCTCCCTGTCTCCCAGCATGGCATTGGCCGTGATGGCAATAATCGGCACATGTGCCTGTGTGCTCATCTCAAGACCTCTTATCTTATCGGCTGCCAACAGTCCGTTCATCACGGGCATCTGTACATCCATGAGAATGAGGTCATACCGTGAGGTGCCGAACATGTCAAGAGCCTCCTTGCCATTGCGGGCAACTTCGAACCGCTTGACCAGCGGCTCAAGCATGAGCTGTGTGATGCGCTGGTTGATAGGGTTGTCTTCAACAAGAAGTATTGAAAGGTCTTTAAGCTCCTTTTTGCTTTTTTCACCGGTCATTCCCCTGATCAGAGTGCTGGCTGCTGCCGGTCTTTCGATCTTTCCGGCTTTCCGCATGTTGACAAAGAACACGAAGTATGAACCGGCACCGGCGCTGGTCTCCTGCCAGTTACCCCCGGTGTTGTGTATAAGCCTCCCTGCCAATGGCCATGGCTGCCTGCCCTCGCCGATGAAGACCACGGGGTTGTTTGACGAGAGCGTGAATTCAACCTTTTGCATCGCATCACGCTCGCCGGCCTCCCGGGCCTGTATCTTGATTGTGACCTTGCCAGTTGCGCCTGAGATGGCGGCACTGAGCAGGTCAATGAGGATCTGTTTCAGTATGATGGGATCACCCATGTATTCCGTATTACCTTCACCGCGGTCATCATAGGTGATAAGGCACTGCTCATGTCTCCGGTTAAGTTTCATAAGCTCAATGGTGTCCTTTATAATTGGCCCGAGTCTGAATCGTATCTCGCCCCTTCTTTCAAAGGTGATGTTGCCTGCCGTCTCCATGGTCAGTTCATTGACCACCTCAACCATAGTGCCGGTGGAGGCGATGAAGGTCTCGACAAGCTCCTGCTGCTTGGGTGAGGTGTTTGTCTCACTCAGCATGTTGCCCAGAAGGACCAGGTTGTTGAGAGGTTCCCTGATCTTGTGTGAAAAGGAGTTGATCACATCCTCATTCTTTTCGGCAATGGAGGCAAGCTCCCTGATGATTGCCCTGCTGTCAGCTATCAGCTTTCGCAGTTCATAAACCGCCATCACAAGGGGAACGAGCGCCAGGGCACCGGCCACCAGGGGTGTGTAAGCCATGCCTGCCAGGGCAGTGGAGAGAGAGATGATTACCAGGAGCAGAGCCACAGCAACAGGAAGAAGTATCCGGTCCCTGGTCCTGCGGGTCATCAGGTCTGAATGCGGAATGGAGGCAGCTCTTGTTCTTTTCGGCATATTGTGAGAGCAGTAGAAAAATAAGACCCAAAGATACATGAATTTAAATAAAGATGAATGGAGGGGTGCTTTCAGTCTTCATAAAATATTATTTTTGCCTAACGGTACAATATTTGAGGTAAACTTTGAAAAAGAGTGTGATGCAAAAGACCGTAGTGACACTGATAGCCTTTGTGATTGCCTCCGGCATCATCAGCGCCATGCAGAGGGATACTCTTGTTCAGTATACGCCTGGCTTCAAATTCAGGGATGGGATCTACCTGAACTTTGACATGGTGAAGGCAAACAGCCCGATCCCCAAAGCCAAACTGTTTACTTCAGTTGATTATAACGACAAGGATTTCTTTGACCAGGTGATCTCATCAGAGAAGATCTACTTCTATGACAACATGGGCGTCCGGCAGGAGATCGAGAAGGAAGCCATCTGGGGCTTTGCACGTAACGGAGTCCTCTATGTTAAAGTGCAGGGAACTTTCAACCGGATTACTTTCTTCGGCTCAATCATCCATTTTGTGGCTGATGTAACAACCACATCCCCGGGGTATAATCAATATGGATATTATGATCCTTACTACTCTCCCTACAGATCATTCTATTCGCCCTATTATTACAGTCCCTATTCATCGAGGTACTATGATCCCTATTACATGGGTGGGTACCCATACAGGAACAACGCATCGCGTACTGACCTGCAGATGTTCATGATCGACTTTGAGACCGGGAAGTCATATGAATATGACCTCAAGAACCTGGAGGTACTGCTTATGAAGGATGCAGAGCTCTATGAGGAATTTGTCTCAATGCGCAATAAGAACCAGAAGAAGCTGATGTTCGTCTACCTGAGAAAGTACAATGAAAAGCACCCAGTCTTTATACCATCAGATAATTAAACCGGGAATGAAAAGAACTACCCTGACCGCCCTGCTTATCCTTTCCTCCCTCATGGCAACAGCCCAGCAGAGGCCTTACCCCACCGTTGAGGATGCTGAAAAGTTCAGGTCTTCTGTAACATGCGTGGTGATGGAAGAGAACCCGTTTTCTTTCTACAATGTTGAGATCAGGAGTGCTGTGCAAAAATACTGGAAGGTGACGCCGGTAAAATTCATTACTGAGAGTGAGTTCAATGTCAATCGGACGGACCCTTCCCTGTCGTTTATTGTGCTGACTATAACTAACTTCAGCAATGATAAGTCAGGCTCGGCTTACGACTTCCTTAACCTCCTCCTGGGCGCTGACGTTGAGAACCTTGATGAGCTTCCTGAGTTTTGCGCCATACCTCTCTCCTTCGCAGGGGCTCCTGAGGAGGAGTACAGCTATAAGCTGGGACTGATCATCAGGTTCATGCAGTATCATTCTGACCTGGTCATTAAGAACCCTACAACCTCGGCGCTGCGCTATCTGAAATACTATAACAAGAATGTTCCGGACATCAAGGGCAAGACGATACTGGTGAGGGCGGAGGACCTGGCTCCGGAGATCAATACCGAAGCAAGGATAAAAACCCACTACCCAAACAAGGTCAGGATAGTTGACGAGGAGGAGATAATCAGAGCCATTGACGAGAAGGAGAAGGACATCCTGATAGTGCATAAGGTAGGACCTGACGGCGTCAAACAGACAGGAACCTGCATGAAAATGCTCCTCGGAACAGATGATGCTATTATGTATTACTATGACAGCCACCTTGTTGACAGCAGGAACGCAAACGGAATGCTGGTAAGTGATCTGAAAAGGCTGGCACGTTTCTGATGATGCAGCATTTTGCCCTGACATACCGTCTTTAAAATAAAACAAATGGAAGAGATTAAAACATACACGCAATCGGAACGCGACTGGGCAATGTTCTGCCACCTGTCAGCCTTCGCCGGTTACTTCTTTCCCTTCGGAGGCATAGTCGGCCCGGTGATCTGCTGGATATCCAGAAAGGATGAGTCGGAGTGGGTAAACATCAACGGAAAAGCTTCACTAAATTTCCAGATTTCCGTGCTCCTCTACTCCGTGTTGCTTATTCCGCTATGTTTTATCATCGTGGGCATACCGCTGCTGATAGCACTCGTCGTGCTTGAGTTTGTCTGCATCATTGTGGCAAGCATCAGCTCAGCAAAGGGCGAGGTTTTCAAATACCCGCTGTCAATACCCTTCCTACAATAGAATATCTTTTTACAGGATTACGTATAGACAGGTCTCAGACCTGTCTCCCCGCATACAATAAACCATTCGTAATAGACAGGTCCCAGACCTGTCTC
>CAYVYM010000043.1:0-28191 GCA_964455705.1 uncultured Rikenella sp.
ACCTGGTTTGCCTCAGTCGTTTTCGGCTGTTCATTCCATGTCACCTTATCCTCCTCCCAGGGCTCAATTATCTTCTGCAGCACCCCTCCGCACCATTCGATGCCTGTTCCCCCAGCAGGATAGAAAATGGTGCTGTCCCAGACAAGCGGCAGGTCGTACCAGAGATTGAGTATAACCCTCTTTATGGTTGCTGACTTTGGCATTGTATTCCTGTCAAAAGAAATAAGACTCTCATTGGAACGCATGACCGTGAGAACAGGCTCTGAAATAAAGGTGGCTTCAAAATACTTGTGATCACCAAAGTTCTTACCGGGATCCAGATTCGTGATCATGGCATCCTTACCGTCTGCCGGACCGGGTTGCAGCACCAAAACTCTCCACTGGTTGCTGTCATACGGGATCTTAAGCACAAGGGGACTGCTCTCCGTTGAGGCCCTCAGTTCACGTGCCGTGATTTCAAACTTCTGAGGCGGGTAACCCTCTTTCTCAAGCAGGAAAATGTAGTATTCGTGCCCTCCTCTTATGATCAGATGGTTTACAGATGGCTCAAGCCTGAAGCGGTACCGCCATTCGTTACCGGCGAAGACTGTAAGTGCTGCGGTGACAGGCGGTTGCACCGGAGCCATGCTCAGAGGATTGTCAATGATGCAGACGGTGTAAAAATCAAGAGGCTTGATAATCTGTCCCCCGAAACTGATGTACCCGAAGTCGCCCGGTGTATGACTGCCCACCGCCAGCAGTTCCGGAGAAACAAGGGTAGCAGTGCCGCCCCTGATACTGAACCCCAGCGGTAACGGTTTATTTACCAGATAGGCCAGCGGAGAGCCTTCAACAGGAGTGGCGGCGATCACCGTACCCGAGGGGTCAATCAACATAAACTCTGTAAGGCGGTAGTCTCCTTCATTCATTTCGAGCTCATCACTGATGTAAGCTGGCCCGAATAAATAAACGGGGACAAGATGATCAGTAAGGACAGCAGATCCATCAGAGTCTTCAACAGATACCAGCAGATGGTACGAAACCAGGTCGGTGTCAGCCCAGGCTGATTTTAACTGGTTGGATTCTTCAATCGAGGCGACTGAAAATTTAGCGGTTCCCTTGCTTGTGTCGGAGTTTTTTTCACAGGAAGAAAATGTAAACACAACAAGCAGGATCAAGGTAAATGATCTGAAAATAGTTTTCATGCTTCTTCAGTTTAGGTGAAAAAAAACAAAGCAATTACCTGTTAATGACACAAATAATGTGCCATTAAAAGTCTGAAGGTCTAAAGGTCTGAGGTCTGTCGCTTCGCTCTGTCGTGCGGTCTTTCAGTCTTGCGGTCTGAAGGTCAATGAGCTACTTGTTTTGCCTGGCCCAGGTGTCCTTCAGCCCCACAGTACGGTTGAAAACAAGCTTCTCTGGCTGGCTGTCGTAATCGACACAGAAGTAACCCACCCGCTGGAACTGAACCCTGGTCAGCGGCCCGGCCCCTGTGAGCGACGGCTCAACCTTGCAGCCGGTGAGAGTGGTCAGTGAAGCGGGATTAAGAAACGCCCTTGCATCAATATCCTTGTGCCCTGAGGGATCTTCATCATTGAAGAGCCTGTCATACAGTCTTACCTCTGCATCAAGCGCATGTGCAGCCGACACCCAGTGCAGGGTGCCCTTGACCTTGCGGTCCGATTCCGGTCCGCCACTGCGCGTCACCGGATCATAGGTGCAGTGCACCTCCACAATCTCACCCGCATCGTTCTTTTTCAAACCGGTGCACTTGATTATATAGGCTCCCTTGAGACGCACCTCCTGCCCGGGGGCAAGACGGAAGAACTTTGGAGGAGGATTCTCCATGAAGTCCTCCTGCTCTATATAAACCTCTCTGCTGAACGGGACAAGTCGCGTTCCCTGTGTCTCATCCTCAGGATTATTGATTATCTCCATATCCTCAGTGGTACCTTCAGGGTAGTTGGTGATTATAACCTTAAGGGGATTAAGCACCCCGAAGACACGCGGGGCCCGCTTGTTAAGGTCTTCCCTGATAGCATACTCGAGGAGGGAGACATCATTGATTGCCTCTACCTTGGTGTAACCGATGAGGTCAACGAAGCGCCTGATCGACTCCGGGGTATATCCTCTTCGCCGCAGCCCGCACAGAGTTGGCATGCGCGGATCATCCCATCCCAACACTACTCCGTCCTTCACCAGCTCAAGAAGCTTGCGCTTGCTCATAACCGTATATGTGAGGTTCAGGCGATTGAATTCTATCTGTCGGGGACGATAATCATCACTCTTAAGCTGGTCAATGAACCAGTCGTACAGCGGCCTGTGCACCTCGAACTCAAGGGTGCAGAGCGAGTGAGTAATACCCTCGAAATAATCACTCTGTCCATGGGCGAAGTCGTACATGGGATAGACCTTCCACTTTGCTCCGGTTCGATGGTGCGGAGTATTCAGAATGCGGTAAATGATGGGGTCACGCATGTGCATGTTGGGAGAGGCCATGTCAATACGGGCCCTTAGCACACGACTGCCTTCCTCATACTCACCCTCGTTCATACGGAAGAAGAGATCAAGGTTCTCCTCAACGGTGCGGTCGCGGTAAGGACTGGCCGTGCCGGGCTGCGTGGTAGTGCCTTTCTGTTCCGATATGGTCTCGGCGCTCTGGTCATCAACATAGGCAAGTCCACGCCTGATGAGCGATACCGCAAAGTCCCACAGCTTTCCGAAGTAGTCTGAAGCATAGTACTCCCGGTCGTCCCAGGTGAATCCCAGCCATTGGATGTCCTCCTTGATGGAGTCGACATACTCGATATCCTCTTTGGTAGGGTTGGTGTCATCAAAGCGGAGATTGCACTTACCGGCGTACTTCTCCGCCATCCCGAAGTCGAGGCAGATGGCCTTTGCATGTCCTATGTGGAGGTAGCCGTTGGGCTCAGGCGGGAAACGGGTATGTACATGGCCGCCATTCTTACCCTCACTCAGGTCCTTCTCTATGGCTTGTTCAATAAAATGCTGTGATTCAGGCTTTGATATCTCTTCAGATTCTTTCATTGGTTGCTAAAATGAGATTACAAAAATAGGAGATTAAAGGGGACTCAGTGCATGTAGAGATCAATTTATTGATGATGTTTAGGGCCAATCCGGAAGCCACTGACCTGATGACGGAAGATGATACTTCACTCAACAGATCATTCTTTGAGCCTCCTGAGCGATGCGAAGGCTGACATCCATCATGACAGCCCATGAAGACTGATGTCCGCTGCAGCAGCCTTCGGTCTCCTGGTGGAAGCGGTGGTGCAGCAGACCTACCTGGTCAGTTCCAGGCTTACCCTGCCAATGCGACCGCCCATAACGGGATTTAGCTTTGACACCTTTACAGTCGCTTTGGTTATGCCTGTCAGCTCTTTGTAGAGTGCATCAAGTATGCGGGTGGCAATATGTTCCAGCAGGTTAGAGGTTGTTTCCATCTCCCTCTTAACCACAAGATATGCCGTCTGGTAATTAAGGGTGTCACCCAGCTCGTCACTCTTCCCCGCCCTGTCAGTTTCAGTCTCAATAGACACATCAACCATGAAATGATTGCCCACAATCTGCTCCTCGCGGTAATGTCCGTGAAAAGCATAAAACTCCATATCCTCAATCCTGATCAGTCCCATGGCATTTCGCATTAAGTTTTCATTAAACAGATAATCAATAACTTACAAAATATTTTCACTATAGAAAGAAAATATTTATAATATAATAAGGTTTATATTATAAACTGGTTTATATTTGTAGTATGAATTTCTTTTAACACTTAATGTAAAATTAGTAAAAGCCATGGAAAACGAAGAAAAATTAATGACAGGGGAGGAGAGCCTGAAGGTCATCTCGGCGATGATCAACAAAACCCGAATGGATCTCTCGCAGAGTGTCTTTCACTTCCTGTTCTGGGGTTGGCTACTTTTGGCCTGCAGCCTCTCGGAGTTTATTCTCTGGAAGGTGACAGACTGGACCAACGTCTGGTATGTCTGGTTTTTTGTAATACCGGGTGCATTTGTCTCGGTCATTTACGGTTTTATCAGGGGCAGGAAACAGCGGGTATACACATATGCAACAAGCATTTATGTATGGACCTGGTTTTCCTTTTTGTTTGCCTCACTGGTCTTTTTCGTAGTCAATGCTGACAACTACGGCAGCATAACCAAGTATATGCTTCTGATAGTAGCCATGCCAACGCTTATATCAGGGACGATCATCAGGTTCAGACCTCTTATCTGGGGCGCAGCGTCATTATGGGTACTGGCTCTTGTTGCTCACTTCGGTGGTGAGACAGTCTCAGGTCTTGCTATGCCGGTAGCGATGATTACAGGGTTTCTTATACCCGGGTATATATTGAAAAGAAAGGGCAGCCATGACACCATTCAGGGAGCTTGATCCGCTGCTGCATTCGCAGCTGAGACTGGCCATAATGTCAATACTTATCAGTGTTGACAGGGCTGAGTTTACCTATCTCCGTGAGAAGACCGAAGCGACAGCGGGCAATCTCAGCGTACAGATAGGTAAGCTCAGGGATGCGGGATACATATCAGTCAGCAAGAGCTTCGGGGAGAGCTATCCACAGACGATGTGCAACATCACCGAACTGGGAAGGGAAAAGTTTGCGGAATACGTTACGGCTCTACAGGATTATTTGAAAAGTCCGTAAAGTCCGTAAAGTCGAAAGTCTGAAGGATTTGCGAATTTCGA
Organism: uncultured Rikenella sp.; assembly: GCA_964455705.1. Taxonomy (GTDB): domain Bacteria; phylum Bacteroidota; class Bacteroidia; order Bacteroidales; family VadinHA17; genus SR-FBR-E99. The sequence continues at coordinate 4,705 of CAYVYM010000043.1, forward strand.
TTTGCGATTTGGAGATTTTGATTAAATCGACAATCGAAAATCTGAAATCGAAAATTCCTCTACTGTCTGCCGCTGAAACCCAGGCCAGAACCCTGACCAATAGTCCAGTACGGGGGTTTGAATTCCGGACCTCCTTTTACCGGACACCTTACCGCATCAAAGGAGGGATCGAGATCTATAAAGTCAAATCCTCCAACACCGGCGGCAAAGTGAACGGCACAGGCCAGTGCAAGATTGGTTTCAACCATGCAGCCGATCATGAGCTTAAGATTTGCGCCTCGCGCAATGGCGGCAATATCAAGCGACTCTATTATGCACGACTTCATCAATTTAATGTTAATGACATCGGCGCAACCCGTGCGCACAACTTCGATGGCATCTGCAGCTGTGAATACCGATTCATCGGCCCCAATCAATACCTCGGTGTTGTCTCTTACATACTTCATCCCGGCAAGGTCAGTTTTAAGAACAGGTTGCTCAAACAAAACCGGATGAATATCATGCTTCAGGACCTCATTAATAAATCGCAATGCCGTCTTTGGCACATAACCCTGGTTGGCGTCAATAAGAATGCCGCAGCCAGGGGCACCGTCTCTAATAGCAAGTACCCTGTCAATGTCTTCCATCAGGTTAATCCCCACTTTTGTCTTTATGACCCTGAAACCCTCGGCTGCAAGCTGTATCGCCTGCTTCTTTGCCTCTTCCGCAGGAACAATCGAAATAGTGTAATCAGTCTCTATCCTGTTCTCAGTACCTCCCAGAAAACGGTAGAAAGGAATCTCCAGGGCTTTTGTGTATGCGTCAAGCAGAGCCATTTCAATGGCACACCTGGCGGCTGACTGGGCCCAGAAAGCGCTCTTCAGGGTGTATGCGATTGACTTGTAGTTGTTTATATCCTGACCAACAATAAACTCCTTACAGCTGTTCAGAGTAGCAAGGATGGTTGCCTGGTTTTCTCCGTTGATCTGTATGATGGGTGCGGCCTCACCATAACCTTCAATACCATTCTCAAGAACAATTGTAACAAGGGCATTGTCAATATGGGTCATTACACCCAGTGCTATATGAAATGGTTCATCCAGCTTGATGGTAATCGGCTCAATGAACATCCCGGTGATCGTGATTCCTTTCAGACCACCCGGTCTCCCGGAATTCCTGTTGTCCTTTTGAATAATACCGGCGCCTAATGCTGTGGCAGTGGCCAGTGCGCCTGCGGTTAATCCTCCTTTTTTAATAAAAGCTCTTCTGGTGCTCATTATTTGATTGATTATTCTGAGAGCTTAAATTTAAGATTTTTCGGGAGTCTTTTATCCAGACAGGCTTTTAGTTAACTAAATCACAGTTATGGCCTCATATTGTCCATTGCGCCGAGCACAAATACCAGCGGCGCATTCCAGTTAATGGCTATCTCATTGGTAGAGTAGCTGCATTCGCTGTCAGTGTAGGATTTTGCAGGGAAGGCGGAACGGTTAACAGTGGGCGGACAGTCGGTCAGAACCGACGTGTTTGGTCCTCCAACGAGGAATCCGGGATAAGGCTCCGGCACCCCGTCGGCTCCCGACGGACGGTGATGGATATTCATTGGCGAGAGGGTCCCGAATCCGGTTACGAAGCAGTAGCCGGTGGGGTTGGTCCCGAGCAGCCAGTTGACATCGGCCTGGATTGAGGGCAGGAACCTGTCGCTGCCTGAGAGTTTCATGGCGATAAGCTTCAGCATAGCCTGATTGGCTACATCTGAGGTGCTTCCCCATGCAAACCAGTCTAGACTGATCTGGTAGGGACAGCTATCCGATTTTACAAGCAGTTCATCGGCATAGGAGAGGAGCATCTCTATGGCCTCTTCGCGGAGCCCGGAAAAAGACTCATCGCTGCTCAGCGCAAGAGAAATCAGTCCCAGTGCCCCCGACTGGTTCCATGTGGGGGTCCCGGCCCGCACACCGGCGAGAAAATCAGCTCCCGGAGCAGTTCCTGATGCCAGTGCTGTCTCAGCCTTTGCCCAGAAGAGCTCGTCAGAGAGATTGGCATCTCCGTAAGCACCGGTGGAGACGTCCCTGGGCTGATTGTATATTGCTGCAGGATTAGCTTCCGCCCATTTCATGGCTTTTCCCGAAGCTTCCAGACACACTGCCGACAAGGCCTTCAGCTCTTCCGAGGGGTCATTGGAGAAGACGCGGTATGCCATGGCTGTCACAGCTGCAAAATCAAGTGCAGCGGCCGTGCTTTTCTGAACCACATAACGTGGCTGAGTTGCCTCGTGAGGCATCTCGAAACCGTAGAAATGATCATTGGTCAGCTTGTGATAGACACCGCCATCAGCCGGGTCCTGCATTGTAAGATACCACCTGAGGTTATAAAGCAGCTCATCAACCAGATCGGCAATATCATTGTCGCTTTCGGGGATGTTCAGGTTCAGCGAGTTGCAGTATTCCGGGAAGAGCTGGTAAAAGAGCAGCAGGGTGTAGTTGGTGATGCTGCTGTTGACGATGTACTTGTTGTAATCGCCTGCATCATACCAGCCCCCGGGACTTGATATGACAGTACCCTCAGGCCTGCCACGTGATACAGCAGATTTGTGAACTATCACTGCTGTGTCAGGGTGACCTGCAGGCCGCGCCCATTTCGAACCAAATTCCTCTTCGATCTCAAAACCTGAGCGGTTCAGGTAATATGATTTAATTGAGGCTTTGGCAATCTCATTATAAACATCAGCGGCGATACGGAAATCACCGGAACAACTCTCTGTTCCCGCAAGGCACAACCGGTATGTTCCCGGTGCAGTCAGCGCAGAGAAGTCCGCATTGCGGACCGTATCGCCCGAAAACTCCCAGTATCGTGGCTCGCCGGTTTCCGCGCTGAAAACGATCTTGCCGGTCATTGCATCAATGACATCAAACTCCTCCGCTCCGTAACGGACCAGAGCTACCTTTTGAGCATCTGGCAGGTAGCCCACCTGGTTGACAAGGATCACTTCGGTTGAGGCCGCAGCCTCAAGCCTCGACTTTTTCTGTGCTGCACTGCCGCAGCCTGATGTTGCCAGAACGGCAAGTGCGGCAAATGCGAAAAAAGATGAATCGTACCTCATAGCATTACATCGTTACTTTGACATGATGTTCAGTCCCTTCAGGGAACACGGGGATAAGAGAGGAGTCAACCTTCTTCCCGTCGACAGTAATCTCCCAGACGCCTTTTGATTTATGCTCGGGGTTGACAATCTCAATGTTATAAATCGCCCCTCTGAATTTACGCCTGACGGTAAACCCGTTCCACTCTGGTGGTATGCAGGGATCAACCATCAGTCCGTCATACTCAGGCCGGATGCCAAGGATATACTGGGTGACGGCATAGAGGCACCATGATGCTGTACCGGTCAACCAGCTGTTCTTGGCCTCGCCGGGGCGGAAGGCATCCTTGCCTGCTATCATCTGGGAATAGACGTAAGGTTCGGTTTTGTGCAGGTCACTTATCTCCTCCAGGTATGATGGTGTGATGCGGCAGTAATAGTCGAAGGCCCTGTGACCGTTTCTCGTCATTGTCTCCGAGATGATGACCCAGGGATTGTTATGGCAGAAGATGCCGGCATTCTCCTTGTATCCCTCCGGATAGCTGGATATTTCTCCCATCTCTATGTAATACTTCGTAAATGCCGGGTTATTCAGTACAATCCCGTACTCGCAGGCCAGGCGTTCATTGACGGAGCCCAGCGCCTTTAGCGCCCTGCCGTCTTCAAGCCCGATGCCTGCCATGACACACATACCCTGCGTCTCGATGAAAATCTTTCCCTCTTCATTCTCACGACTGCCGACCTTCCTTCCATAGAAGTCATAGGCACGCAGGAACCATTCGCCGTCCCAGCCGTGACTGTCGAGAGCTTTGACCATCTCATCAATGTGTTTCTGTGCCTCATCTGCCAGGGCATTCTCACCTCTCTTCGTGGCAATGGTAACAAAGTCAGCGCCATAAAGAACGAACATGGCAGCAATGAATACCGACTCCGCCTGACCTCCTTTCTGGTTCTCAGTGGTCTGGAAGCTCTCATCGGGGTTCGACGAGAAGCAGTTCAGGTTGAGGCAGTCATTCCAGTCGGCGCGCCCGATCAGCGGCAGGCTGTGCGGTCCCAGGTGGTTAACGACGTGCCAGAATGAACGTTTAAGGTGCTCAAAGAGGCTCGCGGCATTCGCCGGGTCATTATTGAACGGCACAGTCTCATCCAGGATCGACCAGTCGCCGGTCTCTTTAAGGTAATTTGCCACTCCGAAAATCAGCCATACCGGATCGTCATTGAAGTTGCCCCCAATCTCCGCATTCCCTCTCTTGGTGAGCGGCTGGTACTGGTGGTAGGCGCTGCCGTCATCGAACTGTGTGGAGGCTATGTCTATGATCCTCTCCCTGGCCTGCGGGGCGATCATCTGAACGTAACCCACAAGGTCCTGGTTAGAGTCGCGGAAGCCCATCCCGCGGCCAATGCCTGACTCAAAGTAGGATGCGCTGCGCGACATGTTATAGGTAACCATGCACTGGTAGGGGTTCCAGATATTGACCATGCGCGAGAGCCTCGGGTCAGGATGGTCCAGAATAATGGCTGAAAGCTGCCTGTCCCAGTACTCCTTCAGTTCCCGGAAGGCTTCGTTGACCTTTGCATCGGTGTCATACCTTTCGATCATGGCCTTCGCCCTGACCTTATTTATCACTTTAGGTGCGATGAACTTTTCATTATCGGGATTTTCAACATATCCCAGAACGAAGACGAAGCTCTTCTCCTCACCCGGCTCCAGTTTAACCTGCATGCAATGTGAAGCTACGGGTGACCAGCCGTGGGCAAGGCTGTTGCGGGGCTTGCCGGAGAAGACTACATCAGGCCGGTCAAATCCATTGTACATGCCAAGGAAGGCTTCCCTGTCTGTATCGAAACCGGCAACAGGACTGTTCACCGAATAGAAGGCGTAGTGATTACGGCGTTCACGGTATTCGGTCTTGTGATAGATGACGCCATCTTCAACCTCCACCTCGCCGGTTGAGAAGTTACGCTGGAAATTGGTCATGTCATCGAGTGCGTTCCATAGGCACCACTCTACGAAGGAGAAGAGACGGAAACCTTTCGCAATATTACCTGTGTTGCGCAGGGTGATACGCTGCACTTCGCAGGTGTCACCCACGGGGACGAAGAAGAGCATATCGGCCCGGAGGTTATCCTTTTCCGCTCCAATAACCGTGTAGCCCATGCCGTGGCGGCAGGAGTAGTCTTCAACATCAGCTTTCACCGGTTTCCAGCCGGGAGACCACACAGATCCGTTGTCATTGATATAGAAATACTTGCCACCGTCATCAAGGGGCACATTGTTGTACCTGAAACGGGTCAGCCTCCGCAGTCTTGCATCGCGGTAGAAGCTGTAACCGCCTGCCGTGTTCGAGATGATTGAGAAGAAGTCCCGGTTGCCAAGATAGTTTATCCACGGGTAGGGTGTTTTGTACTGTGTGATGACATATTCCCTCTTGTTGTCATCAAAGTGACCGTATCTCATAGTTTTGGATTAGTCTTTAAGTTTATCCCACCAGGTGAATTTCAGAATGATTGTTGTCACTATCATTACGCCCGTTGCCACATAAAACTGTGTCCACTCACGTATGACAAGGAACACCGGGAATGCCATGAGTGATATCTGCCAGACGATTCCCACTGCTATATTGAACATATCCTTCCAGAAATCCCTGTTTGCCTTAAAGGAAGGCTCTTCTGCCATTACCATTCTTTCCACCGGCTTCCAGAAACCCCACGGGCGCACCTGCCTGTAAAACTTCTTCAGCGTGGCATCATCTTCTTTTTTAGTGAGCAGTGAACCCAGCACGCTCCCGATAAGTGATATAAGGAAGATAATAGGGAAGGCGTTCATGCTGAAGTTCTCAGTCAGGGGCCAGTTCTGCAGGATCTCGAGGTTAAGGGCCGGCAGCAGGAGAGCGGCTCCCACTCCTGAGAGCATACCCCAGAAGTACCCGTAACCGTTGAAGCGCCACCAGTACCATTTCAGGACGTTGGGGGCAGTATAGCCACCCCATAGTGCGGCGGTGATCCAGAGCACCACATCATTGATTGATGTCACCATGAAACCGACGATTATCCCTATCACCACTATCAGGAGGGAGGCGGCGTAGCTCATCCTGACATATGTCTTCTCGCTGGCGTTAGGGTTGACGTAACGCTTGTAAATATCGTTGACCAGGTATGCCGGTGCGGCGTTCACCGTGGCGGCGAAGTTGCTCATGAAGGCAGCGATGAGGCCTGCCAGCAGGAACCCCAGCAATCCCACCGGGACATAGGTGGCGAGCACCTCGGGCAGGATGCTCTCGAAATCGGGGTTGGTCAGTGACCCGGTATAAAGCTTGTCGAAGTTCACCAGGGCCAGTATTGTCAGCCCTGCTACCATGAAATAACGGGTGGGGTTAAGGACCACGCTCACCAGTGAGCTCATCTTTGAAGCCTCCTTCGGGTTTTTGGTTGCGAGGACACGCTGCATGTCATAGTTGGGTGCCGGGCCGGCAGCGGAGACAAGCACGCCTTTGAAGAGCATCATGACAAAGAAGAGTCCGAACAGCTCATACCCGTCCGTCTTAATCCAATCATTGAAGGTGTGGAGCTTGGGCGAGGCGGCCGCCGAGATGGAAGTCCAGTCGAGCCCGATGGTCCTCCCGAACCACAGGCTCTTCCACCCCTCGGGGATCACCGCGTTGAGGGCGTCAGGAGAAATCTGCTTTATGGCGATAATTCCCACGGCAACAGAGGCGATGGTGAGTATGCCGTACTGGATCACCTCGGTGATGACCACGCTGAACATACCTCCCTTGACCACGTAGAAGGTAGTGATTGCCATCAGGATCAGGGCGTAGAGGTTAACGTTTATCTGCGGATGGGCCATCAGGTATTCCGGGTCGGAGACTATGGGCGGAAGGAATGCCGCAACGAACTTGCCTATACCTTTGAAACCGTATGACAGGAATCCGATGACGCTGACGATGGCGAAGAGTACCACTATTATATGAGACAGGTTTGAGGCCCGGCCGTCACCGAAGCGCGTCTTGATCCACTCTGCCCCGGTCATGACATTGGAGCGCCTCAGCCAGGAGGAGAGGTATACCATCAGGAATATCTGGTTGAACACTGGCCACAGCCAGGGTATCCAGATGCTTTTCAGGCCGTATACCGAGAGCCAGTAGACGAGAAGCATGGTGCCGGCTATGTCAAACATGCCGGATGCGTTGGAGATACCCAGATAATACCATGGCAGGGTGTTGCCGCCCAGGAAGTATGACTGTATGTTTCTTGAGGCCCGTTTAGATACCCAGTTACCTATGAAGACTGTCGCAACCAGGTAAAGAAGGACTATGCCAAGGTCTATGATATGCACATTCATTGGTTATGATGGTTAGTTATAGGTTTCAGACAATAAAGGAGATACGCCCTTTCCTTGTTTTATCATATACCTCGCGGCTGAAGAGATAATATTGTGCCGGCTTGTGGGCCACTCCTTGCTGTTTCATCTTCAGGGGGATGACATAGTGCATCTGTGCTACTTTTTTCCTGAAGTTGCGTTTATCGAATGACGTTCCGAGGAGGGCCTCATAAAGTTTCTGAAGCTGTGACAGGGTGAAGTAATCAGGCAGAAGCTCAAAGGCGATGGGTTCGGCCTTCACCTTACGCTGCAGGGCTGCCAAAGCCTCATAAAACAGATATTTATGGTCGAAGGCCAGCTCCATGTCCTTGATCATGGAGACCGGAAACCATGAAACGTTCCTGTCTTTCAGTCTCAGGGTGACCTTGGTGTTGTCAATAAGGGCAAGGTAACCCACGGTGACAATCCGGTCGGCAAATCCCTTGTTGATATATTCAAGCCAGGTCTTGTCCCTGGGAGCAGAGACACGGTCAAGCTGCCCGAAGGCTCCGAACTGCTCCAGGAAGATGTTATCGAGACCGGTCAGCCCTTTAAGGATCCGTCCCGCGGCACTGTCAAGGTCTTCATCCTCAAAGATATGATACCCCGCCAGAGTGTGGTCACTGAAGACCACCGTCCCGCTCTTTTCATCCTTGAGCTCCCGCTCAACAAGCAGAACATTGAGTTTTTCAAAGTCAAATCCGAACACAACACAGTCGACCGAAATGTTGGGAACAATCTTATGGGTTATCATTTTATTATACCGGGCAAGAGATAAAATGACTAAGTGTACAAGTAGGATTTCAAAGATATTGTAAATAAATAGCACAATCAATAGAGTAATAAAAAAAAAGTCGGGGGATATTTCTTACAGTTAATTGAAAAGAGGCGCATTATAGTATACATAGGTATAATGGCAGGCTTCGTATGGATGTCTTAAGCATGAAGAAGGGCCGCAATCCGGATTTATAGTGGATATTTGAAGGCTATGTGTACTATATACACCAACCAGGGCATTTTGGTCTGAAAAACAACAGGACTAATCAAATTATTACAATAAAGAGGCAAAATAGTATCAGTTCCGCACTTACAAGATGGAGTACCTTTAAAAACCTAAAAACTGTACAGCTATGCGAAATAAACTCTTAAGACTATCTTTTCTTATTTGTCTGGCAGAACCTGGGCGTAACCCTGCTGACAGGTGTGAACATGGATCTTACAGGGTTATATATAGTTAACATTAGGTTTGAGCACAAGTAATGGTGATGGGTTAGGTAAGCCATTTTAGCAGAATCAAAGGATATCCCGGATTTAGTCATTATATTGAGATATCCTTTGTATTTTTATTTTTCTTGTGGCCATATACAATGAAGAGTGAATTGAAAGCATTTTCCTGCAGCCTGTTGTTAATTGCCCTGTCATCCCCTGCAGCTTCCAGGGGCATGAAGTATGAGGCTGAGCGTGGTCGCAGTGAGACAATTCTGAATACAGCACTGCCACCGGGAATATATTTGCCGGGTATTTACGTTGACACTCAATAGATAACTAAGAAATTAATAATTAACTAACATAGGGTTATGAAGAAGTTGAGAACAATTAATGTACTTGTGACGGTCCTGGTCACTATGGCACTAATGTGCCAGTCGTGTTCCACCAAACCTTACGAAAGAACAGGTAACGGCGTTGTGGTGAGCCTTAACGGGAAGTCCGACTTCCCGGGGCAGACTATACGACTGATAGTAATAAATGACAGAATCATCAGGGTAACATCGGTACCCACGGGTGAATTCCCTCCGAATTTCAGCCTTATCACCATACCCCAGCCTGCAAGCGAGACGGAGTTCACTATTGAAAAGGGTGAGGGACAGATCACCCTCGCCACCAAATCGCTCAGCGCCGAGGTATCCCTGCAGACCGGCGAGGTTGTCTTCACTGATACTGATGGTACGGTCTTCCTGGCGGAGCAGAGTGGGGGAGGAAGATCATTCACACCGGTAACGGTCAGTGGAGAGAACTGTTACGTGATCAGGCAGCAGTTTGAATCACATCCTGATGAGGCCATCTACGGACTCGGAGCTAACCAGACCTCATTCATGAACCTGAAAGGCAAGGATGCAGACCTCTTCCAGTACAACACCCTGGCGGTAGTTCCTTTCATTATCTCGAATCACAATTACGGCATCCTGTGGGACAACAACTCCAGGACAAAATACGGTGACATACGAGAATGGAACGAACTCTCTGCCATGAAACTCTATGACAAAAACGGTAATGAGGGTGGACTGGCGGCAGTATACGCTGACCGGAAGACGGGGAAAAAGGTTCATGTGATCAGGAGTGAAGCAGAGATCAACTACCAGTTTATTCCTGATCTTGTGAAATTTCCCGAAGGGTTTAACCTCGGTGAAGGAATGGTGACATGGGAGGGTGATATTGAGTCTGATACAACCGGTGAACACAAGTTCATGTTCAATTCTGCCGGTTATGCAAAGCTCTGGATTGATGGTAAGCTGATCTTCGATCGCTGGCGTCAGTGCTGGAATGCCTCCTCGAACTACTTCACCATGAACCTTGAACAGGGGAAGCGTTATCCCCTGAAGATAGAATGGATTCCTGACGGAGGTGAGTCATTCATAACCCTTAAATACCTTACCCCGCTGGATGAGGAGGAGCAGCAGAGGATATCATTCTGGTCGGAGGTGGCTGACCGTATCGACTATTACTTTATCAGCGGCGAAAGCATGGATGAGGTGATCAGCGGATACCGTACTGTCACAGGGAAGGCCCCGGTGATGCCTAAATGGTCGATGGGATTCTGGCAGAGTCGCCAGCGCTACACAACCCAGGAGGAGGTGCTGGGAGTAGTGCAGGAATTCAGGAAACGCAGGATTCCTTTTGACAATATAGTGCTCGACTGGCAGTACTGGCCCATAGACAAATGGGGAGATCACAAGTTTGACCCCACCCGGTTCCCTGACCCTGAGGCGATGATCAGGACTCTGCATGAAGACTTGAATGCAAACATCATGATCTCGGTATGGCCAAAGTACTATGTCGGTACTGAAAACTACGAGGCCATGAACAACAAGGGATGGCTTTATAAGCGCAACGTGGAAAAGGGGCAGAAGGACTGGATAGGGTATGTTTCGACATTCTACGACGCGTTCAATGCTGACGCCCGTAAGGCCTTCTGGGACCAGATAAATACCTCGCTCTACAGCAAGGGCATTGATGCATGGTGGCTCGATGCCACTGAGCCGGACATATGCTCAAACCTGCCAATGGATGAGCGAAAGGCACTCATGCATCCCACGGCCCTGGGCTCTGCCGACAGGTATTTCAATGCCTATGCTCTCGTACAGGCACAGGGTGTATTTGAGGGTCAGCTGGCAGCAGATCCCGGCAACAGGGTCTTCATCCTGACCAGATCAGCTTTCGCCGGATTGCAGCGATATTCAGCTGCAAACTGGAGCGGTGACATCGCCGCAAGGTGGCATGATATGGCAGCGCAGATACCTTGCGGACTCAACTTCTGCATGTCAGGCATACCTTACTGGACGATGGACATCGGAGGTTTCTCAGTTGAGAGTCGTTTTCATAATCCATCCCCGGCAGATCTTGACGAGTGGCGTGAACTCATGACACGCTGGCACCAGTACGGGGCTTTTGTTCCCCTTTTCAGGTCGCACGGTGAGTTCCCCCTAAGGGAGATCTATAACACCTCCCCGGAGAACCATCCTGCCTATAAGTCAATGGTTGAGTACAATAATCTGAGATACAGACTCATGCCATACATTTACTCCCTGGCCGGTCACTCCTGGCTGAATGACTATACGATGATGCGGGGCCTCGCAATGGATTTCAGTCTTGACACAAAAGTCTTCGATATCACTGACCAGTACATGTTCGGCCCGTCGCTGATGGTGAATCCCGTTACCGAATATAAGACCCGCACAAGAAAGGTGTACTTACCCGGTGCCTATGGCTGGTATGATTTGCGCTCCGGAAAGTATTATGAGGGTGGTGAGGTGATTGAGGCGGATGCCCCGTATGATTATATGCCGGTCTTTGTCAGGGAGGGATCGGTTATTCCCTTCGGGCCTGATATACAATACACCTCGGAGAAACCCGTCGATCCGATCACCCTTTACGTCTATGCAGGTACTGACGGCAGCTTCGAGCTTTATGAAGATGAGGGCGATAACTATAATTATGAGAGCGGTGCCTATACACTGATACCCTTCACCTACAGTGAGGCAGACAATACTCTTACGGTTGGCACCAGGACTGGTGAGTTCTCAGGAATGCTGCAGAATCGTACCTTCGGAGTAGTCAGGGTTTCCGGGGAGAGAGCCGTGAAGCTCGATTTTAACAGGACTCCTGATGTTACAATCAACTACACCGGGGAGGAGATCACGGTTAAACTTCCTTGATAGCGTGGAGGAAATCGGATAAACCAGAACGAAATGAAAAATCGATATTATGATTAAGAGACTGTTTCTTTTTGCGGTGGCAGCTTTGAGCATCATCAGTTCATGCCATGCGCAGAGTATTGTACCGGCTGAGTGGAAGTTCATTACCGGTGATAAACCCGAGTATATTGACTCGGCACTGAATGATTACTGGTGGAACGACATCTCCCCCCTGGAGCTGTGGGAGACGCAGGGTTTTCCGGGATATGACGGCTTCGCCTGGTACAGGGTGAAGGTGGTAGTACCTGTCTCCATGAAGAAGAATGCCCTCAGGTATGACGGGCTGATGCTTAGTCTGGGAAAGATCGATGACTCTGATGTTACATTCTTCAACGGACATCAAATAGGCAGTACCGGTCAGATGCCTCCTGATTATTACGCCGCCTGGGATGTGCCGCGGTCATACCGGATACCCCCTGAAATAGTACAATGGGGCAAAAAGAATACAATCGCCGTCAGGGTCTATGACGGCGGAGGGGGCGGGGGCCTCTATGGCGGCCCGGTGGAGCTGACAAACAGAGGGAATACTGATCTGCTTGCCCTGGGCACTGAATTCAGTGAACCGGATATGATCATCAGGGGCGATCCGGATGCAGAGATACCGGTCACGCTGAAGAGCGAGTTCAGGAAGAAATACCGGGGTGCCCTCACACTTACTATAACCACCGACTTCGGTGAGGAGTTTGCATCGAAATACCAGGAGGTGGCAGTAATGAAGAAAAGTACCGGACACTTCACCTTCACGATAAGGGATCTCCGGCCGGGCTTCTATAAGGCCACACTCTCACTTGAGAGCAAGATGGGCAACAAGAAGCATAGTTTCAATTTCGGCTATGAGCCGGAGAAGATTGTTTCGCCTGCCGATCCGCAACCTGATTTCGCCGGGTTCTGGCAGAGGGCAAAGGCTGAACTGGCAACGGTTGATCCTCAGTTCAGAATGATCCGGATTGACAGCCTGTGTACCAGCAAGCATAATGTCTACCTCGTGGAGATGCGCTCGCTGGGTAATGCCCTTATCCGGGGATGGTACCAGGTGCCGGTTAAGCCGGGCACCTATCCTGCCATCATGCAGGTGCCGGGCTACAGCTCAGTCATGGTGCCCTCATATGTCAATTACGGAGATGACATCATAGGCTTCGGTCTCAATATCCGCGGCCACGGCAACAGCACGGATGATGTTGATCCCGGATTCCCGGGATATATCCTCACCAACCTTTACGACAAGGAGAAATACATCTACAGGGGTGCTTACATGGACTGTGTCAGGGGTATCGATTTCCTCTTTTCACGGCCCGAGGTCGATAAGGAACGCATTGCAGTGGAGGGGGCCAGCCAGGGCGGCGCACTTACCTTTGTAACGGCAGCGCTAAATAATGACCGGATAGCGGTATGCGCACCGCAGGTGCCTTTCCTTTCAGACTTCAGGGATTATTTCAGGGTGGCAATCTGGCCCGGCAATGAGTTCGTTGATCTGGTGGAGAATCAGAAGAAGCTGACATGGGATCAGGTATTCTACACTCTCAGCTATTTCGACATAAAAAACCTTGCTCACATGATAAAGGCACCGATGATAATGGGGGTGGGGCTGGTAGATGATGTGTGCCCGCCGCATATCAATTTTGCTGCTTATAACCTTGTCACGGCTGAGAAGAAATATATCGTTTATCCGAAGGCGGGCCACGGGCTGCCGGAGGATTTCCACCGTGCAAAAATGGATTGGATAAGAACTAAGTTTGGATTGTAATAACATAAACCTAAAAGTAATGTCGGGAAGAACATCAATTCGGGGCATACTGCCCCTGACGATCATTGTACTGGCTGTCATCAGTGCATGCTCCAGGCCGGAGCCACGCGAACGGACCAGCTTCAATGAAGGCTGGAAGTTTTCCCTCTCTGTTGGCGGGGAAGAATGGCAGGACAGTATTGACGACAGCGGGTGGAGGGTTCTTGACCTGCCTCACGACTGGAGCATTGAGGGGGAATTCAGCGATACCAATCGCGCCTCCCCTGGCGGCGGCGCCCTGCCCGGAGGCATCGGGTGGTACCGTAAGACATTCAGGGTAAGTGATTCCGAGAGGGATAAACTCATCTACATTGAGTTTGACGGGGTCTATAAAAACAGCGACGTCTGGATAAACGGAAACCACCTCGGAAGGAGGCCTTACGGATACTCCTCCTTCAGGTACGAGCTTACCCCGTACCTGTTATACGGTGCAGAGGATAATGTCATTGCGGTAAAGGTTGACAACTCGCAGCAACCGAACTCACGATGGTACTCCGGGTCAGGCATCTATCGCAACGTTTGGCTTGAAAAAACAGCTACGATCGCCGTAGACCACTGGGGAGCATTCGTCACCTCTCCTGAGGTGAGCGACGATGAAGCACTGCTGAGGGTAATAACGCAGGTAAAGAACGGCTCGGGCTCTGTGACAGACATCAGGCTTAAAACTGCCGTTTACAATGCAGACAACCGCCGGGTGGCATCATCAGGTACTGACCCGTTAAAACTTAACGGATCTGTCACAGCGGTGACGCAGGAGCTGACAGTCAAAAAACCCGAGCTCTGGTCAGTTGAAAGGCCATACCTTTACCGTGTTGTTACAGAGGTATATGCCGGGACTACGCTTACAGACAAGTATGTGACTCTCACCGGCATCAGGTCATTTGCCTTTGACAGCGAAAAGGGCTTCTTTCTGAACGGTAAACCGTTGAAAATACTCGGGGTTTGCAATCATCATGACCTTGGCTGTCTGGGTGCTGCCGTCAATACCCGCGCCATAGAACGTCAGCTTGAAATACTGAAGGAGATGGGTTGTAATGGCATCCGCACGGCCCATAACCCGCCGGCTCCCGAGCTCCTTGACCTGTGTGACCGCATGGGCTTCATCGTGATGGACGAGGCATTTGATATGTGGAAAGTAAAGAAGACCGATTACGACTACCATCTCGACTTCGATGAATGGCATAAAAGGGATCTTGAAGCAATGGTACGGCGTGACCGCAACCACCCCTCTGTCTTCATATGGAGCATTGGGAACGAATTGATTGAACAATGGCAGAGAGATGGCAGCGGTGAACTGATCGCTACCGAACTGGCAGGCATAGTAAGGGCCCTGGATGATACCAGGCCGGTAACCGCAGCATGCAATGACCCCGTTCCTCATAACCCTGTCATTGCCTCCGGTGCCCTGGACCTGATGGGGTTTAACTATCGTGACACGCTCTGGACGAGCTTTCCATCAGCCTTTCCGGGCGGGAGGTTCATTGGAGCCGAGACCAACTCAGCACTTGCCACAAGAGGAAGCTATGATATGCCATCCGATATCGTACGGCGCTGGCCTGTAAGATGGGATCAGCCCTTCATGGATGGTAATGCTGACCTGACATGCTCATCATATGACAACTGTTCGGCGCCCTGGGGAACAACCCATCGCGACACCTGGAGACTGATGGAAGCCAATGACTTCCTGTCAGGCATGTTTATATGGACAGGCTTTGACTACCTGGGAGAACCAACACCCTACTGGTGGCCTGCCCGCAGTTCCTATTTCGGGGTAATAGACCTTGCCGGCTTCCCGAAAGATGCTTACTGGTTTTACCAGAGCGTCTGGACTGACAAGCCCGTACTGCATCTCTTCCCTCACTGGAACTGGAATCCGGGTCAGACGGTTGATGTATGGGCTTATACGAACTGTGATGAGGTGGAGCTCTTCCTTAACGGCATCTCACTGGGCAAAAAGGTGAAGGGAGATGTTGACCTTAACCTGGTATGGAGTGTGCAGCATGAGGCCGGAACCCTGACAGCCGTTGGTTACAACGGTGGCAGTGAGACGATGAGGAGTGAGGTCACGACTGCCGGAGAGCCTGCTGCCATTGTCCTTTCGGCTGACAGGTCAGAGATAACTGCCGACGGGAATGATCTCTCATTCATCACGGTAACAGTGGTTGACAAGGACAACGTACCGGTACCTCATGCAGACAACCTGGTGGAATTCTCGGTTGAGGGTCCCGGGTTCATTGCCGGTGTTGATAACGGCAGCCAGACCAGTATGGAACCTTTTAAGGCTGATTACCGCAGGGCCTTCAACAGCAAGTGTCTTGTAGTGTTGCAGTCGGGAGAAGAAAAGGGGGTGATAACACTCAACGCATCATCAGCAGGACTGGCAGGTGCTGCCTGTACAGTAAGAGTCAGATAAAGACCCTGGTTCCTTCGTGATAGCTCTCGCGGAGCTCCCTCGGAGTGCATCCCTTCTTCTTCCTGAAGGTACGGTTGAAGTTGGAGATGTTGTTGAAGCCGCATGCATAAGCTATCTCAGCTATAGTTCTGGTTGAGGAGATCAGCATTCTTGATGCATGACCCAGGCGTACCTCAGTGAGACAGTCGATGAAGGTCATGCCTGTCCTGAGCTTGAAGAAGCGACTGAAAGCCGATTCGGTCATGTTTGCGATCTTTGCTGCTTCACCCAGGGTGATCGGTTTGTCAAATGATGCGTGAATGAATTCCATAACCTTCTCAATGCGCCTGCTGTTATAGGAGAAGACTTCGGTAACATTAAAACCCGAGTCTGAAAGGATGCGGTATTCCCTTGATATCGAGAGATCATGGAGTATGCTCATCAGCTCCAGCACCGAATCGAAGCCCTGTTTCCTCCCGAGTCCTGTTATGCGGGGCTCGAGGCGCCTGGTGGTCTCTTCTGAAAAGAGTATCCCGCGAAGTGAACGTTGTAACATGTTACGAATGAAATTGAGCTGGTTCTTCTGCAGGAACTTCTCGTCAAAGAAATCCTTGTGGAACTGTATTGTGATCTCCTCAACCTGGTTCCTGCCGAAGCCTGACCCGAACCATCCGTGAGGCAGACCGGGGCCGACAAGGGCCAGCTCGAGGTCACCGATCTCATCAACGTGATCACCGATGATCCGCTTTGCTCCCCTGGCGTTACGGATGAAGTTAAGCTCAATCTCATCATGATGATGCAGAGGGAAGTCGAAATCAGACTTCGCCCTGTAAAAATATGTGAAGCAGTCTGACTGCGTCAGCGGTGTTATCTCACGAAGAATTGAATCATGCATCTATTCCCGTCAGTATGGGTGGACTTCAAATTTACATATTAAAGGCATAAATTGTACTTTCAAACTGTCATTTTCCGTGACCTGCAACTCATTTAATATTAGTTAATTACCTGCCGAAAAAGTCTCAGTATGCTTTTTATGAGTGAATTGCAGGCAAAATAGTATCATTTGCGGGCCTCTATTATGCAACAGATCCTCTCATAATGACATTAAAGTATCATGATTTAAAAGAATGATATTATACCACGACCCGGTTGTTTGATTATTTTTGATACGATCGTTTAAAAACGCACTATGAAAAGGGTATTGACAGGGCTGTTGCTGATAATGGTCCTTGCTGGTTGCGGAAGGAGCAGCAAAAATGTTTTTGTCACCGTCACAGACGGCATTTTTCAGGCCGGCGGTGAGCCATACTTCTACATTGGAGCCAATTACTGGTATGGTGCCATTCTCGGAAGCCAGGGTGATTATGGCGACAGGGAGCGTCTCATCAGGGAGCTTGACCATATGAAAAGCATCGGGATAGACAATCTTCGGGTGTTGGTGGGCGCTGAGGGTCCTGATAATGAGCCATTCCGCGTCACACCTGCTCTTCTCGTATCTCCGGGGGAGTATAATGACGAACTGCTTGACGGGCTTGATTTTATGCTGTCAGAGATGAAGAAGAGAGGCATGTATGCCATCCTTTACCTGAACAATGCGTGGGACTGGAGCGGAGGATTTTCACAGTATCTGAACTGGAATGGTTACGGTTCTATTCCCTATCCCAATGTACCACCCAATACATGGCCTCAGTTCATGAGCTTCTCGGGGCAGTTCAACTCATGTGAACCGTGCATCGCCATGTTCGAAGACCATATCCGGTTCATCGTGGGTCGCACAAACAGGTACACAGGCCTGAAATACACCGATGATCCCGTGATCATGACATGGGAGATTGGCAATGAGCCGAGAGCCTTTTCCGAGACCAGCATTCCCGCCTTCGAAGCTATGATTAAGCGCATTGCAGAGCTGCTTCAGGAGCTTGATGAAAACCACCTTGTCACCACCGGCACCGAAGGCCGTCATGGCTGCGAGCAGTCGATGGAGCTGTTCGAGCGCATCCATGCCGATCCGAACATCGATTACCTGACCATGCATATCTGGCCAAAGAACTGGGGTTGGCTCGATATCACCGATATTGCCGGTACCCTCGGTTCAGCCATTGAGAGGACGAACCGTTATATGGTTGATCACTTCGTTGTGGCTCAGAGACTCGGCAAACCGATAGTGCTTGAGGAGTTCGGCCTGCCGCGTGACAGCCACGGATTCTCGCCCGGGGAGACAACCCTGAGTCGTGATGCCTATTACAGGAACGCCTTTGAACAGGTTATAGATCATGCAACGAGGCGCGGACCCCTGGTTGGATGCAACATATGGGCTTACTCGGGCGAGGGGAGAGCTGCTGACAACAGGATCCACTGGCAGCCTGGCGACGCCTACCTTGGCGACCCCCCTCAGGAGGAGCAGGGACTGAACTCGGTGTTTGACACCGATACTACAATTGAACTTATCTCTGCCTTTAACAGGAACCTGGCGAACATCATTAAAAAATAACTGTATCATGCAAAGAATTATCATGCTGACCGCTGCCGTCATCCTTATGACCGCCTGTTCTTCGAAACAGGAGAAGAGACCCGTATCTGCTGATCCTGCTGCCACAACTGAGACCGTAAACCTGCTGGCCGGACTCAAGGCCGCGACGGAGAAGGGAATAATGTTCGGACACCAGGATGACCTCTCCTACGGTATCGGGTGGATTTATCCCGGTGACGAATCAGACGTACGAAGGGTAACAGGAGACTGGCCGGCCGTTTACGGGATGGATCTCGGTGATATCGAACACAGGGCACCGGTGAACCTCGACTCTGTGCCATTTGACCATATGAAAATCTTTGTCAGCGGGATATGGTCACGCGGAGGAGTGATAACCTTCAGCTGGCATGTTGATAACCCGCTGACCGATGGTAATTCGTGGGATGTCTCTTCCGACAGGGTGGTAGCATCTGTCCTTCCCGGCGGTGAGAGCCATGAGAAATTCAAGGGGTGGCTTGATAACCTGGCTGAGTTCCTTGGCTCACTCAGGGATGAGAACGGCGTTGCCATCCCGGTCATATTCCGCCCCTGGCATGAGCATACCGGAAGCTGGTTCTGGTGGGGCCAGAAGCTCTGCACAGATGAGGAGTTCGTCTCACTATGGAGGTTCACCTTCGATTACCTGTGCGGTGAGAAGAACCTCCATAACCTCCTGTTCGCCTACTCAAGCTCAGGCGATATATCGAATAAAGACCAGTACCTGGCCCGTTACCCGGGAGACGGGTATGTTGACCTGATGGGGTTCGACTATTACCAGATGCCACAGGACGGTAACCGGTCGTTTGTCAAAGAGGTGGACAGGATTCTGGGAATTGTTACCGCAGCTGCGGAGGAACACGGCAAGCTTGCAGCCCTGACGGAGGCCGGTTATGAGGGGATACCGGACTCCACCTGGTGGACGGGTACCCTGTGGCCGGCCGTAAAGAATCATAAGATCTCCTACCTTCTGGTCTGGCGTAATGCACATAACAAACCTGGCCATTTTTATGCGCCATGGCCGGGACATCTTAGTGAAAAGGATTTCATCGATTTCCATAAACTGCCCCAGACACTCTTCCAGCGTGATGTGACGGAGATGGGGCTATATAAGTAAGGATTTATTTGAACGAAGGTTATATGGATGATTTTGGAATACGCCTGGCAAGGCTTATTGAGGATCACGAAGCTCTGATCAAACGAAAGAACAGGAAGACAGAACCGGGGAACGGTATTTTTGACAGGTATGAGTTTCCGGTGCTCACCGGAAGCCATGCGCCACTGGCCTGGCGGTATGATCTGAACCATGCAACAAATCCTCACCTGATGGAACGCTTCGGTATCAACGCCGCGTTCAACGCCGGCGCCATGAAGCACAACGGCAAGTACCTGCTGGCGGCGAGGGTCGAGGGTCATGATCGTAAGTCGTTCTTCGCTGTAGCCGAGAGTCCTAACGGCATTGATAACTTCCGGTTCTGGGAGCGTCCGGTCACCATGCCTGAGACGGATGACCCTGACATCAATATATATGACATGAGGCTTACCCGTCATGAAGACGGATGGATCTATGGTGTCTTCTGCACCGAGAGGAAGGACCCGAAGGCTTTGCCCGGCGATCTTTCGTCGGCTGTGGCTTCTGCCGGCATTGCACGGACCCGCGACCTGATCAGCTGGGAGCGGCTGCCCGACCTGGTCTCACCGAGCCAGCAACGCAACGTGGTGCTTCATAATGAGTTTGTCAATGGAATGTATGCTCTCTACACACGGCCCCAGGACGGCTTCATTGATGCCGGCAGCGGAGGGGGGATAGGATGGGCGCTGGTGAAGGATATCACGCGTGCAGAGATACTGCCGGGAGATGAGAAGATCATCAACTTCAGGCACTATCATACAATCAAGGAGGTGAAGAACGGAGAGGGGCCTCACCCGATAAAGACTCCACAGGGATGGCTTCACCTGGCACACGGGGTGAGGGGGTGTGCCGCAGGACTACGCTATGTTTTATATCTCTACATGACCGCACTTGACGACCCGTCTGTAGTGATTGCTGAGCCGGGAGGTTACTTCATGGCACCCGTGGGTGAGGAACGCACAGGTGATGTGTCCAATGTGCTGTTCTCCAATGGGTGGATCGTTGATGACGACGGTACTGTTTATATATATTATGCATCGTCCGACACACGGATGCATGTGGCGGTATCGACTGTTGACAGGCTGATTGACTATTGCGTCAATACACCTCCTGACAGATTTCGCTCTGCTTCATCAGTGGAGTCATTGAACCGTATCATAACGAGAAACAAAGAGTTTCTGAATAGATGAACCCGGACCCGGAACAAATGATGGCCGGGATGAGGGCCGGCGCCATGGAGGAGCTGACCCGCAATATCCTGCCTTACTGGGTCAGCCGGATGCCCGATGACAGACAGGGGGGATTCTTCGGCAGGATTGACGGGTTTGATAATGTCATTGCCGAGGCACCGAAGGGTGCTATTCTCAATGCAAGGATCCTGTGGAGTTTTTCTGCCGCTTACATCACGGTAAAGGATCCGGTGTACCTTGAGATGGCGCACCGGGCGTATGATTATATCTGTCGTCATTTCTTTGACGACATGCACGGTGGGACATTCTGGAGCCTCACAGCCGGCGGCGAACCGCTGGAGACAAAAAAGCAGATCTACTCAATTGCATTCTTTATCTATGCCCTCAGCTGGTACCACATGGCTTCGGGCGAACAGGAGGCACTTGACAGGGCTGTGGAGCTCTTCAACCTGATAGAGGAGCATAGCTTTGACAGTGAATTCAACGGCTATTTTGAGGCCTTTGCCCGCGAATGGGGCGAGCTGGCTGACCTTCGGCTGAGCGAGAAGGATGAGAATGAGAAGAAGACGATGAATACTCACCTTCACATCCTCGAGGCTTACACCAGCCTCTACCGCATCTGGCCGGATGAGCAGCTGAGGAAGCAGCTCAGCAGTCTGGTGCACATTTTTACTGAACGAATTGTGGATGCTGAGACGGGTCATCTGAGGCTCTTCTTTGATGAGAAGTGGAATTGCCGTTCAACGATTGTGTCATTCGGTCATGACATCGAGGCATCGTGGCTGCTGCACGAGGCTGCCTCGGCGCTGGGGGAGGAGGAAAGCGTAAAAGGGACGGTGCTGAGAATAGCCGCGGCGGCACATGAGGGACTTGCGGATGATGGCAGCCTCTTGTATGAGCGTGATGATGCAACGGGGCACCTTGATTGCGACAGGCACTGGTGGGTGCAGTCGGAGGCGGTAGTGGGATTCCTGAATGCCTGGCAGCTCAGCGGAGACACCACCTGGCTGTGGATGGCATCGGGGGCGTTTGAATATATACGGACCCGGCTCACCGACAGTGTCAACGGTGAATGGTTCTGGAGCATCCGTGCCGACGGCTCCGTCAATCGTGACGACGACAAGGCCGGCTTCTGGAAGTGCCCGTATCATAACAGCAGGATGTGCCTGGATCTGATCAATTTTTTGGGCGTAGCCCATTAAGTAATGTAGTAGGAGATAGGCAATAACAATGATTGCTTGTAGAGCATATAGTATTATCTGCTTTTTTGTATAACTTCGTTGGAACAATCTTCACCAAAACGCTTAATATATGACTTACTGGATTATTGCTATTGCTGTAATTCTGATCTTCTTCCTGGGGATCAGGATTGTCAGGCCAACACACAGGGCGCTCATCGAGCGTCTGGGTAAATATATTCACTTTGCTAAGCCCGGCTTTCACTGGATCATCCCCATTATCGACAAGATGTACCAGGTGAATGTGACGGAGCAGATGGTTGATGCCGAGCCGCAGGAGATAATCACCAACGACAACCTGAATGCCAGCGTTGACGCGCAGGTATATTTCAGGGTCAAGGCTGATGAGGAGAGCGTCAAGGGCTCGATTTACAATGTTGCCAACTTCAGGTATCAGATAGTCAATCTCGCACGGACCACGCTGCGTAACATAATTGGTACCATGACGCTGAAGTCGGCCAACAGTGAACGTGGCAAGATCAACGCCGAGCTGTACAACACACTCCATACTGAGACACAGGGATGGGGTATTGAGATCGTACGTACGGAGCTCAAGCAGATTGACCCGCCGAAGGATGTACAGGAGACGATGAACAAGGTTGTGAAGGCCGAGAATGAGAAGATAGCAGCCATAGACATGGCTTCCGCCACCGAGACTGTTGCCGACGGGGTCAAGAGGGCCAAGATCAAGGAGGCTGAGGGTGCGAAACAGGCGAAGATCCTTGAGGCAGAGGGTGAGGCTGAATTTATCAGGCTGGTGAATGAGTCCGCTGAGAGGTATTTTGTTGGGAATGCTCAGCTGTTAAGGAAGCTGCAGGCGCTTGAGACTTCGCTGCAGGACAACACGAAGATCGTTGTTCCGGGCGGCAGTGATTTGGTGAATGTCATCGGGGACATGGCTGGTGTAACCCCGTTACCGGGGAAGAGATAGAAATTCGCAAATAATTATTATTTTTGCACCCGCAATGGTCTTTTGTTCTCCAAATGGAGTACGGAATTAGACTGAAACAGGGTCGGTTGTCCGCCAGCTGGCGGACAGGCATCGACTGAAAAACAGGGTCGGTTGGCCGAGTGGTCAGGCATCGGTCTGCAAAACCGGGTACGGCGGTTCGAATCCGCCACCGACCTCAACAAAATCCCCCCTGAGCGAAGCGAAGGAGGGGTTTTTTGTTTTCTGACCGAAGCATGCTTGCAATGCTGAGGGAAGAAAGCAAAAAAGACCAATGACCGCTGGCAAGCGGTCAGGGATTTTGTTGCAAAGGCCCCCCCTCTGCGGATCACGAGCCCCGCACAGCGGGGCGAGTAATCCGCCTTTCTTAATCTGGTAACATATTATATTAGAGTTGCCCCGGG
>CAYVYM010000044.1:0-27501 GCA_964455705.1 uncultured Rikenella sp.
TGACAGACTTATTCAGTGATATACGGTATAGCCAGAAAGACACGTTCTCTTCGTTCCTCAGCCCGGCGGCTGAGCGATATGTCTCTATAAATACCTCCTGCGCAATATCCTGTGCATCTTCCCTTGACTGCAAGACCTTATAACAGGTGTTCAGTACCAGATCCTGATACTTTGATATCAGGTCACGCATGGCATTGTTATCACCCCTGATAATAGCCTTTACCAGTTCCTGGTCACTCATCCCAGATGGTGTACAGATATATGAGCAGAATTAACATGCTCCTGCAGATGTGTAGGAAACAACTATTTGGATGTCCAGCCCTTGGTGCTTAAATAGGACTCAGCCTCTTCCCGGGTTTTAAAGATGTCTCCATCCTCTTCCCACCAGGTGTCGCCGTAAGCCAGTCCTATCTTGTCGCATCCCTCTCCCGGGAGCAGGCTGACGCTCTCAGTGGTCTTCATCTTGATCTTGTCAGGTTTGATGGCCACCACCCTGCATTTGACAGTTTTGCCCAGGGTGCTTCCGTCAGCAAAATAGCCAACGACAATACCGTAGCATTCTACATCTTTTTTCAGCCATGAGCCCAGTTTGGTCTGAAGTTCGGTATTAAGAGCAACATCCGAGGAAACCTGTTGCGGTGTCTCGGATGCCTTCACGGCCTGGCCTCCCTGGTTATCGGCACAGGAGGTTACTGTAAATAATAAAATTAAGATCGAAAAATAAGAAATCAATCGTGGCATGGTCAGGTGTTTTAAGTTAGTGATTCTTCCGGCATAAAAGTAAAAAAATTTTAACACAAACGTTTCCGTGCAAAAAAAACCTGCATACTGATCAATCATTTACAGCAGTGGCTGCGGTATGAGTTTTTTATACCGCCTGCTCTATGTTCCAGACAAAGGCCCTGATGCCTACCTCTGTGTTGATTGCATCTATTCGTTTTACAGCCTCAAGAAGCATCGGAACCTTTTCCTCGTCGACGAAGGTCAATGTGACGCCGTTGATTTCGGGCCAGGTGTGTGTACCCAGGTGAGGGACCCCTGTAATTGAGCCCTTTCCTTCTACATTATCCCACTGGGTGTAACCCCTGATGCCCAGGCGTTCGAGAGTATACTCGATCTTTTCAGTCAGGGCAAGATTATAAATTATCATCACTGCTTTCATTCGTATATAATTTATTTATTTCATCGGTCGAATAGTTTGTCACGCCTAAGCGGGAGAACCCACATGTAAGAAGACCACTGCCCTCCTGCCTGTGTTTATACAACATGTGGGTTTCATGATATTCCGTTTTCATGGTTTGCCTTTATGTCATCCAGGAACTTCATGTCTCTGAATGCCATCTTATGTTTATCTCTCTCGCCGCGGCGCGCTATGAGCACATAGCCCACGGGTACCAGCACCATGGTGACAATGGTTGAGAATACCAGTCCTCCGATGACCGCAATACCCATCGGTTGCCAAAGCTCGGAGCCTTCACCGGGATTGACCGCCAGCGGGAGCATGGCCAGGATAGTGGTCAGGGAGGTCATGAGCACCGGCCTCAGCCTTGAACGGCCTGAGTCAAGCACTGCCTGGTAAAGCTCCACTCCCCTGTCGCGGGTTAGGTTGATGAAGTCTACCAGCACTATGGCGTTCTTGACTACAATACCTATGAGCATTATCGCACCAATAGCAGCTATCATGCTGAGGTTTGTGCCTGTTATGAACAGGGCAATCGCTACCCCGGAGAATGCAAACGGTATTGAAAACATTATTATTATCGGCATCTTGAGTGATTCAAACTGCGACGCCATGACAAGGTAGACAAGTATCAGTGAGATGAGCATCAGCAGACCTATGTCCATGAATGATTCGGTCATGTCTTCAAATGCACCGGATATCTGCACCATTACGCCTGACGGGATTGTCATCATGTCAAGCTCCTTCTGAATGTCTGCGACTATCTTGCCCAGTGATCTCTTGTAAGGTGTAACCGAAACTGTCACGATACGTTCCTTGCGTTTCCTCTCTATGTTGGGCGGAGACCAGTACTCCTTTATCGTGGCAATCTCGCCCAGTCTGATGACCGCGCCGGTCGGCGTGGTAAGGCCTATGTTCTGCAGCTCGGTTATGGAGTTGCGGGCTGATTCCTTATACCTGACTATCACATCATACTCATCACCCGACTGGCGGAGCCTGGTGGCCGTGAGGCCGTCAATGCGGTTCCTGATCACTGACGAAACCTGTGCAGTTGTAAGACCATACCTCAGGAGCTTGTCCTGATCAAGTATAACCTGCAGTTCGGGTTTCGACTTGTCGCGGCTGATATCGACGTTGGTGGCACCCTCGATCTTTTTCACCCTTTCAGCCAGTTCTTCGGCAAGGAGGTTGGTCTGGGTTATGTCATAACCGTAGATCTCTAAATCAACTGTGTTTCCTGTCGGTCCTCCCATGCTGTTGTCTGAGGCAAGAACCGTATAGTCAATTACTTCAGGCATCGGCGCAATGATCTGGCGTATCTCCTCAGCCACATCGTCCGCTGTTTTCGTCCTTTTTTCAACATCAACCAGCCTGAATGTATATGTTATTATATGAGTCCCCCCATCGCTGAAGATCGAGGCAAAACCTCCGCTGTCATCCGTGCCGGCTGACATTGATACAAGAGCTACCTCCGGTATCTGTGCCCTGACAAGCGAGTCAATCGTGCCGGCTACCTTGCGGGTCACATCAACCCTTGTACCCGTCTGGAGCTCCACGGTGGCAGAGCATCCTGACTGGTCAGCGGTGGGCATGAAGTCAGTACCGATGAATTTAAAGAGGTACATTGACGCCGCAAATAGCAGTATTGCTCCAATAACTACTACCTTTTTATGGTAGAGTACCCACTTCAATGTCTTCACATAAAACTCGTCGAGCCTTTTAAGAAGCTTATAAATTGATCCGTCCCATGTCCAGAAAGAGGCATTCTCCTTTACCGGTCTGACCCTCAGAAGCAGTGCGCTGAGCGTCGGGGTAAGGGTGATGGCTGCCACTGTAGACATAATGATGGTTATTGAAACAATCCAACCAAGCTGTGCAAACAAGACTCCAGTAAGGCCCTTTACAAATGTCAGCGGCAGGAAAACAGCCACAACTGTAAGGGTTGTAACGATTACTGCAAGCCATACCTCATTGGTACCGTATATGGCAGCCTCCCTTGGCCTTGCTCCCCGCTCGATATGCTTGGTTATGTTCTCAAGGACAACAATCGCATCGTCAACGACCATACCTATGGCGATAGAGAGTGACGACAGTGATATAATATTGATTGATGAGCCGGTGATGAATATGTAAACGAATGCCACCAGCAGCGAAATGGGTATCGTCAGGATTACAATCAGTGTAGCGCGCCACCTGCCGAGGAAGAAGAGAACCACCAACACCACGAAGATGGCTGCATACATCAGCGTCTGGGTAAGGTTGTTGATGGAGCCCTGGATGAATTCGGAGGTGTCCATGATCTTTTCAACACGTATATCCGGCGGAAGACTCTTCTGCAACTTCCGGATCTCATTGTCCACCTCACGGCAAATCTTTACGGAGTTTGCTCCTGACATCTTCTGCACGAAGAGGGTCATTCCCTGCACACCGTCTATAGTTGCAACAAGCTTTGTCTCCCTGATAGTGTCATTGACCGATGCGACATCCCTGAGGAAGATATTGCTGCCGTTAAAGTTACCCACAACTATATCTGCAATCTGATCGCTTCCGGTAAACTCACCCTGTATCCTGAGCGGATAATCGGTCTTTCCCATTTCGATGTATCCGGCAGGCATGTTCAGGTTCTCTGCCCTGAGTATGTTGCCTATCTGTTCTATGGTGAGGTTATAGGCCTCCATCCGGCGTGGGTCCACCTCAACATATATTTCCCTCCCGGGAACTCCAACCAGTCCGACGTTTCCAACCCCGTCGATACGGTTCAGAGGGTTGACCAGCTTCTCGTCGAGGATCTTTTCCAGGCCCATGTAGCTCTCATCTGCAGTGACGGCGTAGAAGATAATGGGCATCTGGCTCGAGTTGAACTTGAATATAGTTGGGTCCTCGGCATCTTCAGGAAGAAAACTCTGGATGAAGGCCAGCGAACTTCGTGCGTCGTTTGAGGCCTCATCAAGGTTGGTTTCGTATTCAAACTCCATGAAGATGACTGATACGTTATCACTTGATCGTGAGGATATCTCCTTTAGTCCGCTGACCGAGTTCAATGCGTCTTCCAACGGACGGGTGATGTTTGTTTCAATGTCTGCAGCGCTGGCTCCCGGATAACTCGTGTAGACTGAGAGGTATGGAAGCTCAATCTCAGGGTAGAGATCGATGGGCAGCTGCGTCAGGGAATAGAGCCCTATGACCATCGTGATGACGAAGATCAGAATAGTGGTTACGGGCTTCTTTACCGCACTCGCATATATACTCATGGCTTATGATTGTCTCTTGTTAGTTCTTACTTCATTATCTCTACACTCATGCCTGCCGAGAGTCGTGCCTGGCCGTCAATTACGAGGTTGTCTCCCTCCTTCAGATCACCAGCGGCTATCTCCACCTTGTCGTCAAAGCGTTTGCCCGGGGTCACCAGTTTTCTAACAGCCTTACCGTTCTCCACAACATAGAGGAACCTCTCATTCGTTCCTTCCTGCATCAGAAGAGTGCTTGCAGGTATAACGATAGTCTCCTCCCTGCCCATGTCAATAAAGAGGCGGGCGAACATGCCGGGACGCAGAAGTTCCTTACCGTTGGGAATCTCCACCTCTGCCCTGAAGGTTCGTGACATGGGATCGATGGTGGGATGTACCCTGAAGATCCGGCCGGAAAATTCCTGTCCGGGATAGACATCGGCAACGATGCGGGCTGTCATCCCTCGTTTGATAAGCGGGAAGTATTGTTCGGAGACGCTGACTATGATCTTCACAGGATTGATCTGCATTATTGTTACCACGGCTGCCTTACCTGACATCCCCGGAGCGCCTGAATAGAGCTCTCCGTCCTCAAGGTATTTGCCGGTGATAATACCGTTGAAAGGAGCCTCGAGGAGCGTGTTCTCCTCCATGAAGTCGACATTAGCTTTCATCACTTCGTACTGGGCCTTCGTCTGGTCATAGAGCTGTTCCTTCACGCTCCCCACCTTAAGCAGGGTGTCGAGCCTGGCCAGATCCTTCTCAAGGCTGGCAAGCTGAATTTTGTTTGCATAGTACTGGGTGCGGTCCATCAGGAAGAGCCTCTGCCCCTTCTGTACCCTGTCTCCGACTTCGACATAGATCTTGTCTACCCGGCCGGGTGTTGAGGGAGCCAGGTTGACCTCCTCATAAGCCTGGATGGTACCTGTATAATCAACTGTACGTGCGATAGTCGTCCTGGTGACCGGCAAAACCCTGACGGGTATTGCTGATGCAACTGCTGTGGAATCGTTTGCCGAGGTGCCGGCAGGGTTCCCCTTCTGTCCGCAGGATGCCAGCAACAGGCTGCCGGCAAGAATCATAGGAAATAAGTTACGGTTCATTGTAAGTGTATTTGTATTGTAATTGTTTCTATAATTTGTTCATTAACTTGTCAAAGGACACCTTTGTCTGGAGCAGGTTCATCAGGGCGGAGATATAGTTGTTCTGTGATGTCAGGTAGTTATTGTTCGCCTGCGTAAGATCAAGACTGGAGGCCATGCCCTGGTTATACTTGTTCTCGAAACTCTTCAGAACACGCCCGGCAATCTCGATATTGGCCTTCTGGCTTTTAAACTGCTCATTGGCACTCAACAGGTTGTATCTGAGTTGCTTCTCCTGCAGCAGGAGCTGTTCCGACATCATTGATTTTGTGTTCTGAGCCTTATCAAGGTTGATCTTTGCCCTGTTTATTTTTGCACTCCTCAGACCCGAAGCAAAAATTGGTACCTGCACCTGGAAGGCGACGGCAGAATAGGGGAAGTACTGCATATGTGCAATCTCGTCTCCCATGCCGGTCCTGTTATAGTAGATGGTGCCGGCGAGGCTTGGCAGGGTGGTAGCCTTTGCGCTCTTCAGGGAAAGCTCAGACATCATGACCTGGCTCTCGATAAGCCTGTAGCTGATGTTGTCCTCCATGTTGAACTCCTCTGCAATAATGGCATCGACATTGATCTGTTCAAGGATCTTTTCCAGCGGTTCAGTAAGGGTAATCTCTGTACCGATACTGACTCCCAGGAGGAACCGGAGCATGTTGTAATTCACCTCGAGCGAACGGAGCATTGAAGATCTTGAGTTTTCGAGCATGGAGACGCTCGACTGCATCTGGTCGACATCGGTCGCCTCCGCCATTCCCACGCTGTACATTGCTCTGGTTGAGGTAAGAATGGAATTGAGATTCTCAAGGTTCTGGTCAATGACGTTCACTGTCTCCTTGAGCGTAAGAATAAGGTAATAGACATTGATAACGTTCTCCTTTGTCTCAATGGTGGTCTGTGTCAGGCCCTGGCTGGCCAGCGTGGCTGCCAGTTTTGCGGTCTGTATACCCACGAACCATGGAGCGTTGTAGACGAGCATTGATGCCGAAACGCCTATACTTGCGTCGTATGTGGTCCCGAACTTGAAGGGTGTGGGTGTACCGCCAAAATCGATGATCCTCGTCATGATGGCCAGGTTATTGCTCAGCGAGGCACTTCCTTCCACTGACGGCAACCCCGCGGCCAGCGCCTCCCACACGGCCTTCTCTGAAGCAAGAAGGTCATATCTTGCCGAGGAGACATTCCTGTTGTTGTCAAGGGCATACTCCACCGCCTGGTCAACAGTCAGCGAAAGTGCCACAGGTGCATCCTGTGCCGACACGCTGAGTGCTGAGGCGACCAGTAGTGGTAAAACAAAGGCAAAAATTCTTCTTTTCATTCGTTTATAGATTTTTTATTTTGATGGTCGAGTGGAACTTGTATGAGATATTATAATCAAATCTTTTTATGAGCTCCTGCTCCTGAAAGTTTCATATGATTCAAATTAACTGTTGATCATTAATTCCTTAAAAACCGGGTTCCAGTTCATCAATGAGGCTGGTCCCCTTTACCGTTGAAATGCCCCTCAGGTAGTTGATCATGATGTTTCTGATCAGGTCACGCTGCGTGAACTGCTCGGGCGGAAAGAGCTTTGTGTCGCCGGTCAGATTACCAAGTCCCGAAACGGCCCTGCTGATGATTTCAATGTCAATGTCATCCCTGAAAAATCCCTGGTCTATTCCGGCCTTCAGAAGTTTTCTTACTCCCTCATGATCGGGATTGTCGCATGTGGCCTTTATCCGCTGCAGCACCGGATCATGATACTTCCGGAGATCGGAGACAATCAGCGGATTCATTGATGCCATATGTTCGCGGCTTACCCTCAGCATTGTAAAGATCGCCTCCATGACATTTGATGATGAGTTCAGAATTTTCTCAACCACCTCCTTCTGTTTGCGGATCATCTCATTCATCACGGCAAACAGAAGTTCATCCTTATCGCGAAACCTTTCATAGATCGTCCTCTTCGAAATGCCGAGATGTTGGGCTATTTCATCCATGGTGACGGCTCTGATACCGTAAATACGGAACAATTCGGCTGCTCCGGCTACGATTCTGGCATCATATTCATCGGTCTGATTCATTCGGTTAATCAAATTGGGTGCAATAATCAGAAAACTTTTCTGGTTTTGCAAGTTTTTTCTGTCAAATAATTGTTAAATACCGACAGGCTGCGGGAAAATGCCGGTGAATAGAGAATAGAGAGCAGGTAGTAGGCAATAGAAGAATTTTCGATTTCAGATTTTCGATTGTCGATTTATTCCAATTCGCAAATCGCAATTCGCAAATCCTTCAGACTTTAAGGACTTTACAGACTTTCGACTTTTACCTGTAGAGATAGACCGTGCCCCGGTATTCCCTTCCGGCATAGCTGACATCATCATAACCGACGGCCCTGAGCACATAGTAATATGCTCCCGGACCTGCGTGCCGTTCGGAATTATTGATCTTACCGTCCCATCCCTGCCAGCTCTGCAGGTCGTCACCGTCACCCTGGTAGTAGTAGACCCTGTGGCCGCTCTTGGCAAAGATCTGCAGGTTGAGGAACTTCAGCGATTTCTTGTCGGGGATGAAAAAGTCATTTATGCCGTCATCATTGGGTGTAAAGACATTTGCTATCTGAAGCATTGATGGCACCACCTTTATCTTCACGGTTGCCGAGTCAGTGCAGGTAAGCTCGTTCTCGATGATCAGAGTCACCGTGTATTCACCGGGTATATAATATCTATGTGTTCCGGGGTCAGGTAATACAGATACCGAATCGTCCCCGAACTTCCAGGTATACATTGTACCACTTACTGAGTTGTCAGTAAAAGTAACCTCCATCGGAGCCTCTCCTTCGGTAGGGTCAGCGGTAAAGTCAGCCCTGACATGTATTGACTCATAATCGAATGAAGAGGTCGTTGAACAGCCGAAGCTGTCGGTGACCTCAAGCATGTACCTGACATCTTCAAGCGGAGGGGAGTATGTAATCGGGTCCAATTCAAGGTCAGGATACGGTATTGCCGATACCGGTGCTGATGACCAGAGGTGCCTCACCCCGTTGGGCAGTCTCCGTGATGCATTGGTGGATGGATCAAAATAGAAGAAGTCGTCCACAGCGGCCGTGCCGTCAAGTGCCACATAGTCGCAGGTGTAGTGCAGCAGTGCGGCCCCTGCAACCGGACTGTCAATGTGGACCCAGGCGTACAGTACCGTACTGTAACCTCCTCCGTCGGTGATGGCTACCCTGTAGCCGCCTTCAATCAGACCACTTGCCGTGGAGGTCACTCCTGATTCTGTCTTTACGGGTATCGACCAGCCTCCCCCTGCCTGGTCATACCTGGTCCAGGTAAAGGTGTAAGGTGCGGTTCCACCGGGACTGGCAGCCACAAGTGTGCCGGTGGTTGAGGGGCCGGAGGCACAGAAGATGAAGACAGGGTCATGCCTGACCGTGGACGGGTAATCTGTCATACGCATGGCCCGGCTGTCAGGAGCGGTTATCTGCGCCTGCAGTGCCAGCGGTAAGATGATGATTATGAAAGCCAGGTATCTTGACACACCTAATAAACGAATTTACGTACTGAAATGATATGCAAACCTAATAAAAAAATGCCGTTCTTTGGTGCATTAAAATCTGCATTCTCTTTAATGTTTCGCGACTATCTGAAAGAGCTTAACGAGGCACAGCAGGACGCCGTCGTCAACACCGAGGGTCCGGCACTGGTGATTGCCGGCGCAGGATCAGGGAAGACCCGCGTACTGACTTATCGCGTGGCCCACCTCCTGGCAAAGGGCGTCGCGGCCCACCGTATCCTGGCCCTGACCTTCACGAACAAGGCAGCAGGCGAGATGAAGGAGAGAATCAACAGGATAGTCGGTGCTGAGACAGCACGCAGCCTCTGGATGGGCACATTCCACTCCATCTTTGCACGATTCCTGAGGCATGACGGACACTACCTCGGTTACAAAAGCAACTTCACAATCTATGACCAGGACAACACCCGAAGCCTGATCCGCACCATCATCAGGGAGATGAACCTTGATGATTCGTTGTATAAACCCGCATCCATAGCCGGCAGGATATCGCATGCCAAGAACAACCTCATAACCGCGCAGCAGTACGGCTCAGTGTCCCAGATAACAGAGTCTGACAAGGCATCACGGGTGCCCGAGGCAGCTGCAATCTACAGGAATTATGCAACCCGGTGCTTCAGGGCCAATGCCATGGATTTTGATGATCTGCTGATGAACATCAACATCCTCTTTCGCGATTTTCCCGCAGTGCTCGGGGAGTATTGCAGCCGCTTCGATTACGTGCTGGTAGATGAATACCAGGATACCAACTATTCCCAGTACATCATCGTTCACAAACTCTCGGAAAAGCACCGCAACCTCTGCGTTGTGGGTGATGACGCACAAAGTATCTACTCCTTCCGGGGGGCACGCATTGAGAACATACTCAATTTCAAGAATGACTACCCCGACTACCGTCTCTTCAAGCTTGAGCAGAATTACCGCTCAACCCAGACCATTGTCAATGCTGCCAACAGCATAATTGAAAAAAACGTGGGGCAGATAAAAAAGACTGTTTACTCAAAGAACGATGAGGGTGAGAAGATAAGGGTTGTACAGACTACAATCGACAGTGAGGAGGGTATTGTCACCGCCTCCGACATTCTCGATACCCGCATGCGTGAGAGGCTTGAGTGGAAGGACTTTGCCATTCTCTACCGCACCAACGCACAGTCGCGTATCTTTGAGGAGATGCTGCGTAAACGGAACATTCCCTACAAAGTCTACGGAGGGCAATCTTTCTATGAACGCAAGGAGATCCGTGACCTGATAGCCTACCTCAGGCTTGTGGTCAATCCAGACGACGAGGAGGCCCTCCGGCGCGTCATCAACTACCCGAAAAGGGGCATTGGTGACACCACCATGCAGAAGCTCATGGAGCTGGCAAGGAGCATTGATGCCAGCATCTGGTCAATAATCATTTCACCAGGGCTGAGTGCCCAGTACCTTGCCCCCTCTCTGCGGGCTAAGGTGAGTCTGTTTACCGGGTTAATGCTGCCTGTCATGGCTGTGGCTGAGACCGCCACTGCATATGATGTGGCAAGCGGCATGGCATCGGCAAGCGGGATCATCACCGAGCTTAAGCAGGGGCAGGTACCTGAGGAGATAGACAGGCTTGAGAACATACAGGAGCTTCTGAACGGCATCAAGGAGTTCACCGAGGGCGCCTTAACTAACGAGGAGCCGGCGGACATTGCAACCTGGCTGCAGTCGGTCTCGCTGCTCACCGACCAGGACAGGGAGAAGCCGGAGGACAGGGACAAGGTTACGCTGATGACAATTCATTCAGCAAAGGGACTGGAGTTCAAGTATGTATATATTGTAGGGCTGGAGGAGAACCTCTTTCCGTCAAACATGAACCTTTATAATCCCAGGGAGCTAGAGGAGGAGCGCCGCCTGTTTTATGTAGCCCTGACCAGGGCCTGCAGGCGTGTCACCCTCAGTTATGCTCTTAACAGGTACAAATGGGGTACCCTTGAGCGGAGCTCCCCCAGCCGTTTCATCGGTGAGATAGAAAGTGAATATCTATGGTATCCGCAGACAGGTGGCAAGCCCTTCGGCCAGAGGGCGGGTTCTGACTTCCAGCCGGTACGCGACGGAGGTGTAACATTCAGCCCGGCCTCGCGGCCGTCGCCTGGAAAGATGACCAGGGTCCGTGACGTTCATACCCCCGCAATGTCTCAGAGCAATACGGTACTGGAGCCGGGTGACAGGGTGACCCATGAACGCTTCGGTGAGGGTGAGGTGATGGCAGTAGAGGGAGAAGCTCCAAATACCACAGCAGTAATCGAATTCAAGGCCGCAGGAACGAAGAAGTTGTTGCTGCGGTTTGCCAAGCTGACAAGAGTCTGAAGAAGGTTAACAGGGAGGCCGCACCGTCGGTCGGAGCGGCCTGTCAGATATTCCTATCTCTTCTTCTGTCCCCACCTGCTGATATCCATCTGTATGAGTGACACGCCTTCCACAGATATTGAGTGTGTAGCATTCAGGTCGACTTTGGTTACCTCCGATTTTGTGATCAGTTTACCCTTCTCATAAGTCTCCGAAGCCAGAATTGCCCCTTTGATCTGACCCTGGCCATAGCTACGGGGCATTCCCTGCTGGTTGCCCATTAGTTTCCTGCTTCCGGGGAGCTTCAGGTCATCGGAAGCCCATACGTTGGAAACCACTTTGCCCTCTTCCTCTGTCACTTCATATTCCTCGCACCGGTATCCGCATACGGTCTTTGAGCCTCCTGTCTTACGGATCCTGACCGCATCTTCCGTCTCCGCAACCTCTTCGCCTGTCTCTGCGACAAGAGAATCAGGTATGGGCATGATCATGCCGGTCTTCCCTCCTTCCACGGCGGCCCAGGTTATCATTACCTTGTTTTTAGAATCAACTATTGTCACAGCGTTAATCGATTGCCCATCATCATCTGTCAATGTCATACTCTCCATCCCCAGATTACCTTTGCCGGCATCCAGCCACACATCAGCTTCCATGGTACCTTCGTGCTTGCCTTTATCGTAAATCTCGGTCTTCATCCGCATCATTCCCCTGAAGTCATAGTTCTTGTCATAACTGGCAGTTACCTTTCCAATCCCTAATTTTGACAAATCCATCTGCCTCTCGGCCGGCTCTGCCTGGCTGTCCAACCCGGTGGTATCCTCTTCTACCTCCTTTTCAAGAGCTTTACCCACTGTCTCTTCAAGTTTCTTCTTCAGTTTGCTTCCCAGTTGTGCCTCAGCGCTGAGTGGCAGCAGGAAGGCTGCTGCCAGGAAAAGAATGAATCCTTTGGTCTTCATAGTGTCCGTTTTTGTTTTTAGAAGATAAAAATACAAAAAATGGGGGCTCATCAACACTATTTTGAATTATGGTTTTCGATTAGCGTGACCCGGTTGGTCGGGGGCCGAAATATTTGTAGATCTGCTGCAATAATTCACCCTCAATTTCCGGAGAACCGGCCCCGGGGGACGACCTGATGAAACATTGAGAGGGCCGGCACAAACGTGCCGGCCCTCCACAAAGGTTTTGAAGTTCAAATATTCGGGTGCAATAATTTACTGGTTTTCGGTTCCGGATGCATCAGCCGGAGCAGCGGTTACTGTAACAGGTTCAGACTGGTAAAGTCCCTTTTCAATGAGCGCCGACTGATAGAGGGTTGCATATGCACTCTTGACCCACATGTCTGAGATAAACACTCCTACGAAGAAGAAGATGAATCCGGCTATGTAGACAAAGAAGGCCACGAACCCCATCAGGAAGATTTTCCAGCCATGACCACGGGTCAGCCTCCAGCTCTCCTCGGCGGCTCTGATAGGGTCAAGATCTCTGTCCATCACCAGGTAGGCAGTGAATGCCAGACGACATCCGATGATTATTCCGGGGATAAAGAGACATACGAGGCCTATTCCTACCAGGGCAGTGACAAGGAGGTTGGCAAGCACGATGTTCAGATAGTTCTTACGGAACCCCTGGATAAGCATCTCAAAGTCAGGTGTGATCTGACGGGCTGCCTGCACGAACATCATCCTGGCCCCGTATCTGAAGACAGGCCTCAGCAACAGGGCATACATCAGAGCGAGTAATCCCATGAAGGCGGCTGCAAGGCCGAAAGCACCAATCTTGAAGAAGTCATCCATATTAAATGGTATGTGCCTAAAATCGGATGGGTCAACCTTCCAGTTACTGTGTCCTAAGAATGACATCGGGCCGGAGACAATGGCAAGGACAATGACAACCAGCAATAACCTCAGGAAATTGTCGGTCATCACCTTCCATCCGGTTCCGTATGAGGCGCCAAAGGAAGGCACATAGCGGTAATTTCTTTTCGTTTCCATTTTTATTTGCTTTTTACTGTTCAGAAAGATTATGTTTGTTGCAGCAAATCTATTACAGGATGCCGGGACGGATTTCATACCTTAGTATTGATTTAAAAAAATACTACTTAAGTATGCCCTGCGCTACTTTGGTAGTGACTGTTTGTCAAATCATTACGAAATTTAAAGCATGGAGCTGATAAGCCTTGTCATTTTTATTTTCTGTGCAGCGATGGCTGCCGGCAGCATCCTGTTGCTCACACGACTGCTGGAAGAACATCCTGAACCCTTTGTCAGATCACTGTTCTATCACAATATTTTCATATCTGCATTCGGTTTTTATGCAATATGGGGGCAGTTTATAATTGTAGCCTTTGCAGGCAGCAGGCTTTCACCGGATACCTTCTCAACGGTGTCGCTCATATCGCTTCTTCTCGGGCTGCCGTTTCTGGTTTTCGGATGGATGATGATTCTCAGGTTCAGTGCCGAGGCTGCCGGGTTCCGTCTCAGGGATTATCACACCCTCTCATTCCTGCTTGTCAACTTCGGGATCATCATCGGCCTGGGCTTCGTAATAAGGGATATGGAATTCAGTGAAGCCATGCCCCTTTTCAAATACTTTTATGCCAGTGCGGCGGTGGTTTATTCATTTACAGCGGCCCTGCTCCTCATCAGAGGCAGAAAGGAATCACCAGGTCAGCGTGACCGGACATACCTTGCCATATTGATCGCGGCAGGTGCCCTGTCGCAGGCTGCCGTGCTTCTGCTGTTGCCCTATTCGGTATGGATGGCCCTTATCTTCGTCTTCCTTCTCTTTGCGGAGATGACACTGCTTCCTCTCTACCTTACATACCAGGCAGACCTCCGACCCTGCCTCCCTAAGGATCCGTTACAGATGCCACGCGGCATAGAGGATTTTATCAGGCGACACGAAGTCTCACCGCGCGAGGCCGAGATCATAGCCGAGATATGCAACGGTCTCAGTAACCAGGAGATAGCCGATAAATTGTTCATCAGCCTGC
The DNA here is from genome assembly GCA_964455705.1 of uncultured Rikenella sp. Taxonomy (GTDB): domain Bacteria; phylum Bacteroidota; class Bacteroidia; order Bacteroidales; family VadinHA17; genus SR-FBR-E99. Next base: position 14,401 of record CAYVYM010000044.1, read on the forward strand.
AGACAGTGAAGGACCACACCTCGCGGATCTACTCCAAGACAAATGTGAGGAACAGGATGCAGCTCATGACCCTGGTCAGGGACATTGACTCCGGACGATAAGCCTGGTGCTGTTACCTGAAGGTTATGCCCAGCTGGTCTTCCAGCTTTTTCCCCGGAGCAAACAATCGATAGGCTATGGGCCAAACCTTCATGAGATAACCATCTTGCCTGTCCCTGATCACAATTGCCAGTTCGTCTGCCACGTCATTGTTCCCGGCTGAACCGTACCTGTAGCCGGTCATGGCCATGATCTGCGCCAGGTCATTGCAGCGGCCCAGGTTTTGTGTCATTGTATCAAGCTTCTTTTCAAGCGACTTCATCGCCGAAGGGTTCAGGTGCCGGAAATAGGCAAGCTGGTACAAAAATGTCTTGGATTTCTTCCTGAACTCATGGAGGAGGTTCGGCCTTGGATTGTTACGGCATTTCAGGTATGCTCCGGCGGCAGCCGTGTAGCTCCTGTCAAGCTCTTCCAGCAGCATCCTGTAATCAGGTTCATTCAGGCTGATGAACCGCAGCCGGTGCTTCGTCCTGGTCAGCTGGTCTCTCACCTCACTAATGGCCCTGGTCTGTAAACCGGCCTCCTCCCATGATGAATATTGCTTTCGCAGGAGGCTCTGTATCTGTTCATTGTCCCATAGCTTGAGGAACAGTCCGGGGTTATCCTTTCTCAAAGCCCTGACCGTCTTCCGTAGTACCGTCGTCTCGCGCCATGAAGAGAGAATCCGGCCCGTCTCCCTCCCGGAAAGGTACTCCCTGTTGTAGACTGCCTCATCAAGAAGCGGCCTGACCAGCCTGATGACGGCCCGGAGCTTCTTCATCATCACCCTGATATCATGTATGGCAGCATCATCGGGAAGGGGCTCCTGAGCAAGAAGAATGAGCGAATCAGTGATATAACCCGTCATTGATGGTTTGATCTCCCTTACTTGTTTAGGTTCCTTTGCCGGCATATAACAGAATTTTGCGCCTCATAAAGTTACATAATTGTAACCATTCTGCATCCCGGGTGAGCCAGACAGCAGTTAATTTAGTTGCGGTATGTCCGGATACAGGTTCTTGACTTTTGCCTCTGATTTTTTCATACTTTTGATAAAGGATTAACCGAAACCATCATGGCCAAATCAAACAACAGGAACAGTAAACCTCAGAGGATAGGCATACTTACGGCAGGAGGCGACTGCCCCGGGATCAACGCAGCGATCAGGGGTGTCGGCAAGACCGCCATCGTCAAATACGGAATGACGGTCATAGGTATCAGTGACGGTTTCGCAGGACTTATACACAAAGAGTACTTCGAGCTTACCGAGAACCACCTCTCCGGCATCCTTACCCTTGGCGGAACCATTCTGGGTACCTCACGCGAGAAACCTTACAAGGGTACCGGTAAGAGGAAAGATGAGTTCCGTAAGCCGATGCTTATTAAGGAACACTATGAACAGATGGGGCTCGACTGTCTTGTGTGCATAGGCGGGAACGGGACGATGAAGACAGCCTACATGCTGTCAGAGGAGGGACTGAACGTGGTAGGCATACCCAAGACAATAGACAATGACATTTGGGGTACGGATATGACCTTCGGGTTTGACTCGGCGGTAAACATCGCCACTGAGGCCATTGACAGACTGCATTCAACTGCCAACTCACACAAGAGAATTATGGTGATTGAACTCATGGGGCACAATGCCGGATGGCTCTCACTCTACTCCGGCATGGCAGGCGGGGGTGACGTCATACTCATCCCGGAGATCCCGCACAAAGAAAATCTTGTCATGGACTACCTGCAAAAAAGAGCAGACAACAACAAGTCCTATTCAATTGTTGTGGTGGCAGAAGGGGTTAAGGTACCTGACGAAGAGAGTTCTGCAGGGAGATACCTTGCCCGGAGGATTCAGGAGGTCACTAAACTGGAAACAAGAGAGACAGTTCTTGGTTATATACAGAGAGGAGGTTCACCATCGCCAATGGACAGGGTGCTGGCCTCCAGATTCGGAGCTGCCGCCGCCAACCTGATAGCCGGGGGGGAATATGGCAGGATGGTGGCACACCGACACGGTGAGATAGCCTCTGTGAAACTGTCCGAGGTGGCAGGAAAAACCAAACTGGTAAGCTCTGATGACCCGATGGTTAAACAGGCCAGGGAGATGGGAACCAGCTTCGGCGACCACTGATTAATTGATATATATATATGAATAACACAGGGAACAGTGAGAATAGAAAAAGAAAGTTGATTTTCATAAGGCACGGGAAAGCCGAGGATCAGGTTCCTGAATTGACTGACTTCGAGCGTTCTCTGACTTCCAGAGGGAAACAGCACTCCAGGCTTATGGCCCGGATCCTCAAATCGAAGGAAAAAGATCCGGGAACGGTGATAAGCAGTCCTGCGTTCAGGGCTCTTGAGACAGCAATCATCTTTTGCAGGGAATTTGGCGTCAACCCCGATAAACTGGAGATACTTTCCGATCTCTATTTCGGCCTGGAGCCTGAAGAATTCATTCCTTTCATTGCAAGGCAGAACGATGAAGTGTATACAATCACAATATTCGGACATAACCCGTTGATCACCGAAATGGCAGCCTTCTTCGCCGACGATGAACCGGAGATGCTTCCCAAAACAGGCATTTTCTGTGTTTCGTTCAATGCTCCACGCTGGTCCGACATTGGACCCGAGAGCGGCAAAACCGAGTACTTCCTGGTACCAAAATCTCTCCTATGAACAGGGCATATATTCCAAAGGAGATAAGCTGGCTTTCGTTCAACGAAAGGGTTCTCCAGGAGGCGGAGAACAAGGAGGTGCCTCTGCTTGAGCGGTTCAATTTCCTCGGAATATATTCCAACAACCTCGATGAGTATTTCAGGGTGAGGGTAGCCACTCTCAAGAGGCTCTCGCTCTTTGGCAGCAAGTCAAAGCTCATCCTTGGATACAGCCCGAAAGCCACCCTGAAAAGGATCCAGGAAATAGTCATTGAACAGAATTCCAGGTTCGAAAAGACCTATGCCGACCTCCTCAGGGAACTCAGGAAGCATAATATCCATTTCGTCAACGAAGAACAACTCACTCCGGAACAGGCTGAATTTGCAGAAAGATACTTTCATAAGGAGGTGAGAACCAGGCTTATGCCTCTGATCATGAGCAAGGAGAACAAGCTTCCCAACCTCACTGATGATGCAATCTATTTCGCCATTCATCTCCGGAACACTGAAACGGACAAGAAGAGGTATGCCCTGCTTGAGATCCCCCCGGCAAATATTCTTCCCAGGTTCATCCGGCTGCCCGACAGGAACGGAATCAAGTATGTAATCTTCCTTGATGATATTATCAGGCTGGGATTGAAAGAGATCTTTTATATCCTTCAGTTCGATGAGCTGACGGCATACACAATCAAACTCACCAAGGATGCCGAGCTTGACATCGCCGATGACATCTCAGAGAGCTACATTGACAAGCTTTCGAAGAGCCTACAGCAGCGTCGCAAGGGGACTCCCATCAGGTTCGTTTATGACAGGAACATGCCTCCCGAGTTGCTGAAAATTATCACAAGGAAGCTGGATCTCGGACTGCATGACGTGCAGATACCGGGAGACAGATATCACAACTTCAAGGATTTCATGAAGTTCATTGAGATTGACAGCGAAGGGTTCAGTTACCAAAAACTTCCACCGATAAGGCACCGCGACATACACTACGGCAAAAGCATCCTCTCGGTGATCAAGAAAAAGGATATACTGTTCTATTTCCCCTATAACCCCTTCGATCATTTCATAGACCTCTTGCGGGAGGCATCGATTGACCCCTGGGTGACTTCAATTCAGATTACTCTTTACAGGCTGGCCAGGAACTCCAGCGTGATCAATGCCCTGATGAATGCGGCAAGGAACGGCAAAAGCGTCACGACAGTAGTCGAGCTGCAGGCGCGGTTCGATGAGGAGGCCAACATCCTGTGGGGCAACAAGCTGCTCGACGAAGGGGTGAAGGTTATTTACGGCGTCCCCGGGCTGAAGGTTCACTCAAAACTCTGCCTGATAACGCGGGTGAAGGGTGAGGTCACCCAGAGATATGCAGCCGTGGGCACCGGTAACTTCAATGAGGAAACTGCCAGGGTATATACTGATCACCTCCTTCTGACCTCTGACAAGAAGATCACCAACGAGGTGCTGAAGGTCTTCAATTTCTTCATGGCCAACTACCGCAAGGATAAGTTCTATCACCTGCTGATCTCTCCCTTCGGGCTGCGCAACAAGCTTGTGATGCTGATAGAGAACGAGATGAAGAATGCCAAAGCCGGAAAGGAGGCGTACATTTATATCAAGATCAACAACCTGACAGATGAGGAGATCATAACTAACCTGTACAGGGCAGGAAATGCGGGTGTAAAGATCAGGCTGATTGTCAGGGGAATGCTCTCTCTGGTACCGGGTGTCAAGGGTCTCAGTGAAAACATCCGGGCTATCGGCATTGTTGACAGGTTCCTTGAACATTCAAGGTTCATGATCTGCTGCAATGGAGGTGATGATCAGGTATATATCACCTCGGCCGACTTCATGCCCCGTAACCTCGACCGCAGGATAGAAGTTACCTGTCCGATCTGGGATCCGGTCTTGATAAAGGAGATCACTGATCTGTTTGACATTCAGTGGAATGACAATGTTAAAGCCCGGGTCTACGATGAGGAGCAGTCAAACCGGCTGGTCAGGGCCGGCAGCCCGATCCATCATTCACAGATAGAGATTCATGATTACCTGACTAAAGTCAACGGTCAGTCTCAGGAGGCCACACGGGAATAAACCCGGGCGGGCTGCGGTGCTTCGTTCCCGACTCATAGGCATAGGCTATCTCCAGGAGCAGGGGTTCACTCCATGCTCTTCCGAAGAATGATATTCCCACGGGAAGACCCTCAACGAAACCCATGGGCACGGTGATGTTCGGATAGGCTGACATGGCTGCCGGCGATGAACTGCTGACAGTATATGAGTCGCCATTGATAAGATCGGTCTTCCATGCAGGTGAGCCGGTGGGTGCGATAAATGCATCCAGCTTGTTTTCGGTCATCACGCGGTCGATGCCCTCCTCCCTGACGAGACGGTTCATTTTTTCGAGGATATCAAGGAACTCCTTTGACTCAATACTGCCTTTCTTCTGAGCTTCATGCAGCAGCTCCTGGTCATAGTAGAGCAGCTCTACATCGTCATTCTTATTGAATTCTATGAGTTCCTCTAAACTTTTAACAGGGGCATTGTCGCCCAGCGAGGCAAAGTATTTGTTGAGCCCGTCCCTGAATTCATAGAGCATCACCTCATAGGAGAGTGATCCGGCCTCCCTGTCGTAGATTCCGTCTATCTCTATCACCTCGGCCCCCTGGCTTTTCATGAATTCAACGGCTTTCTGCATCAGGGTATCCACCTTGTAATGGCGGCCTCTTGCCGATGTATACCATCCGAGACGTTTTCCCCTCAGGCCGTCTTCCTTAAGGAAAGTGGTATAGTCAACAGGATATTTGCCTTCAGATGCTACTGTTTTGCTGTCTGCCGGGTCTGTTCCCGTCAGGGCTCCCAGGGCTGTCGCGGCGTCGCGCACGGTGCGGGCCATCGGGCCGGGAGTATCCTGTGTAAACGATATTGGTACTATGCCGCTGCGGCTGAGGAGCCCGACAGTAGGCTTGATACCCACTATGCCATTGGCGGTTGAAGGACATACTATTGAGCCATTCGTCTCTGTGCCTATGGCTATCATGCAGAGGTTGGCGGATACGGCCACGCCTGATCCCGAGCTTGAGCCGCACGGGTTACGGTCGAGTACATAGGGGTTCTTCGTCTGTCCGCCCACGCCGCTCCAGCCGCTTGACGAGAGGTTGCCGCGGAAGTTGGCCCACTCACTCAGGTTGGCCTTGCCCAGGATGACGGCTCCGGCTTCGCGGAGCTTCATCGCCACGAAACTGTCATGCAGAGGATGGGAGCCGCTCAGGGCACGTGACCCGGCCGTGGTCTCCATAGCGTCATGCGTGTCAATATTATCCTTGAGGAGCACAGGCACCCCGTACAAGGGTCCGCGCGCTTTGCCTTCCTTTAGCTCATCATCCAGCTGTGAGGCTATGGCTATGGCGTCAGGATTGACCTGGATGACGGCGTTGAGCATGGGACCGGAATCATCAATGGCGTCAATGCGGTCAAGATAGGCCTGCACAACCTCGGTGACGGTGAAATCCCCGTTGGTATAGCCCTGCTGCAGTTGCTCAATGGTGAACTCTTCAAATCGGAAGTTATCGCTGAGGAGTACGTTACTGCCTGTTTGCTGCCTGCATGAGGCTACTGCAAGAATGATAATGGCAGTAACCAGGAAGGGGAGTTTAATTCTCATAGGGGTGTGTTTTTCTGATCTGTGACTGCCAAATTTACCTAATATTCCATAAAAACAATCAGCTGTCCCCCTTCAAACTTCAGAGTGAATGATTTGCCATCAGCCTCATTCAGAGTTCCTCTCCACCAGCTGTTAAGAGTCAGGTTGCTGAGCGGGTATTTCAGGCCGGAGGAGGTTACTGTCAGCCTCGGGTCAATGCTGAAGATCGACACCTGCTGCCCCGGATGCGAGGCTATGGTCACACTTCGGTCATAGACCCTGAATGAACCGGTGTCTGTCAGTATAGTGGCTTTTATGCTGCGGTAGTAATCAGCAAGCAGGGATATGTTACCCAGAGTATGATCTTCGCGGATGCCGGTTGCCCCCAGGATAACCACCTCATCGATGCCCTGTGCGACACACCAGTTTACAGCCTTGGTGAGGTCATTGGTCTCCTGGTCAGCGTCAGGGAGAAGGACTTTTTCATATCTCTTCTTCAGTGCCGGCGACACCGAGTCGAGATCGCCGATGATGATTCCCGGTTCAAGGCCATGAGCCACCAGCTTTTCCGCGGCACCGTCACAGCAGACGATAAAACCGGCCTCCCGGAGATGTTTCAGGGGAACCTCATGCGTGGGGTAGCTGCCGTCAGCTAGGATAATAGTTTTCATAGTCGAAAGTCTTTAAAGTCCGTAAAGTCTGAAGGATTTGCGATTTGCGATTTGCGAATTGGAATAAATCGACAATCGAAAATCTGAAATCGAAAATCCTTCTATTGCCTACTGCCTACAGCCTGGTTTCTGCTCCATGCCCGTAAACCAACAATTGCCATCACAAAATATACCGTAAAGAGCACAGCTGTCGGGTACATTCCCATTATCAGATATACGACAACTGCTATTGCGTTTGCCACAATCCAGACATACCACAGCTCCAGATACTTCCTGGTAAGCATCCAGGTGGCAACGACCGACAGGGATGTTATCAGGCTGTCCCACAGGGGCACCGGCGAGTCGGTGGCGCGGTCAAGGATGAACCACAACAACACCCAGAGGGTTACGGCGGCCGCCAGACACCACACTGCCGTAACCCTGTCAATGCGCCTGACGTCTGTTGCAGTCTCTGTCACGGCGGGTCCTTGAATATTTCCCTGATTTTCGGGGGGGAGGGAGGAAGGGGGAATGCCCGGTTCTACAATACTTGAAGCTCTACGAGCTACTGTATTCTCGCTGGCTTTTGCCCCTCGCCACATATACCAACCGTAAGCGCTGATAACAAGATAGTACCCCTGCAATCCCATGTTGGCATAAAACCCGTTGTGGCCGAAAACATATATGTACACTGCAGAGGTGATGATCCCCAGCGGCCACAGAAGTATGTTGCGCTTTATCTCGAGGATCACATAGACGATGCCTGTGACGGCCCCAAAGATCTCGACAATGTTTTCAGTTATCCAGTCTGTCACCATTCAGTCAGAAAGATAACGAAATACCCCCTGTATAGTTTATTCCCGTCTGCGGAAAAAAGTAAGCCCATGTCTTCTCATTGCCGTCTTCGCTCCACATGCCACCGTAGGCATTGTTCTCATACATGGTGTTGAAGAGATTATTGACCATGAAGCGGAACGTCAGTTCACCTGCCTTCCTGACCTTGAGCCGGTAGCCGGCAGAAATGTTGCTGACGAAGTATGGGCTGATGATCCTCTCCCCGCTCATTGTGTTGTCAAAGTACTGTTTCCCCACATATTTGCCTGTCAGCCTGACTGAAAACCGTTCCACCGGATAGAGCTCCAGCTCTGCCGCACCCGTGACGCGTGGTGAATATGCTATGTCAACCGTGCCGAGATCGCTGAAGAGATACTCCTCGCTCCAGTCGTCTGTGTTATAGTTGAAATAATAGTTCTTGAAGTCCCGTATCATGCTCCTGCTCAGGGTCAGGTTCATCCTCAGTGTGGCCACCGGCGAGGGCCTGTAGCTTCCCGCGAGCTCCACTCCTGTCCTGTAGCTGACAGGCACGTTGGTCATGATAGGATAACCGGTGTTGCTGATCTGACCTGTCGGGACGAGCTGATCATTGTAATGCATGTAATAGAGAATGACGCTCACTGCAGCCCTCGGGTTCTTGTATGCGTATCCTCCTTCAAGGTCGGTAAGACGCTCCTGCCGGGGTGTTGCCCCGGGGTCGCCGGCAGCATCCTTAAAGTCTGTTCTGGAGGGTTCGCGGTGGGCTAGCGCAGCCGAGACAAAAGCCTCGCTGCCGCTGCCGTTGCTCCAGAAGAGGCCTGCCTTGGGATTGAAGAAGGTGAACCGGTGGCTGCCGGTGAGATCCTTCAGGTCATCGTCAGGCCCGGTGAAGCGGTAAGTGATATGCCTCAGTTGCAGGTCAAGGAAGGCATTCAGGCTGCCTGACACCGCGGCATTCACCTTGCCGTATACGTTAAATTCGTCCTTCAGCCCGTTGTTCCGGTACCATTCGTGTCCCGGGACCAGGTTACCCGGATACTCAAGCCACTTTATCCTTCCGTAATGATCACCATCATACCTGTTGAGCGCCCCCCCGAGGGTCCATTCGGCTCTGTTTCCCTGCTTAATTAACGACCATACTGCGCCGTAGAAGAGGTTATCGAGCCACTTCCGCTGCACGATGTCCGTTTCGGTGATGGCGGGATCATAGGGCATCAGGCCCGCAATGCCGTATTCAAACGGGTCAATATCACTCTTCTGTTCCTCATAGTATCCCTTCCCCGTTGTCAGGTGCAGCCCGGTATTGAGGCTGACATGTCCGGGGAAGAGGTGAGTATGGAAGAGGTGATAATGATTCTGTGTATAGACATCCGTCTCATCCTCATAATAACGCATCACCCCGTCATTGTCCTCATATTCCCCCGCCGGGTTATACCTCCTGTTTTCCGGCAACACCTCAGCCGGTACGCCCCACCAGCTTATCCCCGTCGTCTCGCTGCCAGTGATCAGGTTGAACCTGATCATGTCGGCAGGTCCGGACCATATGCCTGTGACCATGGCCGATTTAAGGTCTGAGGCGCTGTGGTCAATAAAACCGTCGCTGCTTATGGCTGATGCCCTGACCATCATGCTGAACCTGTCGTCAACCATTCCTGACCATGCCCTGGCCGAGGCGCGAAGGGTGTTGAACGAGCCGTATGAGATCTCAGCAGCGGCGCCGGGGTCTGCCGGAAGCGTCATGCTGCTTATGTTAACCGAGGCCCCGAAGGCGCCGGCTCCGTTGGTGGAGGTGCCTACCCCACGCTGAATCTGAATGCTTCCTGCCGAGGAGGCCAGGTCGGGAAGGTCGACCCAGAACACCTGCTGTGACTCTGCATCATTGAGAGGTATGCCGTCGATGGTTATGTTTATCCTGCTGGCATCCGTGCCGCGTATCCTCAGTGAGGTGTAACCGATGCCGTTGCCTGCATCGGAGGTCTCAACCACCGATGGTGTAAGCGACAGAAGATAAGGCATATCCCTTGTCAGGTCACGCTCTCTCAGCTCTGAGGCATGCACGGTGGTATGCGCCATGGGTGTGCGGTTGCCGGCGCGACTCCCCCTGACAATGACCTCCTCTGCCAGGAACAGTCCTTCCCTGAGCGATGCATCAGCCACGGTGGTACCCCTGACAACCACAACGGTGTCAAGAGGTTCATAACCCGTAAAGCTTATGCGCAGTGAATAGGTGCCGTCACGCAGGCCACGCAGGGCATACCTGCCGTCATTATCCGCAGCCACTCCAGCCCTGAGACTCTCAATGACAACTGAAGCACCCGCCATTGGCTCTCCGGCCTCGTCAGTAATCCTGCCTGTGATCATTCCGCTGTATCGCTGGCCTGTCACCGGTCCGGCAGCAGCCAGTATCAGAATAATGAAAAACAAAATCTTCCTCTCCATTTCTCTAACCATTTAACAATTCATTGTCAGAATCGGAGGTGTTTCAACATGCCGGAAATGATTACTCTCTTTCCCTACGCCGGCATTACCCGGATCAGGTTGTAAGGGTATGATCTCAGCCTGTTAAGTTAGGCACCCCGTAGTTTGACATCGCAAATATACAACAGAAAAGCCTGAAATGCCAATAAATGACAGTAAAGCTCAGTTATCCCGATATTCGTATCTTTGCCCTCTGGAAAGAGGGAAGAAAATGGATGATATCCTGAAGAAACTCAAATATGGCGAACAGAACCGTATTGCGGTTCTGAATGCGCCTGAAGGGTTCCGGAGCCGCATAAACGGGCTGTTGCCCGACGTGCAGATAGATACTGAGATCAATGCCCGGTATCTTTATGACTTCATGATCGCTTTTACCCCCGGCTCATCTGATGTTAAGAAGATTGGCCCGGCATGCGCCCACAACCTGAGTGAAGACGGAAAGCTCTGGATGGCATACCCCAAGGGCAAATCGAAGAGATATGTCAGTGACATCAACCGTGACCACGGCTGGGAAATCGTGGAAGATACCGGCTTCAGGCGTGTAGGCCAGGTTGCCATTGATGAAGACTGGTCAGCCCTGCGCTTCAGGAATGCGAGGTACGTCAGATCCGATAAATAACCACCCTGATGAAAAGAATCCTGCTTACGGCAAGTTGCTTTTTGGTATTGATCTCCTGTGACAGGGAAGATGCATCTGAGTACTTCACCGGCAGGGTGAAATTTCCAGTCAAGCCCAACCTTGGGGCAAAGGAGGCGATTGCAGCGCGCGTAGTGCCCTATCCCCGACAGCTTGAATGGCAGAAGCTGGAGATGACGGCCTTCATTCATTTTGGCATAAACACCTTTACTGACAGGGAGTGGGGCATCGGTGACGAATCACCGGAGCTGTTCAATCCCGTCTCTCTTGACGCAGAACAATGGGTAACTGTGCTCGGTGAGGCAGGCATGAAGATGGTCATCATCACAGCCAAGCACCATGACGGTTTCTGTCTGTGGCCGACGATGACAACCAGCCACTCGGTGGCATCAAGCCCCTGGAAGGAGGGCAGAGGCGATGTGATCAGGGAGCTGAAGGATGCATGTGACAGGCACGGCCTGAAGTTCGGGGTCTATCTTTCGCCATGGGACCGCAATGCGAAGTGTTACGGCGACTCCCCGGCTTACAACAGGTTTTATATGGATCAGCTGACCGAGCTGCTGACATGGTATGGCCAGGTGGATGAGGTATGGTTCGACGGCGCCAACGATGAAGGCCCCGGCGGGCGCAGGCAGGAATACGACTGGCAGGCTTATTATGACCTCATCAGGGAGCTGCAGCCCGACGCCGTCACCGCTATCATGGGTGAGGATGTGAGATGGGTAGGCACAGAGACAGGTTACGGTCGCGAGACGGAGTGGAGTGTCACTGCCCTGGCGCCCGGTGGAACACCCTCCAGCCGGGCCATCAACGAGATGCTCGGACTGACTCCCATGTCCGGTGACCTGGGTGGCAGCACCCTGCTGAGCAAGGCAGGAGCTGTCTACTGGTATCCCGCCGAGGTGGATGTGTCAATACGGCCGGGATGGTTCTGGCACGCCTCGGAAGACAGCCTGGTAAAGGATGTCGACAGGCTTGCGGATATATACCTCAGCTCTGTGGGCCGCAATGCGGTGCTGCTGCTTAACGTACCCCCCGATAACAGGGGCCTGATAACCGATTATGACATCAGAAGCCTGCAAGCTTTCAAGACATGGATTGACGACCTGTATGACACTAACCTTCTTGACGGCGCAAGGCCTTATGGCCAGGGCACCTCAAGCGCCATCGACGGCGATAATACTACCTCCTGGAGCCCGAGCCGCAATAATGTTGCCTCGTTTGTTCCCGCCATTGCCGCCACATTCAACGTCGCAATGCTGCAGGAAGACATCAGCAGGGGCCAGAGGGTCGAGAAGTTCGTCATTGAAGCCCTGGCGGACGCAAAATGGGACACAATCGCCACCGGTACAACCATCGGGTATAAGCGCCTTATCCGATTCCCTGAAGTAAGAGCCGACGAGATCAGGCTTACAATTGTCTCCTCCAGGGCAACCCCCCACATCAGCACCTTCGCCCTCTATCACGTTGAATAGAATTGGTACGGTTCTTGTACTTTCCCTGGTGAAATTAAAACGAAAAGCGATGAAAAAGATAGCAGCATCAGCCATTGTTCTGCTATTCACCATAGCAGTAACAGGACAGGGACAGGTTTCTCTTTCAAAGGAAGAGAAAAAGGCACTTAAACTGGAGCAGAAGAAGCTGAAGGAGGCAGAACTAACCATGAACACTGCCGAAGCGCTCAGGTCAGGCACCTTTGTTCTCAAGGCTGACCGGATCAGGGGACGGGGAGGATATTTAATGAATGTTGACCCCACCATCAACTTCGTTGCTGTGGAAGGCAAAGATGCATATGTACAGGTATCTCCATCTTCAGGTTATGGCTACAACGGTCTGGGTGGCGTGACATTGCGGGGCAAGGTTACCTCGCTTGACATTGAACAGGGGAAAAAGCACGGCTCATACAACATAGTAGTGAATACAATCGGCAACGCCGGCAACATCACCATTGTGATGAATGTGAACAAAACAGGAGATATGGCCTCAGCAACAGTTAATTCAAACTGGGGGAACCGGATTGAATTAAACGGCTACCTGGTGCCATGGACCGGTACCGGGACCAAAATACATAAAGGCCGGGAGAACTTCTAAAACACAAGGTTAAAGGTTAAAGGTTAAAGGTTAAAGGTTAAAGGTTAAAGGTTAAAGGTT
>CAYVYM010000045.1:0-26795 GCA_964455705.1 uncultured Rikenella sp.
AGCAGACGATTGACATCGGGCAGGTTGCAGGGAATCTGCCGGCTGATATGGGAGGAGCTTTCGGTGTGACCTTTGGGATGAGCACCAGGGATGTAGACAGGATAATGACTCCAAAATCAGCCAGAGTGCAGAGGAGTACAGGGTATAATGTCTATGCAATCTCATACGGGCCATCTGTCTATGTGGTAGAGTGCAGGTTCATTGACCAGAAGCTCTTCCAGATCATAGTGGGATATACTCCCACGTATACGGATAACTCAAAATTGAAACTTGACAAGAAGGAGGTCCCGTTCCCCGAGTTCAACCGGATGGTAAATGATGTAACTGCCATCTACGGTAAGCCAACGGCGTCTGAAAAGATCTTTATGAACGGGTACAGTGAGGACGACGGGCGTATTCTTGAAGCACTCAAGAGGAAGAAGGCGCTGATACTCCATACCTGGATCGATCCAGACACCGGTAATAATATTATGGTTGGCCTGGGGTATACAACTGCCCCCCTGGCAGGAACAATCTATACAAGCGGATCGCTGGGAGCTGAGGCGCAGGCACGCAGGCTCAGACTCCACGGGTATGACTACAAGAAATCATTCAAGGATAACTACTTCACGAATTAGGTTTAAATCAAAGAACTGCATATGAAAACTCTAACCACCATCATCGTTTTATTGCTGATAACTGTTTCATCAGCATCTGCACAGAATTCGGGTACTCTCAAGATCTTTTCCGAAGAACCGGTAGTAGTTTTTGTTGACGAGATACAACATCCTGACTATCAAGCCATATCACTTCCCTCCGGGACACACTACGTAAAAGCACTGAACCGGGATGGTGTCAGGGTATACAGTAATATTGTAACAATTAAGACCGGAGAGGTGACCTCTGTCCTGATTGATGCCTCAGGAACAGCAGCACAGCCTGATGTTGCAACTGCTGCGCGGCCTTCCACCCCAAGCGGTGTTCTGCCGGCTGCACAGGGGACTCCTTCTTCCTCAAAGGGAACCGGAACGCTTAATATTTTCTCTGAATTTTCAGGAATCACCGTATATATTGACGACCACAATCTGGGGGATGACGTGAAGATTGTCAATGCCATCCCTGCAGGCAACCACTACCTGAAGGTTATGAAGGACGGCGTGAGTATTTTTGGAGAGCTGGTCGCAATTAATGCGGGGCAGACTACCACCGTCCTCGTAAAGAATGACGGCCAGGTGGCTGAGAAGATAATGGAGACCAAATCGAAGGAACGTGAGGAATACCAGGCCAATAAGGTGGATGTTATCTTTTCAACAAATTCAGTCAGTACAACCCAGGGGACAAGCACCCTCTTCCCCGGTTTTTATGGCTACTATGGTTATTCCTCTTCGGTGACAAATACCACCCAGATATCTGACTTCAAGATCATCCAGGGTGGAGTAAAGGAGATAGGTGATCTCGGCCTGGCCAACCTGGCCGAAAACCAGAATGTGATCAATAGACATGCAACCATACACAGGTCGGTGACAAGACAGATGAATGTAGGTCTTGGAATGTTCCTTGGCGCACTTCTCATTGGCGGCCCCGTCCTGGTGGATTTGTTTGTTGAAAAACCTTTCCTTCATCCGGTCGGTACAACTGCACCAGACTGGGAAATTGGAGTAGCTACGGCTGGCATTGTTTCAGGGGCAATTGGGTACGCACTCGTTATGGGAGCGGATAAGAAGTACCCCAGACACTACTACAGTGTGGATGAAGCGGCTAAGGATGCCCAGGAGCATAACAGGAAACTGAAGGAGAATCTGGGCCTTCCGGAGAGTTATGACGTGAAATAATACCTTAATATTTTTATAAGGCTGAGTGTGGGCACGCTGAATGGCGTGTCCCTTTTTTTTTAAAAAAAGTGATCATAAAAATTTGAATTAAATTAAAATGTATAAATTTGCACTCGCAATGAATAAAAATACATTATGAAGAGAGCATCACGATTAATCCTGATAGAAAAGCTGGTGAGGGAGAATGTTGTCACCTCTCAGGATGATCTGCTATTGCTTATGGAGGGGGCAGGGATGAAGTGTACGCAGGCGACACTCTCCCGCGACTTAAGGCAGATGGGCATCAGCAGGGGCTTCGATGGCAGGGGGGGGTACCTCTATATGTTACCTGGCAGCGATGGCTCCTCGCGGGAGTTGTTACCCGGACCTGAAACGGAGGCGATAACTGCCCTGACATGGGCACGAAGCATGCTGTTGATAAACACACCTCCGGGATTTGCATCAGCCGTGGCAATAAAGATTGACCGCGCACGACGTTACGAGATAGCCGGAACAGTCGCCGGCGATGACACCATCCTGCTGATCCCGCGTGACAACATAAGCAATGAGGCGATTGAAGAGTGCCTCACCACCATATTCGATTCAAAAACGAAAACAAAAATCTGAGATGAACCCCACATGCATCTCAAACACGAACAATCATCAACAAAAAGTATAGCCATGTGGGTTCCCTGCTTTGCGGGTTAAGCTATCAGCCAATTCTAAATAAAAAAATCTATAGATGAAAAAAGTAATGCTTGCATACTCCGGAGGACTTGACACTTCCGTGATACTTAAATGGTTAATCAACAAAGGTTATGAGGTCATAGCCTACGTGGCCGACGTAGGTCAGAATGACGATTTTGAGGCAGTCCGTGAAAAGGCCCTTGCCATAGGCGCATCTTCAGTGATAATTGAAGATCTGAAGAGGGAGTTTGTCACCGATTATATATTCCAGGCTGTGAAGGCCAATGCCGTATATGAAGACCGCTATCTGCTGGGCACGGCACTGGCGAGGCCGCTTATTGCTAAAAAGCAGATCGAGGCCGCCATTGAATACGGTGCCGATTATGTCTCTCACGGCGCTACAGGCAAGGGGAATGACCAGGTGCGCTTTGAGCTGGCATATTATGCCCTGAAACCTGACATTAAAGTTATCTCTCCCTGGAAGGACCCGGAGTTCCTCTCGCAGTTCCAGGGCAGGTCGGATATGATCAGGTATGCCGCCGGGCACCGCATTCCCGTAAAAGCATCTATCTCAAAACCATACAGTGAGGATGACAACCTGATGCATATAAGCCACGAGGCCGGTATCCTTGAGGATCCGCTCTACTTTGCCGGTAAAGAGATCCTTCAGAAGATGGTCATGCCTATGGATGCGCCTGATAAGGAGATACATATCTCAGTAACCTTCAAGGACGGGATCCCGGTCAATGTCACAAACAAGGATGATGGCACCAGTTACAGCGACCCGCTTGAGCTCTTCATCTACCTCAACCAGCTCGGGGGCACCAATGGTATCGGCCTGCTTGACATGGTCGAAAACAGGTATGTAGGTATCAAATCGAGGGGCATCTATGAGACCCCCGGTGCGACCATCCTCTATGCTGCACACAAGGATATAGAGGGCATTGCAATGGACCGCGAGGTGATGCGCCTGCGCAACATGCTGGCCCCTGTCTTTGCCGAGTTGGTCTACAACGGGTTCTGGTTCTCGCCCGAGATGGAGTTCCTGAAGGCAGCCATGGACAAGAGCCAGGAGGTGATTGACGGGGTGGTACATATGATCCTGTACAAGGGTAATATCATCATCGAGGGAAGAGAATCTCCGTCGTCACTATATAATAAGGAGCTGTCGAGCATGGACATCGAGGGAGGTTTCAACCAGACCGACAGCCTCGGGTTTATACGTATCAACGCTATCCGTCTAATGGCTCATCATGCCATTATGGAGGCCACCAGGAAAAAAGTTACCGAAGATGCACCTGTGGGATAAAGGGGGCCCGGTACGGGAGTCGCTCATCAGCTTTACCTGTGACCGTGACAGGGTCTATGATGCGAAACTTGCCCCGTATGACATCACAGGGTCAATGGCGCATGCCGTCATGCTGGAGAAGTGCGGACTGATTACGACAGGGGAGAGGGATCGTCTTCTTACCGGCCTCGCGCGGCTCTTTGAAGAGACGGAACAGAATGATTTTTCCATAGGACAGGAGTTTGAGGATATTCACTCATGGGTTGAGATACATCTTCACGACCTTGCGGGGGAGGCGGCCGGCAAGTTGCATACCGGCCGCTCACGGAACGACCAGGTACTTACTGATCTTCACCTGTATATAAGGCACCAGTCATTCCTGCTGGCACATGAGCTGAAGTCCCTTGCAGATACCTTTTTGGATCTGAGTGAGAAGCACAGCAATGATCTGATGACCGGATTCACGCACATGCAGGCAGCCATGGTGACATCATTTGGACTCTGGTTCGCCTCATATGCCGAGAGTCTCTGTGACGACCTGCATGTTCTGGCCGGTGCGGCCGCTCTTGCCGAAGCCTCCCCGCTGGGAACAGCAGCCGGGTACGGCACCTCATTGCCCATCGACAGGGAGCTGACGGCGGCCCTGCTCGGTTTTAGGAGACTGATAGTAACCTCACCCTATGCCCAGATGAGCCGCGGCCGCACCGAACGACAGGTGACAGGCGCAATCGCTTCTGTGGCGAATACGCTGGGACGGTTCTCTTCAGACGTCATCCTGTTCATGTCGCCTGGTTACAGTTTTGTCACGCTGTCAGATGATCTTACTACAGGGTCGTCCATAATGCCGCAAAAGAAGAATCCGGATCTCTTTGAACTGATCAGGGCGAGGTGCAACAGGCTGCAGGTCGTTCCTGGTGAGGTGGCGCTGATGACTGCCAGCCTGCCCCCGGGGTACAACCGCGATTACCAGGAGCTAAAAGCGCTGCTCTTCGATTCATTTGACGGCATAGGTGAACTGGTACAGGCCTTACAGATCGCACTGGCAGGACTGGTGGTCAGGAAGGATATCCTGGCAGACAATAAATACAATGACATATTCTCCGTTGAGGAGGCAAATGATATGGTCCGTTCGGGTGTTCCCTTCAGGGAAGCCTACCGGATTGTTGCAGGAAAGGCAGGGTCGGGTTCTTTCAGGTTCCCCGACCCTGCTGATTACTCGCACACAGGCAGCATTGGAAATACAGGGCAGGAACTCATTCACCGGAGACTTGATGAGATCATGAAGGACTTTGTGCAAGGATATTCACCGCAGGAGTTAAAGTCGAAAGTCTGTAAAGTCTGAAGGATTTGCGATCTGCGATTTGCGATTTTCGAATCTTGTTTAATCGACAATCGACAATCGAAAATTCTCCTGCCTACCCTGCAATCTGGCTGCTTCTCCGCCAGCTGGCGGATCGCCCCTCTACTGCCTACTGCCTACTGCCTGAGCGATATTCTCAATGAACAGGTCAAAAAGGAAATCCGTGTCTGTCGGGCCACCGGAGGCCTCGGGATGAAACTGCGTGGAGAAGAATGGCTTCGAGATATGCTTCATCCCCTCATTGGTGTTGTCATTCACATTGACAAACAACGGCACCCACCCTGCGGGCAGGGTGTTGTTGTTCACCGCAAAACCGTGATTCTGCGATGTGATGTATGCCCTTTCGGTTCCAACCATCTGCACCGGTTGATTATGACTCCGGTGCCCGTACCGTAACTTATATGTATCGGCTCCAGCCGCCAGCGCCATCAGCTGGTTGCCCAGGCAGATGCCGAAGATCGGCCTGTCATCATCAAGCGACTTCCTGATATTATCTATAGCCGTGAGGCACATCTTGGGGTCACCCGGACCGTTGGTCAGGAAAAGCCCGTCATACTCCTCCGCACTATAATCATAATCCCACGGCACCCTGATGATAGTGGTATCACGTTTCAGCAGGTTGCGTATGATATTGTACTTCACGCCACAATCGACCAGCAAGATTCGGTAACGACCGCTGCCGTAAACCTGTCGTGAGGCGGTGCTCACCTCCGCCACCAGGTTGACCTTGTTCGGGTCATAGAACCCGATTGTCGCTCCATCCGGTTCAACCTTACCCAGCATCGCTCCCTTCTCACGGATACGTTTTGTCAGCGCCCGGGTGTCGATTCCATAGATGCCCGGCACATTGCTTCTCTTCAGCCACTCGTCGAGGCTCTCAATTGCATTCCAGTGACTGTATTCAAAGGAGTAATCGGACACTATCAGGGCAGATATATGCACCCCTGATGATTCATAGAACAAAAACAGGTCATCCTGCTCACTCTTCCCCGGTGCGCCGTAATTGCCCACCAGCGGGTAGGTCAGACAAAGGATCTGCCCTCTGTACGAGGGGTCTGTCAGGCTCTCGGGGTATCCGGTCATGGCAGTGTTGAACACCACCTCCCCGGCAGTGGCCACGGGTGCACCGAAAGACCACCCGCGGTATACGGTGCCGTCCTCCAGCGTAAGTCTGACACTCAGTCTGTCGTCGTTTCTCATCCTGTCCTTTTATTGCACTTTCCCTTTTATTGCACCCTCAATCTGTCTCAGGGCCTTCTCCACCACCGACCGCGGGCATGCCAGGTTCATCCTCATGAACCCTTCCCCTCCCGGGCCAAAGCGTGATCCCTCATTCATTCCCACCCCGGCCTTGTCAACAAAAAACTTCTGAAGCCCGGCACCGTCAAGTCCCAACCCCCGGCAGTTGAGCCATATCATATAGGTAGCCTCCGGCCTCACCGGCTTAATCTGCGGCAAATGCTCGCGGCAGAAATCCGTCACCAGATCAACGTTGCCCTGAACATACTTTATCATCTCTTCAAGCCACTCATGACCGTGGGTATAGGCTGCCTCCGAGGCAACATTCCCGAAGATGTTCCCGAGATGCAGGTGCAGACCAACCAGTGTCCTGCGGTATTTCTCCATCAGCGCGGGGTCCGGAATTATCATTGATGAGGTTGAGAACCCTGCCAGGTTAAATGTTTTGCTGGGCGCCATGCAGGTAACGGTGATCGATGCGGCGTTTTCAGAGATCGAAGCCAGGGGTATGTGCCGGTAGCCCGGAAGCACCAGGTCAGAGTGTATCTCGTCTGAGACGATTACCACCCCCTTCCCGTGACAGACCTCAACGATCTCCTCCAGCTCCTCTCTTCGCCATGCCCTCCCCACCGGATTATGGGGGTTGGAGAGGATGAGCATCCGGGTTGCAGGGGTGATGACCCTGCGAAGTCCTTCAATGTCCATCATCCATCCCTCCGGGGTCTCAACCAGGTTGTTGAACACCAGCCGGCGGCCGTGATCCGTTACAGCTCCGTGGAAAGGGGTATAGACAGGAGGCTGAATGATGATTTCATCACCATGATCAGTATATGCCAGGGTGCACATGTTCAGTGCCGGCACAACGCCCGGACTGAACTCTGTCCATTCACGCCTGACGGCCCATCCGTGACGGTCTGCAAGCCATGCAATGAATGAACTGAAATATGCATCGGGCCTGTAGGAGTATCCGAAGATTTCATGTTTCAGCCTGTCTGCAAGAGCTTCAGTTATAAAGGAGGGTGTCCTGAAGTCCATGTCAGCAACCCACATCGGGATGACACCGGCCCTTCCGAATACCTCTTGTCGAAAATCGTATTTGATGCAACTGGAGTTTTCCCGGTTGATCACCTCATCAAAATTCCACATCAGGGATTTATTAATTCTCCGGGATGCAAAGATAGCAGAAAATGACAATGAACAACCGGACCGGTCCGGCTGTTTAATGTGCTCAATGATGCCATTCCGGCCTGTTGTAAATTATTGTTGAAATATTATTCCTTCAGAATATCTAAAAGTCTTATTTTTACCAAGCCAAACACAAGTACCAAAAATCAACTTTATGAAAAAAATTTTCACAAAGATCCTGGTTGCTGCAATGATCGTGGCAGTAACCGGTTCGTACTCCTGCAAAAACAGGGGTGAGTCGAAAAAGATGAAAGAGATCAACAGGATTGAACTTGAAGCTCTTGAACAGAAGATCGAAGAGAATGTTTATCCTCTTCCCACCTCTGCCGAGGTGATCAAGCAGCTTACGGACATGGATCTAGGTTATATTCTTGGCTCAACGAATCCTTCCGGAAATGCACGTAACTATGTTGAGAGCTACAACAGGTCAGTTAACCTGGGGGTTTACGGTGCCGATCTCAGTTACGCCACCCTGTACAACATGCAGCAGGATGTTATCGACTATCTTTCGGCCATCCGCTCCCTGGCCCTTGAGCAGAACCTGTCAAAGATATATGATGAAACCCTGTATGACAGGATCAAAGACAATTTTGACAACAGGGACACCCTGGTGAACATTCTTACAGGTGCGTTTGACCGCACTTATGCATACATGGTTGATGCCGGACAGGCCAACCTGGCGATGCTGATGGTTGGCGGAGCATGGGTTGAGGGTATGTATCTCACCCTTTCTGTCTCTGAATCAGGCGGCCATCTGTCAGGCTTTGAGTCGGTCCTCCTCGAACAGAAGGAGTCGTTTGAACTCTTCGAAGAGCTGGCAAAGCCACATAACGAAGATCCTCTTGTAGCCAGGATGCTTGCCCAGCTGCAGCCTGTTCGTGAATTCTATGCAGGCGTCGGCACCAGCCTTACCATGGAAGAAATCGAGGCGATGAAGCGAGCCGTGACCACGGTCAGGTCTGAGCTGATTAAGTAAACAATCTAAAATAGAATCGGACCGCAAAAAAAACTTGCGGTCTTTTTTTGAGGTTATGAGGGAATCAGTATTACATGCACTGATACATATTTTTGCCATTATCTCTACCGTAAACCCTGCAGGGGTGACGTCGAGAGGCAAAAAGATCCTTCGCGGTTACCTCAGGAGGTATCTTAACCAGGAGCTTGAGGAGGAGTACTTCAAGCTCTATGAAAACAACCTTCATTTCTATGAGCGCGAGCTCAGGGCAGTGGAGGAAGGGGAGCTCTCCGACGAAAACTCCCTGATCACCTTTCAGATCACCAATATATGCAGGCAGATAAAGAAGGGTCTTTTCATAGAGGAGAGGATGATCGTTTTTTTGCAGCTCCTGGAGTTTGTCTATGAGGACAGTACCATATCCGAGCAGGAGTCCTCGATAGTGGATATCGTTGCACGTACCTTCAACATTTCAGCCAAAGAGAAGACCAATGCTTCTGCCTTCATGCTCGGCATGAGGTTCGACAAGGTCAGTCCTGACGCTTTCCTCGCCATTGAGGGAGAGGACAATATCGGGGATGCCTCCTCAAGGTTTGCCAACTACCATGAATGGCATCATATGGTATCAAGAGGTCTCAGGGGGACCATCTATGTGCTTTATATTGGCAGCACCGGCCATATCCTCTTCATGTACGAGGGCAAAGCGCCGTTGCATTTCAAGGGGCGGAACGTGGTGCCGATGCGCCCCTTCCTCCTTGAGCCGGGCGTGAACATAAGAGGCCAGGGGATGGCACCACTTTATTACACCTCGATTTTCAGGAAATTTATCCGGTCAGCGTTTGTTGAAGACATTCTGTTTGAGGGCCATAATATTGAGTATCACTTCAAAGGGTCTGATAACGGCGTTCAACCAATGAGTTTCAGCGTCAAGTCGGGGAACCTGGTGGGAATCATGGGAGGCAGCGGTGTCGGCAAGAGTACCCTCCTGAATCTCCTCAACGGGAAGCTGAGTCCTGAAAGCGGAGCAGTCTATATCAATGGTTATGACCTGCATAATGACCCTGAGGAGGTCAATGGCCTTATAGGATACGTGCCGCAGGATGACCTCCTTATTGAGGAGCTGACCGTCTACCAGAACCTTTATTACAATGCGCGACTCACCTTTGGCGACCATGATGAGAAGAAGCTTGATGAGGTAGTGGTCTCTGTGCTCAGGGAGCTTGACCTGTATGACTACCGTGACATGCTCGTGGGTGATCCCCTGAACAAGAAGATCAGCGGTGGTCAACGCAAGAGGCTGAACATTGGCCTCGAGCTTATGCGTGAGCCCCCCGTACTCTTTGCCGATGAGCCCATATCAGGACTTGCATCACATGACTCGGAGAATGTGATGGATCTGCTTAAAGATCAGGCTATAAACGGCAAGCTTGTCTTTGTCATAATTCACCAGCCTTCATCAGACATCCTGAAGATGTTTGACAGACTGTGGGTGCTTGACAGGGGAGGGTATATGATCTATGACGGCGATCCGGTTGATGCCATTGTCTATTTCAAGACTGAGACCTCGCAGGCCAATGCAGCGGAGAGCGAATGCCCCACCTGCGGCAACGTCGAGACGGATGAGATCCTGCAGATTGTGGAAGCCAAGGTGGTTGACCCTGACGGCAGGAAAGGGCAGGAGAGACAGGTCTCACCCGTGGAGTGGTACCACAGGTACCGTCAGAAGATGGAACCTGCCCTGGCAGGCAGACCGGAGATGAAACCACTGCCGGCCAGCAATTTCAAGATCCCGGAGAGGAAGAAACAGATCCGCACCTTCATCATGAGGAACGTGGTAAGAAAGTATGCCGACAAGCAATACATGGTAATCAACCTCCTTGAGCCCCCCCTCCTGGCTTTCATCCTTGCCTTCGTGTCGAAGTACATCTCTGAAGACCTGTACCTCTTCTCTGACAACAAGAGCTACCCGGTCTTCCTGTTCATGAGTGTGGTGGTGGCCCTCTTCCTCGGACTGACAGTGAGCGCAGAGGAGATATTCAAGGACAGAAAGATAATAGAGAGGGAGAAGTATCTGAATATAAGCCGGTCAAGCTATCTGCTTTCTAAGACTACTTTCCTTTTTGGACTATCGGCAATTCAGATGCTGATATATGTGCTCATCTCTCACGGGATCCTTGAGGTTGAAGGGATGATGTGGCGACACTGGCTGATACTGTTCACCACCTCCTGCTTCGGGAATATGGTGGGATTGAATATCTCCTCCGGCATGAAGACGGTGATCAGCATTTATATCCTTGTTCCCCTGGTGCTTGTGCCACAGCTCCTCCTCGGAGGGGCCATGATCAGGTTTGACGACCTTCACCTCTCCCTGACCAGGAAGGTCTATGTGCCGGTCATAGGCGATGTGATGACCATGCGCTGGGCATACGAGGCGATGGCCGTGGAACAGTACCGTTCGAGCAGATTCATGAAACCCTACTTCGAAACGGAGATGATGATCAGCCAATACGACTGGCAATCATCATTCCTTATACCTGAACTGAAAAAGAAAAGTAATGAATGCGCCATCGCGGCCGGAAAGCCTGAGTATGAAGACATTTACAGAAGCAATCTGCAAAAGCTCTCATACCATATAGGTGAGCTGAGCCGTGAAGCTGCCTTCGATCCCTGGCCAGCAATGAGGGTTATAAACAGGGAACCGTTCAATGCAGATGCCTCTTATATCGTTAACGATTTTCTTGACTCGCTTCAGAAAAGCATAAGGTCGAAGTTTCTCTATTATACTGCGGTCAAGGACCAGATTACTGACAGCCTGGTACGTCTGAAAGGGCTGGATGAGCTGGTGCGTATCCGGACAGCAACCCACAACAAAGACCTGGCCGACATGGCCCTGAATCGCACCGTGCAGAAGAAGATCTACGAGACTGAAGACCGATTGATACAGAAGTCGGATCCGGTGCTCATGCCACCCGGTTCCCGTATAGGAAGGGCACATTTCTATGCTCCCCATAAGATGCTGGGTAACCTGAAAATAGGCACCATATGGTTCAATATGATGATTATCTGGCTAATGAACCTGCTTTTGTATGTGACACTATACTTTGATATATTGAAGAGGCTTCTCAACCTCATGGAAAGAATTAACATTCCGGGATTCGGATCTGACAGACTGGTGCCCCCATGGGAGCTGACAAAGTAAGAGCCAAGAAGTACCTTGGGCAGCATTTCCTGAAGGACAGAAGGATAGCTGCCTCAACAGTCGACGCCCTCAGGGCCGATGGTTGTGACACAGTCATTGAGGTGGGGCCGGGAATGGGCATCCTTACAGAGTATCTGGCAGTCAGGAAGTTTCCCTCCTTTAAGGTGGTTGAGATAGATGCCGAAGCGGTCGATTACCTTCGTCGGAACATTGACGGTATCGATGAGATTATAACAGGCGATTTCCTGGAACTCGACCTGCGAACCATGGGTAACACGATAGCAGTTATCGGTAACTTCCCCTACAATATCTCGAGCCAGATCTTTTTCAGGGTGCTAGAGAACCGTGACAGGGTGGCAGAGGTGGTCTGTATGGTACAGAAGGAGGTGGCCGAACGGATATGCTCTCCGCCCGGCAGCCGTGTCTACGGGATTCTCAGCGTACTCCTGAGGGCATGGTATGATATTGAATACCTCTTCACGGTGAGTGAAAATGTCTTCTCACCGCCCCCGAAAGTGAAGTCAGCAGTTATTCGCCTGCAGCGTAACGAGCGGAAGAGCCTCCACTGTGATGAGAAGCTTTTTATCAGTGTGGTAAAGCGTTGCTTCAATCAGCGCCGGAAGATGCTGCGCAATCCGCTTAAGATGATGGTGCGTGCTGATGCCGGCGAGATGCCTTATCTTTCAATGCGGGCAGAGCAACTCTCCGTGCAGCAGTTTGAAGAACTGACCGGATGGGTAGATGCAAACAGGTGACGGTGGAGGGTGATTGCCCAGACCCGTTAGCAAAACGGCTGACGACAAAGATGTCTGAAGTGGAGGAATGAGCCTGCTTCCGGCAGAAATTTCATTTGGTATCAGAACGAATACCCTATTGCTTCCACCGGATTCATCCTGGAGGCGGCTGATGCAGGCGCAAAACCTGCAATTATCCCTATGGTTCCTGAGATTGCAATGGCCAGCATTATGTTACCCGCAGTCAGGAACATTCCAAGGTTGAAGAAATAGTTGACAAAGAGCGTTCCTATGAATACAAGCAGCAACCCGATTATTCCTCCGGCTATAGAAAGCAGGACCGACTCCGTGAGGAACTGGAGGAGGATCCATCTTCTCTTTGCACCGAGGGCCATCTGTATGCCTATCTGGCTGGTCCGTTCCCGTACAGAGACAAACATTATGTTAGCTATACCGAATCCTCCTACGAGTATCGAGAATCCACCGATAATCCACCCGGCAATATTGATCCCCCTGAAGACAGGCTCCAGGGTGCTTGTGATCTGGCTTGCCTGGTTAATTGAGAAGTTATTCTCCACACCCGGTCCCAGCCTCCTGGCAGCCCGAAGAATCATTACAACCTCATCAGTGAGCTGCTGAACGGGCACTCCCTCCTTACCCCTGATCATAATATCAGTGTTCAGGAACGGGTTACGGAAGTTTACAAAATGCTTGCTGAAATTAAGTGGCAGGAGCAGGGTCTCATCCATCCCGCTATCGCTCAGGCCTCCCTTGCCCTCCTTCTTAAAGACACCAATGACCTGGGTCTTATATCCGGCCACTGTGATCTCCCTGCCCATTGGATCAATATCATCAAAGAGCTTGTTGGCCAGCTCAGCACCGATTATTGCCACAGCCTTCCCTGAGGCAGATTCCGGCTGTGTAAAATACCGGCCCTTCTCTATCTCCAGGGTTCTTACATTCTCAAAATTGTGCGTAGCTGCAATCACATAGGTGTCACTGACTGCGTTACCGCGGAATTTGATGTTCACACCTGTCCCCACAGTGTAGCAGACAGCTTCGGCTGAGGTGGACCTCCTTAGTACAGCTTGATAATCATCTTCAGACGGAGGTGGCCATTTGAGCATGTCCCACCACTTGATTTCCTGACTGGCTGTCCACGGCCATTTTTCCACGTAGATTGTATTGTCTCCCAAAGATTCGATGCTTTTCCGTATGCTGCTCTCCATCCAGTCGAATACCGTGAATACGGAAATGATTGAAACAATACCTATTGTGATGCCGAAAAGTGAAAGGAAAGTACGCAGTTTGTTGACTGCCACAGAGTTGAAAGCAAACAAAAAACTCTCCCTGAACATTTTTAACCACATAACCCCGTCTTTGATTTCTGACCAAAGATAATCAAATAGAAAACACCAATATATCCGCAATAAATCATCAATTCAAATATTTAGCAGACATTAACAATCAAAAAAAATATCTATTTTTATCTGATCGCACCAGCCTTGAAATTATTAATCTAACTTATTGATGATGAGTGATATAAAAATAAAGAGCGCCTTTATTTCGGTTTATTATAAGGAGGGCCTTGAGGTTATTGTAAAGAAGCTGAGCAGCCTTGGTGTCACCATCGTTTCAACGGGGGGGTCATATGATTACATAACCGCCGCAGGAGTCAGGGCCATGAAGGTGGAGGATTTGACAACCTATCCATCCATTCTTGGAGGAAGGGTCAAGACACTTCACCCGGGCGTTTTCGGGGGCATCCTTGCACGAAGGAGCAATGAGACTGACATGAAGCAGGTGGCAGAGTACAACATCACCCTGTTCGACCTTGTGATTGTGGATCTTTATCCCTTTGAGGAGACCGTGGCTTCCGGAGCACCGGACCAGGAGATCATTGAAAAGATAGATATAGGTGGCATCTCGCTCATCAGGGCAGGTGCAAAGAACTGGGCTGATGTGCTGATAGTTTCATCAAGGGCGCAATACCAGTCTCTCATTCAACTCCTTGATGGCGGGTCCGGCCTGGTCACTGCCGGCGAAAGGTACCGTTTTGCTCTTGAGGCCTTTAACATGACTTCACATTATGATACGGCTATCTTCAACTGGTTCAACAGGAAAGGTGATACAATCGCGTTTAAGCAAAGTATAACAGAGTCACACACCCTCAGGTATGGTGAGAACCCCCATCAGAAGGGTCTTTTCTTCGGCAACAGTGACCTGGTCTTCGAACAGTTGCACGGCAAGGAGATATCCTATAACAATCTTCTTGATATCGATGCCGCCATAAACCTGATAGATGAGTTTGATGACGTCACCTGTGCAATAATGAAGCATAATAACGCCTGTGGTGTGGCTTCACGTGCTGACCTTAAGACAGCATGGGAGTCGGCGCTGGCATGTGACCCGGTTTCGGCATACGGTGGTGTGGCAATCGTTAACAGGGAGGTTGACGAGGAGGTTGCCGCTGAGATGGACAAGATCTTCCTGGAGGTTGTCATGGCTCCGTCATTCACAGTCAGGGCCGTTGAAATTCTGAGCTCGAAAAAGAACAGGATCATCCTTCTCCGGAAAGGGAAGGAGAAAGGTGAGGCATCATTCAGATCGATGCTCGGGGGTGTTCTCTGGCAGGAGCGTGACATGGCCACGGAGAAAGCTGCCGACATGAAGCCTGTAACTGAAAGAATACCTTCGGATGGTGAGTACGCAGATATGGTCTTTGCCAACAAGGTAGTGAAGCACAGCCGTTCGAACGCCATAGTGCTTGCCAGAGAGAGGCAGCTGTGCGCCAGCGGCATTGGCCAGACATCGAGGATAGATGCACTGAAGCAGGCTATTGAAAAGGCCCGCGCATTCGGCTTCTCACTTGAGGGTGCGGTGATGGCATCTGACGCATTTTTCCCGTTTGCCGATTCCGTAGAGACAGCAAAAGAGGCAGGAATTACGGCCGTTGTTCAGCCAGGGGGATCAGTTCGTGATCAGGAATCGATAGACTACTGCAATAAAAACAGTGTTACAATGGTTTTTACAGGTATAAGACACTTTAAACATTAACAATAAACAAGAATTAGCATAAAGGACCTATGGGATTATTTTCATTTCTTTCACAGGAGGTTGCAATAGACCTTGGAACTGCCAACACGAGTATTATTGCCAATGACAAGCTGGTTGTGGATGAGCCGTCAATTGTGGCAATTGACAGGAATACAGGCAAGCTTATAGCCATAGGTGAGAGGGCTCGTCAGATGCATGGCAGAACACATGAGAACATACGTGTCATCAGGCCTCTGAGGGATGGCGTCATTGCAGACTTCAACGCTGCAGAGCTGATGATCAGGGGCATGATCAAGATGATCAACACAGGTCCGAAGTTCTTTTCACCTTCACTTAAGATGGTCGTTGGCATACCCTGCGGCAGCACAGAGGTGGAGATAAGGGCCGTGCGCGACTCGTCGGAGCACGCCGGAGGAAGGGATGTCTATCTGATTTATGAACCCATGGCAGCAGCCATCGGAATAGGACTCGATGTGGAGGCCCCCGAAGGATGCATGGTGGTGGATATTGGCGGGGGAACAACCGAGATAGCAGTCATAGCCCTCGGAGGCATCGTCTGCAACAGGTCGATACGTGTAGCCGGCGACGGCTTTACCTCCGACATTCAGTCGTACATGAGGCATCAGCACAATATAAAGATAGGAGAGAAGACGGCCGAAGATATCAAGATAGCCGTTGGTGCTGCCCTGCCTGACATCGAAAACCCGCCTGCAGATTTTGTGGTTCGCGGACCAAACCTCATGACCTCCCTCCCGATAGAGATCCCCGTATCATACCAGGAGATTGCATACTGCCTCGATAAGTCGCTCACAAAAATTGAGGCCTCCATTTTGCAGGTCCTTGAACAGACACCACCTGAACTTTATGCCGACATTGTCAACAAAGGTGTCTTCCTGGCTGGCGGCGGTGCATTGCTCAGAGGGCTTGACAAGCGCCTCACTGATAAGATAAACATCCCCTTCAGGGTATCTGAAGACCCACTACACGCCGTAGTCAGAGGTACAGGTGTAGCCCTGAAAAATGTTGAGAAGTATCCGTTCCTGATGAGATAAACCGGATGCATACATGAGAGGCCTCCTGAACTTCCTGCTCAGGTATAAAACCCTGATCTTGTTTCTGATACTGGAAGCGGTGGCTTTGTTTATGATCTCCAGATCACACAATTATCACCAGACCGTCTTCTATGGCGTGGCACGGAACATCTCAGGGTTCATAGCCGGTGGCTTTGAAAAGGGGGCCTATTACTTCAAGCTTCGTCAGGAGAATGAAGAGCTCCTTGCTGAAAACATGATGCTAAGGCGACAGATCGAAAGCCTCACATCAGCCCCTCCCGGCGCATTCATGGCAGTGAAGGATTCAGTCAGCGGGATCAACTATACCTACCTGAGCGCCAGGGTCATAAACAACTCGGTCAACAAACAGAAAAACTTCATCATGCTCGACGTAGGCTCATCACACGGGGTAACCACCGGCATGGGCGTGGCCTCTTCAACCGGTGTGGTCGGGGTTGTGGTCGGAGTGTCAAAAAACTATTCAGAGGTGATGTCTTTGCTGAACACCGACTTCAGACTCAGTGTCAGCATTGAACGAAATGACTATTTCGGTTCGCTTGCATGGGAAGGCACCAACTACCGGTATGCAACCCTCTCGGAGATCCCTCACCATGTCAGTGTAACTGAAGGTGATACAATAGTTACCAGTGGTTACTCCGCCATATTCCCGGCGGGACTGATAGTGGGTGCACTCACCGGCGAGCAGAACCGGGGGGGCGACTTTGTCTCGTTAAGGGTGCAGCTCTCTGCTGACTTTAAGAAGCTCTCCTATGTCTACGTGATAGGTAACCTCACCAGGGATGAGAGAAATATTCTGGAGGAGGAGGTCGTGAGATGAACAGTGTCGTCAGATATACAGGCAGCCTCCTTATTCTGATCGTGCTTCAGATGATGATCTTCAATAATATTGAGTTCAGCGGCTATATAAACCCTTATATCTATGTGATGTTCATCCTGATCCTGCCGGTGGCCATACCGTCCTGGATCCTCCTGATACTGGCTTTCCTGACCGGGTTAGTGATAGACCTCTTCTCGGGCACCATCGGAGTACATGCGTTCGCCACGGTTATGGCCGGCTTCGTGCGCCCATGGGTCCTCTCCCTCAATATCACGGCAGAAGCCTCGGAACCCCACACGTCGCCTTCGTCATACAGAAGCGGCCTGAGATGGTTCCTGATCTATGTGGTAACGGTTGTCATGGTACACCATCTGGCCCTCTTTTATGTTGAGATCTTCAGCTTCAGAAACTTTTTCCACACCCTGCTGAGAGTGTTGCTCAGCACTGCGGCGACGACTTTCTTTATAGTTCTTTTCGACTTCATCAGACCCCACCATAAGTAAGGAAGCATGAAAGACCGCTATGCAAACCGGAAATACCTGGTAATGGCGTTGGTAGTGATTGCTGCTCTTATCCTCATTGCCAGGCTCTTCCATATCCAGATAGTAAATAAGACCTACCGTGTTTCAGCCGCCAACAATGCCCTGAGGCCTGTCATCCAGTATCCGGCACGGGGCCTGATCTATGACCGCAACGGGGAGCTGATAGTCTATAACCAGGCGGCATATGACCTTCTGGTGATCCCGGTGCAGACCAGCGTCTTCGACACTATGAGGTTCAACCAGATTCTCGGGATAACCATGGAGGAATTCAGGAGCCGTATGAAGTCAGCCGTCACCTACTCACGCCGTGCCCCTTCGGTCTTCATGAAGATGATCTCCTCGGAGACCTATGCCCTTCTGCAGGAAGAGATGTACAGGTTCCCGGGATACTACGTACAGGCCAGGACACTCAGAAAATATACCCGACCGGTGGCATCACACATGCTTGGCTATGTGGGAGAGGTCGACAATAAGCTGATTGCACGTGACAGGTATTACAGGTCAGGTGATTACATTGGTGTCAGCGGGATTGAAAAATCATATGAGGAAAAGCTCAGGGGCATGAAGGGAGTCGAGATCTTCCTTGTTGATGTGCATAACAACATCAAAGGCTCATACGCTGACGGACGGTATGACACCGTGGCTGTACCTGGTACAAACCTCTGGTCAACCATAGACCTCAACCTTCAGACATACGGTGAGAAACTGATGCGCAACAAGACCGGATCAATTGTGGCCATCGAGCCTGCTACGGGCGAAATCCTGGCACTGGTATCATCACCATCCTATGATCCGGAACTGCTTGTCGGAAGGGTCCGGTCAGAGAACTTTTCAATGTTGCAGGCTGACACTGTCAAGCCTCTCTTTGACAGGGCACTGATGGCTTCTTATCCCCCCGGTTCAACCTTCAAGATAATGAACGGCCTTATAGGGCTGCAGGAGAATGTGATACGTCCCGCATCACTCTTCAGCTGCAGCATGGGTTATCATGCAGGCAGGCTGACGGTAGGGTGCCACTCGCACAGATCGCCGCTCAACCTGCCAGAGGCGGTGGCCCAGTCATGCAACGCATGGTTCTGTAATGCATTCCGGAGTATCCTTGAGAATAAGCAATATCCCCTGTTAGGTGAGGCTTTTGATCACTGGAGGGACTACCTTGTGGCCTTCGGTTTTGGCAACAAAATGGGTATTGACCTTCCCAACGAGCTTGCCGGCAACATCCCCACCAGGTCATACTACGACAGGTATTACGGCAAGGACCGATGGAAGGCTCTCACCGTTATCTCCCTGGCTATCGGTCAGGGAGAGATAGGGGCCACCCCGCTGCAAATGGCGAATATGGCAGCCGTCATTGCCAACAGGGGGTCATTTTACATACCTCACGTGGTGAAAAAGATAGGTGATGACGGTTCCCCGTCACCGCTTTTTATGCAGAAGTACATCACCGGGATATCACCAGAGAACTTTGAACCCGTGATTGAAGGAATGGAAGGGGCTGTGAACGGCGGCGAGGGATCAACGGCCCGTGGTGCCCGCCTTGACAGCATCATCATCTGCGGAAAGACCGGAACGGCGCAGAACCCGCACGGGAAGGACCATTCGATTTTCGTTGCCTTTGCTCCCAAAGACAATCCACAGATTGCCATTGCTGTCTATGTTGAAAATGCAGGATTCGGATCCACCTTCGCCGCTCCGATTGCCAGCCTTATGATAGAGGAATATCTGATGGGGAAGATTAAAAGGAAATATCTTGAAGACTATGTCATTAAACTGGTAATAACACCTGATGCAAAAAAATAGCAACATACTGGGAAGACTTGACTGGGTGACGGTAATCCTATGGCTGACAATGATGGTCATGGGATGGCTGAACATCTATGCTGCTGTTTACAATGAGCAGCACACCAGCATTTTTGACCTGTCACAGAGGTACGGTAAACAGCTTGTTTTTATCATAGCGGCGCTGGTGCTTGCCGTCCTTGTCATGGTTACAGACAATAAGCTCTGGTTCTTCTTTGCATGGTTCATATATGGCTTTTTCCTCCTGCTGCTTCTCCTTGTTCTCATCATCGGAAAGGAGATAAACGGGGCAAGAGCATGGTTTGAACTTGGATCGTTCAGCCTCCAGCCTTCAGAATTTGCCAAGTTTGCAACGGGCCTTGCCCTGGCCTCGTTCCTAAATATTCAGAGGCAGTCATCCGGTTTCCGGGTGATGGCATCAGCCACAGCTATAATTATTGCTCCCGTGATGCTGATAGCACTGCAGCCGGATATGGGATCGGTGATAACCTATTTCGCCTTTTTCATCGTTCTGTACCGTGAGGGGATGAGCCTCTACGTTTTTATTACCGCCTTTCTCGCGGTGTTACTCTTCCTTCTCACTCTTATGGTCGGCACTGTGCCGGTAGCCCTGGGGCTGATAGTCCTGGCAGCATTGGTTCTTGCCGTGGTATCAGGAATGATGCTGACAATAAAGGCAGCAGTCATCATGGCTGTCACCGGTGGTGTGGCTTACCTGGCAGGGCATTACCTTCTGGGTCTTGGTACTGCCGGCATCATAGTGGCTGCAGTGATCCTGGCGGGCATCTCGTATCTATGGTTTATCTACAGGCTGAAGCTGAAGATGCCTGCTGTCATCTATGCATTTCTGATCACCGGGATACTCTACCTGTTTACGGTCGACTATGCTTTTCGCAATATCCTGCAGCCCCACCAGCAGACAAGGATAAACATCATGCTGGGCATGGAGTCTGATCCGTTCGGAGAAGGGTATAATCTGAACCAGTCTCTGATCTCAATAGGTTCAGGAGGGTTCTCGGGAAAGGGTTACCTGAACGGCACCCAGACCAAGTTCAAGTTTGTCCCGGAGCAAAGCACTGACTTCATCTTCTGCACCGTAGGAGAGGAGTGGGGATTCGTCGGATCGGTGGTGGTAATAGGTCTTTTTGTCTGGCTACTCCTGAGGCTCCTGGTGCTGGCCGAACGACAGCGGACGACGTTTATACGGGCCTACGGCTACGGTGTCTTCGGACTATTTTTTGTGCATTTCTTTGTAAACATCGGCATGACTATTGGCGTGATGCCTGTTATTGGCATACCTCTGCCCTACTTCAGCTACGGAGGCAGCTCGCTCTGGGGCTTCACCCTGCTGCTGTTCGTGTTCCTGAGGCTCGATGCCGGCAGGTCTGAGTACCTGGGATGATCAGGACGGGCCGCGGATCAACGCAGGCCAGAGCTCTCATGCAGATGATAATAGGATGAAGATCACACGCGGGCCAGAGCCATCCCTGTTGATCAGAACGGGATGCGGATACCGGGAGAAAGTACAATACCGAACTCCCCTTCGACATAATTGATTAGCTGGGGAAAGAACTCCATAAAGTCCTCTTCTATTGAGTAATACTGCTTCTTCCAGACCCTCATTGCCCACCGCGTCTCCTTTGGCAGCGAGGTCATCGAACTGAGCGTCCTGAGCACCCTTTTAATGCCTCTCCGGGTCTGGTAGGTCTCAAGCCAGTTGTCGATGATGAAGAAAGGCATCTTTTCACGAACGTTCTCAGGCAGTATCTCAAAGTTGTTTACCATGGCCCTGTAAAAGTTGTAGGTCACGCTCTCCAGCGGGCGCCTCGAGAAGAGGTCCCACTCCCGGGTCAGATAGTGATCATAGAGAATGTCTGTAATGACACCTGCATACTTCCGGTATCGGCCTGTGAAGTGAAGCTTACTGCGGTGAACAACAGGATGCCTGTCGGTGAAGGCATCTATATGACGGTGAATGATGATCCCCTTGCGAATCCCCTCAGGATACTTAAGATAATCGCGCCCCTTTACATAATCTCCGATGTAGTTCCCTATGATGATATTATCAGAGTCACCTGAAAGGTATATATGTGCCAGGACATTCATCCGCTAAATGTTACTGCAAAGATTCTGCCAATAAGCTGTGGTTTAAAATATTAAGCGCAAATTTAATCAACAAAACCCTATGATTTATTAACTTCCATATTATCAAAATATTATGAGCCTTACAAAGATTGATTTAAACTGACTTAAATCACCTCCGGTTTCAGTTACAAATTATAAATTTGCGGGATATTGTTGGCATCAGAAACAGATATAATTAAAAAATAACAAATATTTAACCAGGAGGTTTTATGTTAAAAAGGAATGTTATCATTATTGGAGCCGCTGGCAGGGATTTCCACAACTTCAACACTTTTTTCCGTGACAATGAACTGTATAATGTTGTGGCCTTTACTGCAGCGCAGATACCGGATATCGATGGCAGAAAATATCCGGCAGAACTGGCTGGCAGTTTGTATCCCGGGGGCATCCCGATCTATTCCGAGAATGATCTTGTGCGCCTGATTCAGGAGCAGAATGTTGTTGACTGTGTCTTTGCCTACAGTGATGTGACCTATCAGAAGGTCATGTCAATGAGTGCCATCGTCAATGCGACAGGTGCCAACTTCATACTCCTGGGATGGAATGAGACCATGGTCAGGAGCGTCAAGCCCGTGGTTGCGGTAGGGGCCATCCGCACAGGATGCGGCAAGAGCCAGACATCACGCAGGGTCATCGAGCTTCTGATGAAAAAAGGGCTGAAGGTAGTCGCCGTACGACACCCGATGCCTTACGGTAATCTAGTTGAACAGAAGGTTCAGCGTTTTGCCACTGTGGCAGACCTCGAAAAACACAAGTGCACTGTTGAGGAGATGGAAGAGTACGAACCTCATATTGTGCGCGGAAGCGTTATCTATGCAGGCGTTGATTACGAGGCAATTCTCCGCGCTGCCGAGAATGACCCGGATGGTTGCGATGTAATTCTGTGGGACGGTGGAAACAATGATTTTCCCTTCTTTAACCCTGACCTGATGATCACCGTAACCGACCCGCACCGTGCTGGCCACGAGCTGAAATATTTTCCGGGCGAAGTGACCCTCCGTATTGCTGATGTGGTGATCATCAACAAGATGGATAGCGCGTCCCCGGACGACATACAAACGGTTCGCGAGAGTATTGAACTGGTGGCACCCGGGGCTGTAGTGGTAGACGGAGCCTCCCCGATCAGGGTTGATGATCCTGCAATCATCAAGGGCAAGCGTGTTCTCGTTGTTGAGGATGGCCCGACACTGACCCACGGTGAGATGAAGATTGGGGCAGGAGTGGTTGCTGCACGCAAATTTGGCGCTGCAGAGCTTGTTGACCCGAGACCCTTTACGGTAGGCAGTATAACCGAGACCTTCGAGAAGTACCCGGAGATCGGCACACTTCTTCCTGCAATGGGTTATGGCGATCAGCAGCTCAAGGACCTTGAGACGACGATCAACAACACCGAATGCGACGCTGTGATCATAGGCACTCCAATTGACCTCAACCGCATCATCAATATCAAGAGACCCTCCACCAGGGTATGGTATGACCTGCAGGAGATCGGCAGCCCCAACCTCGAGGAGGTGATCGACGAGTTTGTGCAGAAGCACAAGTTGGTGTCTGCCTAAAAAGACTGTGGACTGCCGATTGTGGACTGCTGACTGGATTTCCTGACCAATTCATATCTTTGACGCAAAGATTCATTAATGCCGGGAACAGCCTTTACGGACCTGCAAAAAGACCAGTCAGGCAATACTGAAATCACAATAGTGGGCTCAGGAAGTTGGGCCACTGCAATGACAATGGTGCTCACTGCCAACGGCCACCGCGTTACGTGGTATATTGACAGACCGGAAATATACAGGCATGTGAGACGGTACGGGAGGAATCCATACTACCTTGCCACAGTTGAGTTTGACCTCAGGCTTATCAACCCGTCAGACAATATCCGATCAGCGGTAAACTCATCAGGTGTCATAATACTGGTTACACCCGCCGCCTATCTGAAAGCCGCGCTGGAGGGGATGGAAGATAAAGACCTGGAAGGAAAAACCGTTTGTTCAG
Source organism: uncultured Rikenella sp. (assembly GCA_964455705.1). GTDB lineage: Bacteria > Bacteroidota > Bacteroidia > Bacteroidales > VadinHA17 > SR-FBR-E99. The sequence continues at coordinate 23,864 of CAYVYM010000045.1, forward strand.
GTATAAAGGGAATTATTCCCGGAGACAATTGCGTTACAGGTGAGTATCTGATCAGGAGGTACCTGGTCCCTGATGAGAACATCGTTATTATTACAGGGCCAAGTCATGCCGAGGAGGTATCAACGGAAAAGCTTACCTATCTTACTTTTGCTTCCCGTGACAGTCAAAGAGCTTCGGAGGTGGCATTACTCTTCTCTAACAGGTGGATAAGGACTTTAATCTCAGGAGATTTTATCGGAACAGAATACGCAGCGGTTATGAAGAACATCTACGCCATTGCTGCAGGCATAGCGAACGGGATGGCTTATGGTGACAATTTTATCGCAGTGCTTCTGGCCAATGCCGCAGGTGAAATGAGCCGATTTGTGAATGCGATATCACCTTTGCAACGTGAAATTACCGAATCTCCTTACCTGGGAGACCTGCTCGTGACAGGATATTCTCAGTTCAGCCGAAACAGGAACCTGGGATATATGATAGGTAAAGGCTATAATGTAAAGAACGCACTCATGGAGATGAACCAGGTAGCTGAAGGGTACTTTGCATCGTCATGCATTCATGAGGTTAATGAAAGACTTAAGGCAGATATACCCATCGCAGATACAGTTTACAGAATTCTATACACTACTGCGAATCCCGTTCAGGAAATGAAAAGTCTGTCAAAAAAACTAAAATAATGAAGAATAGTATTTCTGTCACAAACAGAGGCATAGGTGCATTTGTCAAACCTGATGAACTTGCCAGCTATATGGAAAGTGCAATGACCAACCTCATAACCCTCAGGGAGGGCAGGGGCCGGGGCAGTGAGTTCACAGGATGGCTGTATCTTCCTGACAAAGCAGTCTCGGATACAGATGGCATAAAGAGGTGTGCGACACGACTCCGTGCCCAGGCTCCTGTGACAGTGGTTGTCGGAATAGGCGGGTCATACCTGGGAGCAAAAGCATTGACGGAAGCGCTGAAGAATCCCTTCGGGAGACAGGAGCATACTCTAGTCTTTGCAGGCCACACTCTTAGCGAGGATTACCATGCTTCACTGCTCAGATTTCTTGATTCCACACTCTATAATATTGTTGTCATCTCCAAGAGCGGCACCACAACCGAGCCTGCCATAGCCTTCCGCGTTCTGCGCGATCACCTCAGGAGCAAGATCGGAGACAAGGGGATGAAATCACATATCGTAGCCATCACCGATGCTCAACGGGGTGCTCTTCACAACCTGGCTGTAAGCGAAGGCTATGAGACTTTTGTCATACCTGACGACGTGGGGGGAAGATATTCTGTCCTGACTCCCGTGGGAATGCTTCCGCTGGCCCTGGCAGGGTTTGATATCGATGCATTTACCAGGGGTATGAGAGACATGGCACTCTCGATACGGGAAGGGAATGACACGGATTCCAACATTGCCATTGCCTATGCTGCCGCAAGAAACACCCTTTATCTCAAGGGGTATACAACCGAGATTCTGATAAGCTATGAACCCTCACTGGTCTTCCTTGCAGAGTGGTGGAAGCAACTTTACGGTGAGAGTGAGGGCAAGGAGAGCAAGGGGATATTCCCTTCATCAGTCACATTCACAACCGACCTTCACTCCATGGGACAGTACATACAGCAGGGCGAGCGCAAGCTGTTCGAGACTGTCATTCATGTTGCAGAACCGCATCACAGGCTTGTAGTGCCGGATGCATCTGACAATGCTGACGGAATTGGATTTATTGCAGGCAAGACGCTGTCAGAGGTCAATCACAAGGCCGAGGCCGGAACACGTATCGCCCACATCGAAGGCGGGGTGCCTGTCATCACAATCAGCATCGGGCGGATTGATGAGTACAATCTCGGTCAGCTGATGTATTTCTTTGAACTGGCCTGCGCAATCAGCGGATACACTCTGGGTGTAAACCCCTTTGATCAGCCGGGAGTGGAATCATACAAGAAGAATATGTTCGCCCTCCTCGGCAAGCCGGGGTTTGAGGCTGAACGTGAGAGGCTGGAGAGGGTGCTGAGGGCACAGGGATAAAGGTTAAAGGATAAAGGTTAAAGGGGGCTAGGCGGGTTTGAACAGCCCGTCAATGTCAGCCCCGGAGAAGCCGGCATCATACAGGTATTTCGGGACCTTGTTCAGCGACAGGATCTGCTTTTTTGTGATCAGCGGATAGTGTCTTACGGTGTAAGTATAGTCTCCGATGAATTCGAGGTCTTCGTCGGTTGTCTCCCAGTTACGGTCGTCAAAGCGCGACAGGTCCATAGTATGCGAATAGCTCCTTAGTGACTTATGGCCCTTGAGATTATAATACATATCGAAGTATGACATAGCCAGCTCACGGAGGGAGTGGTAGACCGGTTCGCGGAATCTCAGGACCGTAGTGTTTGATTTGGCGATGGCACCCCAGCAGTTGCCTTCACGGAAGACTGCAATGATGTGGTCATCATCATTCTCGGCTGACAGGTCAACAATCAGGGGAGGGTATCCCAGCCGGCGCAGTGCTGATGCGGCAAGAAGCCCGCCGTCCATGCAGTGGGCCATTCGTTCCTTCATTACCAGCAGGGGTGAAAGAGTACGTTTGGTGGTGTTATATGGAATTGAATCAAGGAACTCCTGGATTTTAATCGGAGAAGCAAGAGGCTTCATTAATCGCCTCAGTTCCGTTGTACTGTTACTTTTCATATCCATATTGTCGTCACTCCGAAGATACGTCTCATCCTCTGACACAGTCCTCAGTCTTCAGTCTAAGTCTTCAGCCTAAGTCTCTGATTATCAATTCTTAAATCTTATATCTTAATTCTTAATTAGGACTGATGACTGCCGGCTGCCAACTTTGGACTGCTTAACCCTCCGGCCGCATCTGCGGGAAGAAGAGCACATCCTGGATCGATGGCTGGTTGGTCATGAACATCGTCAGCCTGTCAATCCCCATCCCCATCCCGGAGGTGG
>CAYVYM010000046.1:0-24576 GCA_964455705.1 uncultured Rikenella sp.
GTTGAATGACCCAGGGAAATCATCTTTCTGGTCCTGTCTTTTATGACCTGGAGCACTATCGGGAAGGTGCCATCCTTAAGTTTCTTATGGGTGAATAAAATGATCTTTGCTGATGCCATTTTTATAGATGTATTATTCCCGGTTGCAACATGGTTGCAACATTTTGGGTGTTAAGTTACTTTTTATTGCTTTATAATGCAAGTCCTAATCCGCTTATTTATAGCAATATCAGGACTTTGACAGAAATAGGGAGAAATGAAAAGAAGCGAAATTATTGCTTCACACGCAAGAGGTCACTGGTTCGAATCCAGTACGTCCCACCACCACCTTTGAATAGTAACTGTAACCTGAACTCGATTGATACGCTCTCAGTCGGTTTAGTCCGCCAGCCGGCGGATCACACGCAAGAGGTCACTGGTTCGAATCCAGTACGTCCCACAAAAAAATAATCACCTTAACTCATTTAACCATTTAGTTAATATTTAACCATCTGGTTAAGCTGCAATTTTGCAAGCATTCATGGCTGCTATAATAAGTAATTGATTTAGTGTAGTTAGCGGTCTGCGAGAGTTATTCCGCGAATTTGAAAGCATAGGCTGCGTAAAATGCTGAGGCGGCCATAAGATCACTTATTCTGACTTTTTCATCCGGCGCATGCGCCATGGATTCATCACCCGGACCAAATCCGAAGGTAGGAATACCATAGATTCCGCTGGTCATCACCCCGTTGGTTGAGAAGAGCCACCGGCCGGTCAAGGGGGCCTTGCCTGTAAGGTCTCTGAAGACCTTAATCGCCCTGATAACCGCATCAGCCTTTTCGTCTGTTCTCCAGGCAGGAAAATATTGCGGATGTGTCGATTCCAGACCTGTATATGCCCTCGCACTAGAAACTGGTATATTAACCTCCGCGTTTATCCCCTTGATTATCTCCTTAACCTCGTTCATAGCTTTTTCGCTTGTCTCTCCTGTCGTCAGCCTCCTGTCGAGATGGATGCGGGCATAGTCCGGAACAGCACATAATGAAGGGCTCCGGGTGATGATCTCTGTCACAGTGACACTGCCTTTGCCAAGGAAGGCATCCTCAGAAAGCCTGTCGTTCAGCTTCTCAATCTCAAGGGCAGTTCGTGATGCCATACAGGCAGCGTTCTCTCCACGTCCCGGATCGGAACCGTGCGATGATCTGCCGTGAAAATGCACCTGCATCTCCATCCTGCCTCTCTGTCCAAGATAAATGTTCAGTCCAGTAGGCTCAGTGACGATAACCGTATCGGGTCTTATCCCGTCCTCTTCAATGATATATCTCCAGCACAACCCTTCGCAGTCCTCCTCAAAGACTGTGGCTGTAAAGTATACCGTTACATCCTCGTCAAATCCGAGTTCCTTCAGTACTTTCCCGGCCGTCACGAAAGCTGCCACACCACCCTTCTGGTCAGCAGTACCCCTGCCAAGCACGAATCCATCACGTATTTCTCCTCCAAACGGCTCAAAGTTCCAGTTCTTTATGGCTCCGCTGTCCACCGTGTCAATATGTCCGTCTATTGCCAGTATCTTTTTGCCCCTCCCGATTCTGCCAATCACATTCCCCATGCCGTCAACCCTGACCTCATCAAAACCGGCATCCTCCATCTGGCGGCGCAAAGCAACCTGCACCTCCTCTTCCCTGCCTGAGAGTGATTTGATTTTTACAAGCTGCGAGAGGCAGGCAGCGGTATAATCGCTGTATTTAACTGAAAGCTCGTTTATCTTTTTCCAGATGTCATCCATTGCTGCTTGTAATTCAATTGTCCTCCGGCGCTTTACCGGTATTTTTCTTCCGGAAGATAAAATAGACAGGTATACCGGCAAGAATCAGGGAAAGACCTATCAGGGCTTCGCGCGGTTGCGTCATTATAGTATTGATAAAGAGGCCTATACAGAAGAGTACAAAAATAGCCGTAATGACCGGGTATCCGGGCACCTTGTAAGGCCTGTGTGCATCGGGCATCCTGCGGCGCAGGATAAACACACCTGTGGCGGTGGCCCCGTAGAATATATAAACGGCAAAAATAAGCATGTCCGTCAGTTGGTCGAAGGTGCCTGACAGCACCAGCACCGATGCCCATATCCCCTGCCAGAGCAATGAGTTTCCAGGTACATTATGCCTGTTGAGCTTCCCTATTCCTGAAAAGAAAAGACGGTCACGAGACATAGCATAATAGGGTCTGGAACCCGTCAGTATGCTTGCATTGAGGCAGCCAAGGGTGGTAACCAGTATTAACAGCGAGATGAACAGAACCCCTCCGGTACCCCATAAGCTCCTCACAACCTCAACGGCAGCTATCTGATTACCAGCCTCATGAACCTGTACAAGTTCGGGGATAGACAACACACGCATGTATGCCAGATTTACAAGAAGATATGTTATGATAACGACAAAGACCCCTATCGCAATGCCCTTGGGTATGTTCGCCTTCGCATCCTTTATCTCCCCTCCGATGAATCCTACGGAGACCCATCCCTGGTAGGCCCAGAAGGCAGCAAGCATTGCTGTATAGAATGATGAGATTGTGACGGTACCGTTACCCAGCTCCCTGACATCCATGAAGCCGGCAGGTCCGGGGGCATCATTTGTAAGTCCTGCTATGATGATCACGGCAAGCCCTGCGCAAACAACGAAAAAGATAGCCTTGCCTGTCCAGGCCCCGCTCCTGAGACCTGACATGTTGAGAAGCGTCAACAGCATGATCACAAGTATGGCTGTCAACTTGATGCCAAAATCCTGAAACGGAAAGAAAATCCCGCCTATTGTAAAATCATGCAACGAGGGAAGTATTTCGGGAATTGTAATGATGCTGTTGAGTGATTGGATCAGTACGTATGCCAGGGACGAAATGGTGGCAGTCTGTATGACTGCGAAAAGGGACCAGCCATAGAGAAACGAAAAGAAACGGTTGTAAATTTTCCTCAGGTAGACGAAATCGCCGCCGGTGTCGGCCAGCATCCCTGCCAGCTCAGCGTTGCTGAGTGCGCCAAAGAGTGTTATGATCCCACCCACAAGCCATACAAGGAGTATCCATGACGATGACTGCAGCTCGGCAGCCATCGGGGCGATTTTCTTGAAAACCCCCGATCCAATTATGTTGGCAATGACAAAAATGATTACATATCCTAATCCGAGTGTTTTGACAAGACTTCTTGGGTTACTCATTGGCGGGCATCATTCTGCAGGTGAAGGTGCTAATTTAACAAATAAGTTGAGTGATCAGGCGGCTGTTTCAGCTCATCATCATAAAAAAGCGGAACATTTTGTACCCCTTTCCTGCCGTACGGGAAGCGTTTGCTGCCATTGCAGGCAGAGATTTACCGTGTGCCTCCTTCACTCAGGTTCTCCAACCTGGAAATAATTACGGCACCGCAACTATCGCTAAAGACATTGACCGTTGTACGAAACATGTCCAGAATCCTGTCAACGGCAAGAATAACAACGACACCTTCAAGAGGCAATCCTACTGCTCCCAGTATGATAGACATCATTACCAGTCCACTCATGGGGATACTGGCTGCACCGATTGAAGCAAGCACCGCTGTGATTGCGATAGTAATCTGAGCGCCAAAGGTGAGGTCAAAACCATATACCTGGGCGATAAAAATAGCGGCCACGCATTCATAGAGTGCTGTCCCATCCATATTCATCGTGGCACCAATGGGAAGCACAAAACCGGCAGCCCTCTTAGATGCTCCCGAGACTTCTGTCACAGCCTTCATTGTCAGAGGCAGGGTGACAATGGTTGAGCATGTTGAAAAAGCCGTGATCAACGCAGACCCCATCCCCCTGAAATGCCTGACCGGACTTATCCTGCCAAGGAAATAAAGAAGCAGCGGAAGCGTCAGGAACATATGTATGGCCAGGCCTGCAAGAACGATTATGAAGTAAAAACCCAGAGGCCCGAAAGCGGCAAACCCTGTTTTGGCTACAATGCCGGTTATGATTCCGAAAACCCCCAGGGGAGCAACCCATATAATCAGGGAGGTCATTTTAAGCATTGCCTCAAAAGCCGCCTCGAAAAAACCTGAGATCAGCTTTCTTTGACTTACTCCTATCCTTGTCACAAAATATCCGAATAACACCGAAAAGAAAATGATAGGCAGTACATCACCGGAGGCTGCAGCTGCAACAGGATTTTCAGGAATAATATTCAGTAATACCTCTCCCAGTCCGCGTTCAACTGCAGTGATGGTCTCAGGATTGGCTTCAAGACCGATATCTGCTCCCGCGCCCGGTTTAAACAGATTTACGAGTATCTGTCCGGTTATTATTGCCAGGAGACTGGTGCAGATGTAATATATGAATGTCCGCAACCCTATTCTCCCCAGGCCGTGGGCAGAACCCACCTGTATCACGGAACTGATTATGGAGGTTATAACCAGGGGTATTATAGCCATTTTTAGCAGCCTCAGGAAGATATCTGCAAGGGGTTCGGTAAATGGGGTTGCAGGTTCTCCGATAACCAGTCCGGTAAATATTCCGAGAAAGAAACCCACAAATATGAAGATCGTCAGGCTGTATTTCCTTTGAAAAACCATTCCGGTTCCTGCGTTCTTTCCCCAAACTTACAAAAAACGGCTTACTTATCATAGGAATTGTAACTCCGGGTATCGCAATGCAGTATCATTTACAGTGGTGAGCCTTATTTCAGGTTTGGGTGCTAAACGGTATTTCTTTCCCCTGATCTGATGCTTGCCAGTGATCTGGAGAGAGACCACACCTGATCAACAGATGCATTCCGGTGCTCTTCCAATAGGCCTTACTCCTTCATCTCACGGCGTGACACAAATAAACCCTCAAAGTAAGTTCGCCGAAAACAGGTGATCTGAATCTTAATAAATTCAGTAATTTTATGACGGATTTAATTCTGCAGATGACCATGAGAAAGATAAGACACTGGCTGCCGTTAATTTTAATTGCAGCATTCTTTCTTGCCGGGTGCGAGGAGAAGGTGATACCTGAGGAGGAAGAAGAACCGCAGGAACAAGCACAGGCAACTGTCCTGGTTCAGAAAATTAACAGTTTCATCAAGGAGGCGATGACTGATGTTTATCTCTGGTATGACAAAATGCCGGTCATAGACATAAAATATGAAACAGATCCCAGGGTCTATTTTGATAAACTCCTTTACAGTGAAGACAGGTGGTCATATATAACCGATGACATCACTGCTTTTGAAGGAAGTCTCCAGGGAATAGAGAAAACGTACGGCTACTCACTGGCATTTGGTGTCTTTGTTGATGGCGCCGGCACTCCCACTGGCAATTATTTCGCGATAGTTGAATATGTTTACCCCAATACCCCTGCCTCCCATGCAGGTTTTGCAAGAGGTGACCTGATAATCAGGCTAAACGGGGCGAATATTACAAGTAGTAATTACAGGGATCTGCTGTCCGGTACTTCAATATCGGTCACCAAGGGAACCCTGACCAGCCAGGGTATTGCACCCGGTGAAACAGTTGTCTTGGTGGCAGAAGAGCTGAACCTTGACCCTGTTCTCATGTACAAAGTCATTGAGATAGAGGGACATAAGATAGGGTACCTGGTCTATCTGCAGTTTATTCCCAGCTATAACAGTACCAGCTTATACCTGGCGCTTCAATATTTCACGGAAAACCAGATCACGGATCTGGTTCTTGACCTGCGATACAATCCCGGTGGTTACACATCGGCCGCTCAGTATCTGACCAGTTCCATTGCACCTTTGAGTGTAGTTGACAATTCAAGTACTCTGGTGACATATCAGTGGAATGACAAGTACCAGGCTTATTGGGTTTCAAATAATGTGCAGGATCAGCTCGGAGTTAAATTTAGCCCTGCTGTGCCTGTTAAACTGGGTCTCAGCAAAGTGCATATCCTGACGGGGTATGGCACTGCCAGTGCCTCGGAGCTGACCATTTGCGGGCTTGAACCTTATATGAATGTCATTACTGTTGGTGATACCACTTATGGAAAATATACTGCCTCCTTCACCATCAAACCGGAAGACCTGTACACCAATGAGGCCGAATATGCAGGTTTTGAAAACTGGGGTATACAGCCTATCGTAATCAGATATGCCAATTCACAGGGTATTACCAACTTCAAGGATGGCTTTGCACCAGATTTTCGCGTAAAGGATGAGTTATTGCCTGCTATTCCTCTCGGCGATCTTACAGAGCCGCTTCTGAAGAAGGCTGTTGAAGATATAACCGGCACAACTTTGCCTGCCCCGAAAAGAGCGGTGTTGCCCTATGAATTTGTCGTTGTTGACCGCGGCTTCTCAGAATTTGATAATCAGAAGAGAAACCTGTTTATTGACCGGCCCGGGTATACCAGACGCATCCCTGAATAAGAAGGCATTTCCATGAAACGTATTATCCCGGTATTGATTCTCGGCCTCACTATTACCTCAACCTATGGGCAATCAAAAGGTATAGTACTCTCTCATTACATTTTCCCTGAATTTACAGCGGGGACTGTTCTGATGAAATCAGGGCAGAAATACTCAGCCTTGCTGAACTATAATTCATTTACTGAGGAGATGATCTTCGATGACAAGGGCAAAAAGCTGGCAATCGGGAAAGAGGAAAAAGGCCGGGTAGATACTGTTTATATCTTGAACAGGAAGTTCTTTGCGCTGAACGACAGTTTTGTCGAACTGATTTACCAGTCTGAATTTGAACTGTACGCCGCGCACATGTGCAATGTGAAGTACCCTGGCAAACCGGCCGCGTACGGCGGAACCTCAGAGACTTCATCCGTCAGTACATATTCCGGAATTTATAGCGGAGGTGTCATGTATGAACTGAAACTCCCTGACGGTTATACCATTAAGCCCTATACAACTTACTGGCTGAAAAGAGACGGAGAACTTCAGCGATTTGTCAACATGAAACAACTGACGAAATTATTTGATGACAAAAAGGATCTGATCAAAGAGTATGTCAGCACCCACCGTGTTGACTACGACGATCAGGAGAGTCTTGTTCAGCTGATAAAATATCTGGAATCCAACTGAGGATTTCTTGTTCTTTTGTCATTGCCATCCAACATTAAACCCTACCCATGAAAAAAAGAATCCTTTTATCACTTTTGCTGTCAATCGTCATATGCGGACAGTCTGAAATCCAGGCTCAGAAAACCAAAGGGAAAGCCGAGACCGAAGTAAAAGCCTCTTTAACGGTGCCCGTTATTGTCAACGGCGAAGCTCAAAAAATACCTGCCTTTGAGAACCAGGACGACTGGATTCGCGAGGATCTCTGGGTGGAGACGGAGTTTGACACCGACGGTGATGGCAGACCTGACAGGATGCATGTTGATGTCACACGTCCGAAGCAAACAGAGACCGAAGGCCTTAAGCTTCCCGTTGTATATGAATCGAGCCCCTACTTCGCCGGTACCGCCGGCAACAACAGGGAGTACTTCTATGATGTGAGGCACGAACTCAACACTGTTCCCACCAAACACGTCCATCCTCCGCAGATTACACGCAGGGGTGACCGACCTGTAATATCGAACTCGCAGGTGAAGGCATGGCTGCCATATGGTTTTATTGTGGTGCACTCGTCGGCGCCAGGCACGGGTCTTTCACAGGGATGCCCAACCATCGGGACCAGGATAGAGGCACTGGCACCCAAGGCAGTGGTAGACTGGCTTAACGGAAGGGCAAAGGGATATACCACGCCCGACGGGAAAGAGGAGGTCAAAGCCTACTGGACCACAGGCAAGGTGGGGATGATAGGCACGTCATACAACGGCACGATACCGTTTGCTGCTGCAACAACGGGCGTGAAGGGACTTGAGGCAATTATACCCGTGGCTCCCAACACCTCGTATTATCACTACTACAGATCCAACGGCCTGGTAAGGAGTCCCGGCGGATACCTCGGCGAGGATGCCGACGTACTGTATGACTTTATCTTTTCCAATCCTGATAACTGCCAATACTGCGACAGTGTTGTAAGGGACACAGAGATGGCAGCCGGGCTTGACCGTGTCACAGGCGACTATAACGAGTTCTGGGCCAAGCGTGACCTGATGAACTACATGGAGCCTTTCAGGGCAGCGGTGCTGATGGCGCATGCATTCAACGACTGGAACGTTGTTCCCAGCCACAGTTATCGTTTTATCAAAGTACTGAAGGAGATGGGCCTGCCGCTACAGATATATTATCACCAGGGTGGCCACGGGGGTGAGCCTCCCTTCAAAATGATGAACAGATGGTTCACACGTTATCTCTGTGGTGCGGAGAACGGCGTGGAGAGTGATCCGAAGGCCTGGATCGTCCGCGAGAAGGATGACCGGCTCAGTCCCACAGCCTATCCTGACTATCCCCATCCCGATGCAGTGCCTGTAACATTCTTCCTCACCCCCGGAGCACCGGCGGCAGGCGCCCTGGTGACGGAGCGGGGTGAAGCGCAGGGCACCGAGACCCTCACTGACAACTTCTCATTCACCGGGTCCGTTCTTGCGCAGGCAGAATACACAAGCCATCGCCTTCTTTACCTGACACCGGAACTGACAGAGCCCGTACATATTTCAGGAGTGGCAACGGTAAAGGTAAGAGCTGCCTCTGACAAGCCTGCAGTGAACCTCTCAGTATGGCTGGTGGCTCTGCCCTGGACCACCCCGCGTGAGCCTAAAATAACAGATAACATTATTACCCGCGGATGGGCCGACCTGCAGAATCACCGCTCGCTGACGGAGAGTGACCTGCTGGTGCCGGGTCAGTTCTATGAGATGAGTTTCGAGCTGGAGCCTGACGACCAGGTAATACCTGCCGGCAAACGGATTGGCCTGCTTATCTTCTCTAGCGACAAGGAGTTTACCCTTCACCCCATGCCGGGAACCGAGCTGACCATTGACCTTGACGGCACGGAGGTGACAATACCGATTGTGGGAGGAAGGATAAAATAACTGACTGTGCCGGAGGCGCTTTGAGGCATAGCCTGTGAAGCGTATGCGTCAACATACCTCTATCCTTTAATTTTCCGTCTGTCGCCTTATGGTGACTCCACTGCTCCTGGCAGATTCCCCGTCGCTTTCTGTTATGACGGAGATCTCATAGGTATAAAGTTCACCTTCGGAGACGGTCTTGTCAAGGTACTCATCAACAGCTATCAGCAAAGTAGCAACCGGCAGCGGTTGCATTCCCGGCCGAGACCGGTATACCTTTACCGAGACAGCCTCCTCATCGGTGACCTGCCCCCAGCTTATAAGAATCCCCTCTTCTGTATTGACAGCCCTGATGATTTCCGGAGCAATAACGGTTGATACTTCCGGAACATAAGACAGAGAAACACCTGGGGCACTCTCGTTACCGTAGAAATCAATCGCCGAGACAGTATACCGGTAACTCTTCCCTGCCACCAGGGTGGTATCCCTGTAATAATTCATGTCATTTCTGAGAGTATCACCGGGTAACAGTGTAAAGCGGCCGTCCGGATCATCTCTTCTGAACACTTTGTAACCAAGAAGTACAGGTTCAGTCTCACGCATATCGTCCCATACCAGGAGAATCCCGTTGCCTGTTTTGTTGATGCGAAGGTTCATCGGGCTGCCGACTGTTGCCTTCTTACCCGGGCTGGCGCTGGCAGTTGCGGAGAAATCGCTCAGCTGATCAACGTCGTTTACCGTCCTGACAGCATAGCGGTACACCTCATTGCCCTGCAGGTATCTTGCCGTATCAGCGAAACTGTATATCTCCGCGCCGGCCGGTATCAATCCGGAGACCTGCTCAAATTCAGCAGTCTCATAAATATAACGGTAGACATAAAATCCTTTGGCATAGGGTTCATAATAGCTCCAGTACACCTTAATGCCACCATTTATGCTCTCCGCTCCAGTCTCGGCCGGCGGAAGGGGTTTTTCCCCGGTGTTCCGGAACATGACAGATACTTTTGCCGAGGGTGGGCTGTTGCCGTTCGGTCCGCTACTAATGAGGTAATACCAGTAGTTCTCATTGGCCACAGGCACTATATCCGTAAAGGAGGTGTCGTTCGGTGAGAGGCGGGCAATCCGCATGTATCCGTCGTCAAATGAACTGCTCCGGTACACCTCGATGCTCCTCAGGTAACCTGTCTCACTGAATTGCCACGACAACTCAACCTGGTGATCCTTTTCCCCGCCCCTGGCATTGAAATAATCCGGCACCGGGTAACTGACACTGCTCAGAGTACCGGCGCTTACAACCCCTGACTCAGCTCCTCTGTTTCCGTAGATATCCAGAGGCCTGATATAATATTCATACAGGGCCGGATTCTGCACTGCCGTGTCTGAGGCTATAAGATAAACCGTATCCTGTGAAATATTGAACCCACGGGTAATATCCAGCCTCTGGAATTCGCCCTTACCGAAAACCCTCCGGTAAACGAGGAAAGAGCTGAGGCTGCTTTCTCCGGAAACATACCAGCGTACCACAACCTGTGTCGTGAACTCCTGCTTGCTGCTGAACTTCGGTGTTGGGAGGTCTGCTTCAGCAGGAAAGTTCACCCTGTTGCTGGTTCTCTCCCACAGATTATCTTTGCCGGCTATTTTTACCACCCTGTAACGGTACGTCTTTCCTGCAGTTACCTCCGGGTCAAAGAATGCGGTCCCCAGTAATAGATGCATCAGCGGGAAGTTAGAGATATAAACTGAGTCGGTGGTTTTGCTCCCGGAGGCATATTTTCGCAGATACAACAACGCATCATCATCCGGTCTATCAAGATTTTCAAAGAGCGGAAAATATTTGTCAGCTTCGGATTTCATTGTCCCGGGGTCTCCCCGGTATGTTGTTGTTCCCAAAGGAATAAAATCACCGTTCCCCTCACTCTTCATTACCTGGTATTGAAATCCTGACGGGATCTCATTCCCGAGGTAGATCCACATCCCCTTTTCAGTGGCGACTGCAGTTGGCTCGTTCTCCTGTGCATGGGAAATGCCGGAAAGCGCGAACATCAGAGTGAAGATGATCAGGAGTTTGATATATGGTCTCTTATGCATTATGTTCCTATTACAAATTATTAAACATCAGTTACCTGTCAGGTTAGCCTGCCCGCTGCAGTTGCCGAAGCTGAAATCGAGGCTCGTATTGCCATTCGAGTCAAAGAGCATGTCGAGTTTTATACCCTTGCTAAATCCCCCTCCTATGCAGCCGGTACAGCAGATACCGTCCCAGCAGGGTGTCGGGAAGCATTGACTGGCTGATCCGCCTATTGTGAAACTCCCGCATCCTGCCGCCGTGAAAGCTCCCGTGCTGGTCTGATATATTCCTGTCGCTCCCAGCTCGGCCCTGGCTTCAGCACTGAGCTTTGTGCAGGTAATAGAGGAGGCCTTGAACCAGGCATGCACAAATGCCATTGCTCCTATTCCGTATTCGTTCCCGCTGCCATCGAATCCCATCCAGAGGCGTCCGTCGAGCCCTGCAGTCAACCCCAGGCTCGCGCTCATTACCCCGAGATCAATCTCAAAATCAGGAATATTTATGATCGGTACATCCTTTCGTCCGGTGAAGAAGAATCCCGAGATACCTGTTCTGAATGCCGACGGAACTTTCTTATCATAGGCGAACTGCATCAGGATACTCACGACATCAGGGGCCATTGCGCGGTAGTCACCAATTAGCATACCGGCGGCCATGTTACCAAATCCCGGGGAGGTCAGCTGACCTCCCATCAGGAAGTACCATCCCGAAGCATCTACAAGGATATTGGAAGCACCCTTGATCCGGACGGCACCCATCTGCTTGTCTATATCCATGCTTCCTGTCAGGCGGGCATTTTGGATATCATAGGTCAGGTTCATACCACCGAAATCGCCCGAAATATTCTTAACCCCCAGACCTTCATTTTCTGCTGTAATGCTTCCGTGAACCGTAAAGGTCTTTGTCAGGTTTGACTGCATCCCGTTAAATCCCGTCATCTTGCCGCTGAAGGTGAACTTCGACCAGTCATTGATATTTGGCTGCACCTCCATCCGTCCCTCGATATCCGATAGCGAGGTGGCCCCGGTTCCCAGGGGCATCTTCTGTCCTTTGGGATCCACTTCGAGCCATGCACCACCTGTTGTGCGATGCAATTTCCCCTTAAGGTTGATCCCCTCCTTGTCCTTTATGAAGCCCGAAGCAGTATATCCCGAGGCAGCCAGGCTCTGGTCATCCTGTGCGATGCCCGAGACGAATCTCACCCCGCCGGGCCCTTCGAAGCTGACGTTGAACGGGTAGAGCCGGAACAGTATCTCCGAAGCAGGTTTTGAGAACCTGATCACACCGGTGCCGGCTTCAATGCGCGGGATATTCAGGTCGATGTTGCAGGCCATCTCGAAATACTTATCCCCACCAGAGAAGGAGATCGGCCTGACCTTAAGGATTTTGTGGAAGATCAGCTCCTGCTGCTGGCCTCCCATATTGATCTTTTGCTCGCCATTACTCAGGAGTGAGAACGCCTGAAACTTCAGCGCAGCACCTGCCTCCATGCCGGGTAGTCCCGTAATGGAGACACCGGGAGCTCCCTCCGTTCCCACAATTCTGAGTTCCCAGTGGCCCTTCAGGTCGGAGCCGGTGCTTGGATTATAGCCGAATGAATTGTTCTGCGTGAGAATATTAAGCGGAGTCACCCCGGAGAAGGTCAGATTCGACATCTCAAACGACCCGACTTTAAAGTTGTCAGGGGTGATCAGAACACTCTTCACCGGAACATCAATAAGCCCGGTTTTGATGGTCCCCTGCGGAATCAGTACACCTTTCAGGGTTTGTTGCAATGACCATCCCGTACTCTGGAAGTCCCACTTTTCGAGCTTGAAAGATAGTGGCTTTGTGCCCGTCACTGTCTCGATCATCGTGGGCCGAAGTACCAGGTCGCCAAGTGTGATGCTGAGTTTTGAGGGGACCATACCGGTGATCTCATTTGTGCTTATCACCGTGGCGAGCCCTATCCTGTCACCTTCTAACCAGGATGTCTTCCTGTCAGCCTTTGCGGTGAAGTCGAGGAGCTTGAACTGAATATCTGTTCCCCCTGCACCGGCAATACCCCATTTTTTTGCCGGGTAGTCTGCTGTTGTCAGGGTCACGACTGATAACTGAGTGCTTCCGGGTTGACCTGTCAGGTATATGGGAGTGTTATCCTGGAAGGTGATATAATTCCCGGAATACTGGAATGATGTTTTCATTATGCCGGCCTTACCCATGATCCTCCCTTTGCTGTTTTCAGAGCTTATTTTCATCACTGCTCCCGATGTCGGGGTTTGCTGTACTCCAAATGCCCCGTTCAAAAGTAGCTGCAGCTCCTTTATGTCAGTATCAAATTCAGTCGTGGCCGGAATGCCAAGAGGCACACCGGAAGGAGTGCTGTTGCCGCTTTTCTTGATCTTCAGTTTGGTGAATGGAACAGTCTGGGCGCTCTCCGTAAGTGCAAAGTTCGGATTGGATGGCAGGTTGATAAGGGCGCCGCTGATAAGGTAAGTGCCGTCACTTTGCTTCTCCTTCTTTTTAATGTCTGCCTCGAAGCCAAAGATGTTTTCGATGGCAATCTCCTTGTCATACGCAAGGTCAAAATCAAGCACGTTCTGATCCTGCAGCACGATCTGCTTCGACTTACTTATTATGTTAGGTACTGAATTTGGCTTTGAAGCCCATACCGTTATCAGTGCAGGCTGTCTCGGTACCCTGGTCAGCGTGTAATTTCCGCTCTTATTCGTTTTGGTTTCCATCCGGTTGCCGTTTCCCATGTCAATGTAAACCGTTGCACCTTCAAGAGCTGTTGTAAGCTGCTCATTCCCTATGGATACCTTGCCTGTGATCCGGGTTGCCTTTTTGAGCAGAGCAGCCGGGTATACAACCTCACTCCTGGTGTCTTCGACGTTGTTTATGGTGTAGGTGGCACTCTCCAGGTCAGATTCCTCCGGCGGAGTTATATTGAATGTGAATGAGGAGCCGTTATTATCAAATTCAAATACGACTGTTCCACGGGGATCGGTTGTCTGAGTTATCTCAGCACCCGGTATTTTGAGGGTTACCTCTGCATTGGGGACAGCTTTCAGGTTTGATGTCATGAAGATATTTCCGGGGGGCTTTTCGGCAACAATGAACCGTACCCTCTTTTTCATCTTGTAGACAATATACTGCTTCTGCTCCTGGCCGGTTGAGGTTGAGGTGGCTTTTGGCACATCCACGGTAAATGTCTCCTCGGAATATCCCGGATTCTTTGGTATGATGGTTAGTGTCCGCCCCTTGCCTGAGGGTGCCTTGATGGAAAATACCTGCTTCATGCCGGTAGGCATTAACGACTGTGAGGTACTCTGGAGACCCGCTGACAGTGTGCTTCCGCCGGTAGTCTGGAGACCCGTCGACAGAGTGCCTACGCCGGAAGACTGTAGTCCCGTTGACACGGTGCCTCCGCCGCCAGTATTCGGGAGACCGGACGGAAGGGTGCCGCCACCGCCAGTATTCGGGAGACCGGACGGAAGGGTGCCGCCGCCACCAGTATTCGGGAGGCCTGACGGAAGGGTGCCGCCACCGCCAGACTGGTCAAATTCAAACTGGGCTGTGGTGGAGGTAAAGGCAAGGTCATCAACCTGTATATCCGCTGCAACGGCATTACCATTGTCATCAGTAACATATCCCGTCAGCAATCCGTCAGGCTCGAGCAGAATATCCTCTATTATCTGCTGCCCCCACATCATCTTCCCATAGTAATATGTCTTACCTTTAAACCCGGACGGAGTACAGAATAATGACCTGTTCGGACCGATTACCTGTGTGGGTCCCTCCATATTAAAATCGCCAAGCTCCACATCGAGATTGTCAAATTCAAAATATCCCTTCGCATCGGTCTTTGCCGTGCGCACCAGGACATTATAATTGGAAGATCGCGTGTAATTGCTGAGCACCATCAGTGTCACATTACTGAGCGGCCTGGTCCCTACCTGAACCGTCTCCACTTTTCCGGCAATCCGGGGCTTATCGGGATAGAGCTCCATCTTGATCTCGTAAGTTTTTACCTGTAGCTGGCTGTTCCAGGTGATCTCTTCGCCGTAAGCCTCGTACTGGGTTGCCGGTATCCCGGGTTCAGTATCGAGATACCTCAGCGAATTGAAGGGAAAATCCTTTTTGTCCTTGTCATAAAGGGGATAAAAAGCTCTTTCCTTCTTCTTGAAAATGTAAAGCCCCTTGTCTTTATCTGGCTCGCAGACAACATAATACCTGTCCTGGTTGTTATCCGGATCATGCTGTACCAGATTCCTGAATGTAAAAGTGCCGTCATCTGCAGTCAGTCCGTTCGTAATGTTTTTGGGATAGACATTGAATGAGGGCAGGTTTCCCGAAACGGGGTAGACCGCTTCATCACGGGGTACACTTGCCACATTGGTTTTCCTCATGAGCACTGTCTTTACCTGGTCGAGGGGTTTGCCCTGTCCTCCCATAACATCCCAGAACTGCGAGGTGGTCCAGGCCGTATGAACTTTCAGGTTATAGCTTTTGACGTATGATACCAGCGTACCCAGGTCGAGAGCCTGCCAGGGCTCGAGTTTAATGTTTATGTCAGGACTGCAGTAATACCTGTTTTCAACGAGCAGCCTGAACACCTTGTAGACCTTCCCGGTCATCATGTCGAAGAATTCACCCCCTCCGGATTTCCAGTAAGCATCCTCATCCAGAAGGCCAAGATCTTGAGCGGAATTTATGAAGGTAAATGAGAAGCTTCCGTCTGAAGCAGTGGTAGCGGTGGCAAGAACCTTTCCGTGATCGGGAAATACCTCCAGGAACTTCTGGTCATCCCTCATGTCATTCATATCAACCGGCATACCGTTGTATGTCTGGTTGTTCATTGTTCCCCTGAGAACATATGAAACAATGAGGCTGACCTTGACATTGGACAATGCCTTCGAGTTCTCCGGGCCAACATCACTGACATTGTACTGAAGCCCGTCGCCGGCTGCCTGTAACCCTCCCTGTGATACGGTGAACTGGGTTGTCGCCTGAGAAACAGCAGATGCTGAGAGTGTCCCCTTGAATTTATAATTTAGTTTTCCTGTGACAACAGAGACCGGGATCTGGCCGGGACCTGTTACAGACTCTAATTTGGCTCCGCCGGCCACTATCTTTTCTGCAGGGGCATCAATTGCTATCATCGGAGGTACAAAGGGATCCCATTTGAACCAGCATACAGGACTGCGGCCGTTGTTTGAGAACCTGGCCTCTGTCTCTCTCTCCTCGGCAATCACCTGCCAGGCGTAGACCCTGCCCTTCTCCAGGGTGGGCTGCGCCGGACCGTAGAAAAATGAGAACCTGCCCTGCAGTTCTGTCTCAAAGAAGGCCGGTTCTGTTGCTGACAGCATTGCAGCATGAGGATTCTGGGTCGAATCTATCAGTTCAACAATCTTGAGTGTGTACTTTGTCCATGCGGGAGCATTGGTCGCCGGGGTCCAGCTGAAAACAATGTTCTGAACCGCCGGCTGGGTTATGGTGGCACCGCACTGCGGATTGACGGTCATTGGAGGTTCGCCATACCGAATATTGAAAAAGTTACTGCAACCCATCGGTTCGTCCGGCGAGATAAAACCCCCGTCAGGGCCCATGACCCTGACACAGATCTGGTAGCTCCCTTCGGGGAGTCCGTTTTCAATCAGCTCCTGCATGGGAATGCCCCTGCTGATAAGGTTCTGATATTCAAAATACCCCGAAAGGTCATTGCCGCTGAACTGATTAATCGCATTGGCAGTTACATTGACTACGGCACCCGCATAATCAGGTGCAGTAATCAGGTCCACACCGTTGTTGCCCTTAATGTGAACGACGAGGGTCCCGCTTGCTGAGTAGGGGAAAGTGATTGTCACCGTGGTCAGTTCAGGATAAAGATCAAGCTTTGTCCCGTATGGTGGCCTTACCATGACATTGACCGTCAGCTCCTGCTGTGAGTAAAGTGTTGTGCCTGACACGACTGACAGTAACAATAATGGTAAAACGTGCTTGAGGATTTTATATCTGCAATTCATCAGCATCTGTCTTTATCAGAAGGTGTATGTATAGTCAAAATCGAGCTTGCTTTCATAGTAAGAATTGTAACCTGTTGAAAGACGGTTGTTCTTACTATAGTTGTACCTGAGTGCGAAACGGTGGTTTCTGAAAGGTTTATAACCGAGCTGAAAAGAGTAGACGTTTGTAGTGCCTGTATCTTCATCCTGCACCCTGTTGTTGATGAAGGATAAATAAACCGAGGCGTTCAGCTTGTTTTTAAGGAATGATTTGCCCAGTCCCGCTGAAGGTCCGTAAGCAACTGTTACGACGGTATCCTGCGCAAAGTGGGTGTACAGGAATGCGGCTGACCCGTTGATGCTGAATGGGATGTAGGTGATGAAGTAATTTGCCGACAGTATATTGGTGGAGAACTCACTGTACTGTGACGTATTCTCATTCCTGTCGTTAAGCTTCTGGTAATTGTAATTAACCATCAGGTTATGTGCCAGCTTTTCTCCGGTCAGATTCAGCGACTGTGTCACTCCGATCTGGCTGGTTGCCTGTGCCACCTCGCTCTGACGAAGGGTGTCGATCGACAGAAGCCCCGACTCCTGTGCCAGTCCGTAGTTTGACCAGAAGGCGCTCAGGTTGTATTGAGGCAGTGGCAGGTAATTCACCCTTGCAGAGGTGATGGTCCGGCGGGTACGAAGGTTTTTGTCGTTTTTGAGATTATCGACCTGGGTTCCCACACTGCCAGCCAGGGTCAGCTTCTTCTGCATGAGTTTCAGTGTTGGCTCTATTGTGATGTTGCTCAGGTCGGTGGCGAAGTAATAGGCCCCCATGGAGCGAAAATCGGGTTCAACACGCTGGTACCTCATCATCAGGCTGAACAGGTCCGACTGGTATCCGGCAGCGGCCCTGACAGCATTACTTGAGGTAGTGGACTCGTGGTTTTGAATGAGAGAGGAGAAAATTTTCGTCATCACGCCACCTGTTGAATCGGAGATGGCTGTGCGGACATCTTTTGTGTAAAGGCTCTGAGCGACCTCAATCTCAAATAGATATTTTTTGGCTATGGTCTGCTTTGTCTGAAAAGAGACAACAAGGTTCTCGTCGGGTGTGAGCCTGTACTCTGTCGGTACCGTGCCCAGCGAGGTGGAGTCGTCCCTTGCCTTCAGTATAACCAGGCTGAGATTATTGCTTTCACTGCCGTAACCAAGCCTGAGTGCGGTCCCGGTCCTTTTGAAAGCAGGGGTTTGCAGTTTGAGGTTTTCAGGATTGTCAAGGTACCTGACAGGCTTCAGCAGTCTTCCTGTTGCGAAGCCCACCTGGAATTTCCCGGGAGTCAGCTCCAGCCCGACTCCCGTGATGGAGTGGCCGGCCAGGGCATAGGTTGACCAATTGTGTGACCGGTATCCCAGGTGCAGCTTAGCCCATTTATAGTAAGGACTGACGCCAAACTGGTTGAAGGGCTGCCTGAAGTCTCTCTGCTGTTCACTCAGCCGGAAGGAGAACGGCAGTACGATGCCGTACACCGTGATCACAGGGCTTCCCTGCAGGTACCACATGAAGGGCGACCTGGAGGGGTTGTCCCTGTCGGTGCTGTAAAACTGCAGTTTTGCAGTGAGGGAGCCGCTGATTTTGAAGGGATCCTGCCCTGAAAGAGAGGAGAGATCCTGGGAAAAAGCATGACTGTTTACTGCAATAAGAAATAGCAGGGCGAGGTTAAAACGGCCTTTTCTACTCATGAAGGGGTTATTCGGTTGTAGAAGTAAACGTAAATCTAACAATAAAATTGAATTATTCAATCTTATTGCAGCGTTTCACAGGCTCATTCCGTATTAGGTTATAAAAGACCTGATTCCTGTAGAACTACAATTAGAAAAAGAATAGTATGAAAAACCCTGTATTATTAATTCTCAGCCTCGTTACTATTACCGGATTTATATCATGCTCTAAAGATAATACCGGTCAGGAGCCCGATCTTACTCCAAAAACTCTTGAACTGACCGCCATGGGTGCGGAAGTTATTGCCTATGGTAATGAATTTGGCGTTGAGCTTTTTACAAAAGTGGCTCAGGGGGAGAACAAAAATTTAATGCTTTCACCCCTCAGTGCCAGTGCGGCTCTGACCATGCTCCTGAATGGCTGTGATGCAGATACTTATGATCAGCTTAAGGAGACTCTGAAATACCCTGAGGCCATGAACATGAGCGATATTAACGAGGTGTATAAAAGTCTTGTTGCCCAGTTGCTGGTGGTTGATCCAAAGGTTAAGCTGGCCCTTGCAAATGCAATTTTCTACAGGCAGGGCTTTAACGTCAAGGATCCATTCCTTAATGCGATGAGCACTGATTTCGATGCGGAAATTGCGGGCCTTGATTTTAGTCTCCCATCCGCCCTCACAAGCATTAACAAATGGGCCAGTGATAATACAAACGGAAAAATCCCTAAAGTGCTTAATGAAATATCGGATGATGCGGTAATGTTTATAATGAATGCCCTTTATTTCAAGGGCGACTGGAGCTATCAGTTCGACAAGTCACTGACCTCTGACAGACCATTTTACACATCCGGTTCAAACTCAGTAGATGTAGGTACAATGAAAGGAGATGTGGGTTCAAAAGTGACCTCCGGAAGTGACTACAGGGCAATAGAACTGCCATATGGCTGTACTAATTTTACAATGGTGGTAGTTGTCCCGGAGGGAGCAATCTCTGATTTTATTACAACCCTGACTGCAGAGAATTGGAACACTATCACATCGTCACTTGATGCACAGGAAGTATTTGGTGAGCGGATTGTGTATATGCCAAAGTATAAATTCTCATACGAGAAGTACCTTAACGACCAGCTGCAAAGCATGGGTATGCTTGATGCATTCAATCCAGTCCTGGCTGACCTGTCCGGAATCTCCGATGCTTCCATTTATGTTAGTTTCGTAAAGCAGAACACATTCGTGGAGGTTGACGAGAAAGGAACTGAGGCTGCTGCTGTCACTACAATTGGGGTTGAATTAACAAGTTTCCCGCCCCAGGCACAGGAGTTCGTGATTGACAAGCCATTTGTCTTTGCTATACGGGAACGG
Organism: uncultured Rikenella sp.; assembly: GCA_964455705.1. GTDB lineage: Bacteria > Bacteroidota > Bacteroidia > Bacteroidales > VadinHA17 > SR-FBR-E99. The sequence continues at coordinate 20,029 of CAYVYM010000046.1, forward strand.
ACCACCAATACCCTCCTTTTCATCGGGCAGGTGGTAAATCCGCTAGATCAATAACTAAAAAAACCAGGATAAATAGCCATTTACTGTATTATAACCGTTAACAGATAAACCAACAGATATGAAAAACCTAATCAAGTCCGCAGCTTTTCTGGTCGTAATGATGGCTGCTCTGACAGCCTGTAACGACAGAACCACAGAATTTATTTCCTATGAGGCCAATGTGCCTGTTTACATGCCATTTGATGAATTCAGGGCCAGCTTTGAGAAGAGTGCACCAATCGAGATCTCGTACCCCGGGAAGATGTACTTTAAGGATGGGTATCTCTTCGTAAATGAGTACGGCAAAGGCATCCACGTCATTGATAACTCAGACCCGGCAAATCCTGAAAAAGTGGCTTTCTACGAGATTATGGGCAATGTCGATATGGCAATAAAAGGCAACATCCTGTTCGCCGACAGCTATATTGACCTGCTGGCTATTGACATAACAGACATAGAAAATCCGGTCGAGATTGACCGCATTGAAAATGTCTTCCCGGAGATCGTTCCGGAGGGGGATCTATGGTTTCCATACGCAATGGTGGATAAATCGAAGGGTGTAATCGTTGACTGGGAGGTAAAGAAGATTACTGAGAAGATGGAGGATTATCAATATGGCGGATGGTTATTTCGAGGCGAAATGAACTTTGTAATGAGTGCTGATGCCACCGCCAGATGGAGCGGGGGCAGCGGTACCGGCGGCTCCATGGCCCGCTTCATGCTGAATGAAGATTACCTGTATGTTATAGCTGTTCCCATCAGACTTAAGACAGTAGATATCACTTCGCCGGGCAATATGGCGATTATCGACAGTATTGATGTGCCGCGTAACATGGAGACACTTTTCCGTCTTGAGAACAACCTGTTTATAGGAACCACAACCGGTATGCTGATTTTCGACCTTGTCAATCCTAAAAAGCCTTCCCAGATATCATCGTACGACCATATCAGAGCCTGCGACCCGGTGGTGGTTGACGGTCAGTATGCATATGTGACACTTCGCACCGGTAACATGTGCAACAACGGACAGAACCTGCTTGAAGTCATCGATATTTCATCCATTACAAACCCGTATCTGGTGAAATCGTACCCGATGTTTAATCCACACGGACTGGGTACTGATGGCAACCTGCTGTTCGTTTGCGATGGCACAGCCGGACTGAAAATATACGATAAATCCGACCCCCTGGCAATTATAACCAGCCAGATCGCTCATTACCCCGATTTTGACACATACGACGTAATCCCGATGAACGGAATCCTGATGCTTGTTGGGGATGGCGGAATCTACCAGTATGACTACAGCGACCCGGAAAATATAGTCCAGATAAGCCACATAGCCATCAAAGAAGAATAGGTTTATGATAAGAATTATTGCAGTTACGATTTGTGTTCTGCTTTCACTCTCTGCAACAGGCCAGCACCGGAAATATACTGTTGTGCTTAACGATGGTTCCCGCCTACGGGGGACCATCGTTGGCGATTCCACTGATTACCTTGATCTTAAGATTACGTCGCCCCAGGTCCTCAGGATAGGCAGGTCACAGGTATCATCAGTTGAGGCCGTTAAGTATCCGATAAAAAAGAGCATGAAGACTTCCGGTTACTATGCGAGGTTTTCCACCGGCTTCCTCTCGGGAAAAAACGAAAGCGGAAACCAGAGCAGTCTCAGCTTCCATCTTTCAAACGGTTACCAGTTTAAGAATGGTTTTGCACTGGGAATCGGCTCGGGAATGGAAGAGCTGGGAGTGGTTCTTGTACCTCTTTATGCTGATCTGAGATTCACTCCACTGAACTCGGGTCTGTCGCCATATGTCTGGCTTAAAGCCGGTCATGGTTTTGCTATTACCGACCAGGCTGTTAACTATGTAGATGACTCATCAGAAGACAACAACCATGAGGGCGGATTCCTCTTCAATACCGGGGTGGGCATCTCCATGTTTTCATGGAAGAGAACTGCAGTAAACGTTGGCATCGGATACAGGTACCAGAAGGTTACCCTGAACGAGGATCTCTGGTGGTGGGGGAGAAACTCAGTCAGGCATACCGTAACCCGGTATTACAGGCTGGAATTCCACCTGGGTTTTGTCTTCATGTAAAAGAATTAATATGAAATTGGTAACCATAATATCGTACGAATTGAGTTATTTCGGGGAAACTTGATTCCGGGCGGTATAATGGGGAAAGGAAACATAGATGGTCATGAATACTCCGATTCGGATCTTGTTAAAGGATGTGCCGGTGGCGACAGACGCTCACAGGAGATCCTTTACAAGCGCTATTTCTCTTTTGCAATGTCGATCTGCATCAGGTATACACGTGATGAAAATGAGGCCATGGAAATAGTGAACGACAGCTATATGAAAGTTATGGAGGGTCTCTCAGACTACGACTCTTCACGACCGTTTAAACCCTGGTATGGGAAAGTGCTTGTAAATACGGCTATCGATAACTACAGGAAAAACCTTAAACATAATGATCACCTCTCAATCAATACGATAACAGAAACTGAGGAGCGGGAGCCTGAAATTGAAGCGGAGCTTTCAGTAAACGAAATCCTGACACTGTACAGGCACCTCCCCGGACACTACAAGATAACATTCAACCTCTTCGAGATAGAGGGATATTCACATGAGGAGATCGGGCAGATGATGGGAGTGACAGCCTCCACATCCAGATCGAACCTTACCAGGGCAAAAAAGATGCTGCGGGAACTCTATAACAAGCATATTATTTCAGTTAAAAAGGGCAATGAAGCGGTTTGATGACATATTCAGCCGGAAGGTAAAGCAGGCCTTTGACAGCTATAATTCCGACCACCTCGCAGAGGAAGGATGGAACTCGTATGTCCGGAAGCAGAGCAGGAAACATAGCCGGGCATTTATTATTCCACTGTGGGCCAAAGTCGCCTCAATAGCTGTTTTAGTGACTGTAGGAGTGCTCTTCACAGCACGGATAAATCATCGGCAAGCCGGCGAAACCGTTAACCAGATAGCACAGGAGAACCGGAGCGAATTAACAGAGTCTGCAATAAACAAGGAGGAGGCAGCCGCCGCAAGCCCTGTCATCGCGAGCCCCGATCAGGCTTCTGAGGCGACAATCAGCAAAGCCGGGCAATCCCGGTATACAGTCAGCGAGAGAATCGATAATCAGATCCGTGAACCTTCCGGTTCTCTTTTAGCTGAAGGCGTTAAAGCTGAAGAATCACCTTTCTCTGAAACCGCCAAGGCTGCCGGCTCACTTTTAACTGATACCGCTGTGGCTGCCCGATCGCCTTTGACTGATACCTCTGTGGCTGCACCCTCGCTTTTCTCTGAAACCGGTTTGCTTGCTGAGATGTCTCCGGAGATGAACCTGCCCGATAATCCCATAGAAATAAGTTTAACTAATGATGCTCATACAGGATTGAAGCTGAAGCCCAAAGAGGTACATCCGGTTTTAGCTGATATTCCCCGTGAAAAGATGACGACAACCATTATGACCGGTCTGTCAGGTATGATGGCCAGTATCGACAATGCGACATCTACTTCACAGGGGGTCTCAATCGGCTTTTATGTGGAGCAACAGCTTACCCGCAGAATCTCGGTTCGCCCCGGGCTGGCGATGGCAAAGCATAATTACGCTATGGAAAGCACTTCAGGAGGAGGCATGGCCCTGGACTACGCTGCACCGGAACTGAATGGTATGTCGGGTACAAACACCTCTTATGAAGCGGATTTAGAAATAGTTTCAATGGAGGTTCCGGTTAATTTCGTATTCTCAATCAGGAAGCGGGCGCGATCAAACCTGTTTGTCGCGACCGGGGCATCCACTGTGGTTTATCTGAGTCAAAATATGTCCGGCAGTTACAACAATACTTACACAAGGTCAACAGTCAATGCAAATACCGGTGAGGTATCGTACGAGTCAAGGACAACCACCGTCATGATTGAAAGCGAACAGGAGCCTTTAAACCGTGTTGATTTTCTTGGACTTGCCAACTTTTCTGCAGGGTACTCTTTCCCATTTGGCAAGACCAGTCACTTACTGTTTGAACCGTTTGTTCAATTACCGATCAAGGATCTCACAAGCCTGGATCTGCGTATCAGGTATGGCGGCCTCTCAATGAAGATTAAATTCTGAAGGCCTGCCCTGGGAGCCATCCCTGCGTATGGCTTTTCTCCCAAGGAGGAAATAGACAGGTATTCCCAACAGTATGAGAGATAGACCTATTCCGGCCTCCCTGGGCCTTGTAATAATAGTATTAAAGAAGAGCCCCACGCAGAATAGCACAAAGAGTGCCGGTACAACGGGGTATCCCCAAGTTTTGTAAGGTCTGTGGGCATCGGGCATGCGGCGTCTCAGGATGAAGACGCCCATAGCGGTGGCACCATAGAAGATGTAGACAGCAAAAATCAGCATGTCAGTCAGCTGGTCGAATGTACCCGAGAGAACCAGGACTGATGCCCATATCCCCTGCCAGAGCAGTGACGCAGAGGGTACATTCCGGCTGTTCAGCCTGCCCGTCCC
>CAYVYM010000047.1:0-24505 GCA_964455705.1 uncultured Rikenella sp.
TGAAGACTGTGGACTGAAGATTGAGGACTGAGATTATGCTGCAGAATATTATCTTTGGCAGCATTAATTTGAACAACCCGACTATTTTTGTCAGCAAAGAACTTAATTATGAAGAACCATACCACATCAGCCACTATCAGAACCGGATTAATCCTCCTTCTGGCAATATTTCCGCTGCTTGCCACCGGACAGCTGGCAAAAGATATTGACCCTGACGGCCCGGGATACGCCGAGAATTGTACAACTATCATGGTCGGCAGGCTTGCTTCAACCGACGGTTCGGTCATGACCTCTCATACTTGTGACGGCAGATACCGTACATGGCTTGAGGTTGTTCCCGCAATGAAGTTCGAAAGGGATACGGTGCACCATGTCTATTGGGGAACATTGCAGACCGAGGCCGCCTGGGATATGACAAACGTGACCCGCAAGGGCGAAATCCCCGAGGTGAAATCAACCTTCGCCTTCCTGAGCACAGCCTATCCCTGCCTCAACGAGAAGCAACTGGCCATTGGCGAAACAACTATCTACGGACGCAAGGAACTCATAAACACAGATGGTTTGTTTCTCATTGAGGAGCTTGAGAAGATAGCCCTTCAGCGCTGCACAACAGCTCGCCAGGCCATAGCACTCATCGGATCGCTGGCTGAGCAGTACGGTTACGGTGACCTGGCAGAGTGCATCACAATAGCTGACCCGAAAGAGGTCTGGCAGCTCGAGATAGCCGGATCAGGTCCGGGCAAACCCTCTTCACTGTGGGTCGCCCAGAGGATCCCCGATGACCATGTGGGTATCGCCGCAAACATACCGAGGATATCTGACGTGAAGTTCAACGACCCTGATCAGTTCATGACCTCTAAGGACCTGCGCAAGAAGGCAAAGGACCTGGGCTACTGGGACGGCAAGGAACCCTTCAAATTCTATAAGGTGATTGGCACGGGCAAACCCTACGCAATCAGGGAGTTCTATGTGTTTGACAAGCTTGCACCAGGACTGGCCCTTACAATGGAGATGGAAGAGCTTCCCTTCTCAGTGAAGCCTGACAATAAGCTTTCAGTACGTGACGTGATGGCTCTCTTCCGTGAGACCTACGAGGGCACCCCATACGACATGACGCAGAATCTTATGGTCAGTGTCACCCGGAAGGAAAATGGCAAGCAGATAACCGAAACAGTTAAGTCGCCCATCGCCTTCAACTGGATGAGTACTGACATGCGTAACCTTGTCAACGAGCTGAGGCCCGGCACCATTGAGAGGCAGAGGACAATTGCCATTGCAGGGTGCTCCTACTCGCACGTCATTCAGTGCCGCGACTGGCTGCCTGAAGAGGTAGGTGCCGTGGCATGGTTCTCATTTGACAATCCCGGTCAGAGTCCGCGCATACCAATCTTCTCCGGCACCATGTCGCTGCCTGAGAGCTTCCGCATATGCGGCCAGCACCGCTACCGAGATGATGCCGCCCTCTGGTCATTCCGCGAAGCCAACAGGCTCTCGACGGTGAACTGGGCGCGCGGACGAAAACTGATTGAACCTGCCGTGGCAGAACTGGAAGAGAAAGCGCTGAGCGAGATGCCGGCACTGGAAGAGAGAGTTAAAGTTCTTGTAAAGGAAGGAAAGAATGACGAAGCAAGGAAGGCAGTGACAGAGTATACAAACTCCTTTGCCTTCGCTTCAATGACCCGCTGGCAGGAGATGAAAAGAACCCTCTGGCAGATGTTCGGAAGAGGCTTCTGAGAAAAATCAACGCTGACTGTGAACATTCCTTTTCCGGGAGTGTTATCGTTATAAGGTTAACTCTGGACTATGGCTACAGGACTATCTTCGATACTCGACAAGAAAGAATATGATCGCTCAGATATACTAGCCATGCTGCAATGCAGTGAAGAAGAGGCTCCTGCTCTCTACCGCAGGGCATCTGCCGTCAGAGACAGGCACATTGGCAACAGTATCTATCTCAGGGGCCTCATAGAATACTCGAACATATGCGGCAAGAACTGCCTCTACTGCGGGATCAGGCGCGATAATCACAAAGTCGAACGATATACGCTAACCAACGAAGAGGTCATTGAGGCGGCCATGACAGCATACAGGCTCAACTTCGGCTCAATAGCCATCCAGTCGGGAGAGAATCCATCAAGCGCATTTGTTGACAACATGGAGGAGCTCATCCGCACAATCAGGAAACTTACCGGAGGACAATTGGGTATTACACTCTCACTGGGGGAGCATACAAGGGAAACCTACCAGAGATGGTTTGATGCGGGAGCCCACAGGTACCTTCTGCGTATAGAAGCCGCCAGCGAGGCGCTATACCGGAGGATACACCCTGATGACGATATGCACAGATACAACCGCAGAATAGAGTGTCTCAGGATAATTCAGGAAACGGGATATCAGACAGGTACAGGAGTGATGGTGGGTCTTCCCTACCAGACGATGAGTCACCTGGCCGACGATGTAATCTTCATGCGCGATTTTGACATCGACATGTGTGGCATGGGACCGTTTATTGAACACTCTGACACTCCACTGGGTGCCAGGGGTACCGGCAATCTCTTTATGAAAGAGCGATTCAATCTGACCCTCAGGATGATAGCCATTATGAGGGTCATCATGAAGGATATAAACATTGTAGCCTCCACAGCCATGCAGACCATTGACACCGCAGGACGCGAGAAGGCTATATCATGCGGCGCAAATGTTGTGATGCCCAACCTCACTCCATCAAGCTACAGGAATGGATACAGAATTTATGAGGGCAAACCAGTCTACAGTGTTATTAGTGATACGAACATCAGCGGCTTAAACTTTGATATGATACCGGGAACAACGCTCGCCCTGGGCGTCTGGGGAGACACACCCCACTTCAGCCGAAGGATGTCCAGAGCCTGACATGCTGCATAACAAACCTGCAACATAACAACCGATCCCATTTTTTCCGAAATTGCTGAACGTTTCCAAACCTGACATGATGAAAAGAACTCTCTTTTTATCAGTGATGCTTCTGGTTTCACTGATGATGAATGCGCAGCCCGGTCTCAGCTATTACCTGCCTTCAGGCATTGTATACGACCCTGCAGTTCCTTCCCCCTCATCGCATATCGGCCATGAGGTGGGCGAATGGCATGTGACCCATGACAAGCTGACGGGTTATATGAAACTTCTTGCCGGGATATCGGAAAGGGCTGTGTGGGAGGAGTACGGAAAAAGCTGGGAAGGGAGACCGCTGGGACAGCTGATAATAACATCTGAGGAGAATATGGGCAGGCTTGAGGAGATAAGGCTGGAACACCTTAAGCTCTCTGACCCGGATGTATCAAGAGCGATCAGGATTGATGACATGCCACTTATCATCAAGCTTGGATACGGGGTGCACGGCAACGAGTCGAGTGCCCAGAACGCATCCCTGCTAATCGCCTATTATCTTGTTGCCGGACAGGGCCCCGAGATTGATGAAATACTTGATAACACCATTATCCTGATTGACCCGGCACTAAACCCTGACGGCCTGCAGCGTCACTCAACATGGGTCAACATGTACAGGGGGATGACACTTGCCACCGATCCGTCAGGCCGCGAATTCAGCGAAGCATGGCCCGGTGGCAGAACCAACCACTACTGGTTTGACCTGAACCGTGACTATATAATGCTCCAGCAGCCTGAGACCGTCGGACGTGTGGAGGCCTTCTTCCGCTGGATGCCCAACATCAACACCGACCACCATGAGATGGGCGCAAACTCCACCTTCTTCTTCCAGCCGGGCGTACAGTCGCGGAACAACCCGTTAGTCCCTGCTGAAAACCAGGAGATGACGGCCGTGATCGGGAAATACCATGCAAAACATCTTGACAGCATCGGAAGCCTCTACTATACTGAGGAGAGCTTTGACGACTTCTACCTGGGCAAAGGATCATCTTATCCCGACATTCATGGCTCCATCGGGATACTATTTGAACAGGCCGGTGTGAAAGGCCATCTGCGTGAGGTACCAGGGGGTATGCTCTCGTTCCCCTTTGCCATCAGAAACCAGTTCACGGTAAGCCTCTCAACCATTGAGGCCGGTATTGAGATGAGGTCACGGTTGCTGAACATGCAGCGCGACTTCTACCTTTTGGCGATAAGTGAAGCGGAGGCCTCCGCAGTGAAAGGCTATGTGTTCAGAACAGGTGACGACAGGAGCGCGGCTGGGAAGTTCATTGAGAACCTCCTGAGGCATAAAATAGAAGTATACAGGAGCGGACGGAACATCACAAAAAACGGAGTGACATTCAGCAGCACCGACAGCTATTTTGTTCCCCTGAAACAGAAAGAGTACCGCTTTGTCAGAAGCCTCTTCGAGCCGGTCACACGATTTACCGACACCGTCTTCTATGATATATCAACCTGGGTCATGCCTATGGCATTCAACCTGAGCTACACTGCACTGAACGGCTCTGAGGTTGCCGGCATGACAGGAGAGAGGGTGACCGGGCCTCCAATGCCCGCCGGCGGTCTGACAGGTGATGAGAAACCCTATGCATGGCTCTTTGAGTGGAGTGACTCTTACGCTCCGCGTGCCCTTTACATGATACAGAGTGCCGGGCTGACCGCAAGGGTTTCAGCCAGGCCATTCACCGTCTCCACAGGTGGTAAAGAGATGAAATTCGGTTATGGAACAATCATGGTTCACTCGCCCGAAACCCACCGTTCTGATGAGGAGATTGCGGCGATAATGAAAAGGGTTGCTGAGGAGTGCGGAATCACAATCCATGGAGTATCTACCGGACTCACTCCTTCGGGGATTGACCTGGGCAGCAATGACTTCATTCCTCTTGCCAGGCCTTCGGTGATGATGCTGGTTGATGAGGGTATTCCTTCCGATGATGCAGGAGAAATATGGCACCTTCTTGATGTGCGATACGGCATGCAGGTCACCCTGATGCCTGCCTCCAGACTGGCATCAGCCAACCTTTCGAGGTACAATGTCATTATTGTTGCGGGAAATCCCTCCATGTCCCAGGCGGTTATTGACCGGATCAGGGAGTGGAACCGAACAGGCGGAACAATTATCGCCTGTAAGGGTGGTAACAGGTGGCTTGCCGGCAACGGTTTTGCGCAGATAGAGTACATTGAGAATGCATCAGTTCCTGCCGGTGCAGAACGCCGGTTTGCTGACAGACAGGCTGACAGGGTTCTGCATATGATTCCCGGCTCTGTTTTCCTGACAAGAATTGACCTGACACACCCGCTATGCTACGGCTACTCCGGTGAATACCTGCCGGTATTCAAGAGTGACGCCACAGCAGTGAAGCTGACCGGCAACACATACAACTCCCCGGTAAGATATGCCTCAACCCCTCTCCTGAGCGGTTACTGTTCAAAGGAAAACCTTATGAGGGTAAGCAACAGTGTCTTTGCGTGCGTTCAGCCCGGACCGGGAAGGGTGATCTCGATCTATGACGAAACGAGCTTCAGGGCTGTATGGTTTGGCACTGCAAAGATCCTTGCCAATGCCGTCTTCTTCGGACAGACCCTCAGGCAGGAAAGCAGATACGGCCAATAGCAATCTCCTCGATCTCACGCAGCGCTTTTTCGAGAGATGCAAACTGCGTCCGGTCGCCTGCCAGCTCCAGGATGATTAGTCCTGCGGGCTCGCCGAAGTACACCTCATTCACTCCCAGCCTGGTCCTGATGACACAGCCGTAAGTTGTCAGCAGGGCCTGAACATGGATTCCCAGATCATCACGACGGGGTACCAGTACGCCGAGCAGTGTAACGCCTTCGCATTCAACCGGGGCGTCAGAGGTGCCGTGCGAGAAAGCCATCTCCTTCACAAAGATGCCCTCTATCTTTTTCAGCTTCTCAGCCAGTTCCTCACAGTCGTCAGCGAGCCCTGCCAGATGAATGATCATAAATCCTTCACGGCTGCAGACCTCGTTGCTTAGCTCGTGGAACCCCAGACGTGTGCTTATGACGCTGCCGTGATCCGAGAGGGCCTTCTGAACCAGCCCTGCCTCCTTGATCCTGTCTGTGATCTTAATTCCTATTACACTGACCATAATGTATTAGTTTAGTAGTAAAGGTCGCGCTCACCGTTCCTGATCCGGTCAATCTTCTTCCTGATACTCTGCTTCATTCCATCATCCAGATCGGCCATGTTCTTCTCGATAGCCTTCCATCCCTTCTCCGCAAGTTCGGGAGATGCATAGTCAACAATGTACTCTGACAGTGTCAGGATTGCATTGGGAGTGCAATAACGCTTAATGAAGCCCGGAACGGAGAACTCCATGAAATGCTCCCCGGTACGTCCGAGCCTGTAGCAGGCAGTACAGAATGATGGTATATAATCGTTGTCTATCAATTCGTCAATGACATCTGCAAGTGATCTCTCATCGCTTATCTTGAACTGCTCACGGTTCAGGTTCTGTTCCGCGTTCTTTGAGGCGGAGTAGCCGCCGAGCTCAAGCTTCGTTCCGCCGTCAATCTGTGACACGCCGAATGCCATCGCCTCATGTCGCACATCAGGTGTCTCGCGTGCCGTGAGGATCAGTCCGGTATATGGCACCGCCAGGCGCAGTATCGCAATCAGCTTCTTGAAATTGTCATCGCTGACATAATATTTGCCGTTCAGGTTAAGCATTGAGGCATCCTTGATCCTCGGGAACGAGATTGTGTGCGGGCCAACATTATAACAGGCCTCGAGGTGGTTTGTATGCCTCATAAGTCCCATAACCTCGAACCTCCAGTCATACAGGCCAAACAGAGCCCCGATTCCAACGTCGTCAATACCGGCCTCCTGTGCCCTGTCGAGGGCGGTGAGCCTCCAGTTGTAGTCGCTTTTCTTACCGCTGAGGTGGTACAGCTTGTATGCATCAGGGTCATAAGTCTCCTGGAAGATCTGGTAGGTACCGATGCCCGAGCGGCCCACAGTGCGGAATCCGTCAATGTCAAGAGGGGCAGCATTGATGTTAACCCTGCGGATCTCGCCCCGACCCTTCTTTATTCCATATACCAGTTTAACAGTGTGGGCAATGAATTCAGGATTATATTCAGGGTGCTCGCCGTAGACAAGTATCAGTCTCTTCTGGCCGTTATCCTCCAGGGCTTCAACCTCTGCTGTGATTTCAAGGTCGCTGAGGGTCTTTCGCCCAGCCTCTTTGTTTGTGACCCTGAAGCCACAGTACTGGCAGTTGTTGCTGCATTTATTACCGATATACAGAGGGGCAAACAGTACTATCCTGTTGCCGTATACCTTTTTCTTAAGCTCGCGCGCCCCTGCCTTGATCTCCTCAACCAGATCGTCGTCAGTGGCGTTAATGAGAGATGCAGTCTCGGACAGGGTGAGACGCTCTTTGGAGAGTGATTTTACGATCAGTTCCCTGACCCTTACCTTATCAGCCTTAGCATTATTCAATATCGACCATATCTCGGACGGGTCTATGAAAGGCTCCATCCGGCGGTCGGGTATACTCAGTTTTTCTGGATTGAATTTCATTGTCCTTCTTGTATATTTCCTCCCCCTCGCATTAACGTACAAAGATAGGGTTTTTAAGACATGGTTATCCTTAAAACCCTCAGAAAATAAGCTCCTGCATCTCCCTGACGCCCAATGATAGCAGCGCTCCGGCAGGCAGTTCAGCGCGGGATACATCAAGCCGTTTATGAAAGAAGAGTGTCATTCGTTTTCCCGGGATATCATCTTCATAACTTTCCAGGTGGAGGTATATCTCAGGAAGCAAAGTGCCATTGTCAGGGATATAGACCATTCCCCTCGAATAGTATGTTTCCGCAGCACATGATACAGCATAGAGTCCCGGCGGCGGGACCAGCTTTGTCACATCGGGGACCGGGATCCTGATGAGCGGCACATCCGGGTTAAAGCCCGGATCTTCTTCGACAGCCGTGCCTATTATCAGGTAAAAATGATCGAGATAGGCATTTGCGCGCTGGATATACCCTTCTGCAAGAGCCTGCCTGATTCGGGTTGAGCTGACTGTTTCGTTCTGCACCTCCTGCATCGGTATCTCTTCAGCCTCAAAACCATATTTCCCCCTCCACTCCCAAAGGGTCCTGTAGTCGCCCTCCTGGTTAAACCCGAAGTGGTGGTTATGGCCCACCACTACCACCTTTGCCTTCAGGACTCCGCAAAGGATATCCCTGACAAACTCCTCACCGGTAATACGCGAAAATTCGCGGGTAAACTCGATTACAATTATGTTTTCGAGTCCGGCCTTACGAAGCAGTTCGATCTTCTCCTCCTGCGAGCAGATAAGCTTCAGTCCCTTGCCGGCGGACTCCGGGTAGAGCACTACCCTGGGGTGGGGATGGAAGGTGATGAGGACACTCTCCCCTCCATGGTCGGCTGCCAGTTTCTTCAGTCGTCTTATAATTGTCTTGTGCCCGATGTGCACTCCGTCAAAGGTACCTGTGGTCACAACAGGAGAACCAATCGCCGCTGCCTCCTCAAAGCTTCTGAATATCCTCATTTACCGGCCTGTTACTGTTTCTCCTTTACAAAATAAGCAACCTTTTCGATTGATGTTATCATGTCAAACTCCTCGAGGTATACGTTGTCAGGGACATTCAGGGGCACCGTTGTGAAGTTCATTATCCCCTTTATGCCGTTACTGACCAGCATGGTCGTCACCGTTACTGCCTGGTCTGTTGGTACGGTGAGTACAGCAATTGATATATCCAGTTCGCCCTTGAGACTCTTTATCTTATCAAGAGGGTAGCACTTCACTCCCGCCACCACCTTGTCGACCTTCTGCGGGTCGACGTCAAAGGCGGCAACCACATTCATGTTGGTCCGTTTTCCCCTGAAGTAGCCCGTGATGGCACGACCCAGGTTACCCATCCCGATTATGGCGACATTGAGTCCCCTGGGGGCGTCAATTATTGAGCCTATGGTCCTGATCAGTTCTCTCACGTCATAGCCCTTCCGCATGACGCTTCCGTAACCGATAAGCATAAGGTCGCGTCTGACCTGAACGGCAGTTATATGCAGCAGGGCAGCCAGCTCATGGGAAAAGACATAATTGCGATTTGCCGCAAGTGAGTCTGACAAGACCCGCCTGTACTGACTCAGACGTTCAACGGTCTTTCCGGGAAGTGTCTTCATAATTCACTATTTATATTGGTTACCTGTAGCATTGGAATTTTCACAGTAAATACTGATCCCTTGTCGGGTATGCTCTCCACGTTAATGACTCCCTGGTAGAGCTCCACCACCTTCCTGACGATTGATAGACCCAGACCGCTTCCGCTGATGTTACGGGTCTTGTCATTCTTAATGCGTGAGAACTCTTCGAAGAGCATTTCCTTCTCTGCAGCATTAATGCCGATACCTGTGTCAGCCACAGAGAGGGTGAACTCATCCTCATTGCAGTCGACTGTTAATGTCACCGTTCCACCTATGTTGTTGTATTTAACGGCATTTGAAACCAAATTGTTCATAATGATCTCAAAATCATTGGGATCTGCCCAGATTGTTTCGCAGCCTCTGATATCGGTCACAAAGTGGATATCCTTGTGTATTGCATATGGACTGACGGTCACCACGGCCATGGATGCCAGCTCCCTGAGATTGACATTTTGCATCTTCTCCATATGCCTTTCAAAACTCACCTTTGTAAAGTCAAGAAGGTCCATTATCAGGTTCCGCATGCTGTCAATGCGCTGCAATGATCTCTCTATGGCTGATGCGTAGTCATCAATTGATTCTCCCAGTTGCTTCTCCTGCATCATTCTCAGGTAACCCTCAATTGCATTCAGTGGTGCTTTCAATTCATGAGAGAGGACGGAGAGGAACTGGAACCTGACTTTTTTGCCCTCTACCTTCAGCTTGTGAGTTATCCTCCTCAGGTACTGCTGCTTGGTGATCTGTTCTATCGAAGCCTTCAGCTCCTGCGGAGTGAAGGGTTTGGGGATGAAATCTATGGCTCCGTCATTGTGTGCTCTTACAGCCACGTCAATAGAGGCGTATGAGGTTATCATTGCCACCACGATATCATGGTTCTTTTTCCGCACATATTCAAGAACCTCCACCCCCTGTATCCCGGGCAGCTTGTTATCAAGCAACAGGATATCAGGCATCTCTCTCTCAATAATCTCTATCCCCTCCTCACCAGTGGCTGCCTCAAGAATAGTAAAGGTATAGTCCTCATCCATAAATGGATAAGTGACATGAAAGTTACCCAGTATTCGTGCCACACCTGACCTGATACCGGGCTCATCATCAACGACAAGAATTTTTAGTTGTGCCATTCTATATCTTCAGTAGTTTTTTTATTTCCAGCTCAAGCTGTTCGGGCCTCACTCCTTTTTCAAGGTAAAGGTCAGCCCTTATCCAGTCACGGTCCTGACCGCTGTTCAGTCCAAAGGTGATCCCTGTCTCTCTTGACACTGCAGTGGCAAGTATGACAGGCACCTCGGGGTATCTTCTCTTGAGCTTGTAGCAGAGGATAAAGCCGCTGTCATCACTCTCCATCATCAGGTCGAAGACGGCGATGTCAGGCTTCATCTTTGCGATGACCTGCTCGGCCTCTGCCTGGCTCTCAACCGCAACCACCTCATAGCCCGCCTTGCGAAGGAAGAAAGCTACCTGGAAGAGATAGTCGGGGTCATCGTCAGCAAGAAGGACTGTATATACTTTGCTCATTATTTATGTATTTTAATTTATTATTTTTCACTTTCAGTAATACAGGCGTTACTTTGTTTACTCGGGCCTCCTTGGAAGTATTATTTTGAAGGTTGTCCCGGTTGGTCCTTTGGCCGGGTCACTGTTTGTCTCTACCGTGATCTGACCCTTGTGCATCTTGACGATGCCATAGGTGGTTGCCAGTCCCAGTCCCGTTCCCTTGCCAATGCCCTTTGTGGTGAAGAAAGGTTCGAAGATCTTCGGTTTATCTTCCTCCTTAATGCCTGTGCCGGTATCAGAGACGATAAAGATAACGTCACTGACGGTATCCTCAAGGGAGATGGTCAGTGTGCCTCCATCGGGCATTGCATCGATGGCGTTTCTGAACAGGTTGGTGAGCACCTGGGTCATCTGTTCCGAGTCTATTGCAGCGTCAGGGCTTGTGGTACAGTCGTCAATGACCGTCGTGATATTTTCAGGAAAAACCACGCCAGCGATGCTGCTATCCGTCATCTTTCTTATATTGATATACTGGTGGTTCACCTGGTTCTTACGGGCGAAGTTCAGCAATCCGCCCACGATCTTCTTACAGCGTGCCGCCTGTTCTACTATAAGCTGGATATCCTCCCGTACCGGATCATTCGGTTTGCACTCGTCGAGGAGTATATTGCTGTACATGATCACCACCCCCAACGGGTTATTGAGCTCATGGGCTATGCCTGCAGAGAGCTGGCCCATGTGAGCAAGCTTCTCTGACTGTTTGAGAGCGTTCTGCATGGTGGTGAGCTTGGCATTGGAGAGGGCCAGGTCCTGCACTGAACGGTGAAGCTTTTCAATTGTATAGGGGAGGCACATCTCCTCTTCGGCGAGCCCCTTTACAATCGCCAGGGCATGGTCATAGCAGGTATCATAGCCACAGGCACCGCAGTCCAGATGATCCCTGGGCGTCAGTTTGCCCATGGAGGCCAGCACCTCGTTCACCTCTGTCTCATCGCCTGTCAACTGGCGCTTGTCATCAGGCCGGAAGCGGGCAGAGAGATCAAGTTTATCATAGATATCCAGGTTGTTCCTCCAGTCGTCCACATCGAGACCTGACATCTTCTGCTGTGCGTAGGTGCTTACCAGGGCTCTTCTGTTGTACTGTTTCCCACCCTTGCTCATCCCGGGTCCCATTATACAACCCTCGCAACAGAGCAGCTCGAGGTGCTGTCCGCCTATCATCCCCTCCTCGAACTCCTTGATGGCCTCCTGGAAGTCTATCCTTCCCTCGGCAGCAATAATATTTCCTGTTATGGCATCATCATTGACCCCGGCTGTCTGAAGAAGGCCTCTCGTGACGGGGAATATTGCACCGCGGCCCCCAAGTGGCGGATCGAACTCCGAAGGGAGGGCGGTCTCAGGATTGATGCCTGAGGATTCGAACATCTCGCGCAGCTCAAGGAAAGTTATGGAGACATCCACTTCCGGACTCTCCGACTTCTTTGCAACACAGGGTCCGATGAATACCACAGATAGGTCATCACCGTGCTTTTTCCGCATCACCCTTGTCATTGCCACCATGGGTGAGACAACCGGAATAAGGTTCCGGGTAAGGTCAGGGTGGTAGAACCTGATGAAGGATACTATTGCCGGGCAGTCTGATGAGATATAGTTTTCTGGTCCGGCCTCGCTTATCAGGTTACGGTATCGGTGTGCCACCAGATCGGCACCAAATGATACCTCAACCACATAGTCAAAGCCCAGTGCCCTGATCATGCCCACGACCTTCTTGTGGTCAGTCACATCATGGAACTCTGCCGGAAAGCTGGGGGCCACCAGTGCAGCCTTCTTCCCGGGTTTATCGAGCACCTTCCTCACCGTGTCAACGGTGTTCACAAACACCTTGGCACCCTGGCTGCATACTTTGGTACAGTTGCCACAGGCGACACACCTCTCCGTGATCACCTCAGCCTGTCCGCCTTCGATGCGTATGGCGCGCGCCGGGCACTCCCTTACACAGGTGTAACAGGTACGGCAAAGCTCTTTTATAGTATATACCAGCATGATCTTATCACTTAAAGCAGTACATCGCGCTTGCTGAAATGTGTGTGAAACAGCTTCTTATCAGCGAGTTCCGGGTACTGCTCAAGTACATTCCCATACAATCCTGCCACCGAGGAAGACTGTTCCGGACCGCGAACAGCTTCCTGTTCGTCGGTCTGCCAGATGAACCTCGATCGCTGCCGCACTGCCTCCCTTGATCCGGCAGGGAGCATCCCTCCTCCGTTAACGCATCCGCCAGGGCAGGCCATGACCTCAACAAGATCATAGTGTGCGCCTCCGTCAGGCATCTGCCTTAGTTTTTCAAGGCCCTTCAGCCCGTCTACCACCGCCACTGACCATTTTTTTCCTCCGGTTGTCACCTCTGCCTCGCGGAAGGTTCCGGTGTTGCGCAGTTTTTTCACTGCCGTCCTGTCGCACGCCTTCTCACCTGCCCTGACAGCAATGGATCGCAGGACAGACTCGGCAATGCCACCCGCGGTCTCGGCAAGGAGCGATGCGGAGCTGCGCAGGGCCATGGGTTCATCCGCAGGCTCCGGATCGATGTTCGTCATATCAATCCCGTAAAGTATAATAAGCCTTGCCAGCTCCCTTACAGTAAGGACGGTGTCGATGTCACTGATCCCCTTCCTCGTCATGCTGTCACGACGTGCCTCGAACTTCATCGCCGTGCAGGGGGTCACTGACACGGTATAAACGCGGGATCTGTCATCCGACACCGGGACAACCGATTTGATGATTGACCCTGATATCTGCTGAGGTGTTTTGAGTGTCGACAACAGAGGCAGCAGTTCCGGGGTGAACTGCTCGCAGTATTTGACCCATGCCGGACATGCCGAGACGATGAGAGGCTTCCTGCCTGCCTTATCCTTGCTACCGATCAGGGTATCTGCAAGCTCGGTGATAAGGATATCTGTCCCTGCTCCTGAGAGGAACACATTGTCAAAGCCTGCCTTTCTGAGTGCTGCATTCAGCAGCCTGTCGAAATCGCGGTTGTATTTCACACCCATCTCGGCGGCAAGTGCGGAGGGCACCAGCGGTGAGTACTGTATCACCCTGATGACATCTTTCTTGCTGAGTTGCTCCTGCACCTCGGAGAGATAGTGCTTCTCATGAAGGGCGCCGGTTGGGCAGACAAGCACACACTGGCCGCAGTGGATACAGCTTGAGAAGTTTAGATCACGGTCCATCGCAGGCCCCACATGGGTATAACGTCCCCTGCCAATGAAGTCGATAGAGCTGGCTGTGACCACCTCCTCACATACCCTGAGACAGCGGCCGCACAGAATGCATTTCGACAGCTCCCTGACAATGGCGGGGCTCGACTGGTCGCGCCGGGGCTTGATCTTGCTTCCGCGAATGCGCCTCTCCCTCACCTGCATCTCATCCGACAGCCGCTGCAGCTCGCAGTCGAGGTTGCGGTCGCAATAAAGACAGTCGTCAGGATGGTTCGAGAGAAGGAGCTCAACAATCGTTTTTCTGGCCTTAATAACACGCTGTGAGTGTGTCTGTATCTTCATCCACTCCTCCACCGGAGCCGAACAGGCGGTCACCAGCCTGTCACGACCCTCGACCTCCACGACGCACATGCGGCACGCGCCAGTCGGGGTAAACTCCGCCATCCTGCATAGTGTGGGGATCATGATACCATTACGGTTAAGGGCGGAGAGGATGGTCTCTCCCTTCTCCGCCTTTATGCTCTTGTTATTTACTTCTATTGTGAACTGCATGGCTTATTTTACCGTTACGGCGCTGAACTTACATACATCATAACATATTCCGCAGCCGATACATTTGTCTTCAACGATGAAGAATGGCTGCAACCTTGTTCCGTAGATGGCGTTAACCGGGCATTTGGCGGCACAGACCGTACAACCGGTGCATTTATCAACATCAATGCTGAATGTCCTGAGTCCGCGGCATACATTGGCGCGGCATCGTCTGTCGAAGATATGCTCTTCGAACTCCTCACGGTAATTGGTCATGGCGCTGATGAAAGGGTTGGGTGCCGTCTGTCCCAGTCCGCACAGCGAAGTGTCCTTCATCACTGAGGCTATCGTCTCAAGCTGCATCACTCCCTTGAACCTCTCGAGGGTGGCGTTGGAGTCTTCAGCATTGGGCTTGCGGATGATATTCTCGAGTATCTCCTGCATGCGCCCCGTGCCCTCACGGCAGGGTATGCACTTGCCGCAACTCTCCCTGTGGATGAACTCCATGTAATACCTTACAAAGTCGACCATGCATGTTGTCTCGTCAATGATAATGAGGCCTCCTGAGCCCATTGCTATGCCATTCTCCCTCAGCACGTCAAAATCGACAGGCAGTTCCAGGTTCTGCTCTGTGATGAATGTTCCGGAAGGGCCTCCTATCTGTAGTGCCTTGAATGCCTTTCCCTCCCTGATGCCGTCGGCGATGTCTTCGACGATGGTTCTGAAGGGAGTACCCATCTCAACCTCAATCAGACCTGTATAACGACCTCTGCCACCCAGGGCAAAGAGCTTTGTTCCCTTGCTGCCGACGGTGCCCATGGTGCGGAACCACTCCGGGCCGTGAGACATGATGAGAGGGACGTTCATCAGGGTCTCCACGTTGTTTATCACTGTGGGTTTACCATAGAGGCCACTTGTAGTCGGATAGGGGGGCTTCAGCTCCGGCATGCCGCGCTTGCCCTCGAGGCTTGCTATCAGTGCGGTCTCCTCGCCGCATACAAACGCTCCGGCTTCCTCCCTGATGACTATGTCGAGATTGAATCCGCTGGAAAGGATATTATGGCCGATTATCCCGTAGTCGCGGGCCGCCTCGAGTGCTTTCCTAAGTCGTGCGAGTGGATGCGGTGAACCGGTCTTCAGGTAAATCACCGCGTTAGAGGCCCCTATGGCATATGATGCAATGCAGATTCCCTCTATCAGCCTGTGGGGGTCTCCCTCGAGCACCGACCTGTCAGCATAGGAGCCCGGGTCACTCTCTTTGGCATTGCATATCAGGTACCTGTTGTCCGAGGCTGAGTTGAGGGCATACTTCCATTTCAGCCCGGTGATGAATCCACCGCCGCTCCTTCCCCGCAGACCGCTTCTTTCAACGATGTCACATACCTCTTCATGGGTGTAGTTGCGTATAGTCTTAAGGAAGGCCCTGTAGCCGCCTCGTGCAATGCATTCCTCTATGCTTTCGGGGTCATAAAATCCGCAGTTATCCAGCACGACCCTCTTCTGAAGCCTGAAGAAAGGAAGCTCATCCATGAATGGGATCTCATGCCAGGCTTCGAAACCGGTTGATCCGGTCTGAGCCACCAGATCTTCCTCAGGCATGTCGTTATGGAAAACGCCGTTGAGTAGCGGTTCAATCTTATCTTCAGTTATATTCCTGAATATCAATTTGTTTTTCCCGGGCAGATGGACGCATACCAAAGGTTCGAAGGCAGCCGGTCCATGACAGCCGGTCAGCACCACCAGCCCCCTGATATTCATTTCGTTCAGGTATAGTTCTGCTGCCGCTGCGCTCCTGGCGCTTCCCGCTATCAGGGCGGCTGAGCCCGATGCCACATAGATGACAGGCACCGAGGGCTTGTCGCGTCGTATCTCTGCGAGCCTTTTTTCGCTGGCGGCCGGCAGGGTGTCGGAACCGTGCATCAGAACCTCCCTGACCAGAAAGTCCCTGGTGTCACCTTCTCTCTTCTCTTTCATTTCAGGTCAGCCAGTGTTTTGAGTTTGGTAATCATCTCGGAAAAATCTTCCGGCCGTACATGCGTATAATACCTGTCACCGGTGCATATCACGGGACCCTCATTACACCCGCCCATGCAAGCCGTCAGTTCATAACTGAACCGGCCGTCACGTGTCGTTTGTCCGGGTTCAATGCCCAGGGCATCGCGGACTGCAGTGATGACCTGTGCTGAACCGTTGATGAAGCATGTGGTGCCGTTGCAAATCCTCATGTGGACCTTTCCTCCCGGGAAAAACCTGAAACGATCATAGAACGTTGCCAGGCCGAATATCTTTGTGGTGGACATATGAAGGAAGCTGCCAATGCGAACTATAGCATTTTCAGACAGATACCCCTCTGCCTCCTGGACATCCTGCAGGATGGGTATGAGGTTCTCATGGCTCCCCTCCCTGTAATGACTCAGAATTTCTTCTATCTTGCTCATTGTAAACTAAATCTATACCGCGTAGCGGTTTAAGTTTTGTAGCAGGTCAAAGTCATCAACCAATCCATACCGCGTAGCGGTTTAAGTATTGTAGATGGAGTTACCATTACAAAATTAATATTTTTATTGTTATTTCAAAAACATTGTTATTTAATTAACAATTAATTACTGAAATTGAGTGGTGTTTCTCGGGAGCGAATGAAAATTGTTGTACTTTTGAGTGAAAATGAAATATACAAGGGCGGTTGGGACAATCGTACGAAATTGAGATATGCCTTGGAAGCTCCTGTTTTTCAAGAGGTAACAGGGAGGTAGTACAGGTTCTGAGGGATTTTCTAAGGAAGAATCACCTTGATGACAAGGTAGTGTTGCGCGGAGCCCGTTGCATGAACCGTTGCAGCGAGGGTCCCTTTATCACTATCAACGGAAAGATGTTTGCACAGATAGGTGTGCAGGATATAGAAAAGATCCTCGGGAAGGAGCTGTTATAATCCGGGGTCTTAACTTAATGCATTGATTATGAAAATTCCCGATCAGGTTATTTACATAGATGAGGATAAGTGCCGCAACTCTTATTCCTGTGTCAGGGCATGTCCTGTGAATGCCATTGAGGTCAGGCCCGAGAAGAGGCACCCCGTGATCATAGCCGACAGGTGCATCGGGTGCGGGCTCTGTTACCTCGCATGTACACCGAAAGCCATCGAGTTCATGGATTCGAAGGGACAGGTCAGGGAGTTGCTAGGCTCGGGCCGCAAGACCTCGGCGTTAATTGATCCCAGCATCGCCTCGGAGTTTGACGACATCACCGACTACCGCAAGTTCGTTGGCATGGTAAGGAAGCTTGGCTTCACCTATGTACATGAGGTCTCGTTCGGCGTCGACCTCGTCGCCTATGCCTACAAGAAGCTCTTCGAGGAGTCAGGCGGCAAGTATTACATCACCTCCAACTGCCCGGCCATAGTTGAGATGATTGAGAAGTATCATCCCAACCTCGTGCCCAATCTCGCGCCGCTGGTTTCGCCAATGGCAGCCTCCGCCATGGTCACCCGCGATCTCCATGGTGAGGATGTCGCCAACGTCTTCATCGGTCCGTGCATTGACATCAAGGCAGAGGCTGAACTCTACAAGGAAAAGAACCTTGTAGAGGCGGTTCTGACCTTCATCGAGATTCGTCAGATGTTCGTCGAGAACGAGATACAGGAAAAAACCGTGAAGATGGCCGAATTTGATCCGCCCTTCGGCAACTGGGGAGCACTTTACCCCTACCCTGCCGGCATACTGCAGGCCGCCGGTATCAAGCGTGACCTGGTATCCAGCCACGTAATCACAGCCTCAGGTGCTGAAGACGTGAAGGAGGCCATTAGCGACTTCGACCATCACATTGACAACATAAGGCATCACTTCAACCTCTTCTTCTGCCCCGGTTGCATGCTTGGACCTGGCATGATAAGGCACGATGAACGCTTCAGAAGACGGTCGCTCGTCAAGCAGTACGCAGAGAAGCGTGTAGAGACTCTCGACAAGAAACAGTGGCAGAAGAACCTTGACCGATGGTCATCACTCGATCTGACACGCACATTCATGGCCAATGACCAGCGTATTCCCGAACCCTCTCCGGAAGCGATCAATGAGGTCATGAAGATAATAGGCAAGGAGAAGAGTTCGGAAGAGATCAACTGCAATGCATGCGGCTACGGCTCGTGCCGCGACTTTGCCTCCACTGTGGCAAAGGGACTTGCGGTACCGGAGATGTGCCACACATATAACCTGCGGAACAAGCAGGAATACATAGAGACCCTGCGCCAGACCAACAAGAAACTCTCGGAGACAAAGAAGGCTCTCAAGGAATCCGAGGAGCAGGCTATGAGGGAGAAGGATACGGCCCAGGATGCCTCCGAGACTATGAACAGCATGCTCAACAAGCTGCCCAACGGGGTGGTGATAGTTGACAACGAACTGAAGATCCTGCACTCCAACGAACGGTTCCTTGAAATTCTTGGCGAAGATGCAAAGGCAATTGCTGAGATCATCCCGGGCCTCAGAGGTGCCGATCTCAAGACACTTCTGCCCTTCAACGTGTACAATATCTTCTCATTCGTGCTCCGCGAAAATGAGTCGGTCATCAGTCGCGACGTGCAGCTGGAAGACCGCATGTTCAACGTATCGATATTCCCCATCAGGCAGAACAGGATAGCCGGGGCTGTCATACGTGACCTTTTCTCGCCGGAGGTACAACGCGAGGAGGTGATAACCCGGGTATCTGATGTCATCGACAAGAACCTGGATATGGTGCAGAAGATCGGATTCCTCCTTGGTGAGGGCGCTTCCGACACCGAAAAGATGCTTAATTCCATTGTCGAATCGTTCCGTCAGAAAAAGAATGAGCCCGGAAAATAGTCAGGTGACAGGTATGGAGAGGGAGTTCTTCATAGAGGTCAACAGCCAGCAGCGCAGCCATCATGGGGAGCGTATCTGCGGCGACGTTTTCCTGTCGAAGAACGTACGCGAGGAGAACCGGATCATCACTGTCCTCTCCGATGGCATGGGACACGGTGTCAAGGCCAATATCCTGGCCACCCTCACCTCCACGATGTCACTCAACTTCACGCGTGAGCATAAGGAGCCTGACCGCATCGCCGAGATCATCATGAACACGCTTCCCATCTGCTCCGAGCGAAAAATCAGCTATGCCACCTTTTCAATTGTGGATATTGAGAGCGATGGTCGTGCCAACATCCTGGAATATGACAACCCACGCTGCATCATACTCAGGGGCAGCCAGCCCTTCGAGCCGGAATGGAAGGATGTGATACTTGACAAGGGCAGGAATGCGGGCAAGCGGCTCCGAAAATGCACCTTCTATCCCGCCAAGGAAGACCGGATAATGCTCCTCTCCGACGGTGTGGCGCAGAGCGGCATGGGAAGCAGCGCATGGCCCCTGGGATGGGAGCGTGACAACGTGCAGCATTATGCCGTGTCACTTGTGGCCGGTGAGCCCTCCATCTCAGCAGCCACCCTGGCCGGGAAGATAGTGACAATGGCCTACAAGCATGACAATTATGAGGCTAAGGATGACATCTCATGCGCCATTCTCTATTTCAGGGAGCCGCGCAAGCTGCTGATCTGTTCAGGACCTCCGTATGACGAGGAGAAGGATAAAGAACTGGCGGCCAGGGTCACCGGTTATAACGGCAAGGTGATTCTCTGCGGCGGCACCACGGCTGACATTGTGGCACGCGAACTAAACCGGAAGATTGTTGACGAGCTGATCTTCGAAGACCCCGACCTGCCTCCGGAAAGCTTCATGGAAGGGGTCGATCTGGTCACCGAGGGGATCCTGACGCTGCAGAAGGTAAATGAACTGCTGAAGGGATATAAGAACAGCGTGAAGCTCGGCAAGGGGCCGGCTGACAAGATCGTAAGGCTGATCATGGAGAGCGATGAGATCAATTTCCTTGTAGGGACACGCATCAATGTTGCTCACCAGGATCCGTCACTGCCTGTCGATCTGGAGATACGGCGTACTGTTGTCAAGCGCATTGCCCGCATCCTCGAGGACAAATGGCTGAAGCTGGTCAGCATCGACTATATATAGGCAGTCCTCAGTCGGCAGTCTTCAGTCGGCAGTCACAATTAAGGATTGAGGGTCAGTCTCTTAGACTGTGGACTGTGGATTGTAGACTGCTGACTGATTTATCGTTGCTTTGCTACCTTGAAGAGGAAGGTCATCACCTCGGGCAGCGAGAGCTCGCGGGGCAGTTGTCTGAATATCTTCACAGACTCAATCTCTGACATGTCGCTGAAAGCACCCAGTTTATCAACCTCGGCATAGAAGAGCCTGCCGTACTGCCTGCCTGTGCCGCTGTCAACGGAATAGTATGTCACCGGTTCCATTATAAACCCGCATGCACCCGTCTCCTCCGTCAGCTCTCTCACCGCCGCATCAATAGTATCTTCTCCCGGTTCGGGATGACCGGCAGGCAACTCATAACCTCCCCTCCTGCGGTGCCTGACAAAGATCCACCCGCCCTTGTGCCTGGCAGCAATAACCACATATGAGATCTTTCCGGGTTCCCTGTCAGTAAAGATCTGTTCAACATTCACCATACGGTAAAAATAACTCAAACTATAACATTGTGCATAGTACATTGTTTAATATTAAATTTGTTCTCAAACAGAAAGGATGCTGATTTTCTTAATTCTCCTGCTGGCAGACATATGGCTCTGGTACGCGCTCTTAACCGACCTCAAAAAGCGCAACAAGGCGTTCAGGACCGTAGTGCTTACGGTCAAGGCAACTCTTACAGCGGCTCTCATTTACCTTACCATCACTATAGTGACCCATGGGGGAGAATTTGCTGAGCCTGCCAACGCATACAGACAGATTGTTTTCGGGGCTTTGGTGGCGCTTCATCTGACAGCCGGATCACTGTATCTCATCATGATCCTCCTTACCTGGCTTCCGGGCAGGCTGATGAACCATACGCCAAAGGCAGCCGGGATAGTAAACATAACCCTCTTCCTGCTGGTTGTGATCTTATTTGCTGACGGTTTCTTCCGGCAGAGGTATGATGTGAGGATAATCAGGGAGGAGGTCTCGTTTAAAGACCTGAACCCTGCCCTCAGTGGTATGAAGATAATTCTAATATCCGACCTGCATATCTCATCATGGCACCGGCACTATGACAGGCTCGAAGAGATAATGTCCGTGATTGCCTCTGAGGAACCTGACCTCCTGGTGAACACAGGCGATTTCGTTACCTTCGGGTGGCAGGAGTATGGCAGCAGTGACACTATCCTTCTAAAAGCAGGAGCCGGCAGCGGCGCTTTCGCCGTCTTAGGCAACCACGATGACGGGACATACCATCCGGACTATGATGAAAGTTACAGCGCTGAAAACAGTGAGAAGCTGGCGTACAAAATTGCGGCGTCGGGGTATAAACTTCTCTCAGACACTGTTGTGATAACAAGGCATAACGGCGTTGAGATTGCTGTTGCGGGCGTCGTCACGCATGGGCACCGTTTGGATATGAGTTACGGCGATTTTGAAAAGGTGATGGGTCAGGTCCCTGACAGCCTCTTCACTGTAATGCTGCTTCATGACCCCGCAGGATGGCTCCTTACGGCTGTAAACGGAAGGATGCCTCAGCTCACACTCTCCGGTCACACCCATGGCATGCAGGCCGGTTTGCCGGGAGGAGGGAGTTCCCCGGCTGCACGTTACCATGAGCGGTGGAAAGGACACTACAGACTCGGCAACAGCCATCTATACGTGACCACCGGCCTTGGCACAACAGGCCTTGCCGTCAGGCTCTTCATGCCGCCTGAAATAGTAGTTCTCACGGTGAAACCGGAATGAACTATTTTTTTACCTTTGCTATTTATTTTTATTAAGGAAGATGAAGTTTAAACCTGTATTAGTAGCAGCCGCCCTGATAGCGGCTATCCCGTCATATTCACAGGAGAAAGGCCTCCGGGTCATTACCAGGGAGGTCTCAGAGATGCACATGAAATACCTCTCGTCCGACAGTCTTGAGGGGAGGAGAACCGGCAGTGAAGGCAACAATGCTGCAGCTGAATACATCAGTTCCGCTGCCCTCAAAACAGGCGTCAGCCCGCTTCCGGGTCATGATGGGCTCTTTCAGACCCTCGAATACTTAAGGATCACTCCCGTCCCGGGAGGCTCAGAAATCATGATAAAAGACACAACCGGGAACATCCTGCACAGGTCGGAAGTGAAAGCCCTTATGCCTCCAAATGATAACATCAGCCTCAGCGGAGAAGTTGTCTTCGGCGGGTATGGCTATACGAGCGGCGAGGATAAGTACAATGACTTCGCCGGGATAAGCGTAAATGACCGGATAGTAATCATTATGACCAGGGTTCCTGAACTCCGCGGCTCAGGCATGCCGGCCCGGGGAACAGACCTCAGTGAGATGACCGAGGTGCGGAAGCTGCCGATGATAATGCTTCAGAAAGCAAAGGCTGTCTTTTTTGTCGCAGACCCGGCGCTGGGGAGTGACATCTCCGCCGACCTTCTTTCAATGGGCGGCTCGTACCAGCTAGTCCCGCTCTTCCGGACACAGCTGTTCAATTTCACTATTAACGCCTACGCCATCTCCACAGAGACCGCTGACATGCTCCTGAGAAGCTCAGGGGTGACACTGAAACAGATGCAGGACAGCATTGCCTCTACCAGGAAGCCTGCATCATTTATTATTCCCGGCGTGAAGGCTGATATTAATATAGCAGTGGCAAAAGACACTGTAACAAGTTCAAATATAATTGGTTACATCGAGGGATCCGATCCTGTCCTCAGGAATGAAGCAGTCATGTTCACCGCCCACTATGACCATGTTGGAAAGGACGTTGCAGGGAACATCTATAACGGGGCCAATGACAATGCCTCCGGAAGCGTGGGGCTGCTTAACATTGCATCTGCCTTTGCCGCCCTTGAGAGAAAGCCGGCCAGAAGCACGATATTCTTCTGGACCACCGGCGAGGAGGAGGGACTGCACGGCTCATCCTATTATGCTGAGAACCCTCTTTTTCCACTTGAAAAGACCGTTGCCGTTCTTAATTTCGACATGATTGGCAGATCGCGTCGTGAAACCGATGTGGGAGCCTCACTCACCGGGAGGATTGACATCACGGGAACTGACACAATTAAGGTCATTTCCGGCGAAGACTGCCCGAAGCTTGTCTCACTTGCTTCCGCCTCATGCAGGAAATCAGGAATCCATATGATTGACGAGGGCAAGGGTGCTCACTTCTCCGGGTCAGATCACTTCCCGTTCTATCGGAAAGGCATCCCGGTGCTCTTCTTCTTCACCGGGCTGCACAGTGATTACCATAAGCCTTCGGACGACTTCGAATTCATAGATTTCGACAAGCTGCTGAAGGTGTCAGAAGCAGGTTTTCTTACAGGTTATGAGGTGGCCGCCAGTCACGTGAGACTGGAGAAGGAGAAAAAACCACAGAAATAGGTCTGCCCATTCGTATGAAAAAGAGGACTGTCACCATTTCCTCAAGGGAGGTGGAGGTTGACATTGTAAGGTCGTCAAGACGGACTGTGGCATTATATGTAAAGCCCGGAGGTACCCTGCTCATAAGGGCACCGTGGTATGTTCCCGTCAGCCTGCTGATGCAGTTCGTGCGTCAGAAGACGGCATGGATTGAGCGCCAGCTGAGGAGGATGAAGGATGTGAGGCCCCCGGCCGGACCTGCAATTACAGATGATGGCAGCGTTATCCCCTTCATGGGCAGGCAGGTGACGGTAAGGGTCACCGAGGGCGACAGGAACTCAGCCATTCTTAAGGAAAATGAGCTGCACCTGACCCTGACCGGAACTGCTTCCCCGGAGAGGATCACCGCCCTGGCCGAAGCCTGGTATCTCCGTGAGGCAAAAAGCCATTTCACCTCTCGCACGGCAGCGCTGGCCGCATTGCATTCAGCACTGCTGCCGGCGCCGGGACCTGTGAACGTCCGGAAGATGAAGCGCCGCTGGGGCACCTGCCATTCAAGCGGTGCCATATGGTTTAATCGCGAGCTGATAAAAAAGGAGCAGGAACTGATTGATTATGTTATCATCCACGAGCTTTGCCACCTGGTACACCACAACCACAGTAAGGAGTATTACGCGTTACTGGGCAGCATTATTCCAGATTTCCGGGAATTCCGCAAAAGACTTCAGAATTAAG
>CAYVYM010000048.1:0-13864 GCA_964455705.1 uncultured Rikenella sp.
CGCAGGCGCCACGTACGCGCTCCTGCATAAGCTTCTGCTTGTTCTCATGCTTGCAGCCGTCAGCCTCTCTTCCCGCGCCCAGACCTACCCTTACCGCGAATATACAATCGATGACGGCATGCCGCAGTCGGAGTCGATGGCCGTATATCAGGACAGCCGGGGATTTCTTTGGATACCCACCCGCAACGGACTGGCGCGTTTTGACGGACACACATTCATATCATACCTCCGTAAGGACGGGCTGCCTTCAAACCTGGTGAAACACGTTGTTGAGGACAGCGACGGAACCATATGGGCCATAACCGCCAATGGCCTTGCCAGATTCACCGGCAAAAACTTCAAAAGCTACCCGATACCTGACTCGCTGGGACTGAAAAATATAGGCATGGGCTGCAGTGTCGGCGACACAGCTACCTGGCTTCTGTCAGGCGCTACCGACGCCATGCGTAATAAGGTCATCCTCTTCAAAAGGGGGAGGTACTTCGATCTGACCACAGCCCACCCCGGACTAAGAGATCAGACCTTCACTCCTTCTGTCTTTAACAATAAGGACTCAACACTTTACATGATAAACTCAAGCTGGGAGGTTTATTCATACCGTCACGGAGTTTTAAAACTAATAGACGAGGGGCCGGCCACAGAAGTGATTCTTACTGATGATGGACCCCTGCTGGTCAATAATCTGACGGAGTATATACGAAAGGTGGAACCTTACGTCAATGAGATAGGGCCTTTGGTCCTTTCCCTGACCGACAGGGAAGGAACCGTCTGGTTTGGAACGGAGAGCCGCGTCTTCAGACTTATGTCTGACGCATTTATAGAGTATGACAGGAATAATGGCCTTCCCACAAACACCTGGGCGCTGGCAGCTGACCCGTCAGGAGGCCTCTGGACAGGATCTATCAACGGGGAGTTAAAATATTTTGACGGGAAACAGTTTACCAGCAGAGATGAATACCTCAGTCTCTATGACTCCCCTCCGCCCTTCTACCGGGGCAGCACAACCCTCACAAACGGTGAGGTGTGGTTCTCAACCGGCGTAGGCGTCCTCATCTGGGACGGGACGGTTTTCAGGAGACTTGACCTGCTTCCGGGGGAAGCTCAGATATGCACTATCTATGAGGATCCGGTCAACGGTAAGATATTGATAGGTTCGGACAAGGGCCTCTACATCATTGAGGATAATAAATTAACAAGCTATCCACAGATGTCGTGGCCTGACTACGGAATCGCTGAAGGCATTGTGCGTGACCATGACGGCAATTACTGGATCGCCGGCCATTACGGGGTTGTTTTCTTCGACGGAACGAATTTCGTCCCGTTTCGTTCTGCCCCGGCCCCGGCAGAGATGGTATGGGGAGTAGTGTGCGACTACCAGGGAAACATATGGAGCGCAGGGTCAGACGGGATTTTCATATGTGACCCCGATGAACCTGTATTCAACGAAGTACTGTCTGATGAAATAAATCTTCCTGCCAGCGTCATACGCGACATTGGTGACAGGAGACTCCTCGTAGGCCGGATGACGGACATCTGTATAATCGACCTTGAGAAATACTATTCCGGGCAGCCCGATTATTATTCAATCATCGGCCGCAGCAGGGGATTCACGGGTAACGACTGCCAGGACAACGGGATTGTCCGGGACGCCGGAGGCAACTTGTGGATACTGACAACAGATAAGCTGATAAACTTTGATCCTGGTAAGATTGTAAAAAACAACCACCCGCCGATGAACCATATCACCCTCGTGGAGGTTCCCGGAGACACGTCAGGCTGGGTCACTGCCATTGACAGCTCACTTTACTATGAAAAGACCGGCAGGTTTGATATAAGGGGAAGGCAGAACAGTATCAGGATAAGCTATACCGGCATCTCAACCAGGAATCCTGATGATGTGACATACATATACCGGATGAAAGGCCTTGACGACAACTGGTCAGGCAGAACAAAGGAAAGGTCGGTGATGTTTACAGACATTCCCCCGGGTAAATACATCTTTGAAGTCAGTGCAATCAATGCCGACGGCGTCATCTCCGAGGAACCCGACAGACTTGAAATTAATGTGGTTCCCACATTCCTCCAGTCGCTCTTTGCCCGGGTCATGTTCACGCTGCTGGCCCTGGCGCTGATAGTCTTCCTCTCACTGCAGATCCGGAAAAGTGTCCTTGAACGAAGGGTTGAGGCAGCCCGGCTGCAGGCTGAGAGCTACCGGCTGCAGCTGAACTCGGTGATAAAACAGTTCGACCCTCACTTTACCTTTAATGCCGTCACATCCGTTGGTTCTCTGATAATGAAAGGCGAAAAGGAGAAGGCTTACAACTATTTCATCAAGCTTTCTAACCTCCTCCGTTCGATCATCTCTGACAGCACTGCCCTGCTCAAGCCCCTGGAGCAGGAGCTGGAGTTTGTGACACGTTACTGCGAGCTGCAGAAACTTCGCTTCGGCAACAGGTTTGAATACAACATTAAAATCTCTGTTGATGTGGATATGAAGACTCCTGTACCCAAGATGATCATCCAGTCGTTCGCTGAAAACGCCGTAAAGCACGGGCTCGAAAACAAAAAGGGACAGGGCATTATGGAAATCGAAATCGGCAGCATGGCTGATGGCATAGCGCTCACGGTGCGCGACAACGGGATAGGAAGGACAGCGGCGGCCAGGCTACGTACCGATGGCGCCGGAACAGGATTGAAAAACATAGCGAGCATTATAGAGACAATGAACAGGGCGAACCGGGAAAAAATCACCTTCACACTTACGGATCTGTACACCGATGGTAAAGCATCCGGAACCGAGGTGAAGGTCTTCCTGCCTCGTAACTATTCATTTGATTTCACCGCAGACCGACAATGAGATGAAAGTGACTAAAAAAGTGCTGTATGAATGATCAGAAAATCAGGACATTAATTGTTGAAGACGAACCGGAGGCGCTTGACCTCCTGTCAGGACTGATTGAGGCCACCGGCCTTGCAACTGTTGAAGCATCAACATCTGACCCGCACGAAGCAGTTGACCTCATTAACCGCTTTGAGCCGGAGATACTTTTCCTGGATATCCAGATGCCCGGGATGTCGGGGTTTGATATCCTTAATGAACTGCGAAGGCGGAACACCGTGAACCCTCATGTTGTCTTTACAACGGCGCATGACGAGTATGCGATAAAGGCATTTGACTATGCAGCTTTCGATTATCTGCTCAAGCCCATTGACACCGACCGGCTTTTTGAGACCCTGCTTCGGTTCAGGCAGAACAACCATAAAGTAGCCGCCGAGCGTTCAGAGGCCATGTTTGGCAATGAGAGAATACTTATTTTCAGGGGCGTTACAGGGGTGACATTTATTGACCCCGCCGATGTGCTGTTCATCACGGCCGACGGTAACTATTCCAATTTCAATTTCATCTCCGGGAGGGTGGAGACGGTTACGGCTCTGCTAGGTACCGTAGAGATGCACCTCGGGAAGCATTTCTTCAGAACAGGCCGCTCATGCATAGTAAATACATCATATCTTGCGCGTATTGACCTGAAGCAGATGCAGTGCGTATTTATCAGGGACGACAGGGAATACCGTTGTGAGATCTCGCGTGATAAGGTGAAGCAGCTCATGGATCATATGAAAACCCGCTTCTCTGAAAACTAAATTTATGGCGTTTAGTGCCCTGAAATCGCAAACGGTCATTCCATACATTAGATGCACCCTTTCATACAATGACTGTCAAATTCCTTTGCCTTACAATTTATTTATGCAAGTTTTACATGAGAAAGTTTGCAACTGAAGGTAAATAAGGTTTTCACGATTATTGACAGGTGGTTCTTCCCCCCATTTCCCTGTCAGCCACACAGATCAACGATGCACATCGCATCAACTTAAGGTCTGTGTGGCGTGTTTTTATACGGTTCCTGTTATTTCTCGATCTTCATCACCCAGACATGGTCCGAGGAGGGGTCTCTTCTCTCGCGCTGTGGTACTGTTACTGTAAATGAGTCACTGCCGTTCTTCCATTTGCATACCGCACCCGAGCCCGGCACTGTCACCCTGGCTCCTGCCGGAAGTGTCAGTCCGTTCATTGTCATCGTGGCAGGCATCACCTCTCCCTCACCGGCCATATAGAAGAGGTACATCACCTTGTCTCCCTTACTGTTGATGCACACCTTGCCATCTTTATACGGCGCCATGGCCCTGGTGCCGTAAATAGCTTCGCCATTAACCTTCATCCACTTTCCCATCTCGTCAAGCAGGGTGTATGCCCCTTCGGGCCATGTTCCGTCAGGTGCCGGACCTATGTTCAGAAGAAGGTTTCCGCCCTTGACAACAATATCAACAAGCAGTTGAACCGCCTCGCGTCCTGACATGAATTTCGGGTCAGGCACCCACGCCCATCCGCCGCCGGCAATTATGCACGACTCCCAGGGATAGGGCAACGCCTCAGACGGCACCCTGTTCTCAGGGGTGAGATAATTCTGATTCTTACCATAGACAGCCCTGTCAACCACTATCATCCCGGGTTGTTTCTCCCTTACTTTGGAAACCAGCTCATCCATCCTGATATCCTGGCTCTGTGTCCGCACAAACCTGCGGCCGGGAGACATAAGGGACTGCCTTTCTTCGTCCTGGCTCATCTTCCGCACCCATCCGCCGTCGAGCCAGAGGATATCTACCTTGCCGTAATCGCCACCGGTGAGTTCCAGGATCTGCCCATGGGTGAACTCCACAAATTTTTCCCAACGCTCGGGATAATTATTGATATTATAATTCACGTTGCGGTCAGGAGTGGCGAAGTTGGGCCACCAGTAGTACTCGCTGTGCCAGTCGGGCTTGGAGAAATATGCCCCTGTCCAGAATCCCTGATCCCTGAAAGCACTGAAGATCTCCTTAGTTACATTCGCCCTTGGGTTAACGCTGAATGGGCAGCCGGGGTCAGTGATCTTATAGTCAGTCAGCCTGGTGTCAAACATTGAAAAGCCGTCGTGGTGCTTGGTTGTGAAGATGACATATTTCATCCCCGCATTCTTTGCCGCGGCAGCCCACTTTTCAGGATTGAATCCTATGGGATTAAAGCTCATTTTCAGGGCCTCGTACTGTTTCTTGTACTCCGTATAGTCAGGATTATTCCTCCGGCACCAGTCCTCGTCTTCGGCGCAGATCGACCACGATTCGACAATTCCCCACTGGCTGTAGGGGCCCCAGTGCATCAGCAGCCCGAATTTCAGATCCTGCCACTGTTCCAGCTTCTGCAAAACAAGAGGGTCTGTCTCCGCCACATACCTCTCATCATGCTCCTGTGCCGCCAGAATGGGCATGAGGCCCGTTAGCAGCAACATCAGTAAATATCTTTTCATATTGGTTGAGAAAAATTATCCAATTGTATCAGCTTATCCCGGGCATACCCGGGGACATACTTTGACATTATTTCAGAGATCATGAAAAGTCAAATCCCGATATGTAAGCCGGCGAGTCGTAAAATTTCTCGGTCTCCGCAGCTGAGAGTCCTGTAAAAAGAGCATATACCAGTCCGGGTTTTGCGTTCAGCATCCTGTTCAGCGCTCCCATTCTCCTGTTAGTACGAAGAGTATCAAATAACACGGAGTGATCATCGAGCCAGGTGAGTGCTGTATTATAGCCTTCATCGGCGCACACCGCTTCGAACAGGTCGGGAAGAAGGTCTTCGCTGCCCTTGCGGCAATATATTGCATTGAGTATTATATACCTGAACTCCTGTGGCCTGAAGAGCCTCCTGAACCAGGGTGTGTGCGGCAGCACCTTCATCATCAGCCAGCCCCACACACCGGGTACATTCACCACCTTATACCGGGCCGGTATGGCTCCTGCTCCCGCGACGATCCCCCCGTCATCCCTCAGAACATAATACCTGTGATCATAAAACGAAAACTCATCGGTATAAAAGCAATAGTCGCGGTACTGTTCATCAAGGAGCTGTGCCATGGCAGGCTCCTCTTCAGGTTTCAGTCTTGTGACGGAAGGATTCGGTTTCGGGCTGAACCTGCTGAAGGCTACGGTCAGGAAGGAGCGTATATACTCGTACCCTGCCTGGTTTATCATGTTCCTTGAGCGCTCATTGCTGCTCTCAACATATGCATACATCACATGTGAGGCCGTGGCGCCATTATCTTCCCCGGTGACATGCTGCGGATCTCTTATGACTGAGAGTATCTGCTGCTTGAAGCTGTCAGCGGCCTGCGAGAGTCTTTCTTTCCTGTGCTTTGCTGCCTTTTCCGTCTGAAATGCACTCTGGACTGCAAGATAGCGCAGGTAGGTTGAGTCAAGCCTCACCCCCCTGTTCATTGTGGCTCTCCGGCACACGCCAATGACACCCTTCAGGCTGTTCTTCTTGTAGAGAGCCATGAATGAGAGCCCGTCACCGTAAGACTTAATCCTCTCTTCAGTGTTCTGCATTGAGTACCGCATCCCTCCCTCTGAGCCCAGAACGGTAGCTTTAAGCAGGGCGACGATCTCCTCATCAGGCTTTCTGACTCTCCTTACCTCCAGTTTCTTATAATCGAGGATGCTCTCGTGGTCCATAGTTTTCAGCGGTTCATTGTCTGAGCATCCCGGCCGGCGTGTGTGCCACCTCCAGATCGTCAGACGTAGTTATCTTTTTATTGTCTGAGCATCCCGGCCAGTGTGTGTGCCACGGCCAGGTCCTCAGGCGTTGTTATCTTTATATTCTCCCTGTTGCCGTGAGTGAGGTGTATCTTCACTCCGGATGCCTCTGCAACGGTGGCATCATCGGTGAAGGCGGGATCAAAGTCGCACTCATATGCCTTCATTATCAGGCTGCTGTGAAAGATCTGTGGTGTCTGTATCAGCCTCACCACATTCCGGGGCATAGGAGCGCTGTCATCACCCTGCAGTATCCTGACCGAATCAGCCGGTTCCACGAAAGGCACGGCCGAACCAAACTCCTCGGCATCGGCATAGCACCGCCAGATGGTGTCATGGCTTACAAGTGGCCTGACGCCGTCATGTATTGCCACCAGTGCCTCACCTCCTGCCTCTGCCCGCCCGGCATCCGGTGTCTGCCCTTCCCTGACGTGCGCCTGCCCTCCAATGAGCTGCGTCTGCCCTTCTCTGATGTTCGCCTGTCCTTCCCTTGCAAGTGCCAGATCCTCCTTCACAAGTGCCTGCCTTGCCTCCCTGACAACTGCCAATCCTGCCCTGACGGAGTGGAACCTTTCCTCTCCGCCGGCAGCCACGGTATGGCTTATAGTGAAAGAGTACTCCGTGACCAGGCTGTCCCACAGTGAATGATATTCCGGGGGAAGCACAATTATCAGCTCAATGGAACTGTCAAAGGAGTGAAACCGTTCAACTGTATGCATCAGCAGTGGCTTCCCGTCAAGCAGGAGTAACTGCTTGGGGATGGCCGAATTCATTCTGCGTCCGCTGCCACCGGCAACTATGATACAATACTTCTTCACTCCCGAAAATTAAACGGCAACTATGATATATTACTTCTTCACTCTCCTGTATTAACAGAAAGGCCCATGACGGGCCTCTCCAATTCATTCCGCACTACTGCTTCATATAGAGGTAGCGCTTGATACTCCTCTTGGGTGTCTTGGCAAACTCCTCAGGATGGACCCTGAACCTGGTCACTGCCATGTAATCAGGCAGACGGTTGTTCACATCCTTCCTGATCTCATCAAGCGCCGCAGCAATCCCATCCTCCCCGATGCCTGCAGTCCTGAGAGCCTCATAATCAGGATATACAAGGCCTACGAGTTTATCATCCTCGGAGATGACGATAGCCTCGGTGACATATCCGTAGTTGTTTATCAGGGATTCTATCTCCTCAGGATAGATATTCTTTCCCGAGGCACCCAGGAGCATGTCCTTGCTTCTTCCCTTGATATAAATATATCCGTCCCTGTCTATGACGCCGAGGTCACCCGTATGCATCCAGCCATCCTCATCAATCACGTCTTTCGTGGCTTTCTCATTCTTGTAGTAGCCAAGCATCACATTGTCACCGCGAAGGATGATCTCCCCGACTATTTTTTCCTGGTCAGGTGAGTCTATCTTTACCTCAAGGGTATCGACAGCCTTACCGCATGAGGCGATCCTTGCTGTCTTCCACCCGTCATAGCTGATCAGCGGGCCGCATTCGGTCATACCATATCCTATAGAGAAGCGCAGTCCGATCTTTTTGAAGAACTTCTCTGCGTCGGCATTGAATGCTGCCCCGCCGATGACCAGCTCCTTGAAACGACCGCCGAAGCTGGTCTCCAGCTTCTCACGTATTTTTTTGTAAAGAATCTTATTGATTCCCGGGACCTTCAGCAGCGCCTTCATTACTGGCTTGGAGATGGCAGGAACCATTTTCTTCTTGTACACCTTCTCTATCACAAGCGGAACGGAAAGGATCAGCCTGGGTTTTATCTCCTGAAAGGCCTGCAGGAGAATCTGCGGTGAGGGAGTCTTGGTGAGAATTGTTATATGGCACCCGTAGGTGAAGGGGAAGAGAAACTCAAAAGCACATCCGTATGTGTGTGCCAGCGGGAGGAAAGAGACGACGGCGTCACCCGGCTCCAGGGGCATGTTGTTCTGTGCAAACCTGATGTTTGCTGCCAGGCTCCTGTGGGGAACCATCACACCTTTGGAGAAACCGGTTGTACCGGAGGTGTAACTGATGACGGCGAGCTGCTCATTGTCAACTCCGGAGAATTTGATGTCAGCCGGACTAAACTCCGGATAGGTCTTGCGGAATTGGTCGTCAAGGTTTTTGTAGATCTCAGGGAATTTCTCCGAACGGCTCATGATCATCTCAAAGGTGTCAAGGCTGATGACGCTTTTGATCTCTTTCAACTTCTCCGCATCAAGCAGCTCCCAGATTTTGTCATCAATGAAAAGCATCTTTGAGTCGGAGTGGTTGATTATATTATGCAGATCATCCGGCTTGAAGTCGGGCAGAATGGGAACAATGACTGCGCCGTAGGTCACCACGGCAAGGTACATGGCACACCAGTTGGCAGAGTTCCTGCCCAGGAGGGCAATCTTGTCTCCCTCAACAATGCCATATTCCCTGAAGACAATATGGTGTTTGACCATTATTTCAGCTATCTCTTTGTAGGTATAGCCCTTCTCACGGTAATTGGAAAGCGCCTCGATATCCCAGTTTTTTCTGATGCTCTCCTCTACATAGGTGATAAATCTTTCACGGATCATGATTTTGGAGTTTTTTCTGTTTTATAGATCAAATATAGTCTTTTTGGAATGTGCCGGAATGGTTAAAACCTGTAAAGGAGGAGCACCGTCAGTGCCAGGATGAGATTGACAGCTGTAAAAATAAGATTATAGCGTACTCTCTTCGGGCTGAAGCGTGTGATCTTACGTGAAAAAATGGCTGCTGTAGGGACAAACAGCACCACCAGGAAAATAAAGAATTCCGGTCCGTCGAACACCTGGCTCACCCCGCCTCCCCTGAGGCTGGCGAGGTATATAACTACCAGCATAACAATGAGGTAGAAGAGGTAGCTGCCTTTAAGGGCAAGGGTCGACAGGGGCCTTGAATGATGAAGCTTATGGGGTTTAAGATAGGCATAAGCTATTGAGAACACAATCACCGCGAAGAGGGCTCCTATGATATAACTCATCATCTCCGGAAAACTGTAGTTGCTCATTAACTGTCAGTATTACTATTCGTGATCCATCTCCGTCCAGACAAGTGAGCTTGCACCAAGCACGGCAGCGTTCTGTGTGCTCAGCTCTGAGGGGAGGAGCTTCACCTTGTCACGGTAGATATGAAGCAGGTCTTTTTCCATGTGCTCCTTTGCAGGCTCAAAAATAAGCTCCTTCGCCAGTGCCAGACCCCCGAAGAGGAAAATCGCCTCCGGGTTGGTGTGTGCCACCACGTCGGCCAGCTTGAATCCCAGCATGGCCCCGGTATGTTCAAAGGCTTCAAGGGCGATGGTGTCACCGCGACGAGCCGCTTCGTAGATCTTTTTGGAATCGAGCTCCTCGAAGCTGAAGCGTCGCAGCTCACTGTCATCAAGTCTGTCGGCCATTATCTTCAGCACGGTACGCTTCAGTCCGGTGGCGGAGACATAGGTCTCAAGGCATCCCTTGCGCCCGCATCCGCAGTCGCGGTTTGACATGCCCGGTCTGATGGAGGTATGGCCTATCTCGCCGGCGAAGCCGTCATGGCCGTAGACAAGCTTGCCGTCAACGACAAACCCGCTGCCAAGGCCGGTACCAAGGGTGATCACTACAAAGTTCTTCATCCCTTTGGCGCCTCCGTAAATCATCTCTCCCACGGCAGCAGCGTTAGCGTCATTGGTGACAATAACGGGCAGCGATGTGTGCTTTGCAAAAATCTCAGCCATCGGTATTATCCCTTTCCACGGAAGATCAGCCGGGTACTCTATCGTACCCTTGTTGATATTGCCCATGGGTGCACCTATGCCAAATCCGAGAATCTCAACCTCGCGCCCTATCCTTGGCGCGGTGATCATCATCTTCTCATAGAGGGCGGCAACAAACACCTCCGGCTCATCATAGTGAGTGGTCACGATTTGATCTTCAGCCAGTATCTGGCCTGTTCTGTCAACAAATCCAAAGACAGTATTTGTGCCCCCGATATCTATGCCGACCACTACTTTTTCCTTCTTCATCGCTAAAAATTAGAGTTAAACTAAACGTAAATATAATGTTTAGATCAAACCGATGAAAAAAAATGTCTTTCTGCGGATGGTGCTTTAATTCTTCCTAAGAGGGAACAAATTCGTTCCCCACTTTTCTGGCCCTGCGGGGATGGTCAAGATCGATCTTAAGGGCGATGCCGGTCTCAACCAGTATGTTCCACCCGGCGGCAAGCTGCAGGTACTCAGCGTACTGTCCTCCGTCAGGAATGACGATTGTCGGAAAAACAGTCTTCTTCTTTGCTATCGCGATGACATTGACCTCAGCCCCCTTCACGATGCACTCCATGAACTTGTCATGGTCATGTTCGAAAGGATCAACCCATATCAGAACCTCATTCTTATTCATCACCTCCTCAATACCATGGAGGGCGAAAGTACCCTCAAGGAAAGCCGACTTCTTGCGGGTTATCTCATTGGTCTTCAGTGCCAGTTCAGCAGCCACGCCGTTATCACGCCCGGCAAACCATATCATGCCGGCATTGCGAACCATATCAATAATCTTCTTATCAATCTTTGCCGTGAGTACCTCCTCTGCCTGGTCTGCCGCTTTCTTCAGTCCCGTCATCTTCTCGCCCCTCATGTTACGCATCAGGGAATCATAGAACAGGGCCTGCTCCACCACCGACTTGGT
The DNA here is from genome assembly GCA_964455705.1 of uncultured Rikenella sp. GTDB lineage: Bacteria > Bacteroidota > Bacteroidia > Bacteroidales > VadinHA17 > SR-FBR-E99. The sequence goes on from CAYVYM010000048.1 coordinate 11,296, forward strand.
AGCGGCAACGGCATTCTCCTTTCCGCAGCTCAGCACATGGGCTGCATCAGCATACTCCTCCAGTTTTGTATTCTTGTTGGCTGTCATGCCGAAGACGGCATCATGCTTCTTCTTTTTCAGGGCGTTGACAAGGCGGATCACCTCCTTGGTCTGACCCGAGTTGGAGGCAGCAAAAACCACGAAATCGTTTAAATTGTAATCGAGTGACTGGGTACAGCCCTCCGTCATCACAGGAAGCAAGAATTCCTTCTTCAGTGACGAGAAGATAGCCCTCTTTGCGGGAAAAAGCCTGCTGCTTCCCTCCCCGGTAAGAAACAATCCCTTCTTCTTTTTGAAAGCCAGGAGATAAGGGACAGAGAGCTCAGGCCTGAATGACCTGATTATTCCCGGTGTCTCCATCATCTCGCGCACGAGGGCGTACCTGCTATACTTTTTTTCATTCAGATTCATCTGCGTGGTATGTTATTTTTTAACAATGAATTCATTCAGGTCGCGCTGTATCTGCGGGTCTTTCTGGAATCCGCCTCCGAGATGCTGCCAGTATACTTCAGCATACTCCACCCCGGCCATCGTGCCGTAGTTTTTATTACCCTCCAGTACATAACCGAAGAAATCGTCAATCTTGTGCATGTGCTTCATCAGTTCGAGCTGTGAGACATGCTTTCCCAGCATCTCTATTTTCGTGTTCACCGCACTTGTGACATCAACGAAGAAGTGCGGAGGGGTAATCTGTGAACCCAGCGGGTCACTGAGTGTCAGTGGCGAGGTGTGATAGAGAAGGGGAGTAACCTCCAGGGGTTTCTCCGGCACCGGCACCGGGTCAAGTGAGGCGACCATCGCCGCAGCCTCCACAATGGCGGCGGTAGCACGGTGGTCAGGGTGATAGTCGTTTGGCAGGTGTGTAAAGACGATGCCGGCCTGTACCTGACGCATGAGTGAGATGGTCTTCAGCCTCAGTTCGGCCGTATCATAGAGTGAGCCGTCAATGCCTCCCAATGTGTAGTATTCTGCATCAAGAACGGCTGCGGCGGCTCTGGCCTCTTCGAAGCGTACCTGTGCCGTCTCCGCCATGCTCATGTTGCATCCGCCCAGGTCTCCACCGGTCATGGTGGCAATCACAATGCGGTATCCCCTGTCATGGAGCAGCTTAAGCACACCTGCGTTCCATGCTTCGGCATCATCCGGATGAGCATTAATGGAGAGAGCTACCTTGTTAAATTCTGTTGCCATTACGTTTCGTTTTACCTTAATACCATTATCTTTTTAAGCCTCACAAAATCAGGAATCTCTCCTGTCAGTGGCTTCATATACTTCATGAAAGCATCAGAGACAAAATTACCTGCGGCGTTGAAGTATTCGCCCGGCATAGGTCTGGCGGCCACGGCGACCTCGCCAAGGGGCACCTTCCCGAATGTGATTTTATAGGGATCATTGGACGATCTGACAATGCTCACCATTAGTCCTGATTCTCCGTTCTCTGCAAGTCTCACGGCTTCCATTCCGCAGTCGTATGCCTCTTCGAGGTCAATAGGCAGGGCCCTGGCATAATCACTCATTATCAGCGACTCAGTTATCTGGAACTCGCCTCTGATTCCGAACTCCGAGGTGATCATCCGGTGAAGGCTTACTGCCACGCTGGCTCCTCCCATGGCACCGAACTCGGTGTTGCTGAACTTGTCCTTCACCACCGAGGCGCTCACCGGAGTGCCGTCGGCATACTTTATCCCTTCGCCGCAGACAACTGATACCCAGCCGTATCTCCTTATGCAGGTGTCGACATCTGCAAGGAATTTCTCCTTCACAAAGTGATGCTCAGGTGTATATATCAGGTGGGGTGCATCATCCTCATCACGTCTGGCTACGGCCGTTGCTGCAGCGAGCCAGCCGGCGTCGCGTCCGATGGTCTGGTAGATCACGAACTGATCGACCTTCTTCATGTCACGGGCGAGCATTCCGGCCTGCATCACGTTGAGGATGTTCGACCACGCCGCCGACGCGAATCCGGGAGTATGATCCGTACCAAACAGGTCATTGTCAACGGTCTTGGGGATACCGATGCCGGTCAGCTCGTAGCCTTTTTCACGGCAGTATGCCTCAACCCTGTGGATGGTGTCCATCGTGTCATTCCCTCCTATCAGGTAGAAATACCTGATATCATATTTCTCAAGAATGGAAAGTATCCGGGGAAAGTCCTCCTCCTTCAGCTTGTGTCGTGAGGAGCCCAGAGCTGATGACGGGGTGCGGCGGAGGCCCTGGATGATGTCTTCAGGCTGTGACCCGAGATTGAAGAGCCACTCGTTCATGAGCCCCTCAATGCCGTAATTCATCCCGTAGATATCCGAAATATTATCCGAGGCCCTGGCGGCTGTGATCACCCCTGCGAGGCTTGAGTTTATTACTGATGTCGGACCGCCGGACTGCCCTATTACTGCATTGCCTTTAATCATCTGCTTATCTTTATGTACTTATTGATTTAAGAATATCGATTAACGATTTTTGATTTTTGATGTTGTCCGGAAATCTCGTCACCTTTACCACTTCCCAAATCCTAAATCCTCAATCCTTGTTC
>CAYVYM010000048.1:13964-22480 GCA_964455705.1 uncultured Rikenella sp.
CTTGTTCGTAAATCAATTAAATGAATTTCAATATCCCAAAATACTCCGGACGGTGATAGTCGGGTTTTTCCGTTCCGACAGGGTTCCAGGTAACGAAGTGCGGGTTACTCAGCTTGTCTCCGCACTTGTAGAAATTGGCCCTGAAGCTTTTGCCGGCAAGACTCTCCACCCTGTGGTGAAAGAAGGTCTCCAGCGGTATAGCCACCGTCAGTGACCACCGTATGTCGCCGCTTATCTCCGCGAAGGGCTGGTCGCCCATAGTTGTGATGCGGCGTATTCCGTCAACTACTGAAGCCTCAGCCCTGGCGCTGTCATGCCTGCCGTGGCCGGAACCCATGAGTGCGGTGCCGATAGGATTGAACTCGAAATTGTAATAGATGCCGTCATCAGAGGGTGATACGAAGAACTCTACGCATGAGTCCTCGCAGACCATCTCGTTTGTGCGGCTCTTCTCCGCCTTCACATGAGCCTCCCTGACATAATACCTGATATAGATCTCGCTGTCGCCGTATGCAATATTGAACCTGACCTCCGGCCTGTATGGAAATTCTCTCCAGTTTACCGTTTCAATGGGGTGACCCTCGCCCAGCTCATCGAGCCTGGCTGACACCTCTGCCATCGGCGGGATATCCTTATCGGTTTTCAGTCTCCTTACCTCTATCGTCTGCATCAGTCCGGTTTTATGTATTACAAAACTATTAGTCCAGGCAAAATCTGTATGTAATTATGCTGCGCCAGTTCCATTTTCAATTAGCATCTTTCCAGATGAGGGCCGATGCGCCCAGTATGGCCGCGTGTGCTTCCGGCAGTCCTGACGGCATTATGGTGAATGTACCCCTGAATATTGGCTGAACCAGCTCATCTGCATACTTCCGCACCGGTTCAAAGAGGGCCTCTCCTGCCTTTGCCAGTCCGCCGAAGAGGAATATTGTCTCCGGGCTTGAGAAGATGACGGCGTTGGCTATGCCGAGGGCTATCATGTGTGCTGTCTGGTCGAGGGCATCCATTGCGATTATATCTCCGGCCGCCGCGGCCTCTGCCACCCTGCGCGAGGTGATCTCGCTGCCGGGGAGGTCGCGCAAGATGCTCTCATCACGTCGGTCGCTGAGCAGGGCGAGGACAGTACGCACCAGGCCTGTCGCTGATGCATAGGTCTCGAGGCATCCGCGGCGGCCGCATCCGCATACCCTGCCTCCTTCGGCAACAGTCATGTGACCCAGCTCACCGGCAAAACCGGTATGGCCATAGACCACCTCGCCGTCAACAACGAACCCGCTCCCGAGACCTGTGCCGAGGGTAAGGATGATAAAATTCTTTATACCCTTCGCTGCTCCGAAGATCATCTCTCCCAGCGCTGCGGCGTTGGCGTCATTGGTTATCCTGGTCTTCAGTCCCGTCCGGCGCTCGGTAAGCTTTACAAGCGGTATGATCCCCTTCCAGCGGAGATTGGGAGCAAGCTCAATGGTGCCCTTGTTGAAGTTGGCGTTCGGAGCGCCTATTCCAATACCTGCAAGTGTAAGATCGGCATGACCCGCAATCATCTCCTTCAGCTTCTGATCAAGTGCCATCACAAAGTCATCAGCAAAGGCATAATCAGCCGTTGAGAGCCTGGCCTCGGCACGGATCTCCCCATTTTTGTCGACCAACCCTATCATGGTATTGGTTCCACCTATGTCTACTCCGGCAACTACATCTGTCATATGATACAGGTTTAAATTTCTTTCAGCAACTCTGGTTTGGTTCTGTATGTTTCGAGTACCAGCTCTCCGAACAGTGTGTTGGCCCATGCAAACCACTTCCTGGTGAACTGCGTCGGGTTGTCCTTCATGAACGACTCATGCATGAAGCCTGTGGAGGCGTGGGTGTTTTTTAGCATCCTGAGTGATGAGACAATGTCGTAATCATTGTTGGCAGTGAGGGCCCGCATAGTGATGGCTATCGGCCAGATGCGGTTGAGCCCGGTATGCGGGCTTCCCACCCCGTGACCGTGGATGCCGGAGAAATAATACGGATTGCTTTTGCCCAGCACAAAGCTCCTGGTACGGAGATATAGCGGGTCACTGTGGTGTATGGTGCCAAGGTAGGGCATGCTCAGAAGGCTGGGGACATTGGCATCATCCATGAAATTGTAATTGTAATACCCGTCGGTCTCATAGGGTATGATCTCACCGTGCTGAGGATGAACTGCCCTGGCGTATTTATCCAGTGCGGCTTCCACCTCATCAGCGAGGGTGGTGGCATCAGATGCCAGCGTCACGTCGTTGCGGACGGCGACAGCAATCTCTGCCATCTGCCTGAGCGACTTCACCACAAAATAGTTGGACGGGATCAGGAATGGCCAGATGGTTGCGTCATCCGAAGGCCTGAAGATGGATACTATCAGCCCTACGGGATTGACCGGGTTGCCATAACCGCCTCCTGCCACCGTGTCTGTCTGCCATCCCGTTACCCTCTGGAAGCGATAAGGGCCCTGATCTTCCTTGCGCTGCTGCTGGCGGAATGTGTTAATGATGAGCCTCATGGCTGAAGCCCACGACTCATCAAAGACCGAGGTGTCACCTGTGGCCTTCCAGTAGCCATGAGCCAGCCTGACGGGATAACAGAGAGAGTCTATCTCCCACTTGCGTTCATGGAGCTCCGGCTTCATGTCGGTCAGGTCATTCATCCATTCACTCTGCCCCGGGCCGTCATTGAAAGCATTGGCATAAGGATCAATGTGAATGCATTTCACCTGCCTGTTAATGACTCCGGCTATCAGGTCCCTGAGGCCGGAGTCCCTGGCCGTCAGTGAGATATACGGCCAGACCTGTGCTGTTGAGTCACGCAGCCACATCGCGTTGATGTCACCCGTGATGACAAATGTATCAGGTTTCTTATCCTTCACGGTAAAGCTGACGGTGGTGTCAAGGGTATTGGGGAAGCAGTTCCCGAAGAGCCATGCAAGCTCGTTGCCGCCCAGGTATGATTCTATCTCTTTGATGGTCTCCTCCACCGCCTTGCTGCGGAACCTGCGCAACCGCGGGGAGGGCCTGTTTGAAGTCCATGCGGCCGGCCGGCCTCCTGAGAATGCCGGCACTCCCGCAGTGATGGCGGCACCTGCCACCATGGTGTTTCTGATGAACCTGCGACGCGTTGCCATATAACTACCTCTTTGTTACCGGTTTGCTTCTTATAGATATATCCTTGCTATACATTGTCCCGAGGTCCCAGTCCTGTTCGAGCGCCCAGTTTATCTTGACCTCAAGCTCCCCCGGGTAGTATGTTACCGGTTCGGGGTTTCTGAGAAGGTTGAAGTCACCTGTTGTCCATACCCTGTTCGAATCCAGGTCATAGACTGCCTTCAGCCTGTAGCGGCCTCTGTCAAGAAGGGGAAAACTTACAACACCGGGACTCCTGACATAAGCTTCCCTGACAACCTTATCCCTGTCGGCAACAAGCTGCACTATGACATCGCCCTCATAACCCGAAAGTGATACCTTGATGCTACCGTAATCTTCCTCTGTCGCTATTGAAAACCTGTAGTTTATAGAATCGGTGGCGTTCCCGTAGATGTCCCTGAAGGCTCCCGAGAGACATATGAGCGAGTAGGCTCCGCCGGGGGTCAGGGCGGTCCTCATCATAATCCTTCTCCCTGTAGTACTGTCTCTGACAAAATAGTATGCCAGCTCCGTCATGACCGAATCGATTGTCTCGGTCAGGGTTATAAGTGAGGTGTCAGGTTCATTGAGGGGCGTTGCCGCGGTGAAGTAAGGCTCAGTGCCGGGCCTCAGCCTGCCTGTGAGGTTGGAGGAGAGAGACAGTGCGGGTTTCCTGCCGGTGCCTCCACGCGGTATGGCAGGTTTCGTGTACCTGAAGTTGAGGGTATCGGTCCTTGCAATGATTGTACCTGTGCTGTCAGTAAAAGGAAAGGTGAGCAGCCCTTCGATCAAATCCCTTTCGTAAACCTCCGGTGCGGTGATCCAGAGCATGAAGGTGTCACGGTTCCTGTTGTTTTCCATGTACCACGATTCAGGCGAAGCATCTGTGAGAGCCATCGAAACCTGTCCCGAATCGGATGGCAGCGCCAGTCCGAAACCGATGGACCATGCACTCTTCCTTTCAGTAAACTTAAGGTATTGTTTTTTCGACTCCTGCTGGAAGGCATAGAGCCGGTGGAGCCCGAACAGGAAGAGATCGGGTTTTGTCGTCTCTGTGGCGGTGGGGGGCCTGTACTTTAAAGTGTCAGGCACGAGCCCATAATACGCTTCGGGAGTTATATTGATGACAGAGTCACTAAAGGCGAAAATCTCATCATCAAGATCATAACGCCTGTTGCCGTTAAGATCCTTAAGTGCGTAAAGCCTGTACTGACCGGGCCTGATGTTGCTGATCATGAAACCGCCTGACGGATCGGGACGCGAGATGTAAGCGGGGAGAAGCTTACGCGGAGCGCTGTCCGAGAGGTTGGAATACATCAGGATTGTAATATCCTCCACGATCTCCAGGTTATTTGCATCGAACACGTTTCCGGTCAGCGAGAGGGAATCCAGCACTGAACCCGTTGAAAAGACATACTGGTAATTGGGGATGGGGTTGCCCTCATTGTTGTCACGTATGGCATCCTGGAAATAAAAAGTATAGGTTGTGCTGTCAGCCAGCTCTTCATCCCAGGAGACCAGCAGGCTCTTTCCCTTCAGCCTGATATCAGGCTTTACGGCCAGAGGCGGTGACACCATGAATTTTTCGGTTATCCGGTCAAGAACCACATACTCGTCAAAGGTGATTGTAAACGATTTACCGGTGAACAACACCGTGCTGTTTTCGGGCTGACTTTTGAGAATTAAGGGGGGATCATTATCTTTTGGACCTCCTGAAGGAGCGCTGATCTTGGCGCATGACAGAATAAAGAGCATGATCAGGGCTGTTGCGCCCAGACTGCCTGATATGTATCTCCCATGATCCACTACCTGCAAACTTACATCAAATTTTGTTAAATATGTTACCGGTTTCCGTGGGCATCCTATCCATGAAGGACTGAAAGTCTCCCCTGTTGCTTTTTTATTTAAATTTGTATCCCAAACACAAGAGCTATGGAGCTTCAGATAATTCCGTGGAATGTTGATCCGGAGATCTTCCGCATCGGCAACTTCGCCGTAAGATGGTACGGCCTTCTCTTTGCCTCAGGATTTGTTATCGGATATTACATTATGAGGAACATCTTCAGGAATGAGGGGCTGCCAGATACGACTCTTGACAGGCTTACGGTCTACGTGGCTGTTGGAACAATTGTCGGAGCCCGGCTCGGTCACTGCTTTTTCTATGAACCCGACTACTACCTGGCTAATCCTGTCGAGATACTGAAGGTATGGCGCGGAGGGCTTGCCAGTCACGGGGCGGCCATAGGTATCCCGCTGGCGTTGTGGCTTTTTGTCAGGAAGGAGAAGAAGCCTTTTATCTGGGCCATAGACCGCGTGGTCATAGTGGTTGCACTTGCGGGAGTGCTGATACGACTGGGGAACCTGATGAACTCGGAGATTTACGGGGTGGAGACAACCCTTCCCTGGGGATTCGTGTTCCTGCGCAACGGAGAGACGGCACCAAAGCACCCGACACAGATATATGAGGCACTTGCCTATCTCATTACGTTCGGCATATTGATGAGAGTTTACTGGAAGGACAAGGGTCAACAGAAGCCCGGGCTGCTTTTGGGACTATTCCTCATACTTGTGTTTGGATTCAGGTTCTTTGTGGAATATGTCAAGGAGGATCAGGTAGCTTTTGAAGCCGGGATGAAGCTGAACATGGGTCAGTGGCTCAGCATTCCCTGTATAATTGCGGGAATAATGCTGCTTGTCCGGGCATACCGGAAGCAACCGGCTGCCGTCACCGCGGGAAAGAAAAAATAGTTACCGGACGGCTTCTGGCCGGTACGGGAAAAAGCAATGGCCGGACGGCTTCTTGCTTATATGGGAAAACCATGTGCCTGACGGCTTCTTGCTGATACAGGAAAATGACAAGTGTCAGACTATCTCTTGTTGATGCCGTTGAAGATCAGGTTCAGAATTGCATCAAGGCGGTCATTGATGTCTGTCTCGCGCTTTCGCCAGAAGAGCGGCACCTCCATTCCTTTAAGCATGGTCTGTATGGCCATTGCGGTGTACTCACTGTCATCTACCCTGAAGACACCCCTTGTATTACCCACATAGACCAGCAGCCGGAGAATTGCCAGCTCTTCGCGGTCATACCTCGACCTGATTTTTTCGACGAATTCATAATGGTCAAGGTTCTTGTCGAAGACGGCGTTGTAGTAGTTTGAAAGCTTCGCGAACGCCTTCATCCTAACATAAATATAGTTGCGGAGTTTATCCGGAGGTGATTCCACCTCCTTGATGGCTGTTGTAAGCTGTTTGCGAAGCTGGTTGGCCTCGTACAGAACCACCGCCTCAAATATCTCCTCCTTACTGCCGAAATAGTAATAGATGGAACTCTTCCCCTTTTTCAGCGCCCTGGAGATCTCCTCCATGGTGGTCTTCCTGAAGCCGTAATGACTGAAAATCCTGCTGGCAGTCAGAATGATTCTCCTCCTGTATTCCTCCTTATCTACCATGAGTTTTAAGCTTATGCAAAGATAATCAATTCGTTCAAATCATATAGAACAAACTGGTCGGAAATTCGAAAACCGTCTTTGTGAAAATATGTTATTTCGCTGATAATCAAAATCAGTATAATTATTCTTAATTTTACAGATTAATTGCGGAGGGAGAGTTTTTGATGAAGGTCGGGGAAGAAAATTTCAGGAGCATCTGGCTTGATGAGGGAGACGCGGGGTCGGTCCATGTGATTGATCAGCGGCGGTTACCTTTTTCATTTGAGGTGATGACGCTCAGGAGCCCGGATGATGTGTGTGACGCCATCAGCACCATGGCGGTGAGAGGCGCTCCGCTCATTGGTGCAGCGGCTGCCTGGGGTGTTTATCTCTCATGTCTGGAAAACAGAGCCGGAAACGATCTGCATGATTCAGTAATGAATGATGCCGTTAAGCTTAAGGCGACGAGGCCTACCGCAGTCAACCTGGCGTGGGCGGTCGATTATATGACCGGGGTTTTCAGACAGTTTCCCGATGCTGATGTGATGCGCAGGGCGGCAGAAGGACTGTGCGACGAGGAGGCTGAGAGAAGCCGCCTGACAGGAGAGAACGGGCTGCCGCTCATAGAAGAGATAAGCCGCAAGAAGGGAGGCGGTGTTGTCAATATCCTGACACACTGCAACGCGGGATGGCTGGCGTGTGTCGACTATGGCACCGCGCTGGCACCGGTATACCTGGCACACGACCTTGGAATCAAGGTACATGTCTGGGTTGACGAGACGCGTCCCCGTAACCAGGGCAGTCGCCTGACGGCCTGGGAGTTGAGCAATCACGGCGTACCCTGTACTCTCATAACTGACAATGCGGGTGGCCACCTGATGCAGAAGGGCATGGTTGACATTGTCATCGTGGGGTGTGACAGGGCAACAGCCACGGGTGATGTGGCGAACAAGATAGGCACGTACCTCAAAGCCCTGGCGGCGTATGACAACGGGATACCATTTTATTCGGCCTTCCCGGTCTCGACCTTTGACCTGACAACAGACCGTGGCGACCAGATAGCCATTGAGGAGCGTGACGGTGATGAGGTAAGAATGATTGATGGCATAGATATTGCGCAGGAGAGTATTCCGGTATCGAATTACGGTTTTGACGTGACGCCTGCACGTCTTATTACGGGGCTTATTACCGATCGCGGAATCTGCCGGGCAGACAGGGAATCAATTTTAAAATTATTATCATAATTGTATGGAAGGTTTTGTTAAGTTCAACTGCTACTGGAGACAGTCAGGTTCAGTCGTCACTGATGAGCAGTATGAGATAATCAATCACTGGAGGGAGATTCTCTTCAATCTCGATCTCGTGGGGGCATTTGAGAACGGTGTGGGATTCGGGAACATAAGCATTCGGGTGGGGAAGACGCAGCAGTTCATCATCACCGGTTCATCTACGGGAGACATTCCCGAGTTGGAGCCGGGGCATTATGTGAAGGTATCATCATACAACATAGAAGACAATGCGGTGATGTGCAGCGGGCCGCTGAAGGCATCATCGGAGTCGCTGACACATGCGGCCATATATGCTGCCGATCGCGGCACCAATGCCATTATACACGTGCACTCCACCGATCTCTGGGAGGAGCTCATGAACAAGGTGCCAACCACTGATCCGACTGTTGAGTACGGCACGCCGGCCATGGCGCGCGAGATGATACGCATCTTCAGCCAGCCGGAGGTCTTTGAAAAGCGGATCATTGTGATGGCGGGCGACCGTGGCGGGCTGATCACCTTCGGCTACGACCTGGACGAGGCGGGAGGGGTTTTATTCGACTATATCAATAAATGATATTTTATTATATTTGCGGTCTGAATAACGGGGCCCATAGCTCAGATGGTTAGCAGCACCTGACTCATAATCAGGGGGTCGCTGGTTCGATCCCAGCTGGGCCCAC
>CAYVYM010000049.1:0-21960 GCA_964455705.1 uncultured Rikenella sp.
GGAATTATGAAAAATAAAAAATAACCGCCGGAGGCGGATAGTTTCTTGTCCGGAGTCCCCCTTAATGGATAACGAGCGCAGCGAGTAATCCTGATAGCCTGAAAGTACCTCATCCATCTTCAGGTGCTGGTAGTGTACTGTGGCAGACATTTTAATAATCTTTCGCAGGTCCATTTGATCAAGGTTACGATCCAAATTCCCGAGTAAACTGGTAAGCCAATCCTGCCCAAGTTGGCTCTTCGCGTTCTGCTCCGGCAACGACTCTTTCGCTGTTTTCAGAGTGACTGCTCCAAAGCCGCAGCAACAGGCTCCGGCTATGCACGTCCTCCTGAGAAATCCTTTCCTGTCCATTTTCCCGTTTTGAATTACACAAAGCTAACCTGAAAAGCATAATCGGAAAGCGCCCTGAAGGTCTATAGCACCACCCGGATCCGGTCTTGCCAGCTACCCGTTTATCTCCAGGTCATGAACATACTTGTTGTTGTCAGCCAGAAACAGCTCAAGGGTAATTGAGAATGGCTTTTTAATGACAACAATCTTCTGGTATGGACTCAACTTTTCATCATTCCTGGCTGTGCAGTAATAATACCTGCACACTCCGTCAAACTTGTCTTCCTTCTCTTCAATGAGGTAGACACTCAACACCAGAGGCTTCGTATTACCATTCAGGTAATTCGAGATTGTGATTTCATTGTCGCTGATTATTATTGACCTTACGGTTCTGTCAATTTCAAAACCACCTTTCCGGATGGTCGCAGAGTTGCTCCTGAATGTCTGCGAAAAGGTGTTTATGCCAATCAGCGATATGATAAGAACCAATACGATCTTTTTCATGACTGACACAATTCAGGTTTCGACGAATGAGGTTTTAATTGTTAAAACAGTTACTTGTGATCCCTTATACGCAGAAATGAAATTTTTGTTCGATACGGAAACGTTATGCCCGCCCTTATCAGGGCTGCCGGAAGAGAATTATCCACGTTTTGTAATTCAGAGGCTTTTTTTGACTATCTTTGCGCCATGCAGAACGAAATTACTTTTAACGACAGTTTTCCTGAATTAAAAGAGGAGAACATCAGAGCTATGGCAAAACGCAGGGAGGAATATTCACTTCACAGGGATATCCGGGCTAAGGAAGAGAACGAAGCTATTGCACGAAGACTGGAAAAAGAAAAAGCAAAAGAGGAGTGAGTTTTTCACATGCCCAATTGCTTCTCCAGACACCCATTCAACAAGGCCTTTCCAACTTTTACAGCTGAGATATGATAACACTTGCAATTATCATATCAGCCGTAATCGTGTACCTGGTAAGGCAGGTCAAAAAGTTGTAATCTTCTGACCGTTTCCTGCGGTCAATTACTGTAACAAACAGGCAAAAGAGTTCCCGGGGACAACAATTATTGATTTAATTTGTATGTAGGAAAGACATACAACACCCCTGAATATGAAAACCACCGTAATACTTTTACTTGTAGTCTCTGTCAGTCTGATCTCGTTCAAGTCAGACAAACCGGCATACCGACTTTATGATGCTGCCGGCAAGAGCACGAAATACAAGAAGATGATCGAAACGGTCAGCGCTGCTGATGTAGTCTTCTTCGGCGAGCTGCATGACAATCCCATATCCCACTGGTTTGAATTCGAGGTTACCACTGACCTGCATGAAACTGCTGGTGACAGGTTGGTCCTGGGTGCGGAGATGTTTGAGACCGATGACCAGCTTGTTCTGGATGAATATCTCTCAAAGAAGTACGAAGCTGATAAATTTGAGGCGGAGGTCAAGCTTTGGAAAAACTACAAGACCGACTACAAGCCACTGGTCGAGTTTGCCAGAAAAAACGGTCTGCCCTTCATTGCAACCAACATTCCCCGGAGATATGCTTCAATGGTATCAAGAAATGGTCTGGAGGCGCTTGACAGCCTGACTGCCGACGCAAAGGACCTAATTGCTCCTCTCCCCATATCCTATGACCCGGAACTCAAATGTTATAAGGATATGATGTCAATGCATGGCATGCCGGCGATGGGAGGCAAACTCAACGAAAACCTGCCTAAAGCCCAGGCAATCAAGGATGCCACAATGGCCCACTTCATTGTCAGAAACCTTGAACAGGGACAAATATTCATCCATTACAACGGTGCCTATCATTCAGAAAACTACCTCGGAATAGTCCATTACCTCAAACTGTTCAGGCCCGGAATCAGGGTCGCAACCATCACCACCGTCCTTCAGGATGACATTGAGACCCTGGAGGATGACAACACTGGTCTGGCCGATTTTGTGATCGTTGTGCCCGTCACGATGACCCGCACCTATTGAATCAGGTCTGCCACACCCTCAAGTATGTATGAAGGCCTGTAAGGGAATTTATCAACAGTCCTGAGTGTAGATATTCCCGTCAGTACAAGAAGGGTGTCAATCTCAGATTCTATCCCGGCAATAATATCAGTGTCCATCCTGTCACCGATAATGATGGTTTCTTCATTTGAGCATCCGATCTTCTTCAGGGCAATCCTCATCATCAGCGGGTTAGGCTTACCGACAAAATATGCCTGCCGTCCGGTGGCCAGCTCTATGGGCGATATGAGTGCCTTTGTTGCCGGGATGATACCGTTCTCAACCGGTCCTGTCACGTCGGGATTCGTGCCTATAAGCTTGGCTCCTTTGATGACAAGGTTGACAGCCTGCTCAAGCTTTTCAAAGCTGTAGCCACGGGTGTCACCAACCACTACATAATCAGGATTGTAATTGTTCATGGTGTAACCGGCGTTGTACATTGCATTTATCAACCCGGCCTCGCCGATGATGTATGCAGTTCCTCCCGGTCTCTGGGCGGCAAGGAATTGTGCCGTTGCCAGGGCGCTTGTATAAAACACGTTTTCCTCAAGATCGATTCCCAGCCGTGACATCTTCTCCTGAAGTTCCTTAGGGGTCCTCTCACTTGAATTGGTCAGGAACAGGAATCTTTTATCCTCCTTCTTCAGCCATTCCACAAACTCCGGGACACCCGGCAGAAGCTTGTTTCCATGGTAAATAACGCCATCCATATCACTTATGAAGGCCCTCTTGCTCCTGATCTTTTCAATAATTTCCCTGTTTTTCATCATTCTGTTTTATGGCGCAAAATTAACATTATGTAGCATAACAGCGAAACCGCGACTAAAATGATTACCTGCTCTGAAACCCATAAAACAATGATTCGGGTTATTGCAGTTTATTTCTAAAAAGAGTAGTTTTGGACCTTAACTGCCGTAGAATAAGAGATACGGCTGAATTACCCGGAATCATTATTATACCATAAAAACGATGACAACAACTTCAGTAGCGGCTCCGATAAGTCGCAGGAATTATATCGTTGGAATGACGGTAATTGCCATCTTCTTTTTCATTTTCGGATTTGTCACATGGCTCAACGGCATACTGATACCGTTCCTTCGCACTGCCTGTGAGCTGACAGACTTCCAGGCCTATTTTGTTACTTTTGCATTCTACATTTCATATTTTGTAATGTCACTCCCCTCCTCGGCTGTATTGAAGAAGACCGGCTTCAAGACCGGTATGTCAATAGGCCTCTGGGTAATGGCTGTGGGAGCCCTCATCTTCATCCCCGCTGCTCTCTGGCGCAGTTTTCCGGTCTTTTTGCTCGGGCTTTTTGTGCAGGGCACGGGAATGGCGCTTCTTCAGACTGCATCCAATCCGTATGTGACAATCATCGGTCCGCGTGAGAGCGCAGCCAAACGAATAAGCATGATGGGAATCGCCAATAAGTTTGCCGGCGCTATCGCCCCCATCATCATAGGTGCCCATATCCTCAAAGACTCTCATATCCTTGACGCGCAACTCGCCTCCGCTGCTGACGCCCTGGCCCGCGCCGGGATACTTGATCAGCTTGCAGCACGTGTGATCAACCCCTACATAATCATGGCCATAATCCTGGTGGCACTGGGGCTGCTGCTCCGCTTTGCCCACCTTCCGGATGTGGATACCGATGCGGAGGAACCTTCAGTGGGTGAAACCAATGTCAACAAGACAAGCATATGGCACTTCCCCCACATGATCATTGGCGCGGTTGCACTCTTCTTCTACGTTGGCGTGGAGGTGATAGCGGGAGATACCATCATCAGGTACGGCCAGTCGCTCAGCATTGACATGTCATCGGCCAAATACTACACCTCGCTGACTATGCTTGGAATGATCGTGGGTTACATCTGCGGCATCATACTGATCCCAAAGGCCCTCTCACAGGTCAATGCACTCCGGATATCAGCCCTCCTGGGTATAGTCTTCACCTTCGGCGCAGTCCTGACGCCGGCTTCGGCACAGATAACAATGCCGTTCAGAGACCTTGTAACCTTCGAGTCAGTCACCCTGACGATACCTGTAACTGTTCTTTTCGTAGCGCTGATGGGACTGGCTAATGCGCTTGTCTGGCCCTCGATGTGGCCGCTTGCGCTGAATGGCGTCGGCCGGTTCACCAAAACGGCATCGGCGCTGCTGGTGATGGCTGTCGTAGGCGGAGCCCTCATCCCTCTTGTGTACGGAAAGTTGGCAGATGTTTTCAGCACCCAGACCGCCTACTGGGTCTGCCTCCCCTGCTACCTGATCCTTCTCTATTATTCGCTTCACGGATACAGGCTGAAGGGAAGGTAGAAAAGAGTGATGACTCCCGATCCCGAAAAAATCTTTGGCTGCTTCAGGGCGGAAGGCAAATTCCTTTCCGGATATTCATTCGGGCCCGGTCATATACATGACACCTACCGCATCAAGACCGCCGGGAAAGAGTCTGACGATTACATACTCCAGCGGCTTAATACCAATGTATTCAGAGACATACCCAGGCTCCAGGAGAATATGGAGAGGGTCACCGCCCATCTCAGGCAGAAGATTTCTGCAATACCGGGCAGTGATGTAAAACGGGAATGTCTTACCCTGGTGCCGGCTGTCGATACTGGAAAATCCTTTTTTGTTGACGGGGACTGCAATTTCTGGAGGATGTTCATTTTCATTTCCGATCACTGCTCTTATGAAAGGGTTGATTCCTCCCACAGGGCCTTTGAGGGTGGAAGGATTATCGGCCGGTTCCAGTCGATGCTCGCCGATATGCCCGGTGAACCCCTGCATGAGACAATCCCTGACTTCCACAATATTGTCCGCAGACTGGAAACATTTCACCGCGTGATTGAGAAGGATCCGGCAGGGAGAGTGGCTTCGGTTAATCGGGAAATTGAAGAGATTGTCAGGCGTGAGGAGGAGATGAAGGTGATCATCCGACTGGGTGAAGAGGGAAAGATACCGCTGAGAATTACCCATAACGATACCAAGTTCAACAACATCCTCTTCGACGTGAATGACAGGGCCCTGCTGATAATTGACCTCGATACGGTCATGCCCGGTTATGCTCACTACGACTTCGGTGACGCCATACGCACAGCCACCAACAGGGCAGACGAGGACAGCGAGGATCTCTCATCGGTCTCAATGGATATTGAAATTTACAGGGCGTATGCCGAAGGTTATCTCCAGTCAGCCCGGGAGACTCTCAACGACACCGAGATCGATTACCTCGCCTTCTCCCCGAAGCTGCTTACATATTTAATGGCTACAAGGTTTCTCACCGACTACATTGACGGTGATAGTTATTACAAGATCCGGTATCCTCAGCATAACCTCCAGAGAAACAGGGTCCAGATCGCCCTGCTCAAAGACATGGAGGCTCAGTACGAAAAAATGGTTCAGATAATTAAAAACATCGTGAAATGAAAAGGTCATTACTGTTCATCATCATTTCATTCTTCGCAGCCTATGCCGCTTACCCACAGCAGCCTGCAGCTGTCACTGACAGCTCCAGATACTCTGCCTACTGGTGGCACAGCAAGGACATGTACGATCACCTGCCCGATACGAGGAACGAGATTGTATTCCTGGGCAACAGCATCACTGACGGAGCCGAATGGTACGAGCTTCTGGGAAATAAAAGAATCAGAAACAGGGGTATCAGCGCGGATGTGACCGAAGGGGTTTTGCTACGGCTTGATGCCATAACAAAACTTAAACCTGCCAAGATCTTCATAATGATTGGCGTCAACGACCTGGCACGCAATATGACCGTTAGCGAAATCACTTCCAACTATACCACAATCCTGGACCGCATAAGGACCGAGACTCCGAAAACCAAGGTCTATATCGAAAGTGTTCTGCCGGTCAATCCTGCTACAGGCATGGCCCTCAACCACACAAACAGGACTGATCTTATCATGGAGCTGAATGAGAGGCTGAAGGAGCTGGCAGACGAGTTCGGCCATACATACATTGACCTTTTCAACCTGATGGCTGACGCCAATAATCATCTGCCACGAAAGTATAGTATTGACGGCCTTCACCTCTCATATGAAGGTTACAGGGTCTGGGCAGAGGCTATCAGGCAATATGTCAGGTAGGATTTGTTCCGGGGCTAAATCTCTGTCTTTTAAACATTAAGAGCGTTCCGCTTGTTCTCGTTCCAGAATAGGTTTGCATAATACCTGCAAATTAATGACTTTTGTCATGCCGTTTTAGGCGGCGTGGGAGTTATTACTAACGAACTGCACCAGTATGGACATTAACGGAAAGTACTTCAGGTCTTTTCTGGAAAGAGAGGAAGCCTTTAAAAAGCAATACAGTGCCGAGCGCGTAAAGAAACAGCATTCCAAGGGCAAGCTGACGGCACGTGAGAGAATCGCGCTCCTGTTCGATGACGGCACCTTTGAAGAGATAGATGCATACGTAACCCCTTCTGACCAGGGAGTGGAGTTCGGTAAAGTTGATCTTGCCTATGGTGACGGCGTGGTCACGGGTCACGGTAAAATAGACGGCAGACTGGTGTTTGCCTTTGCGCAGGACTTCACCATCATGGGGGGTTCACTTGGCATAGTGCACGCAAGGAAGATTGCCAAGGTCCAGGAGATGGCTCTCAAAATGGGAGCTCCCTTCATAGGCATCAACGACTCCGGCGGAGCAAGGATACAGGAGGGCATTGCCAGCCTCAACGGCTATGCGGTCATCTTCAACAATATAATTCAATCTTCCGGCATCATTCCGCAGATTTCGGTAATCATGGGACCTGCCGCCGGCGGTGCGGTATATGCTCCGGCCCTGACAGACTGGGTATTCATGACGAGTCATACAAGCTATATGTTCGTCACTGGTCCCAATGTGGTGCGGGAGGTTCTGAATGAGGAGATCAGCAGCGAGGATCTGGGCGGTGCCGAGGTGCATGCCCGTAAAAGCGGCGTGGCCAACATGATCTACGATGACGAGGAGAACACAATCATCGCCCTGAAGAAATTCCTCTCCTACCTCCCGTCAAACAACCTTGAAAACCCGCCTGTTGCCTCATACGGGAATGATACTCCGGATTTTAACCCGAAGCTGAGGGATATTGTTCCCGATGATCCCAACAAGGCTTATGATGTGCGTGACGTTATCAGTCTGATCGTTGACCGCAACAGCTTCTTCGAGACCTCTGAACTTTTCGCCCCGAACATTATTACCGGTTTCGGCCGACTGGAGGGACATACTATTGGCATTGTAGCAAACCAGCCAAAGGTCCTGGCAGGGGTGCTGGACATTGACTCCTCAACAAAGGGAGCCCGTTTCATCCGCTTCTGCGATGCCTTCAACATACCCATACTTACCCTTGAGGATGTGCCCGGGTTCCTGCCCGGAAAAGACCAGGAGCATATGGGGATCATCAGGCACGGAGCGAAGCTGCTCTTTGCCTATGCCGAGGCGACGGTGCCCCGTATCACCGTAATCCTCCGAAAAGCATACGGCGGTGCTTACATCGTGATGAACAGCAAGGGCATGGGAGGCGATTTCAACTACGCATGGCCTTCGGCGGAGATAGCCGTCATGGGGCCTGACGGTGCCGTGGCGATATTATACCGGAGAGAGCTGGCCGAGGCAAAGGATCCGGTATCTCTGAAAAAGGAACTGGTGAAGAAATACCGCGAGAAGGTGGCTAACCCGTTCATTGCTGATGAAAAGGGATATATTGACGAGGTCATTGATCCGGCGATGACACGTGGTAAACTGCTCTCGGCATTCTCGGCCCTCAGCAATAAGAGCGTCAAGGTGCCCACGAGGAAGCACGGGAATATGCCGCTTTAACCAGTCGGCAGTCGGCAGTAGTTTCAGGCAGTAGGCAGTAGTTTCAGGCAGTAGGCAGTAGGCAATAGGCAGTAGTGGGGTTAAGAATTAAGAATTAAGAATTAAGAGTCAGGCTGTTAGACCGCAGGACTGCAAGACCGAAAGACTGTTAGACAGAAGATTTTAGGGAAAACAAAACGCTGAATGAGGAAGATTAAGAAAATATTGATTGCAAACCGGGGAGAGATCGCGGTGAGGATAATGAAAACGGCTCATGCCATGGGCATCAGGTGCGTCGCTATACGAACCTCTGCCGAACCTGATGCAATGTATCTGTCATTTGCGGACATTGTATATGATGAGGGTGATGAGACAGCAGAGATCCCTGTTTTCCTGGACGTCGAAAAACTCATAGCCGTAGCCCTTGAGACTAAGTGCGACGCACTCCATCCCGGGTACGGATTCCTTGCTGAGAATGCATACTTTGCAGATAAGTGCAAGGATAATAAGATCATTTTTATTGGACCCTCGCCCGACGCCATTTACAAGATGGGCAATAAACCCGTTGCCCGGCAGATAGCGCTGAAGCACAATATACCCATGGCCATGGGCACACCAGGCAGCGTGGCCGATGAGGATGAGGCCGTCCGTCATGCCGCCCGGATCGGATACCCGGTTATTATCAAGGCAGCATCGGGAGGCGGTGGAAGGGGAATGCGCATCGTACGGCAGGAATCCGAGATGGAGAAAATGTTCATCATGGCCAGCCGCGAAGCCGAAAAAGCATTCAACTACCCCACCGTTTTTATCGAGAAGTATATCGAGAACCCCAAACACATTGAGTTTCAGATACTGGGCGACATTCATGGCAATATCATCCACCTGGGAGAAAGGGAATGTTCAATACAGCGCAAGCATCAGAAGCTCCTGGAAGAGGCCCCCTCTCCCGCCCTTGATGAGGAGCTGAGGAACAGGATGGGTGAAACGGCCGTCAGGATAGCAAAGGCAGTCGGATATTATTCGGCCGGAACGGTGGAGTTCCTGCTCGACTCTGACCGCAACTTCTACTTCATGGAGATGAACACACGTATCCAGGTAGAGCATCCGGTTACCGAGATGATCACCGGCATAGACCTCATTGAACAGCAGATACACATAGCCAACGGGGAGGAACTGTCACTCCGGCAGGAAGATGTAAGGCTTAACGGATGGGCTATTGAATGCCGCATAAATGCAGAGGACGTTCAGGCCGGGTTTGCTCCATCACCCGGAAGGATAGAGAAGATAAGCTTCCCCGACGGACCCGGAATAAGGGTTGATACCGGGGTCAGGGCAGGATCGTCAATCGTGGCCTCCTTTGATTCCATGATTGCCAAGCTCATTGTTACCGGCACCGATCGAAAGCATGCCATAACTAATACCAAACTTGCGCTTGACAAGATCTGGATCAAGGGCACCAAGACAACCTTGCCTTTCTTCCGGATGCTCATGCGCAACCACCTTTTCCACGAAGGCACCTTCACCACTGCCTTCATCGAAAAAGACCTTGAGCAATACCACAACAGCAGCGATTATGAAGAGACAATAGCGGCATGGCTTGCTACAAAGCTCTTTGTTGAGGAAAATCTCAATGAAAACAGAACGAATATCAGCTTTGACCAGGGCAGGGAGCTTACGCCATGGCTGCTGAGAAAGAGACTGACACAATTTTAATGATTCCCCATGAAGCCTGACAAACCTGCCATAAAGAAGTTGTATGCCATCTCAACCGAAGGCAAAAAATTCCAGTTCACACTGCCTCTGAAAAACGTCATCAGGGTCAACGGGAGAGATTACAGCGTAGAGCTGCATGAAGATGAGAAGCACGGCATTCATGTCCTCTGGAAGAACAGGCGCTACCCCGTTGAGATTGTCCGCACGAAACAGAACAGGTATGAGATACTTTTCAACGACATAGGACACACATTCACCGTTGAGACCCCGATATCAATGCAGCGCAAAAAGGTGCTCGGAACCGGTCGCAGCAAGAGCTCAACGCTTATTGTCAGGGCCCCGATGCCCGGCAGGATCATCGACGTGTTCGTGCGGGAGAATGCAGAAGTGATCAGGGGAGAGGCGATTGTGATTCTTGAGGCAATGAAGATGCAGAACGAAATACAGTCGATCGCCAGCGGAACTGTCATCAGGGTCGGTGTCAGGGCCGGTCAGAATGTAATGAAAGATGACATCCTGGCAGAGATAACCGTAAAATAACTGCAGGATGCCGTGTCACGGCAGTGCACTTTCATGACTATTAAAACCTGAATCGAGTAGGAGGAAAATGAAATAGGTTTCCTCCTACTCGATCTGATTGCGAATGGAACTAAAGTTACCGGTCCGCAATTGAATCTACTGTTTCGGCGCGTTTTTAAGGGTAGCCGTCAGGTAGTTCCAGAATTTTCCTACCGATTCTATCTCCACCTTCTCATCCGGACTGTGAGGGAAGCGGATAGTCGGCCCGAAGCTTATGGCGTCCAGACCGGGATACGGTCCCATAATAATGCCACACTCGAGGCCCGCGTGAATAGCCTTGATCTCAGGGGTTTTCCCATAGAGTTTCTTGTATGTGTCCAGCATCGTCTTAAGGATGTCACTATCCACATTCGGTTTCCAGCCGGGATAATCTCCGGTGAGGGAAACATCGCAACCGGCAAGCTGGAACCCTGCGGCAATCTTCCATGCCGTAGCTTCCTTGGCCGTTTCGACCGAACTGCGTGTGAGATTGTGCGCGTGAAACTTACCATCCTGAATTTTCACGACAGAAAGGTTGTTTGATGTCTCCACAACTCCCGGCATGCTTGCACTCATCCTTTCAACGCCGCTGGGACATACTTGTACCGCCCTTATTACCCGGTACTGGTCAGCCTCATTCATCACCTTTTCAGGCTTATCACAGGTTTTAACGGACATCTTTATGTCAGGATCAACCTCCTTGAATTCAGCCCGGTACATCTTCTCGTAGCTCTTAATGAACTTTTCAAACTGGGCTTTCTTTATTGATGGAACCACTATTGTTGCGAATGCCTCGCGAGGGATAGCATTGCGAAGATCACCTCCCGTGTAGTCGGCAATCCGCATGCCGAAATCATGCTCGGCCTGCTGGAAGAACCTAAACATCAGCTTGTTGGAATTTGCCTTCCCAAGATGAATGTCGAGACCCGAGTGACCGCCACGCAGTCCCTTGATGGTCAGCTTATATGCGGTCATTCCTGCAGGTGTCTTCTCCTGCTTGTAGCTGCGGGTACCGCTCACATCAACACCTCCTGCGCAACCGACGTATAGTTCGCCCTCGTCCTCCGAGTCCATGTTAATCAGTATCTCCCCTTTGAGCAGACCCTTCTTCAGGTTCTTTGCCCCTGTCATTCCGGTTTCCTCATCGATGGTGAAGAGAGCCTCCAGCGGACCGTGGACCACCCTGGGATCTGTCAGGGCGGCCATGGCAGCTGCCACGCCTATTCCATTGTCAGCACCGAGGGTTGTTCCGTTTGCCTTCACCCAGCCCTGATCAATACGGGTCTCAATGGCATCTTTATCGAAATCGAACTTCTTGTCTGAGTTCTTCTGAGGCACCATATCGAGATGGCCCTGAAGGATAATGCCCTTGCACTTCTCCAATCCTTTGGTTGCCGGCTTGCGGATAATGACGTTGCCGATTTTGTCAACAATGGTCTCAAGACCATGTTCATGTCCAAACTTCTTCATGTATTCCGTCATCCTGTGCTCCTTCTTGGAGGGACGCGGTATCTGTGTTATTTCATAGAAATACTTCCACAGAAGCTTCGGTTCAAGATTCTTAATGTCACTCATAACTAATTTATTATTGATTCGTCTTTTACAATATTGGGCATTTCAAGACCGTATCCTTTCTTCTTGTCCTCTGCCTTCAGAAGGAAGCCAAAGAGCAGCGCAATGACTCCAAGTGCTGTGAATATCATCATCGGATACTTGTAATCATAACTTGGTACTGCAACCCCGTCAAGCAAATACGAGCCGGTGATACAGTACTTGTCAAGGACCCATCCAATAAGGTACGGAACTCCCATCAGGCCCCAGTTCTGCACCCAGAAAATAAGCGCATAGGCAGTCCCAAGCTGTTTGTCAGGTATGATTTTGGGTACTGATGGCCACATGGCAGATGGTACGAGAGAAAATCCTATGCCAAGAATGATGGTGAGAAAGAACGCCATCCAGGGTTTGTCAAGCGCGGGGATCGAGAACATGGCATGGACAAAGATCAGGAGCAGGGCACCGATTATCATGATGGTTGCCCCCTTCCCCTTCCTGTCGTAAAGGTTTCCGAAAAGAGGGGTAAGCAGGATCGTTCCGAAGGGCAGCACTGAAGGTATCAGTCCTGCAGTTGCAGGATCAATTCCGAACTTATTGACCATAAGGTCAGATGCATATTTAAGGAACGGAAACACTGCTGAGTAAAAGAGTACACAAAGGATGGCAATATACCACCATCCTCTATTCTTAATAATGAACAGTATATCCTTCAGCCTGAAGCTCTCCTCCACCTCCTGGGGAAGACCCTCTTTGGACTGGGCGATGGAAGCATCAAGTTTCTTGTCCATCCCGCAATAGATGAAGAAGGCTATTAAACCGACGCAAAGCAATACCAGTGCTACGAGGATGGGCATAGAGACATGACCCAGGGCTTTGGCCAGCGGAGCCGATCCGGCAAGGGCAAGAGTGGTGCCGAGCCTTGCAGTAGCCATCTCAAGTCCCATGGCCAGGGCCAACTCCTTGCCCCTGAACCATTTGACAATGATCTTTGAAACGGTAATCCCGGCCGTTTCAACACCTACTCCAAAAACTGCATAACCCAGTCCTGCAATAAAGACCTGGGGATTGGCATCCCAGAACAGGAAATGCCATGTCTGCCCTTCGAAAGCATTTGTTGACAGGGCCCAGAACTTTATGGCGGTACCGGCCACCATAAGCATGGTTGCCATTTTACCGGTGAAGCGCACACCCATTTTGTCAAGGATGATCCCGCCTATAATAAGCATGATGAGGAACACATTGAACCAGCCATAAGCGCTTGTGAAGAAGCCGTAGTCTTCGCTGCTCCAAGACAACTGCTGTTCAAGCATGGGTTTTAAAGGTGCCATGGCATCGGTCAGGAAATAACCACACAGCATTGTGAATGCTACAACTGCCAGGGCAGTCCATCTTGCAGTCTTCGAGTCAGCAAGCGTTTGTCTTAATTTTTCCATCGTCTGTGAATGAGTTTGTTTAACAGGGTCTGTAAAAGTATAAAAAAAACATTCCAATAATAGAAGCAAAAAACATGACAGATGAACTTTGTGGCATAGTTCTTGGTTATCAGAGTGAAATGTTAATTTTGTGCAATCAAAATTAAACCGTCAGATCAATCGTAATTATCTACAGAACATGAAAAAGCTTATCATTATACTTTTACTGGCAGCACCCGCACTGCTTCTGTCTGCCCAGACTGAAACAGTGAAATGGTATTCGATAGAGGAGGCCGTGTCGCTTGCAAAATCAAATCCCAGGCCGATTTTCGTTGACGCCTACACTGACTGGTGCGGCTGGTGCAAGAAACTAGACAAGGATACTTTCTCAGATCCGGTCATTGCAGAGATACTGAATAACAAATATTACGCAGTCAAGTTCGATGCCGAAGGCAAGGAGCCCGTCACCTTCCAGGGAAGGAAATTCGTGAATGACGGCAGCCTCGGTAAGACACATCAGCTGGCATACGCCCTTCTCCAGGGCAAGCTCGGCTACCCGACGGTTGTGTTTCTCACCGCCAACGGTGAACTCATCACCCCGGTCTCCGGGTACAAAACGCCGGTCCAGATTGAACCCATGCTCGTGTATTTTGCCGGCACCGGCTGGCAGAAACAGAGCTATGAGGATTTCATGAAGACATTCAAGGGGAAGGCACAATAAGTCCATAAAGTCTGTAAAGTCGAAAGTCTGAAGGTCTCAAGTCTGAAGGTCTGTCGCTTTGTTCCGTCCTGCAGTCTATGTGTCTGACTATCAATCACAAAAGTTAATTTTTAATTCTATTGCCTTCCCTGCAATCTGGCTCCTTCTCCGGCAGCTGGCGGATCGGCCCTCGATTGCCTGTTAAAAAAATAGTATACATTTGCTGCGGTTAAGGCCTTACGGGGCCGTTTATTCTGGTTCAGCCCACAGATGGAGACAAGCGAACAGATAGGCAAATGGTATGACGGTTTCGCCGGCAGGCAGGTGAAGACCAGCGTCAACCTGAGACATTATAAAATCATGGAGTTCCTGGCATCAGCAGGACTCTCGCGAAACGACAGGGTCCTTGAGATCGGATGTGGTATTGGAACGATGACCGGATTGATTTCCAGGTATCTCAGACGGGGCGAAATCGTCGCCGTAGATATCAGCCCGGAATCTGTTGAAATAGCCCGTAAAAGGCTCTCCCGTGCATCCAATGTGCGTTTTATGGTGTCTGACATGACTGATTTTAACCACACGGAAGTTTTCGACTTTATCATTCTTCCTGATGTACTGGAACATATCCCCGTCGAACAGCACAGGCAGCTGTTCCGGACACTTGCAGATCACATGCATGACAGCTCGGTGATTCTGATCCATATTCCTCACCCGAGGGCGCTTGACTACATAAGGACTACCTCACCCGAACAGATGCAGATAATTGACCAGTCGCTGGAAGCAGACACCCTCCTTGGAGATGCCTGTTCAACCGGACTGACATTGATCAGTTATTGCTCATATTCCCTGTTCGACAGAGAGCATGATTATGCAGTCATCTGCCTCCGGAAGAAAAATGAGGTAACCCTCTCCCCTCTCCCCAAACAGGTTATAATAGCCAGAAAGCTGCTCGCAAGAACCAAATTTCTTGTAAACAGGCTCCGTCCCTTTTAAAATGAAGCAAAATATCCTATATATCTATCCTGACCCGTCAACATTCATTCAGAAGGATATCAGTTTCCTTTCACGAAGATATGAAGTAACTGTACCCGGGCATACCTGGAGGTCGAAGTTTGCAACACCGTTGAATTTCCTGAAACAGCTTGTTTTTCTCACCAGACACCTTCGGCAATCAAAGGCTGTTTTCATAATGTTCGGAGGCTACTGGTCATTTCTGCCTGCTCTTCTTGGTAAGATCACAGGGACACCTGTATATATTATCCCCGGGGGGACAGACTGTGTCTCATTCCCTTCATTAAGGTACGGGAGCCTGCGGAAGCCTTTGATGGGAACCTTTATCAGGTGGTCATTCCGGCTCTGCACCGGGTTACTCCCGGTTGACGGCTCGCTGGTTAAAAGCGATTACGGGTACCACCATGGGACTGCATACTCCATGCAGGGGTACAAGCATTTCTTTCCGGAGATAGACACTCCCATCAGGGTGATCCATAACGGTTTTGATCCGGACTTTTTTGTCTCTGACCCGGAGGCAAAAGTCAATAATACCTTTATTGCAGTTGCATCCATAACCAGTATGATGAGGGTACGGGTAAAGGGAATCGATCTCCTGCTGTTCCTTGCCGGCCAGTTCAGCCACTGCTCTTTCAGGGTCATCGGGATAGCGGATGATGTTATCCGGCAGCTCGGGCCCACACCTCCAAACGTAACCATGCACCCTTTTATGCCAAAGGAACAGTTCAGGACTTTCCTTGCTGAAAGCCAGTTTGTACTGCAACTTTCAGTTTCTGAGGGATTTCCCAACGCTCTCTGTGAGGCTATGCTATGCCACTGCATTCCGATAGGCTCTGATGTAGGGGGCATTCCCGGAATTATCGGAGAAACAGGATTTCTTGTCCACAGCCCTGATAAAGACTATCTCAGGAGAAGATTTGAAGATATACTCGGCACGGACAGCCAGAAGCGCCGCGAACTGGGTCTGAAAGCACGGCAGCGGATAGCGGAAAACTTCCATATCTCGAAGCGCGAGAAGGCGTTTTTTGAGGTCCTGGAAAACGGGATTGGCAAAACATCTACTTAATTCAGTCCACAGGATTTCTGATTGCCCCCTACAATACTTAATGCCCTACGGGCAAATATTCACTATTGCCTCCCCTGCAAGATTGACCCTCAGACCTTCGACTTTAAGGACTTTTGACTTCAGACCTATCGTCCTGTTCCTGCCGCCTATTTTCCTATAATAAAGTTCGACGGCAGTGTCACGGTGTTGCCGAACTGGTACACCAGCTTACGGGCAGTGCAGAGGGTTTCATCACCAACACTTACCCTGATTTCTGCCACATCAGGCACCCTGTAATAGAGTCTGTCACGGGCTGCAAGATCCTTCTGTGAGGTAACCGGCATTACTACCAGCTTCAGCTCCCCGGTCTTGCCTGATGCTGTCATCTCAACCTGCACCGGGCGGCCTCCGGCTTCGCCGGCCGCCATCACCCCCTTACTTCCTGAGAAGCTGAATATAGCTGTTCGTTTACCTGCCATTGAAAGGTCAGGTGTGAGCCAGATGCGAAAGTGCTTCGCCTCTGACCAGGTCTTGCCGGCAAAGAGCGCCATGTATTCGCGTTCCAGCCTGTTTATCTCGTTTATTGCGGCACCGTCCTGCGGGAAGATATTCGTCTCGCCGGTGAGTATCATATGTCTCCCTTCCCGTAACTCGAGCAGCCGGTCAGCAGCCTCCCTTGCCTCCTCCTCCACCGTCATGCCCTTTTTTTTCTGAACAAGGTAGGGCACACGGATGAATGCGGTATCGGCCTTGATTACCCTGTAGGCTGTGTCGGTCCTGGTAGAGACATAATCATATGCCCCCCTGTCAGGGAACATCGGGCCACGGATTTCAGTTCCCTGTTGCAGATTTGAGTGTCCTGTACGTGCATAGATATCCGGGTTAATGTCAAGAATAAGTCCGTTTTCTTTCAGAGCCAGAAGATTTGTCTGCATCAGGGTAGTGCCCTGGATGACATAATACTGTGCAGGGTCAAGCTCCTCGATGGTTTTGATTCTCACATCAGTGAGGGTCCAGGTCTCGTTCCCGGCAGTGATTACATTGTCGAGTCCTATCATCTCCCGTGCATAACCTGAAAACGGACCCGGGATCTCGGTCCTTTTTTCAGCGATGATATCAAATTCGAGCACCGTCTGTGGCAGGGCATAAATTATACTCCCTTCTGTCACCCTGACTTCTCCGCCCAGGGGAAGAACCACAATATCACTTCTGCTGTTATTGCTCGTTACTGAGCATCCGCCGGTGATAGCCAGAAAAGCCCCTGATATGATAATTGCAAATCTTTTCATCACTGTTGTTTAAAGGTACATACTGAAACTATTGAACTGTGTCTCACGAAAAGCCCTGCCGATATTCATCAGAATATCTCCGGCTATGACTGACTCCTCCGAATGTATTCTCAGGGCTACATCGCCAGCCACCCCGTGAAGGTATACTCCAGCTACTGCTGCATCGGCAGGGCCATAACCCTGTGCCAGCAGTGATGTGATCATTCCTGTCAGCACGTCACCGCTGCCACCGGTGGCCATGCCCGGGTTGCCTGTACTGTTGAAATAGACCTCACCCCCGGGCAGGGCAATGGAGGTATGGGCGCCCTTGAGAACCACTATGCAATTATGCCTGGCAGCAAACGCCCGCTGCTCTTCCATTAGCCTGAAATCATTGCTTTCTGTCGCGGCAAGACGGCGAAATTCACCGGGATGTGGTGTGAGCACGGTGCCAGGTGGGATCATTTCAAGCAGTTCCCTGTTCCGGGCCATGATATTAAGTGCATCAGCATCAAGGACAAGTGGTATTGAGGCCGTCTCAAGCAATGTCCTGAGCACCGCAGTGGTGTCAGGATCAGTTCCCAGTCCCGGCCCGACGCCAACCGCATCGTACGGGGCCAGGTCAGGCAACACGGTCACATTCCCTGTTCCCGGGTCAGGTGAGACCATAGCCTCCGGCAGTGAGGCCTGCAGTGCCATAACGGCGGGGGCGGGAGTATGCACGGTCACCAGTCCGACACCGCTGCGCAGTGCTGCTCCGGCGGCCAGTGTGGCAGCTCCGGCCTTGCCGTAACTGCCGGCAATGATCAGGGCATGACCAAAAATGCCCT
The DNA here is from genome assembly GCA_964455705.1 of uncultured Rikenella sp. Taxonomy (GTDB): domain Bacteria; phylum Bacteroidota; class Bacteroidia; order Bacteroidales; family VadinHA17; genus SR-FBR-E99. The sequence goes on from CAYVYM010000049.1 coordinate 18,220, forward strand.
TGTGATCAAATTTCTTCCTCTTTTGAAGCAGCGGCCTGACATTCTCTCTCATAATATAATGGTAGGGTGAGGGCATGGAGGCTATGGTCGTGGCGTGGAGGCCTATGTCAATCACCTCCCACTTGCCTGCCTGATCTTCATTCCCGGCAAACATAAATGCAATTTTTGGAAACTGGAATGTGATAGTCTGTGATGCCCTTACCATCCTGTCGCGGTCAGCACCGTTGTTGTCCTCGCAGAAGAGGCCGGAGGGAACATCTACTGAAACAACATAGGCACCTGTCTGATTGATCTTTCTGATGACCTCTGCAGCCACGCCCGCCGGAGCCTTGCTGAGCCCCGTTCCGAAAATGGCATCAATTATCACTTCATCACGCCCGATAACCGGAAAGAGCCCTGGATCGGCCAGGGTGAGCGGCGTTATGCCCGCTCTCTCAAGCCGGTCGGCATTTAGTTTGAATTCACTGCTGTGGGCAGAGCCTGTCTCTACTATGAATACACGCACAGGATGACCTTCATCATGCAACAGTCTGGCAATCACCAGCCCGTCACCACCGTTGTTGCCGGGACCGGCAAACAGGTTGACCTTCTTCTCCGGCGGAAGGGTGTCCTTCAGCCTCTGAACAAAAGTCGTGGCAGCACGCTCCATCAGTCCTGCCGGCGTTACAGGCTCGAGACGGACAGTGGCTGCGTCAATCTCCCTTATCTCTGCTGATGTGAAAATCTTCATATTATAAATATAGGTCCCAATAATACAAATGTAAAAATATAACAATGCAAAATTATTGCGCTGATGTTATAATGCAATGATTGCAAATTAAAAAGATTAATATATTTGTCACCAACTGAACGAAAATAACCAATTAAATACAGAAAATTATGCTCAAGAATCATCCAAAAGGACTAATTGTTGCCTTCTTCGCCAATATGGGAGAAAGGTTCGGCTTCTACACCATGATGGCGATCCTGGTGCTCTTCCTGCAGGCCAAGTATGGTCTGACTGCTGATAAGGCCGGGAACATTTACAGCTCTTTTTACTTCAGCATCTATGCACTAGCACTGGTCGGCGGGACACTGGCCGATGCAACCAGGAAATACAAGACGGTTATCATGTTCGGCATTATCATCATGTTTGGAGGATACGTACTGATGGCAGTACCTGGCATGTCACTGACCTTCACTGTGATAGCCCTCTTTACAATTGCCTTCGGAAATGGTCTCTTCAAGGGCAACCTTCAGGCTGTAGTCGGGCAGATGTATGACAATCCCCAGTATTCAAAAATGAGGGACACCGCATTCATGATATTCTACATGGGTATCAACGTCGGTGCATTCTTCGCTCCCTTTGCCGCCAACGGAATCAGGAACTGGTGGCTGAAGACAAACGGATTTGCTCATGACGGAAGCCTCCCGGCACTCTGTCACCAGTACAACGGAGGTCTCCTTACAAGCACTGACAAACTGACGGAATTCCAGACCCTTGCCGATAAAGTCAACCTGGCAGGCCCCGTAACAGACCTCGGAACCTTCGCCAACAACTATCTCGAAGTCTTCTCACGAGGGTACAATTATGCATTCGCAATCGCTGCCGGAGCAATGATAATCTCACTTCTTGTCTATGTATTCTTCAACAGGCTGCTTCCCAACAAGGAGAAACCTGCGAAGGCCACTGACGGGTCATCCAATACAATTGAGTTTGAATTCAGGCCCCTGATCTATGCAGCAATAGCAATGGCCATTTTTGCCTTCGGACTCAGTTTTGTCGTCGATGTGTTTACCGGTCTGGCAATCGGACTTTTTGCAGGTTTCACCACCTGGATGCTTACAACTGCCAAGAAGGATGAATATGCACGTGTTTCATCACTGATTCTTGTGTTCGTGGTGGTGATCTTCTTCTGGATGTCATTCCACCAGAACGGACTGACTCTCACCCTCTTTGCAAGAGATTACACTGTCAAGCAGGTGGAACCCTTCACCTATCTCTTCTTCACCCTGCCCTCCATGCTGGCGGTGATCGGTGCCATTGCAGGACTGGTTCTGCTTATAAGGAAAAACATGGAGTTGCCTGCAAGACTCATCGGAGGAGGCCTTTTCGTGGCCGCATTTGTTCTGGTATACCTCTTTGTCAGCAAAGCCAACCCGTTGAATTCTATTGAGCCTGAGGTGTTCCAGTCATTCAACCCTCTCTTCATCGTGGCACTCACCTTCCCGGTCATGGGTGTCTTTGCATGGCTGAACAAGAAGAACATTGAACCGTCAACCCCGAAGAAGATCGGAATCGGAATGATCATCGCTGCCATAGGATTTATGGTAGTACTGCTGTCATCAGTGAAACTCCCCTCACCCGCCTCACTTGAAGGATCTCCGGTTGCTGAAGTTCTGAGGGTAAGCCCCTACTGGCTGATCAGCAGTTACCTGATCCTAACCGTGGCAGAGCTCTTCCTGAGCCCGATGGGACTCTCTTTCGTATCAAAGGTGGCCCCCTCGCGCTTCCAGGGAATGATGCAGGCCGGTTGGCTGCTCGCTACGGCAGTGGGCAACAAGCTCCTCTTCGTTGGATCCAAACTCTGGGACAAGGTTGAACTCTGGCAGCTATGGACAGTCTTCATCGTCTGCTGCCTGCTCTCTGCCGCTTTCATCTTCTCTATTATGAAGAGACTCGAAAACGCAACCAGGTAAGATTGAATATCCGGATCAGGAGAGCCGCGTGTGGCGGCTCTCTTCTTTTATGTCACTCCATGGGACAAATCAGCACTGAAAAAAAAGAATAAATCATATATTTGTCAATTCATAATAAAATGTAATGAGCAGTACCAGCAAAATGTATGACAAGGTATTCGCCATCTTTGGCACGGTGATGGTTTTTTTCTATCTCGGCCTTGCGATTTTCTTACTCACCACCGACCTTTTTGAAATTGACAGAGCCCTCAGGATAGTACTGTCTGTTCCTCTGTTAATATATGCTCTTTACAGGATCTTTGTATCTTACGAGAAGATCAGGGAGAGCTTTTTCAGCAGGGATGAGGATGAGAAATAATTTGTTGATTCCTCTGGGGTCTCCATATCATCTGACGGTCATAGATTATAATAGTGGCATGTGCTTTGTATCTAACCTTTTAAGATACTCAGAGAAAATTTACGCCCCTATGGGAGCGGGATTGAGAGATAATTATTAATATTGTGGCTCATAGCAAGTTGAAAAGCGGGGAGAGTATGAAAAGATCAGGATACATATTATCAGTAATGCCTGCGTTGCTCATTGTGGCAGCCGTTATTTCTCTGGCGGCATGCAAGCCCAAAGGAACCGCAGCCCTTAAGGAGACACCAACATCCGGCAACATCAGGGTAGCATCGGATGATTCGTTTCAGCCTATTATTGATGCGGAGATCGATACCTTCACGGCACTTTACAAGTACGCCACTATCAAACCTCTTTACAAACCGGAGAATGAGCTTGTCGCATTTTTCCTGAATGATTCCGTGAAAGTGATTGTCTCATCATGGGCCCCTTCAGAAGAACAGCGCAAGGTTCTCCTCGATTTGCAGACCGTGGTCCGTACCTATGTGGTAGCATATGATGCCCTGGCTCTTGTGCTCAATAAAAGCAATGCCGATTCACTTCTGACATATAAAAACGTCCGGAAGATATTCACCGGCGAAATCACTGACTGGAAACAGATAAATGCAAAGTCAAAACTGGGCCATGTCAATATAGTGTTCGATAATATCCGCTCTGGCAAT
>CAYVYM010000050.1:0-21609 GCA_964455705.1 uncultured Rikenella sp.
GTTTACGGTCACCGGACGGGATGTCCAGACTTATTGTTCGTTCACTATTTCGTCGTCAACCAGTATACGGCCGCAATATTCACAGACGATGATCTTTTTTCTTGACCTGATGTCAAGCTGGCGTTGCGGGGGTATCTGGTTGAAGCAGCCGCCGCAGGCGTCACGCTGTACTGAAACCACTGCCAGGCCGTTGCGGGCATTGGAACGGATTCGTTTGTAGGCTGTCAGCAGCCTCTCCTCTATTCTGGTCTGAAGATTAGCGGATTTCTCATCAAGCTGCTCTTCTTCCTTCTGGGTGTCACGGGTGATATCATCGAGCTCTGATTTTTTACCATCCAGATCACGTGTTCTCTCATCCAGGGCTGTCTGAGCCTCGGCCATCACCTCCTTCTTCTCCGCCACCTGTGCAGTAAACTCACGTATCTTCTTGTTGCAGAGCTCTATCTCAAGGGCCTGAAACTCAATCTCTTTGGAGAGAGAATCATACTCCCGGTTGTTGCGAACGTTGTTCTGCTGTTCTTCATATTTCTTGATCAGAGCCTGTGAATTGGTAATCTCGGTAGTCTTGCCTACGACAGACTTTTCGAGCTCGGCGATCTCACCTTTGAGGTTTCCTATCCTGGTCTCAAGCCCTGCCACATCATCTTCAAGGTCCTGGACCTCAAGCGGAAGCTCCCCTCTCAGGGTACGTATTTTATCTATCTCTGAATCAACAAGCTGCAGTGAATAGAGTGCTCTTAGTTTCTCCTCTATTGTAAGTTCGGTCTCAGCCGTTTTTGTCTGTTTCGCTGTCATCTTACTGGAAGTAATTTATCGGATTCGTTTTTATCCCGGAAAACCGGAGTGCAAAGTTAGGAAATTTTTTATGAATCAGGTCGTGGAGTATCTCCAAAGAAAATTTTTCGCTCTCATAATGCCCGGCATCAGCCACAAGCATATCTGCAGGAGCCTCGGTGTAGGCGTGGTATCTGATGTCACCGGTGATGAATGCATCGGCGCCGGTGCGGGCGGCGGCGGGGATATAGGCTGAGCCTGACCCTCCGCACACTGCCACCCTGGTGATAGCGCGGGCGGGGTCACCGCTGTAGCGAATGAAGGGCAACCCTGTCAGCTGCTTCAGCCGTCCGAGAAGCTCACTGCCGGTTACGGGTGTGGGCAGGGTGCCGATAGCGCCCGCGCCGGCGCCGCGATGCTCGTTCTCCAGGGCGATGATGTCATAGGCCACCTCTTCATAGGGATGAGCCGCCAGCAGAACCCTGACACACGCTCCTGCCAGGTGTGACGGCATCACAGCTTCTATACGAATCTCAGCCTCGGCATGATCCTCTCCTATGCTGCCGGTAAACGGGTCCGCACCCTCACCGGCACGATAGGTGCCCTCACCCTTCACATTGAAGCTGCAACGGTCATAGTTGCCTATCTGGCCGGCCCCGGCGGCAAAGAGTGCATCCCTCACCCTTTCGGCATGCAACTCCGGCACAAAGGTCACGAGCTTCGAGAGCTTCCCCCTGAGGGGTTCCAGGATCGTGATATTCTCCAGGCCGATCTTCTCAGCAAGGATATGACTCACTCCATGCAGGGTGTTGTCAAAGCTGGTATGGGCCGAGTAGACTGCAATGTTGTGCTTCAGAGCCGCAGCCACGCTACGCTCCGTATTGCTGCCATATGCCAGTCGCTTCAGCGGGGTGAAAATGAGGGGATGATGTGATAATACAAGACCACAGCCATGACTGACGGCCTCCTCAATCACTTCAGGAGTAACATCAATTGTAAGAAGCACGGAATCAATCTCTGAACCGGGGTCTCCCAACTGCAGACCGCTGTTGTCATAGTGTTCCTGAAATGCCGGGGGAATAACTCCTTCGAGCCATCTTACAAATTCACCGAGAATGACCGCCATAGGCTTAAGTGATTTCGTCACTGATTTCAACGAGCAGAGCCCTTATGTTGCGAAGAGTATCAGCTATCTCCAGCCGGTAATCAGTCTCCTCGCGGTTATTCTTCAGGAATTTTTTTGCACCCTCCAGGGTCATGCCCCGCTCCCTCAACAGGTGATGAATAAGCCTCAGGTTTTTGATGTCTTCCTGCATGAAGAGCCTGTTTCCCTTGTTGTTCTTTTTCGGCCGCAGTACATCAAACTCCTTCTCCCAGAAACGAATGGTGGACACAGGCTCGGAAAACATTTCGGAGACTTCTCCTATCTGGTAATAGAGTTTTTCTACTTTCTTTTCCCTGTAAGGCATTTCAGATAGTGTGAATCAATCGAACGTCTGTCCGCTCTTGCTTGAGATCTCCAGCATACGGTCATATTCTTCCGGGGTGAGGTCATTGAAATAGTACAGTGCCGGGTCAACATGCCTGCCATTAACCAGTACCTCATAGTGGAGGTGAGGTGCCGTTGAGAGGCCCGTGCTGCCAACGAAACCTATCACATCACCACGTTTGACCTTCTGCCCCACCTTTACATTGAATTTGTCAAGATGAGCATAAACGGTCTGGTATCCGAAGCCGTGATCTATTATTATATGGTTTCCGAGCTCGCGACGGGCTGACTTAACAGTTCTGATCATACCGTTACCGGTGGAATACACGTCGGTACCAGTCGGTGCGGTGAAGTCCATTCCTGAATGGAACTTTGATATCTTGTATATGGGATGAATGCGGTACCCGAAGCCTGAGGCAGTGCGCTTAAGGTCCTTGTTGGACAGAGGCTGTATGGCAGGTAGGCTGCCTAGCAACTCCTCCTTCTCCGAGGCATAGGCAATCAGCTCGTCGAACGACTCTGACTGCACATAAATCTTTTTCCGGATTTTGTCAAGCCTCATCGCGGTCTCTATCACCAGTTCCGAGTTTGAAAAGCCCTCAAGCTCACTGTACCTGTTCACGCCCCCGATGCCACCTTCCCGGAATGATGATGGAATCGGTTCAGTCTCGAAAATGGTCCTGTACAGGTTATCATCAGTCTCCTGGAGATGACCGAGGACTTTCTCGACATTCTCCATCTCCCGGTTCATGAGCTCATACTGAAGAGTGAGCTGATCTATCTCTCTCTTCAGCGCTTTCTCCTGGGGGGAGTCAAAAACGAATGCAAAAATGAAGCCGTAGATACCGGCCAGAAACAGTGATGCGACGAAATAACCGAAAAGCCTGAGGAAGGTCTGTCTGATCCCCAGCTTAATCCTGTCAAAGCTGAGAGTTTCATGATTGAACTTGTACTTGGTCTTTGGCATCTGTTATGATGGCATACTCAATGCTGTGCAAACTTATAAAATAATAGATATAATTCAAAACAAACACCGCAGAACCGGACGCAGAGATTATTCTTCCCTCTCAGGGTTTTGAGAGGAAGTCGAGCATCCTGAAATATTCATCCTCCGACAGGTTGTCGGTGAAATACCACAACGGGTTAACATGTGAACCGAAGAGGTCGATCTGGTAATGAAGGTGCGGCCCTGATGAGATCCCTGTGTTTCCCGACAGCCCAATGAAATCGCCACGGGTTACCTTCTGACCCCTCCTGACCCGGCATTCGCTCAGGTGGCCGTAGATGGTCCGGTAGCCATATCCATGGTCAATCACAACCTTTATTCCGAAACCGTCATTATCGTTGCCTGCATGGTAAACCACACCGGCACCGGTGGCGTGAACCTCCGTTCCTGTCGGGCACCGGAAATCCTGGCCGAAATGCCAACGGGGCGAGCCGAGAACCGGATGCTTCTCACGGAATTTCATGCCGTCACCAAGAAGCAATGTGACATTGACAGGCCTTATATATGGCAGGTGTGCCCACATCTCCTTCCACTCGGCAGCCTTGCCGCTGAGTTCGGTGAGCGAATTGTACTGTATATTGGTCTGGGTCTTGAGGTCATCAAACTTTGATCGTACCGCCATCACCATTTCACTGTTTGCGTACCCGGTAAGATCACCGAGCCGGTTTGTACCCCCCGAACCGCCCTGTGATATGTCTTCCGGTATGAGGGGAAGGTCGAGAATGGCGCGATATGAAAGATTATCTGATGAACGGAGATCTGAAACCAATGCCGAAGAGTATTCAATTTTTCTTTCGAGAAGCGAAAATCTAAGCTTCATTTCATCAACCCTCTGCGCCAGAAGCTCCTCCTTGGGGGAACCAAAAAGATGATGGAAAATAAAGGCGTAAATCACTGTCATCAAGACAGAAAGCCCAAACCAACGCAGGAACCGGAAGAGCTTCTCGCTGCTCTTTCTCCGGTGCTGCAGGAACTGAAGGCTGGCTTCATCAAAAACGTAGTTCTTCCTTTTCAGCATCAATAGATCAATGTGTTGCCACTATTTTGGGCACCTGTCTGACAAACGTAAAATAAATGAATTAATTTTACAAGCCCGAAAAATAAAAAAATCAAGACTGGGCGAGTATTCAGGATGAAGGCAAACGAGATAAGGAAAGAGTTCCTGAGTTTTTTCAGGACAAAAGAGCATAAGATTGTATCATCGGCCCCGATGGTCATCAAGAATGATCCCACGCTTATGTTCACCAATGCGGGGATGAACCAGTTCAAGGACATTTTTCTCGGAAACCAGGCTGCAGGATACAAGAGGATCGCCAATTCACAGAAGTGTCTGCGTGTGTCAGGCAAGCATAACGACCTTGAGGAGGTCGGCCTTGACACCTACCATCATACAATGTTCGAGATGCTCGGAAACTGGTCTTTTGGTGATTATTTCAAGCGTGAGGCAATTGAGTGGGCGTGGGAATTCCTTACGGGAAGAATGGGCATCGCACAGGAGAGGATCTATACAACTGTCTTTGAAGGTGATCGCGAAGAGAATGTGCCGCGTGATGATGAGGCAGCAGATCACTGGAGACGATGCTTCACATCTCCCGGCAACCATATCATTGATGGCTCCAAAAAAGACAACTTCTGGGAGATGGGTGAAACAGGGCCATGCGGACCCTGTTCGGAGATCCACTTCGATCTCAGGTCAGATGCCGAACGCGCAGTAACACCCGGTCACCTGTTGGTAAACAAGGGACACCCGCAGGTCATCGAGATATGGAATCTTGTATTCATTCAATATAACCGAAAGGCCGGGGGAGAGCTTGAGCTTCTTCCGGAAAAACATGTTGACACGGGGATGGGCTTTGAACGCCTCTGCATGGTTATCCAGAACAAAAAGTCAAACTATGACACCGATGTCTTCCAGCCTCTTATAACAGCATCAGCAGATTTATCGGGAAAAGCCTACGGCATTAATGAGGAATGGGACATAGCGCACAGAGTCATCTCCGATCATCTTCGCACCGTCTCGTTTTCCGTGGCTGACGGACAGCTCCCGTCAAACAACAGGGCCGGATATGTAATAAGAAGGATACTCCGCCGTGCTGTAAGGTACGGGTACACTTCACTCGGGATGACTGAACCCTTTATTCACAGGCTTATTCCCTCCCTGATTGAATCAATGGGAGACCACTATCCTGAGCTCCTGGCACAGCAGGAGATCATAACAAAGGTGATCCGTGAAGAGGAACAGGCATTTCTCAAAACGCTCGGGAAAGGCCTCAGGATGATAGAGCGGAGGGTGGAGACACTGAAGATGGAAGGAAAGGATATTTTTCCCGGCAGTGATGCTTTTGAACTGTTTGATACCTATGGTTTTCCTGTAGATCTTACACAGCTGATATTGCGAGAGAACAATATGACCCTCGACGAGGAGACTTTCCGGACTGAGCTCAACGCCCAGAAAGAGAGATCCAGGGATGATGCAGTCATCACCGCCGGTGACTGGGAGGTGATCCATAATGTTGAAAACACCATTTTCTCCGGTTACGACCGCACTGAAGATACCGTCAGGATAGCACGTTACAGGAGGGTAGTCTCAAAGGGCAGAGAGATAGTCCACCTGGTCTTTGACAGAACACCTTTCTATGCCGAATCGGGAGGTCAGACGGGCGACAAGGGTTACATAACGGCCGCCGGCGAGAAGATCGCTATCACAGACACGGTGAGGGAGAATAATCTTATTGTGCATGTTGCGGAGAAGGTGCCGGGTGATCCTTCGGCTGAGTTCACCGCTGTGGTTGACGGTGAGGCCAGGCAGGATACAGCCAATAACCATACCGCAACCCACCTGATGCACCACGCTCTCAGGATGGTACTCGGAAAACACGTTGAACAGAAGGGGTCGCTTGTCACACCCGAAAAGCTCAGGTTTGACTTCAGCCACTTCAGCCAGGTCACCTCTGAGGAACTGGCTGAAGTAGAGGAAAAGGTCAATGAAATGATCATGAAGAATATCATTTCGGAGGTTCATGATGAAACTCCGGTTGATGAAGCTATGGCCATGGGAGCCATGGCACTCTTCGGAGAAAAATACGGTGAAAAGGTAAGGGTGGTATCATTCGGGGAGTCAGTGGAACTGTGCGGTGGAACGCATGTTGAAAGCACCGCGCGGATTGGTCTCTTCAAGATTACCTCGGAAGGGGCTGTAGCTGCCGGCGTGAGAAGAATAGAGGCCGTGACCGGGAGAAAGGCATTTTCGTATATCGCCGGGAAACTGAAGTTGCTCGATGAAATCTCACTTATGCTCCGCAGCACCGGCAATCCGGCAGTCAATATTTCAAAGCTGATGGCTGAAAACACATCCCTGAAAAACACAATAGAAAAAATGCAGGCTGCAGCAGCTTCTGCAGCAAAGAACGTACTGACAGCTGTGGCCGTCACCGTTGGTAAATGCCGTATCTATTCCGGGGTGCTGGAGAAGATCCCTGCAGAGACACTGAAGAATATAGCCCACCAGATCAGGCTGTCAGACACAGGCAGCATTATTGTCATAGGAGCGGAGAACGATGGGAAGGCATCACTTGTAGTAGGATTGGGAGATGAGGCCGCCGCAGCAACCAACCTGAACGCCATCGAGATGACCAGGGCGGTAGCCGCTGAAATTGGCGGCGGAGGCGGAGGACAACCATTCCTGGCCACTGCCGGAGGAAAGAGACCTGAGGGCCTGCAAGAGGCTGTGGCAAAAGCCGTGACGATGGCCAGAAAGAATCTGTGAAAAGCTATGACACCGGATGAAAAGATGCTATAAAACAATTGTAAAAACGTTTGGAATTCATACCATTGCATCACTAATCCTGAAATGATTCAGATGGAAGTTACCAGAACCTTTGACCTGATAGACCGGGGGAACAAGATCTATCCTCGTGAGGTGATGTTCGGAGGCAAGCACGGAAACGAGTGGATCACCTATTCAACCGAAGCCATCAGGGAGCTCACTGACCTGTTCAGCTGCGGGCTGATGTCGATGGGGTACGGCAGGGGTGACCACATAGCCACCATCACCCCCAACAAGGCTGAATGGAACATCGTTGATCACGGTCTCTCCCAGGCCGGTATGGTCCATGTTCCTATATACCCTACCATTGGACATGAGGAATATGCCTTCATCCTGGAACACTCGGAGGTTAAAGCAGTAATTATCGGTAACAGGCAGATTTACAACAAAGTATCTCCAGTCATTTCAAAAATCGCCGCCATCAGGGGTCTCTATTCTTTTGACAGGGTGAACGGACTTCCAACGATTGACGATATCATCGAGGAGGGAAGGAAGAACAGGGAGAGGGTCATGCCTGAGCTGATCGCCATCAGGGATTCAATCACCCCATCTGAGCTCGTTACAATAATATATACGTCAGGCACCACAGGCAACCCCAAGGGAGTCATGCTGTCACACAACAACCTGATGACCAATGCAATATCCACAAGTACAGCCCATGAGTTCGGGCTTGGCTACAGGGCTTTGAGCTTCCTCCCCCTCTGCCATGTCTACGAGAGAATGATGAACTACCACTTCCAGTATAAGGGAACCAGCATTTACTATCTTGAGAATATGGGTATCATTGCCGACACGATGCGTGAGATCAGGCCTCACATTGCAAACACGGTCCCCCGCCTTCTCGAAAAGATCTATGACAACATTATCAACAAAGGAAAGAACCTTCCCTGGCTGAAGAAACAGATATTCTTCTGGGCAGTCATCCTCGGGCTAAAATTCAGGCTTACCGGAAACAGCAGATTTTACAGGTTCAGGCTGGGCATTGCACGCAAACTGGTGTTCAACAAATGGAAAGAGGCTCTCGGCGGAGAGCTGCGGGTCCTTGTCTCCGGAGGCGCCGCCCTGCAGTCGAGACTTGAACGCATATTCTGGGCTGCGGGCATACCTGTTCTCCAGGGATACGGACTTACCGAAACCTCTCCCGTGATTGCGGTTAATCCCTTCCGCATTCCTGACATCAGGTTCGAAACGGTGGGCCCTCTCCTTGAAAATGTTGAAGTGAAGATAGCCGACGACGGTGAGATACTTTGCAAGGGGCCGAATCTGATGATGGGTTATTTCAAGGCTCCGGATCTTACAGCTGAGGTAATCGATGAGCAGGGATGGTTCCATACAGGCGACATAGGTTACATTGAGGATGGCAGGTTCCTGAAGATCACGGACCGTAAGAAGGAGATGTTCAAACTCTCCTCCGGCAAATACATATCGCCGCAGGTGATCGAAAACAAACTGAAGGAATCCTTCTTCATTGAACAGGCGATGGTCATTGGTGAAAATGAGAAATTTGCCAGCGCCCTGATCTCACCGAACTTTATTTTCCTGCATGACTGGTGTTCGATGCACAGGATCCAGTACCGTGACAACGGCGAACTCGTTGAACTGCCTGAAGTGATAGAGAAGTACGGCCGTGAGGTGCGTGAAATGAACAGGAGCCTCGGAGAGTTCGAGCAGATAAAACGGTTCAGGCTTGTTACCGAAGACTGGACCCCGCAGACAGGGGAGCTCTCTCCCACCCTGAAGCTGAGGAGGAATATCCTCAATGAGAGGTATAAATACATCATCAATGAGATCTATTCCGTAAAGGAGAGGGAGAACGTTGTGGACAAGGTTGTGGGGGTGATAAAGAACGGCGTCAGCGGTGTCCTTAAGAACCTGCCGAAATTCTGAACCTGATGCATCTGTTACAACCGAGGCTGCCGGGTCTGATGCGTAACCTCCCTTTATTTTAATACATTTGTCTACCGTTATGACAGTGTTACTCAAAATAGCATTCTTCGCCGCTTTCATGGTCCTCGCTTCATGCTCGGTACAACCCTGTTATGAGAAGACTGACCCGGTGATGATCACCCATCTCCTTACCAGTGGCACGGGTGAGACGGCCAAAGCTGATTCGCTGAGGGTGAGGGGTATCTCTCCTGCCGGTATCCTGAAATTTGTTGACGCCAGGTCGGTGTCTTCATTTGCTGTGTCGCTCGATCCTTCAGAGGACCAGTCTCTCTTTATCATTACCCTGAACGGCATCTCTGATACAGCAGTCATCTTTTATACCCGGAAGCCTCATCTTGTCTCGCCGGAATGCGGATACACTTTCGTCAGCGATATAAGCGGGCTGATTACAACCCACAATATCATTGACACACTCATGATTGAGAACAAAAGCGTTAATCTCGATGGTCAGAAGAACCTGCATCTGTTTTATTAGTCTCTTCCTTATTACCGGAAGCAATGCAATGTCCCAGGATACGGTAACCGTGCCCCTGCATATAAGGGCAGGCTTTGACCTCTCCGGGCCGGTAATGCAGATGATTGGCACTGACCTCATCAGCTACGGTATCGCCGCCTCCACCGACATCAATTCGGCCCTGGCGGTCACCGGCGGTATCAGGTATTCCGACTTCAGGTCATCAGACTACAGCTACGACTTCATGAGCCGGGGCATAAGCATAACTGCCGGCACTGACTACAACTTTATCAAGGCCAACGCCTCCGGGGGAAAATATTATGCGGGTATAGGGCTGAGATACGGACTGAGTTTTTACAGTGAGGAGGCCACCGTGATCAGGTACAACAATGAATGGGGGGCCGGGGAATCGTCGGTTCCGCTGTCACGTCACACCGGGCACTTCCTCGAGTTAACACCCGGCGTGCGCACAGAGCTCTTTCCGGGAGTCACCATAGGCTGGAACCTGTATATGAGGCTATTGATAAGCGCGGGGGCCGGAAAGGATCTGAAGCCCGTACATATGCCCGGCTATGGTGCCGGTACAAAGGGAATGGCCACAGGGGCTGAATACTACGTCTCGATCTCAATACCATACAAGAAAATCAAGGTGATAATCAAGCCTAAAAACCAGCAGTCTGATGATGAAGAGACCGGGGAAGGTACCACGAATGATACTCGAACCAACCCAACCGGCTCCTCAGGCAGCCGGCTTTGATACAGGTCTGCGGCTGAAGATCAGCAGGCCCATGAAGGTAAGGAACCCGTTCACCAGCAGCATCTCAAACCCGAATTTATAACCATTGAAGAGCTCCTCTGAGTAGAGGCTCAGAAAATAGCACATGACCGGCGAGGCGATGGCAACCCAGGGGGTAACCCTGTCATTTACGGTCCGGCGTGTAAACAGCCCGAATGAGTAGAGCCCCAGTAACGGGCCGTAGGTGTACCCGGCTATCGTGAAGAGCTTGTCAATTATCGCCCTGTCATTCATCTGCCTGAAGACGAGGATGCATATGAAAAAGATCAAGGCAAATGAGAAGTGGACCGAATACCTGATCCTCGTCTTTTTCCTGTCATCTATTCCTGTCTTCTTCTCAAGACCCAGGAAATCGATGCTGAATGATGTGGTCAGTGACGTCAGTGCCCCGTCAGCACTGGGGAAGGCTGCAGAGATAAGACCGATAAGAAATACCACTCCCGCCGCCGGACCAAGGTACTTGAATGCAATGGTCGGGAAAAGGTCATCCGTCATCGCCACCCTGACTCCCTTTGCTGATGCATAGAGTACGAGGAATGAACCAAGTACCAGGAACAGGAAGACTACGAAGAGGTTGATTGTGCTGAATGTGAACATGTTCTTCCGTGCATCCCTGAGATTCTTAATGCTCAGGTTCTTTTGCATCATCTCCTGGTCAAGCCCCGTCATGGTAATGGTTATGAACATTCCGCTGAAGAACTGCTTGACAAAGTGCCGGGGATGATCCCAGTCTGTAATAACGATTCGCGACATGTCACTGTCAAACACATCTCCCAACAGGTTGAAGGCTGAGGACCCCATCTCCCTGCTGATGTAAAAAATCGACAGGACCACTGCCAGAAGCATAAACGTCGTTTGCAGCGTGTCTGTCCAGATGATAGTCTTGATCCCTCCTTTAAGTGTATATCCTATGATGAGTGCCACGAAGATCGCCACATTGACCCAGAACGGGATGTTCCAGGCATCGAAGACGAATATCTGCAGCACGTTTATGACGAGGAACATTCGAAGGGAGGCCCCGATCACCCTTGAGATAATAAAGAATCCGGCGCCGGTCTTGTATGACCAGAAGCCAAAGCGTTGTTCAAGGTACCCGTAAATGGATGTCAGCCTGAGCCGGTAATAGAGGGGCAGAAGCACCATTGCTATCACCACGTAACCGAAGAAGTACCCGAAGGCCACCATCATGTACGAGAACTGCGTCTCGCCTACCCATCCGGGTACGGACATGAAGGTGACACCCGAGAGTGAGGCGCCGATCATGCCATAGGCAACCACAAACCACGGTGATACCTTGTTGCCGATGTAGAATGACTGGTTATTTGCCTTGCGTGCCGTAATGAAAGTCACTCCGAACAGAAGCACTGTATAGGCAGCAAAAATTAACAGGATCAGTGTGGGTGTCATATCTTTGAAAACATGCCTGCAAGGATAATAAAAAGATCGCAGATAAAAATCAGGATCTTGTCACGTTTCGGGTAAATAATGAATTATTTTTGCCACAAAGCCAGAATATGTCAGCACGATTCCCCTCCAAAATGCTCGAAGAGGCCGTAAATGAGTTCGCCTCCCTGCCCGGGATAGGTCGCAAGACAGCCTTCAGGCTGGTGATGCATCTCCTCAGGCGAGACAGCGGAGAGGTGCGCCGCTTCGGGGAGACAATTACCAGGCTGCGTGAAGATGTCTGCTACTGCAGTGTCTGTCATGGCATCAGTGACACACCTGTCTGTGATATCTGCAATGATCATTCAAGGGACAGGTCAGTCATCTGTGTCGTTGAGAACGTGCAGGATGTGATGGCGGTTGAGAACACACGGCAGTTCCGTGGTCTGTACCATGTGCTCGGAGGAATCATTTCACCGGTAGACGGAGTAGGCCCCTCTGACCTGACAATCTCTAAGCTGGAAGAGAAGGTCCGCGAGGGAACTGTAAAGGAGATAATCCTTGCCCTCAGTACGACCATGGAGGGAGATACCACCAACTTCTACATCTACAAGCGACTCTCGGGGTATGATGTCCGTATTACAACCCTTGCAAGAGGAGTGGCCATAGGTGATGTCCTTGAATATACTGACGAGATAACCCTCGGCCAGTCTATTGTCAACCGCCGCCTGTTCTCCCTCCCTTCGCAGACATGAGCCCTTGTCATTTTTTTATTCCGAAAATCTTGCTTATTTTGATAAAAATCACCAGTTGATGACAGAGACATTCGACAGGTTCTTTTCAGATGCGACGCATCTGATGAAGAAATCAGCAATACGCGAGATACTGAAACTGACTCAGAGACCTGATATGATCTCCTTTGCAGGCGGCCTTCCATCTCCGGATTCCTTCCCCATAGAGGACATTAAAAACATCACTTCTGAAATACTGAATGAGGATGGAGCGGCAGCGCTGCAGTACGGCACCACAGAGGGTGACACCAGGCTTCGCACACTCCTCATCGAACGTCACAACCTGAAAGACAACCTCAGCCTGTCACTAACCAATATAATGATTACAACAGGCTCACAGCAGGCTCTTGATCTCTGCGGGAAGATATTCATCAACCGCGGCGATGTGGTTCTCTGCGGGCTACCCTCATACCTGGGAGGGCTGAACGCATTTTCCAATTATGGAGCCAGGCTGAAGGGCATACCGCTCGACGATCAGGGAATGAGGCCAGACCTGCTTGAAAAGACAATTATAAGCCTGAAGAGTGATGGCAGCGTTATCAAATTCATATATATAATACCTGACTTTCAGAATCCCACAGGAGTTACTCTCCCGCTTTCGCGGCGTCTCGAGATCATACGCATAGCCGGGAGGCATGACCTTGTCATTGTCGAGGACAGTCCCTACCGTGATGTGCGCTTTGAGGGCACCCCGGAACCGCTGATGTCATCACTTGACACTCAAGGCAGAGTGCTGACACTGAATACCTTTTCCAAGATCCTTGCCCCCGGCTTCAGGCTGGCATGGGTCACCGGACACCAGGAGATCATTGACAAGCTCGTGACTGCCAAACAGGCTGCCGATCTGTGCACACCACCGTTCGTCCAGAAGATAACGGCGAGATACATCGAAAAGGGACTCCTTGACATCAACCTTAAAAAGACCGTTGAGCTATACCGCGAGCGGCGTGACTACATGCTGAAATGCTTCCGTGAACTAATGCCTGAAGGGGTTAAATGGACTGAACCATCAGGAGGCCTCTTTCTCTTCGTCACTCTCCCGCCCTCTATGGATGCCGCCAGACTGCTGGAAAAGGCAATACAAAAAAAAGTTGCCTTCGTCTGCGGCTCTGTCTTCTACTGCAACAATGAGGGGCATAACACAATGCGTATCAACTTCTCCTTCTCCGGACCCAAAGATGCATATGAAGGGGTGCGAAGACTGGCTGAGGCACTAAGGGAGGAGATGGCTTCGGCCTGAAACCGATGGAGCTGTCGGTAATAATCGTTTCCTACAACGTCCGCGATTACCTCAGGCAGGCGCTTCATTCAGTCATCACCGCCGCAGAAAAAATAAGCCGTGAGATAACAGTCGTCGATAATCACTCATCCGATGACTCACCGGAGATGGTGAGGAATGAGTTTCCCTCTGTCACGCTCATTGCCACGGAAACAAATGAAGGATTCTCTGCAGCCTGCAACAGGGGCATAAGAGCATCATCAGGCGAATTTCTACTCATCCTTAATCCTGACACTTTTATACAGCCTGACGCGCTTGAAAAAGCGCTCTCCTTCATGCGCGGGCATCCTGACGCAGGTGCTGCCGGAGCAAGGATGAGCGACGGTGACGGCAGGTTCCTTCCTGAATCAAAAAGAGGATTCCCCTCACCCCTGACTTCGCTCTTCAAATTCACCGGTATGGGAAGACTCTTCCCCCGTTCAGCACTGTTCAACGCCTATTATATCGGGGAGAAGCCGGACGATAAGATATGCCGTGCCGACATCCTCACCGGCGCGTTCATGATGATAAGGAGGGAAGCCCTGGACAGGAGCGGCCTCTTTGACACAGCGTTCTTCATGTACGGAGAGGATATTGACCTGAGCTGGCGGATAAGAAAAGCCGGTTACTTTAACTATTATCTGCCTGACGTCAATATTATTCATTACAAGGGAAGGAGCGCCATGACCGGGAAAGAGAGCTCCCTGAGGCACTTTTACGGGGCGATGAAGCTCTTCGCCATCAAACACCTGGGGAGGGGGTGGCACATACCCGTCAGGGCAGGTGTGACGATTCTCGAACAGTCAGCACTGGCACGACTGCGCCTCGGACGGTTGATTAAAAAGTGCCCCCTGTTGTTAAAAAGGCACGACTTCCCTGTAACCTTATAACAATATTTCACGTATATTAGTCTCTGTAAGTAAACTAACCTCCCGGATGAGAAGGGCTAAATATATCCTCTGTCTGATATTTGTTATAACTGCCGTCTCTCTTGCTGGTCAGTCGAGAAATGATTTGCGTGAAATGTTCGTCTCAGCTGAGGGAGACCTTCTGTTTGAAGACTATGCCGAAGCGCTTCCTAAATATCTGAGTCTGTTACAGATCTACCCTGAGAACTACAACCTATATTTCAGAATCGGTCAATGCTACCTTAATACTCCCGGTGAAAAAGATAAGGCAATCACCTGGCTCGAGTCCGCCGCTCAGAATATAAACCCCGGGTACCGGAGAGGCAGGCTCAGTGAGACAGGCGCCCCTTACGATGCACTGTACTTCCTGGCAAACGCCTATCGCATTGGCACCCACTTTGACAAGGCATTGGAAACCTACGAACGCTTTCTCAGGGAAGTTGACACCGAGGTGTATGATATCGAACTGGTCAGGTTCGAGATGCAGACCTGCCACAACGCCCGGCAGATGATGCGTAAACCGTTGCATGTTGCTGATCGGAACGTCGGAAGCCCCATTAACAGCCGGTTCTCTGAATTCAACCCGGTAACCTCATCCGACGAAAATACTCTGGTCTTCACTCGTGCACTCCAGTTCTATGATGCAGTCTTCTGGTCAACCCGTGAGAACGGGATCTGGTCTGAACCCGAGAACCTCAACCCGGTACTGGGAGTTGACCAGGATTATTACCCCTCGTCGCTGTCGCATGACGGAAATACAATGCTGCTCTACAGGATTGACAACTATGACGGTAATATCTACGAGAGCAGGTTCGAAGGTGAATCGTGGAGCAATGTGACCAAGCTCAACAACAATATAAACACAAAATACTGGGAATCTCATGCCACCATGACGCGCGACGGCAGGAGAATCTATTTCACAAGTAACAGGCGCGAAAGTATCGGCGGTCTGGATATCTTCATGGCCGAACGCGACAGCACGGGCGACTGGGGTCCGGCAGTGAACCTCGGACCGGAGGTTAACACGGTCTATAACGAGGATACACCTTTCCTGGCGAATGATGACCGTACCCTCTTCTTCAGCTCACGCGGTCATTTCAATATCGGTGGTTATGACGTCTTCCGGGCTGACCTTGGCGCAGATGGCAGGTGGAGTACACCTGTGAACATAGGCTATCCGGTCAACACTCCCGATGACGACCTCTTCTTCATTCCCCTGGGCAAAGGTGACAGAGGCTACTACTCAAGGTTTGACGACGAGGGATATGGCCGCATGGATCTGTTCAGCTGCGACATCTACTCGGAACGTAATCCACGTAACTTCATAGTGACGGGGAGGGCATCCGTCAGCAATCTTCTGGCTGAATTCTCTGAACCGGTAAAGGTCACGGCCTTCAGCAATGCCAATGCGTCGCGTGTGACCACAGTCATGACCAACCCCCTCACAGGCCTTTACTCATTAAGGCTTCCCCATGGAGCCTATCGTTTCGCCTTTGATTCTGAAGACGCTGAGACCGTTTCGCAGAACCTTGAGATACCGGTCAGTTACGGGAGCGACACGGTGCGGATCGAACCGGTGGTACTTGATCAGACAGATTTCTCAGCCCGGCTCACGCTGCTGTCAGACACGCTTATAAAGGTCGGTTCACCGGAACCCGTTGACATCAGCCTTATCGCGGAAGAGAGGTCCCTGCTTAATGTCGGTGTGCTTATGCGCGACTCCCTGCTGAGGTCAGAATTTTATCGGATTACGGATTCGACATTCACCTACACCTTCCTGCCTGAAGAGGGTGAGAGCACGGTTAGCTTCCGGCTCACTGACCGATTCGGGAATGACACCGGGGCAGTTGTCAGGGTTACCCGTAAAGATGTATCCACGCAGACGGCCAAACCTCTTTATAATAAAATCCCGTCAAGACCCGTTGGTGAAGAGGCGGATGATGGCAAAACTGTTCAACCAGTCGCTACACGTGACAGCTCAGTCATCTCTGCGGACATAAGCGACACTGAGACTTTGCCGGCAGACGAGGCCGGTGTGAAAGGAGGTTGCCGGCTGTGGTGGCTCCTGATTGTCTCAGCACTGATAGTCTTCTTTTTCATCTGGAGGAGAAGAAAAAGTAATAGAAATGAAAAAGGTTAATAACATAATGAAAATGAAGAGACTTGCGCTTTTATTATTCATTCTGTCAATAGGTTGCATCACCAGATCACAAGACAACATCAGGTTGCAGGAAGCCTTTTATGAGGCCGAGTACTTCCTGATGAGGGGAGACTATTCTGATGCACTTCCCTACTACCAGGGCATCTACGCTGCCATGCCGGATAATTCGAGCATCGCATTCCGTCTCGGCCTGTGTTATCTCAATATCACAGGAAGCAAGAATCTGGCAATCGAATATCTTGAGAAGGCGTCGCAGAATGTCACTGCAAAGTACCGTGAAGGCTCCCTCAGGCAGACTCAGGCACCCTACGAAGCGATTTTCTTTCTCGGAGACGCATACAGGATAAATTACATGTTTGAAAAAGCGAAGGAAGCATATTCAACCTATCGCGAAACGCTCCTTCCTTCAGACATCGGGAACCTCATGTTCGTTGACCAGCAGATCGCTGCCTGCAATAACGCCCCTGCACTCATGGCCTCACCGGTAAAGTTCACAGTGGAAAGGGTTGACCCTATCTTCAACGACGGCAATGACAATTTCTTCCCGGTTGTCTCCTCTGACGGCAAATCGATTGCCTTCATGACTTCGATGAAGTTCTATGATGCCATCATGTTCTCACGAAAGGTAAGAAATGAATGGACTAATCCCTTAAACATCACTCCCCAGCTTCAGTCTGACGGTGATCATTACGTCTCTTACATCTCTCCCTCGGCAGACATGATGCTTCTGTCAAAGGATGACAACATCAACAGCGACATATGGATGAGCAGCTTTGACGGGACAAGCTGGGGACCCGCACGAAAGCTCAGGAAAGAGATCAATAC
The DNA here is from genome assembly GCA_964455705.1 of uncultured Rikenella sp. Lineage (GTDB taxonomy): Bacteria > Bacteroidota > Bacteroidia > Bacteroidales > VadinHA17 > SR-FBR-E99. The sequence goes on from CAYVYM010000050.1 coordinate 17,619, forward strand.
AAAGTACTGGGAGGCTCATGGTTACATCACAGAAGACGGAAAAACGATGATTTTTTCCAGTGACAGACCCGGCGGCTTCGGTGGTCTTGACCTCTATATCTCAAAACTTGACAAGAATGGCGAATGGGGCAAACCGGTGAACATGGGACCGGAGATAAACACTCCATTCAATGACGACCGGCCGTTCCTGATAAAGAACGGCACAATACTCTTCTTTGCCTCACAGGGTCACTATAATATGGGTGGGTATGATATTTTTCGCAGTGACATGCAGTATAATGGCCTCTGGAGCAAACCGGTCAACCTCGGGTACCCGCTCAATAACCCTGACGACAACATTTTCTTCTGCCCTGCCGAAGACGGCAAGGCAGGTTATATGTCACTTTCAGGAAGGGATGACAGTGCAGGAAAAAGTGATATCTACAGGATAAGTTTCAAATAATGACTTCCAACTGCCACACATTGTTTCGGAAGGTTTAATTTTGCATCAAACAGAGACATGGGAATAAGGGGAATATTTTTGCTGACCGGACTGCTTGCACTGATACCATTGAGCGCGCAGAAGAAAAGCGAGCTAAAGGCTATATGGCTGGAGGCCGAATCTCACTATCTCTATGGCGAATACGAGCTGGCCAACCCGCTCTACCTGATCCTCAATGAACTGGTACCTGACAACGCCAACATCAAATACAAAATCGGAAACTGCTACCTGAACATCTTTGATGAGAAGGCCAAAGCCATTCCATTCCTTGAGGAGGCCGTGAGGAACACAAGCTACAACTCAAAGACAGGGAAGCTGAAAGAGAAGAGGGCTCCTCTTGACGCCTATTTCTCGCTGGCCAACGCATACAGGATAACCAACAGGCTTGACAGCGCTCTCAACACCTACAGCTTTTTCAAACAGCTTATCTCTGAGTCTGCCGAGATGCAGAACCAGGAGTTCGTCAACCAGCAGGTACAGGCCTGCAATATAGCCTCTGTTCAGATGAAGACACCCGTCAGTGTGCTTATCCAGCCCCTGAAGGAATATATTAACCAGGGCTCCGTAAATGACAGTCCCGTGATTAGCTATGATGGAAGCACAATGGCTTATACCGAACGACGGGGTCTTGAGAGCGTGGTCTATGTTACACACCGTGATGGCGACAGTTGGGGCACTCCTGCAGACATAACCCTGGAGGCCTCAATGGGGACCGACTGCCATACAACCTCGCTGAACAACGACGGGACGGAACTATACCTGTTTAAGAATGACGATTATGATGGCAATATCTACATGACCCGGTTCGTCAGTGGCAGATGGTCACCAATAGAAAAACTTAACAGGAACATCAATACCAAATACTACGAATCTCATGCCGCTATCTCCGCTGACGGCACAAAACTCTATTTCACATCAAACCGTGAAGGAGGACTGGGAGAACTCGACCTGTGGGTTTCGGAGAAGGACGCCACCGGCGACTGGGGCATCGCGACGAACCTGGGGAATGTGGTCAACACACCATACAACGAGGAGACACCATCAATCTCAGGTGATGGCACTACCATGACTTTCAGCTCGGAAGGACATGGTTCAATGGGCGGATACGACATCTTCCTGTCAAAACTCGCAGCCGGACAGTGGACTAATCCTGTCAATATCGGTTATCCTCTGAGCACCACCGATGACAACATCGGCTTTAAGCCTTTCAATGGCGGAGCCTATGGTTTTTACTCCATCATGACAGGCTATAAGAAGAAGGAAATTACCCTCGTCACGTTTAATCCTCCCGAAGAGCCCAGAGACACGGTCACAATCAGCTTTGATCCGGCGGACCTTCCCTATCTAACCCAGGTTGACACCTCACTCCTCATCACCAATCTGACGTTGAGAGATGTTTCTGACAGGGACGAAGAGATTGATCCCGATGTACTCTATTACACAGTCCAGGTAATGGCTCTCTATAATCCGGTAGATCCTGTATATTTTGAGTTTGCAGAGATCTCGGTCTTTTACAACAACGAAGACAAGTTCTACAGGTACACCACAGGAACGTTCAGTACCAAACGGGCAGCCTATGAGGAGCTTAACAGGCTGCTCAGACTGGGCTACCCGAATGACATCTTCGTGAAGAAAGTGTACAGGAATGATTCTGGAAGGTGACGGCGTAAGGCTGAGGGCTGTTGAGCCTGAAGACCTGGAACTCCTTTACAAGTGGGAAAATGAGGAAGCTGACTGGAAGGGGAGTAACACCCTTGTTCCCTATTCAAGGTATATCCTTAAAAGATACATAGCAAGCTCTCACCGGACTCTTTTCGAAACCTGCCAGCTGAGACTCATGATAGATGTAATGCCTGACAACAGGACTGTAGGTACTGTTGATCTGTTCGACTTCGATCATTTTCATATGAGGGCCGGCGTGGGTATCCTGATTGCTGACCCTGCGGAGAGGAATAAGGGTTACGCCTCGGCAGCGCTGAAATGCATTATCAGATATGCTTTTAACACAATCGGACTGCACCAGATATGGTGCAGCATAATAGAAGGAAACAGCGAGAGTATGACCCTCTTCAGACATCATGGATTTGAACCCTGTGGAGCAAGGAAAGAGTGGATAAAGACCAGTAATGGTTTTGAGACGGAATACACTCTTCAGCTCATCAGCAAGGCAAAATGAATTTTCGAATGTCGATTGTCGATTGTCGATTTAATCCGAATTCGCAAATCGCAAATCAAATCAGGCAGTAGGCAGTAGAGGAATTTTTGATTTCAGATTTTCGATTGTCGATTTAATCCGAATTCGCAAACCGCAAATCCTTCAGACTTTACGGACTTTCGACTTTATGGACTTTGTGGCCAGCATGCCGCATGCGGCTGAGATATCAGCACCCCTCGATCTCCTGACTGAGGCACCAATTCCGGAGGTGACAAGATGATGCTTGAAGCTCATCATTGTTGCAAGGTCAGAGCCTTGTTCCCTATCATTTTCAAGAGGGTGAAATGGCAGGAGGTTGACCCTGATCCCTGTCCCTGTCAGCAATCTTGTTAATTCATCGAGGTGTCTGTCCGAATCGTTTTTACCCTCTATCATCACATAGGCAACAGTGAAGCGTCTCTTGCGACGGCCTGTGTATCCCTGCATCAGCCCTAGTGTTCCGGCAAAAGGCCACCTGGCTTCAGCGGGGATGACCTGCTGGCGTTCGTATGCGAACGGAGAATGGAGGCTGAGGGTAATGTTACAGTCTGTTTCATCAAGGAGTCTTTTCACTGATGGGGTCACTCCTACCGTTGATACTGTCACCCTGCTGCGGCCTGCTGCCAGACCCCATTCCGCAGTCATGATGTTACAGGCCTTGATGACCTCCTCAATGTTATCGCCCGGCTCACCCATTCCCATCAGCACGATATGGGTGAAGCCGTGAGGCAGACTGACCGCCTGATTTACTATTTCGCCCGCCGTGAGGTTGCCGCTCCACCCGTTCTGGCCCGTGGCACAGAACCGGCAACCCATCCGGCATCCGGCCTGCACCGAGATGCACACTGTCTGACGTTTTCCATCCGGAAGCCAGACAGTCTCATGCAGCAGCCCTCCCGGGGTTGTGAACAGGTATTTGACCGAGCCGTCGTCAGATATATCAGAATCTACCGGAGAGCAAAGCCCGGTCACGAAATAAGATTCGAGATCTGTAAGAACCATCTTCGGGATATCATTGATCTCTCCGAATGACCTGATTGCCTTACGGTAGATCCAGTGAAGCAGCCTCCGGGCATATTTCCCGTCAATGCCCCTGCCGGCAAGAAGAGCCTGAATCTCTGCAGGGTCCGAGCCTGCTACCGGTTTACGGTCTATGGGTTCTTTCACCCCGGTAAAGATATTAAATTACTATTCTTAAACTTTTTTGCCATCTTTATATGGCAATACGAGGCACAATGACAAACTGTTCAATTGGCTGATGGGAGCACCAGCTGGTAAAAGGCGTTTCGGCACGGCACCGGTTTATTTCACTGCCG
>CAYVYM010000051.1:0-21310 GCA_964455705.1 uncultured Rikenella sp.
CACCCGGGTAGGCCTCTCGACCGGGCGGACGGCGTAGCAGCAGTGACACCTCGCGGTATGAAACGGCCTGCTTTGAGAGGTCATCATAGATGATCAGGGCATCACGCCCGGTGTCACGGAAGTACTCTCCTATTGCGGCACCAGCAAAGGGTGCATAGAACTGTGCGGCGGCGGAGTCGGCAGCAGTAGCGCTTACAATGACGGTGTAGTCCATGGCTCCATAACTCTCAAGAGTCATGGCGATGTTCGCAACGTTCGAACCCTTCTGCCCTATGGCCACATATATGCAGTAAAGCGGCTTACCCTTGTCGTACTCGCTCTTCTGGTTCAGTATTGCATCTACCGCGATGGCGGTCTTACCCGTCTGGCGGTCGCCGATTATAAGCTCACGCTGGCCGCGGCCGATGGGTATCATGGCATCGATGGCCTTCAGCCCTGTCTGAACAGGCTGTTTCACCGGCTGCCTGAAGATGACTCCCGGTGCTTTTCTCTCGAAGGGCATCTCAAAGAGCTCACCCGTGATGGGGCCACGGCCGTCAATGGGAGCGCCCGTGGTGGTGATCACCCTGCCGAGAAGACCCTCGCCAACCATGATCGATGAGATCCTGCCCGTACGGCGTACGATGTCTCCCTCCTTTATCTTCTCAGAAGCACCAAGGATAACAGCACCCACATTATCCTCCTCGAGGTTGAGAACAATGCCTTTGATGCCCGATTCCACAAATTCTATCAGTTCATTGGATCCGACATTCATCAGGCCGTAGATATGTGCAATGCCATCACCGACCTGCAGTACCGTTCCTACTTCCTCAATATCAATGGCCGTCTTTACTCCTTCAAGCTGTTGCTTTAAAATCTGTGATACCTCTGAAGGTTTAATATTAGTCATATCTCTAAATCTTATATTCTATTCTGCGGCATAAGCTGCCAGTGAAAATTCTTTTCTGTAATTGTTCAGCCTGTTCCTGACGCTTGCATCAATATAGGCATCATCGACCCGGAGAATGAACCCTCCGACGATTGAGCTGTCGACCTGCTCAATATATTCGATACCGCCTTTCTCCTTCCCGGCAATAAGTGCCGCCATCTCCTCCTTCAGCCTGCCGCTGACGGGAACGGCCGTGGTAATAGTGACCTGGCGAATCCCTCGGTGACGGCGCGTAAGGTCAATGAAGTTCCTGGATGCGGCCGCCAGGTAGTCGCCGCGGCCATGGCCGAACATCAGTCCTATAAAATTGACTGTCAGCTTGTCAGCGTCATCACCCACAAGAGCCGTGATGACCTCCTTTCTCTTCTGCTGCGGTAGCACCGGATTGTTAATGACCGCCTTAACCTCACTCATTGAGCACAGGTGGCTGACGGTCTTCATGTCATTGTAAACGGTGTCAGTGACGCCACGTTCAAGGGCGAGCTCAAAGAGCGCCTTCGCATATCTTACCGCAATCTTGCTTGAGTTCATAGGGTCAGTTGCGGTTTGCTTCAATCTCCTTGATGTACCTTTCAATCAGCTTCTGCTGTTGGGCGTCGTTCTTCAGTTTTTCACCGACCACTTTTGAAGCTACCTCTATTGCCAGCCTGGCTACCTCGCGCTTCACCTCCGTGATGGCGGTGACCTTCTCGCGTTCAATAAGCTCCTTTGCCCTCCGGACCAGTGCATCCGATTCCGACTGGCTCTTCTCCTTGGCCTCTGTCATCATGCGTTCATAGGCTGCCCTCGCATCGCGGAGTATCTTATCCCTCTCCTCGCGTGCCTTGCGCAGGATGATCTCATTGTCAGCCTGAAGAACCTTCATCTCCTCGCGCGCCTTCTCAGCGGAGTCAAGAGAATTGCGGATCATGTCCTCACGCGCCTGTACAGCATTCATGATAGGTCCCCATGCAAATTTCCACAGGAGGAAAAGCAGCATGAGGAAGATCAGTGTTGTCCAGAAAACGGTCCCTATGGCGGGACTGGCGAGACTGCTTTGTAGTAACATAGTATTCTGATTTTTTTGGATTCACCGGGAAAGCCTGCAACCAACCGTTGCAGGCTTTTCTTTCTGCTCACTTGATCATTGCAATAACAATGGCAAAGAGGGCTGCTCCCTCAATGAGTGCTGCTGAGATGATCATGGCAAGCTGGATCTTTGAGTAAGCCTCGGGCTGGCGTGCGATGGCATCCATGGCCGAGCCGCCGATGCGGCCGATACCAATGCCGGCGCCTATAACTGCAAGCCCTGCGCCAACTGCTGCTAATGAAATTACTGCTTGTGCTTCTTCCATAATTCTAAATTTAAAATAACGTATTGATATATTGAGCTTAATGATGTTCTGCTTCAGCTGTAGCCATGCCAATGAAGAGGGCCGACAGCAGTGTGAAGACGTATGCCTGAAGAAAGGCCACCAGCATCTCTATGCAGTACATGAACAGCACGAAGACAATGGAGACCGGGGCTACGAGCACCGTCTTGAATATAAATATCAGCGACACCAGGCTCAGGACGATGATATGCCCTGCGGTGATGTTGGCAAAGAGACGCACCATGAGAGCAAAAGGCTTGGAAAAGAGCCCGATGATCTCAATGGGGATCATAATGGGTAACAGCCACACCGGAACGCCGGGAGCCGCAAAGACATGCCGCCAGTGGGTCCTGTTGGCGGTGGTTTGTGTGATCAGGAAGGTGAAAATTGCCAGGACGAATGTCACGTTGATGTTGCCGGTCACATTGGCACCAAAGGGGAAAAAGGGAATAAGCCCCAGCAGGTTGTTGAACAGAATGAAGAAGAATACCGTCAGGAGGTAGGGCATGAACTTTGAATACTTATGCTCACCGATATTGGGGATGGCAATGTCATCCCTGATAAACATGATTATGGGTTCAAAAACGCCCTGCAAGCCCTTTGGGGCGCTGATGCCGCTTTTTTTATAAGTTGCTGCCATGGCGATCATCAGCCAGAGCAGTATCACCGAAGCCACAATCATACCGAATATGGCCTTGGTAATTGAAAAGTCGAGAGGAGGCTTTGACCCGACATCATGGCCTTCGGTGATCACCCTGACAATCTTTCCTGCATACTTGCCATCATGGGCAATTGCATACCCCAGGTGGCTGTGCCCGTGAGACAGTTTACGTGATGAAAAAATGTGAAGGCCTGACTCCTTGTCGATTATGATCACCGGAAGATAAACTGAAACAGAGCTTCCGTCCTTCTTTGTGAGAATGTGCCATTCATGTGAGTCCGCCACATGTTCCATGATAAATGTACTGGCATCAAACTCCTCTTTGTTTTCGTGTGATTTCTGATCCTCTTCCCCGGTTCCGGAAGAGATGGCAGGAAGAGATCCAGCCAATAGTCCGAGCATCAGGATCAGGGTGTATAAATACCTGTTTTTCAAGCTAATCTTCTTTAAACTGACTTCTTTTTCAGGATACTGAAAATTGTTAGAAATACAAAAGCAGTGAATGCCAAATATAGGATAAAAAATAATATTACTGACCCGGTCCGGCTGTTTTTAAAGACAACGAAGAAGAGCAGGGCGAGAACAAATGAGAGCAGCATCTTAACGCCCAGGGTGATAAGTGTCATGAACACACTTTTCTCGGGATCGGAGCGCTGACCGTTAAAAAAAATCAGGAGTGAAATGAATGCAATGATTGAAAATCCGCCCGCAAGCATGACTGAGCTCACCGGGCTGCAGAGGTCCGGCACTATTCTGTTAAGACCGAGGATCATTATGATGATCAGCATTGAGAGGATCAGGAGAAACAGGTAATGTCTTATTGCCTCAGGGGTAAACATTCTATTTGTTTCTGAGTGCCTCCTTGATTACGAGCCACATGGCAGCTGTCACGCCAAGGAGTGACAGTATCACAGTCAGCCAGGGCTCAGTTCCCGCCAGCTTGTCAAGCTTGACTCCTCCCAGTGAGGTAATTACAATGATTACCACCATCTGAATGGCGATGGTGCTGTACCTGGAATAGGAAGAGAGGCCCTCCCCGCTGTTACTTTTCTCCTTCTTTGGGTCTGACTGCTGTTGATCCTCCATTTTCACCCTCTTTCATTGCGCAGTTGCCGGTGAAGACAGCCCCCGGTTCAATGGAAAGTTTGCTGGTAACAATGGTGCCGTTGATTTTTGATGAAGCCTTAAGGTTGAGAAGCTGTGTAACGGTAATCTTCCCGTCAATCAGTCCTGACACCTCCGAGTTCTTGCACTCCACCTCACCCTTGACGCGTCCCGTGGGACCTATCACCACCTTGCCCTTGGTTACCATGTTTCCGTTCAGAATGCCGTCAATGCGAATATCTCCCGATGATTTGACATCGCCTGTGATCTCTGTGCCCTGACTGATAAGATTAACTGCTGTGTTGTCTGTCTCGATGATTTTTGCCATAATGATATCTGTTTCCCTAATTTCCCTGAGATTTATTAACCCACAAATATAAAAAGTATTGTGGCTGATGAAAAAAAAGAAAGCGGAATTACCGCTCTCCTGTTTTTCTCACTCGGCCGGTTGAGGATCGTAGGCCCACTTTACCCAGATGCTTCCCCACGTGAATCCGCCTCCGAAGGCTGCAAGAATCAGGTTATCTCCCTTTTTGAGCCTGTGTTCAAACTCCCATATGCACAGAGGAATTGTTGCGGCTGTAGTATTGCCGTAGTTCTGAATGTTGATCATCACCTTATCGGGTGACAGTCCCATCCTGCGCCCGGTGGCATCAATAATCCTGAGGTTGGCCTGGTGTGGAACCAGCCAGGCTATGTCTTCGGGACGGAGGTTGTTCTTCTCCATGATCTCCGCAGCCACGTCTGCCATTTTTGAGACAGCAAACTTAAAGACGGACTGTCCCTCCTGGTAGACGAAGTGCTCACGTCCGCCCACAGTCTCGTGCGATGACGGCCTGACTGACCCTCCCGCTTTCATGTGAAGGTATTTCCTGCCTGACCCGTCAACCTTTAAGATATGGTCCATTATGCCGTTTTCTTCCGAGGTTGGTTCCAGGAGGACGGCTCCGGCGGCATCTCCGAAGAGAGTACAGGTAGTGCGGTCAGTATAGTCAGTGATTGATGACATCTTGTCGGCGCCAATGACAATGACTTTCTTATACCTGCCTGACTCTATGTATGAAGCGCCGGTCTGAAGTGCAAAAAGAAAACCGGAACAGGCTGCCCCTATATCGAAACTGAAGGCATTCTTAATCCCGACCTTGTCACAGATGATGTTTGCCGTTGCCGGAAATGCCATGTCAGGCGTAATTGTGGCACAGATAAGAAGATCAACCTCGTCCGGGGATGTTTTTGTCTTCTCAAGCAATCCTCTGACTGCCGGTTCTCCAAGGTCTGAGGTTCCCAGACCTTCCCCCTTCAGTATCCTTCTCTCCTTTATCCCGACGCGCTGCATTATCCACTCGTCGCTTGTATCCACCATGGTTGAGAGTTCCTGGTTGGTGAGGCGGTATTCAGGCACCCACGCGTTGATCCCTGTTATTGCTGCTCTTATCTTTGTCATGCTCCTATCGCCTCCTTGATCTTCCTGGCAAGGTCTGCATGGACCACATCACGGGTCTGGAGTATCATATTCATTATTGCCGTCCGGTTTGAGATGCCGTGGCCAACCACAACATTTTCGTTGATCCCGACAACCGGTGTACCCCCTACAACCTCGAAGTTAAGCCTGTCGAAGAAGCTGTCATTTATTCCTTTTGACCTGGCCACTGTATAAAATTTCTCGGCCATTTTAAGGACCACATTACCCACAAAGCCATCACAGACGATTACATCTGTCATCTCATCGGTAAAAAGGTGGTTGCCTTCAATGTTACCCTTAAAGATGAGGTCACTGCTTTCCCGCAGGAGCTCATAGGCGGCTTTCACGGTTGCTGACCCCTTAGATTCCTCCTCTCCGATGTTGAGCAGCCCTACCGTTGGTTCTTTTATCCCGAGGACATACCTGGCATATACGGTCCCCAGCATGCCGTACTGCTGGAGAACATCAGGTTTGCTGTCGGGATTGATTCCCACGTCAAGTATTATAGAAGAATTTCCGTTTATATTGGGTATAAGTGCCACCAGGGCCGGTCTGAAGACACCCGGAATGACGTTGACTGTATAACTCGCTCCCACTAGCATGGCGCCGGTATTGCCTGCGCTGGCAAAACCGTTAATCATGCCGCTTTTAAGCATGCCGAATCCGACAGCAATAGATGAGTCCCTTTTCTGTGAAAAGGCTTTTGCAGGGTGATCATGCATCTCTATCACCTGTGACGCCGCGACTATATCAAACTGGGACGGCTCGACATTCAATGATGCGAGCTTTTCCCTTATGCGCAGGTTATCACCGATAAGCACAAGGCGGTCTCCCGGTTGCAGCTTGCCAAGTGCATCCACCGCACCCTCAACGGCCGCATCGGGAGCAAAATCGCCCCCCATTGCATCAAGACCTATTTTCATCGTTCAGATTTTTTGAACGGCACAGTTGTCAGGCTGTCGTTTTCTTTTCAACAGCAAGCTTACCTCTGTAGTATCCGCACTCAGGGCAGACCCTGTGGTACAGATGAGCTGAACCGCAGTTCGCGCATGCAGCAACTGTAGGAGCCACAGCCTTGTAGTGTGTCCTCCTCTTGTCTCTCCTTGTGCTGGAGTGTTTGTGTTTTGGATTTGGCATCGCAGTAATGAATTAATTTAGTTTGTCCCTGTCAGTTTCCTAAGCACATCCCATCGCGGGTCGGAGTCTCCCTCGCCGGTCATGAGATGGGCTTCAAGTTTCCTGATCATCTCACCATTGCACGTTGTACGGCCCTTGCTGTCATCAGGATGAATACGCTTCAAAGGTAATGCCAGATGGATGTATTCGTAGAAAAACTGACTCAGATCTATTTCATGTTCATCCAGCGGCATTGTAACCATGTCCGGATCGGCCTCCTCCCACTCCCTCCCCTGCTTCACAAACAATCTGTTTGCAGATGAGACCGGAAGGTAAAAAGTGTCAAGGCACCTGTCACATACCACCTCGGCACGACCGTTAATCACAATGTCAAGCTCAATGTGGGTGGAACGCTTCTCAAGCGTCACCATCACCCTGAACTCTCCCCTCTTAATCTCCGACCCCTCAAAAGCCTCAAAGAAGTCATCTCCTATTTTAAAATCGTAGGTGTATCTGGCCTCCTTTAACCCCGCAAGCGGTATGGAATACAATCCGGGCAAATTCCTTTTTTTCGGTCTGCAAAATTATAAATCCTCTTCCAATAAAAAAAATTATCAACAAAAAAGTAACACCGCCCGTTTTCTTCGCTGCTCACCGATGAATTGCCGCACCCTGCCGAAAAAGTCTGGTAACGGCATGGGGCTTCATTATACATTTGAACCGAAATTCAAACTCACGTCATGAAAGACAAAGACAGCAATCCGTTCATTGGCATGGCAAAGTTCCTGATAACACTGGGAATTATGATGATTGTGGCGAAACTTGACCTGCTAAACCTTGGCGAGATATCAGATTATTTCAAGTGGGAGATGATCCTGATCTTCTTCGGGGTCTTCTCGCTGCTGAGCCTTGAACTGGTCTCGGCGGTTATCCTCTTCGCCATTGGCTTCTGGTTCCTGATGCCTGAAATGAGCGTACAGCTTTCCCCCGTCTACAGGAATATATACTGGCCGTCAGTACTGGTGCTGGTGGGAGTGGCATTCATGCTCAGACCTCTGAAGAAAAAATAAATAAGAAAAGAACATTAATATCGAAAGCAATGGAAAACCAAATGAACAAACCGGCAAGAAATCCCGAAACCCCTAACAGGTTCATAATAGGTGTACTGCTCATCACCGCGGGACTGATCCTCATGATCAAGAAGTCAACCATACTTCCGGAACCGCTTGATCATTTCATTGATGACATAATCTTTAGCTGGCAGATGCTGCTGGTGGCCATCGGTGTGATAACCCTGATCGGCTCAGACAACAAAACACCCGGAATCGTTTTAGTGGCTGTCGGCGGTTTCTTCATGATCCCCGAACTCTTCACCGATTTCTTCAGATCATTTAACTTCTTCTGGCCCGCACTGTTCATTGTAATAGGGGTGGTCCTGCTGGTGAACTCGAAAAGACTGGGCAAAAGCCTCAATTTTTCAACCAGCAACAAGGCCGATTACATTGACTATACTAATATCTTCAGCGGTGCAGAACGACAGCTTATCACCGAAAACTTCCAGGGGGGCAAGATAACCTCCATCTTCGGAGGGGGAGAAGTTGACCTTACAAGATCATCACTTGCTCCGGGTGAGAACGTAATCGAAATTACCTGTATCTTTGGAGGAACAACCATAATTGTACCTGAAAGCTGGAATATAATCCTGGATGTCACACCCATCCTCGGAGGATTCTCGGACGCAAGGAAAATTAGGGGTGATGTGATAAAGGATAATACCAGGTCACTGATCATCAGGGGGACTGTTATCTTTGGAGGGGGAGAGATAAAAAGCTATAAGTAGAGATGAAGCATCCCTTACTGGAGAGCAGAACAAGCTTACTTATATGGTGGCTGGCCTGGCTGTTGTTAGCCACGGGCCAGTCACTTCTTATCTATTTCGTCTACGGCGGTAAGGCCGACATGGCTGTCAGCGATGGTCTTATCTCCATGATTATTTACGGGCTGCTTGGCCTTGCCGTCTGGTTCCCGATCCGATTCATACTGCGTGATGACTACCAGCTCTATTCCTCAATATTCAATGTCATTCTTACAGGCTCACTGACTATTGTTATCTGGCTCCTGGTGCCGAGGCTCATCGTCAGGACCCTGGTGTCGGAGAAGATAGACTTTGACATCTTCTGGCACTCATCACTGGTCTTCAGGGCTACTGCCGGCATACTTGTATTCTTCATGATTGTGCTTGTGTATTATCTGTTCCTCAGCGCCACCCGCCTTGCAGAGAAAGCGAAACGACAGGCACAGCTTGAAACACAGGTGCGGGAGGGGGAGCTCAAAATGCTCCGCTCACAGATAAATCCTCACTTCCTCTTCAACAGCCTGAACTCAGTAAGCTCTCTCACAGTGACCGATCCCCTCAAAGCCAGGGAGATGATAGTCAAGTTGTCAGACTTCATGCGCTATTCGCTCTCTTCGCGGAATGAACAGCCGGTTACTCTTCAGACCGAGATGGAGAGCCTCAGGCTCTACCTGCAGATAGAAAAGGTGAGGTTCGGCGACCGTCTTGTCATTAAAGAGGATATAGAGGAAAAGTGCCTCCCGGCACTCATGCCGGGAATGCTGCTTCAGCCACTCTATGAGAATGCGGTCAAGCACGGGGTCTATGAATCAACCGAAGAGGTTGTAATCATAACCAGTGTGAAAAAGGAAGACGACATTGTGGTGATATCCGTCTCCAATAATGTTGATACGGATGCGGTGGTTACAAAGAAAGGAGCAGGCATAGGACTTAAGAACGTAAGCAGCAGACTTGAACTCTTCTTCGGCGACACCGGCCAGCTTGACATAAACCGCACAGACGACAGCTTTAACGTGACAGTAAGGTTTCCCTTTCGGAAGATATGAAAGACATTTTATTATAACGGCATGAAAAAGATTAGAGCACTGATCATTGAAGATGAGGCCCCGGCCCGGGAACTGGTTAAGTATATGCTTAAGGACCACCCTGAAATAGAGGTAATAGGAGAGTGCGCCGACGGGTTCTGCGGTGCCCGGGAGATAAAGGAAAAGCACCCTGACCTGATCTTCCTGGATATACAGATGCCCAAGCTGACAGGGTTCGAGCTGCTGGAGGTAATTGACGAGAAGCCCGAGGTGATTTTCACCACGGCCTTTGACCAGTATGCAATCAGGGCTTTTGAACTGAACGCCGTGGATTACCTTCTGAAACCCTTCTCAAAAGAGCGGTTTGACGATGCCCTCGCCAAGGCCGTAAACCGTATCGAAAAAGAGACACCCGAACCGGGAAAAATTGAAAACCTTGTGGCTTCAGCTTCAGAGGCAGAGGGATACCTGACCAGAATCGTATTCAGAAAAGGAGCAGGGATAAAGATCATACCCCTGAATAATGTCTCTTACCTGGCCGCAGAGGATGATTACGTGATGATTTATTACAATGAGGGAAAGGCCCTGAAGCCGAAGACGATGAAATATTATGAGGAGCACCTCCCTCCGGGCCTCTTCCTGAGGGTACACAGGTCTTATATGGTCAACGTGGAGCATATCACCCGTCTTGAGCCCTACAGCAAGGATAACTATGTGGCAGTACTGAAATCAGGTGAAAAGATACCCGTAAGCCGTACAGGGTACAAGATGCTGAGGGAAAAACTCAGCTTCTAATCATGCTTCTTAAGCCTGTTGCATCGTGGCCGGCGCCGAAACAGACTGCTGCCCCGGGGGTAGCGTTTAAAAATATACCCGGGAACAGGGTCATACCCGTGAGTGCCTCCCGGCCTGCACCTCAGAATACGGCCTGTTGAAATAACCACTCCCTTAAATGGTCCGTGCGTCCTTAAGGCATCAATTGTATACTGCGAGCATGTTGGAACATGACGGCATGAGGCAGGTGTCCAGGGTGATATGAACCACCGGTAAAACCAGACTGGTATAAGGAGTAAAAAAGATAATATCTTTGTCAACGTGCTTTTCATCGGGTTCAAAGATAAGCTGAATTGACATGACAAAATGACCTCTATTCAGAACTAATTGATGATGGCAAATGTTTTGCATATATGAAAGAAATAAAAAGAGCAGGTAATTAATGGAGACAATGTTTTTACACAACGGAACCTATTGGATCATATTTATAGTGTTCATGGTCCTGAGCTGGGTTGTCAGTGCGAGACTGAAATCAAAATTCAGGCAATATTCCAAGATTTCCATAGCCAGCGGCATGACAGGCCGTGATGTGGCTGAAAAGATGCTGCGTGACAACGGCATCAGTGATGTTACGGTACACAGCGTTGCCGGCGAGCTTTCTGACCACTACAATCCCTTGAAAAAGACTATCAATCTCAGTCGTGATGTTTACTCAGGCGCCAGCGTGGCAGCTGCCGCTGTGGCTGCTCATGAGACCGGCCACGCCCTGCAGCATGCACAGTCATACGCATGGCTGAACATGAGATCGAAGATTGCCCCGGTGGTGAGTTTTGCATCCAACTGGATACAGTGGGTATTGATAGCCGGACTGGTGCTCCTCAACTCGAGACCGGAAATACTCCTTGTCGGGATTGTACTGTTCGCCATCACCACCCTGTTCAGCTTCATAACGCTCCCGGTGGAGATCAATGCATCAAAAAGGGCTCTGGCATGGCTGCAAGATGCAGGGGTAACCTATTCGGGAACGCATGATAAGGCCGAGGATGCACTGAAGTGGGCTGCGTATACATATGTCATAGCAGCGCTGGGTTCACTGTCAACACTCATATACTACATAATGCTATTCCTGGGGGCAAGGGACTGACAGGCAGAAGACCGCACTCCTACCTCCCTTCAACATAAAGGAATTTAGTCCTCTTCACAAGGTACCTGACTACGGCCCAGAAGATGATTGCTGCAGTCAGGAGCGTCGCATACATCGGTTCCAGGTAAACCCTTCCAGTCACTGCTATGTTCCGGAAGAGGTCAAGGAGTGCAAAAACAATGAAGAGGTTGGCTATGCTGTTGTATTCCCGCTTGAGGACATTTTTAAATGAGAATGGCAGCTTCGATTTTACATAGTGTCTGATCCCCGGAATAACCGCATTCACCCTGAATGCCCAGGTATCATATGTCTCCCCGAACTTACGGCGGAGGTACTGTTCCTCGGCAAAAATGATCCGCTCATAATAGAGCCAGTAAGCCAGCACAAATATTATCAAACACCACACCGACCTCAGAAAGAGGACCGGCCCAAGCCACATGAGGAAGTTGCCGACATAAAGCGGATGGCGTATGACAGAGTATATGCCCGTTGTATTGAGTTCATCGGCAAGCTGGTCCATTACATTGCGCCCCGAGGTGTTCCGGGGGACATGGCCCACGGTATATGCCCTGAGAAGCCCTCCGGAAACGGAGACCAGTATGCATGCTATTTCCCAGGTGTAATTGAAGTAGATTACGCTGCGGTTGGCAATGAAGAGATATAAAACTGCAAGAACCAGGATTACTACGGGCAGCCAGCTTCTCCTTCTGAACAGCCAGTTACCGGATTTCTCAAGCTCATGGACAAGTGACATACTTTCGGTTTAATTCCGTAAAAGTATGAAAATTTCATCATATAACTATTGATTTAATTTGTATGATGGAACCTCCATGTATCAGATTATTATTTACTTGTATTTCTGTGTGCTAACACATGGAGGTTTCAGAAACTATACTTAACCCTCAGGAAGCCCGCGTTGATCCTTGTCCTTTCACCGGCAATTTCACTGTTGAAATGTTGCCACACAAATGAAAAACCGACGTTCTCGGCCATTGAGAATTCAACTGAAGGGCCGGCATACCAGCCATTCAGGTCTGGATACCATATGGCTGACAATGAGATATTTAAAAGAGGCATTGGAGTGCAGGTCACCTGGCCCACAGCACTGAATTCCGAGAATGCCAGCTGGTCGGCTGTAAGTGTCCCGTCATAAAGAAGTGAGAAGTTGCTCAGGACAAGAGGGTTGTTTGAATACATCACCTGTGCCAGGGCGGAGACCCTGTCTGAGAAAACCTTGTCCACCCCTGCGGTTGCAATTATGGTACTTCTGTCCTGCGGAGTGTCCGGCAACGACCGGAACCAGGTTGCCTCGCCACGGATGCTCCATGATCCTATCGCCCCGGACCATCCTGTGCCTGCGGTGAAATACTCCTGATCGGTCTGACCTGCCAGCAGCTGGAGATCGGTACTGAAAAGGCTGAACCGGCAGAGTGCTGCGGCAGAAAGCTTTCCATCACTGTTGAGTTTTAAAACTGCCTCAACCGCCGATGATGGTCCTGTGGCATATACGGCCCTTACGGCATCGCTTCCCGGCCGCTCAATGTAATCAAAATCAAAGAATGAATAGGTATTGAAAATGTCATTGGGGTTCCATACCAGGGCCTGACTCCAGTTGATCCGCTGGCGTCCGGCGGTGATCTGTAAACGACCGGCGGTGAAGTCGAGATATGCCCTGTCAATCATTGTATTCAGGACATAAGATGTTCCGTCAGAGATGTTCCATGACATGTCGATCCATCCGTGATCAGCAGAGATACCTTGGGCATAGCCGGAATCAAGACTGACCATGTCACCGGTAATAAACCTGTTCCTGATTTCAACGGCTATAGTGACTCTGCTTCCCGGATAAGCCTTTAAATTCAGCCTGTTATGCAGCATGGTGCTGTTGATCCAGGGGTCTGACGGCTTTTCGAACATGGCCGTATGGAGCCATGAGGCATATCCGCCGACGGATACCCTGACAGGATTCTTCATGGCATCCGTATCACCTGACTGTCCGCTACCGGCCTCCTGCGCGTGCCCTGGTACAACGAAGGCCAGCAGTGCAATTACCGGCAGGAGTATCCGCTTCATACGGTATGGTTTGTCCTTTCGTCAGAGACCACCCTGCCGTCTTCGAGGGTGATGACCCTTCGGGCTCTCTTCATCACCCTGACGTCATGGGTCGAGAAGATAAATGTCATCTGCTCCTCCCGGTTTAATTTCTCCATTATATCGAGAAGAGACTCAGCCGATTTTGAATCGAGGTTTGCAGTGGGCTCGTCAGCCAGGATGAACTCGGGCTGCGGGGCCAGGGCCCGTGCCACGGCAACTCTCTGCTGCTGACCTCCGGAAAGCTGAGAAGGGCGACTGTTGTGGCGGTCAGAGAGCCCTACTGATTCAAGCATCTCGTTTGTTCGGGCTTTGCGCTTCTCCTTTGGCCACCTCTGGAGATTCATGATAAACCCCACATTCTCTGCCGCGGTGAGGACAGGTATCAGATTGTACGACTGGAAGACGAAGCCCACATGCTCCATCCTGAAGTCGATAAGTTCAGATGGCTTAAGCTCTGAGAGCCGGTGCCCCGCCACAATGATCTCCCCCCCGTTGGGCTGGTCAAGGCCCCCGATCAGGTTCAGCAGGGTTGTTTTGCCTGAGCCTGACGGCCCGACAATTACCGCAAATTCGCCTTTATCAAAACTGAGTGTGACCCCGTTTACGGCCTTCACCTCTACCTCGGTATCATGGTAGGTTTTTGACACATCATTGATTTCGACTACTTTCATTTTTATAGTGTTTTTTGTTATTCTCCTCTTAAAGCTTCAACCGGATTTAATTGCAGGGCTTTACGGGCAGGATATATTGCCGATAATATCCCTGTGATCACAATCATCACCGTGAGCATTATAAAGAAATCTGCACCTATTGTGGGATAGAGATTCGCAGAATAACCGAATGCCTCCATTCCTTCTGCATATTTTATCAGGTTGATTCCTGTATGGCTTGTTATTGCAATAACCACTGAGCTGACAGCCATACCTGCAAAGCCCCCGACAATAGAAAGGAAAACAGATTCAAGCATTATCATCATAAAGACGCGGCGGCGGTTCATACCAATGGCCGCGAGCATACCCAGTTCGCGGGTCCGTTCGAGGACTGACATCAGCATTGTATTCACAATCCCGAATGCCAATGCGGCCAGTATCAGTACCATGAATATGCCGTAGATCTGGTTTATGTAATCCGTTATCATTGCCAGGTCGGTCTGTATCTCCTTCCAGCTCAGGACTTCCAGTCCCGGTAACGCCTCCCTTACTCCCGGTGTGACCTTGTTGGTGAGATCATCCTCCTCAAGCCTTGCTATAAACCTGTGATACTGCCCCTCTTCCAGACCAGTAAGCCTGCGCAGCTCCTCCTGGGGAACGAAGAGTGACATTGCTTCGAAGAGGTCGTTATTGGTTCGGAAGATGCCGCTTATCCTGAATGCCGCACCGGTCTGGTGGCCGTTTACATCAAGGAAGGAGAGGATAATCCTTGAGCCTTCGCGGTATGACCAGGCTGCTTCCTTTATGTGCATCGCGTACGTTTTTATCTCCTTTTCAGATAAAAGCCCGGCAAAGGCATCCGACAGCTTCTTTTCCGTGGTGAAACGTTCGCCTTCAAGCGGCTTCAGCTTTTCGATGACAGCAGCGGGCACTCCCCTGGACTCAAGTAACTCAAAGGCTTCGGGGGTAAGTATATACCGGATAATGTAGAGCTCCTTGGCGAGCTTCTCACCTATAAATGCGCTGTTCAGCTTCGTATCCGATCCGAAGTAACTGCCGGTTCCGGGTATCAGCCGTTGCGACAGCGTGAACATCTCAAGTTCCTTCTGAATATTTATTCCTGTGATTTCAACACCGGTGCTGCCGGCAGATGTAGAGGCTATGCCCCTGACAATGACCCTGCCGGTGAAGTCAGTCACACCGGGAGTCTTCTCAAGGGTGGCGATCACGGATGCGGGATCCTGAATGAAATTCTGAACATCACTGCTGCTTCGGAACTCTTTGTTGTTAACATGAATGTGGGCAAGCTCTTCATTGACAGCAGCATCAATCCTCTGAACGATGGAACTGTTCATTGCAGCCATCGCGAAGACACCGGCAAAGACCCCTACTGTCACGGCAGCGATGACTGTCAGGCTTCTTGTCTTGTTCCTCCAGACGTTTTTCCAGGCTATAGATGTTATCATGGTTTTATTCTGTTAGGCTCTGAGAGCATTAATAACATTCATTTTGAAGACCTTGCGTACGCTGAATGCGATCGAAATGAGAAGAATCATCAGAACGATCACCACCTGCCACAGGTAATATGTGTCGGGCAACAGCATAGGCATCACCGGCTCGAAGCCGTATTCCTCGTACATCTTTGCCATCTCGCCGGTAAACCGCAGTGGCCTGGCATATCCCAGGAATACGATGGGCAGGGAGCCTGCCACACCGGCAGCCACGCCAAGGAGGCCTACCAGTAACATCTCCAAGGAGATTACTTTGGCCAGCTTGCCCTTCCGCATCCCGATGGCTACCAACATACCGAACTCACGACGTCTTTCAGCCATCATCATCAGCACGGTTCCGAAGACACCGAAGGCTATTACCAGGTACAGGATGGCTATCATAATTGCACCGCTCTTATTATCAGCCTCCATCTGGTTGAGGAGGAGAGCATTCATCTCTTTCCAGGTGCGGAAAGCCAGATTGTCCCCGGAGACCTGACCCAATCTGTCGCGGGTCATTATCAGGTCATCATCATCCGTATCGCGTACGTTTATGATGGCTGAGGTAACCATTCCCGCGGCGGCATAAAGATAACGTGCATCATCAAGGGTAAGATAAACAAACCTGTTGTCTATTTCCGGCTGTGGCATGCTCACTATTCCCTTTACAACATATAGCCCTGCCGCAGATGCTCCATGGTAACCCTGCCCCATCAGTACGAGAGTATCACCCACACCTGCCTGAAGGTATTCGGAGAGGCCGTTACCGATGACGGCATAACCTGAATCGGCTTGCATCAGGTACCCGTTATCAAAAGCGGCGTACTTTCTGAAGAGAGGGAGGATTTCAGTGGTATCGGACCGGCCGATACCAAGACTGGACATGAGGCTTGCCTCGTCAATGAATGATTCGTTGATAAAAACATCAAGCATCTTCCCTGTGCGGCCAGGCAGGTTTTCGGCCTTCAGTGATTCAACAGCTTCAGGTGTCAGCCTGTACCTGACCAGCCGGTTTCTGATATTAAGTCCCTTGATCTCATTGTCGGGATCCATTCCTATTACCATAACGCCCTGGGTGCGGCTGTCGACAGCAGCCAGTGCAAATGACTCGAGCCTGGGAATGACGGCTGTCACGTTCGGATCACCCTCTATTCGGCTGATGACTTCAGGATCAATGACGAAGCCGTTGTCAAGGCTTGACTCATCCATGTAATCAACGTGCTGTAGCTGAAGATATCCGGAGTATGATTCTATTACATCCCTGTACATTTTCTCATAGGTTCCGAGCTGGAACGATCTCATTATCAGTGCGAAGAACACCGCAAAGAATACCGAGGCGGCAGTGATGAGGGTTCTTCTCCTGTTTCGCCAGAGATTCCTCCAGGCGAGCTGATAGTCTTTCATTCTGATAACCCTTTCATTAATCGGATGTTACCTTATACTTTTCATATTCTGCTGTGAAAAGAAACTCTCTTCGAGTTTAATGTTGAATTTCATCTCAACGATCTTAAGGACGGTTTTACGTCCCTCCTCCTCTGCCGGTACGAGTTCAATCACCGTGGGTATGAACCTGCCATCCATGGTCTTCAGCTCCATGCCTCTCTCCGTTCTGACCAGGTAACCGTCTTCATCATACAGTTCGGCCTTCAGTACAATGAATTCCTTCTTGTCTACCCACCATAACTGGTGTCCCCAGAGTACATCGGCATCCTCCTTCGCCATCAGCTTTATCTTATGACAGGGGCGTGAGTCGACCTCCTCCTCTCCTTCCAGCGAGTGGGTGTAATCTTCCACCACAGATGATTCCCTGAGAATATCGTCATTTGTGTAGTCGGAGCCCATCCATCCCTGTGACATCATTGAAGGGGGAAGTTTTATCAGCCTGTTGATTGCCGGGTTCCAGCTCCACATCTCTGTTCCGCGTTTGAGGAAAGTCTGGCCCTTCTCCCGGGCCGGGGCGGTGATGAGTGTGAGGGAATAGTCGTCTTCGAGCGACCACGACCTGAACTCCACCGTTCTCTGCCAGGTGGGGCGGACGATTGTCATGCTCATCACGCTGTAGCCTGACATCTCTCCGTTGAATTTCTCGTCAGCCCTGGTGATTATCTCTTTGGCGGTCAGCTGCTGGGCGGCAACGGGATGCCAGGCAGGCAGCATGAGCAGTACCGTCAGCGGCACTATCATTGATCTCATCTTCATCTTCATTTGTATCTTTTGATTAAGGCGTCTATCATTTTTTCAAAGTATTCAACCTGGTAATATTCATCGGCAAAGAGGTATGTCATGGCAAAGCCCTTAATGGTATTTGTAAACATAAGCATTTCGGTGATGGGGTCATAATCCGGGCCGGCAGAATCCTTCTTCCTGGCAAAATAGTCAGCAAGGAGCTTAATCATGTTCTCTGAGAACTCACGGAGGGGGGTTCCGGAGACGGAAATCGGTATCTTCTCTTCACTGAGGAGGTTTTCGTACACACCCTGCTGCATCATTATTCTGAACAGCAGCTTCCAGGACTGCCTTTTCTCGCGGAAAAGGCTGAACACCTGGCGGATGAACAGCTCGAACTCCTCAGGGGTCAGCTGGCTGTCGTGATCAGGATTGAATGTACCGTATATCTCAGTCAGTGATCTGTTTATAATTGCTGCGAGCAGGTCCTCCTTGCTTTTGAAGTAATTGTACATGAGGCCTTTTGAGATGCCTGCATGCCTGGCTATATGAGTTATTGTAGTGGCATGGAACCCGATATTTGAAAAGTGTTCCAGGGCTGCATCCATTATGAGGGTCTTTTTCTCCTCCCTCATCTCCTCGAATTTTGCGGATGATCTCGGCGTCATGATTTTTTGATTAAACGTTCATTCAATATTCACCCTCTTTAAAACCGTTCTTTGATTGAACGGTCGGTCAAAGATAAAATGTGATTTTTAGAAATGCAAGTATATTTTCAAAATAATTATCTCGCAGCGCTTCTTGATTTGTGGTAAATGTTGAAAATGAATACTTTACAATGCAGAGGGTTATTAAGCAGGGGGCTTTAGTGCGTAGCGCTTCAAGTGTTGTAGATGTGCGATTTGCAATCGTCGACTTGGCCGCAGGAATAATGAATAGAGCTCCTAGCGCATACAGTATTGCAGTATTTCGAAAAAAATCCGGAAGAGATCACCCTCCCGGATTCCCGTATTGCAGGGGTACCGTATTAATTCAGCGTTTTTTCGCCGGAGGATAATGAGAAGGAGATTGGGACAGAATACCATACGTTGACAGGCTTCCCACCCTGTGTCCCGGGCCTCCAGGCGGGCAGAATACTCATCACCCTTATGGCTTCGGCATCAAGCAACGGGTGGACCCCTCTGACAACAGTAATATCATCAACTGCACCAACGGAAGTTATCGCAAACCTCAGGATGACTCTCCCCTGTATACCCTGTTCTTTGGCTTCAGGAGGATACTTGATATTTTCATAGATGAATTTGAACAGGGCTGCATCACCACCCGGGTAGTGCGGCATAGTTTCAACTACAACAAATGTTTCCCCGCCTCTTACCTTATCCAGCTCCCCGGCTTTCACCCTGGAATATATTTCCACAGCGCCTCCGGCTATCTCCTCACCATACTTTTCCGTGGCTACCATAGGGGTCAGGATTTTCACCATACCAAGGTCGTTCCCCATCTTTTCAATAACCTCAGAAAGAGTCTGATCAGTAAGCTCGCCGTCGACAACCACCAGCTGCTTCGGTTTTAGTTTTTCCGAAGCATCAGACTTCAAAGTGGCAGGGGTTATGTATTTGGGGTCAGGTTCCATCCTTACAATCATCTCCTTGTCAGTGACAGGATTCAGTAGCAGGGTTTTGTAACCTTTATTGGTAAGGACCATTGTCACACCTTCAAGAATGTCTTTGAACTCAAATCGACCCGAAGCATCGGTGATCACTGTAAGGGAGGATCCGGAAACATTTACATTTACTCCGGGAAACGGCGTTCCGTCTTCACGGTAAACGACTCCCCTTACAGTATTCTGGATCAATGGTGCCGGTTGGTTGATAGTAAACTCCGATGTACCTGCGGGTTCCGCATAAACGTACCTCGGAGATGCGAATGCATAGAAGAGACCTGCCATAAGAGGCAGCACAAGAAGCATCTTAAGCTTCCTGTATGAAGAATAAGTTTTCTTTTTCATCATTTCAAATCTGTTTGTGTAAAACGAAAAGTTGAATGAATTCGAGAGGCTGATCAGCCTGGCGTTGAAGACCTGGTTGAGAAGAGCCGCCCTGTATCCTGCCGGGTCAGATGTGCTCTCCAGAGCCTCCTCGTCAGCAAGATTTTCGTGATTTTGCCTGACCAGTGCGGAGTAGATCCATACAAACGGATTCATCCATTGTATCAGGCTCATCATCTCTACTAGCAGGAGATCGAACCAGTGTTTCTGTTTAAGGTGCACCATCTCATGGTTCAGGATTTCCCTGGCCTCCTGCTCACTCACTGAAGGATTGATGAAAACATAATTGAAGCACGAGAAAGCGGAGGTATATTTTTCAGTTTTGACCATTACGGCATCCCCTGTCCTGCTGACAGATCCCGTGCTCAATGCCCGGTAAAGCGAAAAAATATGCAGCAGTGTCCGGAACAGGAAGAGAACAATTCCACCGGCATATACGAGCAGGAAAAGGCTGAGGGGGGATTTCTGCTCATGCTGCTCCGCAGCAATTGTTGGCTGGATGGCCTGATCCGTCAATCCAACCTGCGTTTCCTGTACCACCGGTGCCGGTAGCTCAACCCTGTAATGAATTGTCATTAGCGGCAGAAGCAGTGACAAGACAACTCCGGCAACCAGGTATGCCCTCTTAAGCCTGAAGAACCTCTCCTTCCTGAGAAAAAGAAGGTATACAAGCGTAAAACCCGCCAGCCATGCGGCCGATTTCAGGAGGTAAAATGCAATTGATTCCATATCTTATTCCTGTTGGTCATCGTTTAGTTCTTCTCTGGCCTCCTCAAGTATCCTGTCCAGATCCTTCACTGAAAGGTTCTTCTCTCTGGCAAAGAACGATGTCATAGCCGGGAAGGAGTTATTGAAATATCCCTCAAGCAGACCGAAAAGCTGATGCTTTGAATACTCCTTCTTCGATACCATGGGATAATAGAGGAACACGTTGGCGTATGCCTTGTGATCAACATATCCCTTCTTCTCCAACACCTTCAACACGGTTGAGATGGTATTTCGAGCAGGTTTCGGATCATCGAATTTTTCCCTGATATCCTTCACCACTCCCTCCTCCAGATCCCATAATATCTGCATTATCTGTTCTTCAGCCTTCGTCAGTTGCATGATCAAATTTTTATACAATACTGTTTCGATGCCCGCTGTCGGGCATTGCTTTCAAATCAATCCTTCACTGCAAATATACGACTATATTTATAGACGCGCAAGTTTTTCTTTACTTTTTTGTCTATATTTATAGTCCAAGAGGGCAACCAGTTATTTTTTAGTGAATTACGTGATACGAGTGTGGAAGAATTCAACCTATCCCAATCTGAATGGGTTCCTTGATAATCAGCGACTTGATTCCCCTGGAATGACGGTTTAACGATCGATTTCGCCCGATGAGGGGGTTGTTATTCTATTGTTCTACAATACTTCAACCCCTATGGGGTATAGGATTG
>CAYVYM010000052.1:0-20820 GCA_964455705.1 uncultured Rikenella sp.
GGCATTGGCATTGAACAGGTCAATAAATTTCGGAAACAGGTCGATTCCTGTAATCTTCCCCGGTGCATTCTGTGCCAGCACCATCGTCTGTCCGCCTGTGCCACAGCCGAGATCGGCAATCCTTGATTCATTGGTCAGATTGTCGATAAAACTCAACGCCTTTTTTGACACTTCCGGACTGCCAGGCCCCTGTCTCTCTATACCAGAGAAATATTCACAGATTAAACCGAAGTCGATTTCGTGAATCGATTTATCTTCACTGCTCATGATGATTGAATTTATTAAGCCGCAAAGTAAAGAACTTTCAGGAAATGCCAGGATTGAAACCAGAAAAAAATGTAACTGAGGCAACCCGGCCGTAGGCCAGATCCGGTCAGGATCTGATCCTGTTACAATCCTTAATGATTTCGGCCTCTCAGATTCAGAATTTTATAAATGTCTTTCAATAAGGCATTTCAGTTATTCAACAACTTAAAATGTCTGTACAGTAACAATTGTTTTCTGCACTTCTTTGCATGGCGTAGCTTTGTTCCTGTTACATGGGAGACCAATTAAAATATAGAATTAAAAGAAGGCTCAGAATATGAAAGTAACGGCATTTATTGGTAGCGGAAGGAAGCGGCATTCGTACAATGCCTGCGAAAAATTCCTGCAGAATCTGCAAACTCTGGGTAATGTAGAATACGAGCTGGTTCGGTTAAGCGAGTACAACATCTCGACCTGCAGGGGTTGCAGGATATGCTTCGACAAGGGTGAAGAATTCTGTCCCCTGAAGGATGACCGGTATAAGCTGATGGCCAAGATGAAAGATTATGGCTTAAATTTGATCACCTTCATGATTTATGGAGGTTTTGATCCAGGCAAAATTCAGGATTAACTAAATTGACCTGTAAGGCCAAACCAGGATTACTAACCAAATGTGTAAGGTTTTTACAGGAAGAGACACCCCGAGAGTGACAAAAAGGATTACGGGAGTGGAGTACGTTCTCTTTTAGCCGTGACCCTCATTCTGCAGCAATTGTTCAGAGGCTGAAATCAAGGCATGTCCTCGGCGTACTTCAGCGGAGTCTTTCCGTACATCTCCCTGAACCGTTTGGAGAAATATGAGTGATTGCTGAAACCCACCATATACATTACCTCTGCCACTGTGAATGTACGATGCGACAGAAGCATGGCAGCTTTTTTCAACCTGACGGACCTGATATAGTCTACCGTTGTCTGACCGGTAAGCGCCTTGATGCGACGGTAGATCTGCTTAAGGCTGTACCCTGATTTATCACCCAGAAGATTCACATTCAGGGCCGGGTTTGTGATCTCACTCTCAATTATCTGCGTAATAGTCGTCAGAAACTTCTCACTTGTTGTGACTACCTCATTCTCCCTGGGCCTGATTATTGCCTCCTGCCGTGCCTTCTGAACAAGCATGCTCCTTCCTTTCAGCAGGTTATGTATCCTGTCAGCCAGGTAACCTATCTCGAAAGGTTTGGCAATGAAAGCATCTGCCCCGATCCTGTAAGCCAGCAGCTCACTGTTGCGGTCATCCCTGGCAGTCAGTATGATAACCGGAATCATGGATGTGACAATATTCTCTTTCAGCTTGCGGCACATCTCAATCCCATCCATTAAAGGCATCATCAGGTCAGCTATAATAATATCAGGATGTCTTTCCACTGCTTTTTCCAGTCCCAGCCTGCCGTTCTGGGCGGTGATGCAGCTAAAATCCGGCAACAGGTTATTTGAGATGAAAGATAGTATCTCGATATTATCTTCAACAACAAGCACAACAGGCTTATTATCAGGCTGCCGTACCATCAGTGAGGCTTTTGGGTCGGATCCAGGCATGACCTCCTCCTGCCTGAGGTCTTTTGGCAGCTCTAACTCAATGGTGGTCCCGCTGTTGCCTTCGGAGAGGGCTTTAACAGTACCATTGTGTAACTGCACATAGCTTTTTACGACTGACAGGCCGATCCCGGTCCCTCCCCTGTTGCTGTCGAGTGTATTACGCGACTGGTAGTAGCGTTCGAAGATATGTGACAGATCTGCGGGATCAATACCCGGCCCCCTGTCTGTCACGGTCAGCCTCACACGATCACTCAGAACAGTTATCTCCACGGTGATCTCTGATCTGTCAGGAGCAAATTTGGAAGCATTCGAGAGGATGTTGTTTATTATTACCTCCAGCTTGAACAGGTCGGCGTCAATATAGACAGAAGGCTGCTCACTCTTCACGACAACGGAGACCGACCTTTCCCTGAGCTGCTTTTCAAACAATGAGACTGAGCTGTGCACGAAGGCTACCAGGTCGGTCTTTGACAGTATCAGTCCGAAGCTGTCAAACTCCTGCCGTCCGGCTTCCACCATCTGGTGAATGAGAGAGCTCATCTTCAATGCGTATTGACGGACATCAACAAGCTGATCCTTGAGTGCTATAGGCTTCGTCTTTTCTATTATGTTTCCCAGGGGACCAATTATCAGGCTCAGCGGCGTCTTCAGCTCATGGGAAATATTGGTGAGAAACTCAACCTTATGGGCAGTAAGCTCCTTTGTTTTGGCTTTGTCGATCCTTTCAAAACGAAGGCGGTTAAGCACGATGAAATAGTTTATGACTGCTATAACAAGAAGGGAAAGAAGTATTATGTATACTGTCTTTGCCAGGGTGGTGGCATACCAGGGATGAGATATGCTTATTGAGAAGGTGCGGGAGTCGGGAATTGGATTTCCGTCACTCCCTATATGCGACAGCATGAGTGAATACTCGCCGGGAGGGAGGTTGTTATATGTAAGGCGGTTGTCTCCCCTCTCGGTAAAGTGCCAGTCGTACTCAAGCCCCTCCATCTTGCTTGCATACTGCACATTCTTCTGCTGGCTGTAGTTCAGGTCAGAGAATGTAAATGTAAGGTTGTTCTGATCATGGGGCAGTGATATCATGTCAAGAAACCTTATGCTCCTGCCGGACGTGTGAGGCAGCTCTTCTGTCGGCCCGGGGAGCGGATGCCTGTCATTTACCAGGAGGGATGTGATAAACAGGTTACTCTGCCTGTCATCATCAACAATTGTCTCCGGATCAAATTCAACATATTCATTTATCCCTCCGGCAATAATTATGTGGTTCCCTCTGTCATAACTGACTGAAGAGAAGTAGTTGCCGCCCGGGTTGATCTGCCTGAGGCTGCCGGTTGATTTCTCAATGAAGAAGAGGCCTGATGACACGCTCATCCAGATACGCCTGCCATCATCAGCCAGTCCGTTAATATATGAACCGGCGAGCCGCGGGTCAGTAATTGTCTTCATGGAGTTTTTTCGCGGGTCGATCATGACAATACAATCGCGCAGCGCCAGCCATAGGATCATGTCTGTATCAATGGTCATTGCTGTCACGTCATCTGAGGGGATGGTGCCTGTGGTTGACCTGGTGGTGAACTGTATAACCCTCTGGTTCATCCTGTCAATTTTGCTTATACCGTCACGGTATGTGCCCACCCACATGTTCTTATCCGCGTCCTGGGCCAGGAACTGCAGCATATTCCCGGAGAGGCTCTGCGGACCGTTGTCAGAGTAATAGTTTCTTTCAGCGATATATGTCTTTCCGCCTGACGCGAGCAGTTTCTGCTTGTCAGCCACGAATAGTCCGCCCAGACAGGTTGCTATCCACAGCTTACGGGTCTCATCCTGGCATATATCGTATGACCAGTTGGCGTTACGCTGATGCATGTCATCCTCTATCTGGTAGCGGACAAACTGCGACGTTCTTTCATCATAGCGGCAGATACTGCCGTCGGTGGCGATCCATATTTCGCCGTCTGAGTCCTCAAAAATATCACGCACCTTGTTATGTGGCACCGGGTATCTTCTGTTGTTCTGCTGGTACCATACCACTGCGCCGGTAGCCCTGTCTCTCCTGATGATCCCGTTCGTTCCGCCAATCCATAGATTGCCCCTGCTGTCTGTAAGAAGCGAGATGATCTGGTTGCCTTCATTTGAGCCTGTCAGCTCACTGATCGATTTCCGGGTGATCTTCTTATTGTAGATAAAAAGTGAAGCCCCGGCATCTGTCCCCACCCATATGTTCTGCTCCCTGTCAGCAAAGATTGTCCATACCACATTGTTAATCAGCGACCTGTCATTGGTTGCGTCATGCCTTAACAGACGATTGTTGTCAGTGTCAGGATCATAAATGAACAGTCCGTTGTCTGTACCTGCCCACAGGCATCTGCTGTTATCAAGCAACAATGATTTTACAGAGTTACCCTTCATGAGCGGAATGCTCTTATATTGTTCCGTTGAGGGGTTATACCTGAAGAGGCCTCCCTCAACCCCCACCCAGATACAGCTACGGTCATAGTCAGGCAGAAGCGACAGGATAAGCTGGTTGGTGGCGGAGATATCACGCCGGAGAGAAATGGTCTGAAACCTGCCTGTTGTAAGGTCGTACCTGCTCAGCCCGTTATAGGTTCCGAAATAAAAGATGGTCTCATCATATCTCAATATGGTATATACGGCCTGGTGTGGCAGTTCTTCGTCCGGTGTGCTGCTTATGCTGCCTGTATCCATGTCATACCTGAATAACCCTGTCAGGCCGCCTATCCAGTACGATTTGTCAGTTATCCGTGCCAGTGACCGTATGTTGTCAGGGAGGCCTTCAGGGGCAGGCTCGTAGGTGTCTGTGTAAGTATTAAACACAAGCAGGCCGTCGTCAGTACCGATCCACATGTGCACAGAGTCGACCATCAGTGCACAATAGATGACACCGGTATTGTTGCTGCCTGATCCTGGCGGAGGTGGGTACTGACGTGCATTATACCCGTCAAAGCTGAACAGCCCCCGGTCGGTACCCAGCCATATCAGTCCCTGTTCATCCTGCATCACGCAGTTCATTGCCGAAGCGTTAAGCCCCAGCCTGTGATCAATGGGGGTGAATTCATGGTATTTCAGCCCGTGCCCTGAGAGCGGAGATACCAGGCAGGAGATATAAAACATCCCCGCCATGATAATCAGGGTTACAGCTGGCTTTTCCGGTAGTCTGCGAAGAAACATAGCCCCATATTTTCGTTCATAACAAATTTACGTAATAATGTTGTGAGGCAAGTGATTTTATCATGACATCTGGGTTGTTGTTCAAAATGTGGTGAATTTTGTTCAAAATGTGTTATTCCGGTCTGAAATGTACTTACTATCGACTGTTTTTATCGCTACACCTGATCAATAATAGTTTTAACTTCATATAAAATCACAACAGGGATAAATATAATTCAGGCATGGCCAATCAGTTTTCAAAAATCTTCCCGAAGAGGGTCCGGTCACCTCATCTGACCTGTGTAAATAAAATATTGGCTCTCCTCTGCTTCTCCGCGAACCTCTTCAGCCTTTCCGGCCAGTCAGTACCCGACCAGCTACATATTGACAACAACGGGATCATCCGGTGGTCGTCTGACAACAGCGAGCTGCACGGGTTCGGAGTGAATTACACCCTGCCATTCGCCCATGAGTACAGGATGTTGAAAAGGGCGGGCATAGACCCTGAGGAGGCCATCAGGCAGGATGTGTATCATATGGCACGCCTCGACCTTGATCTGTACCGCGTACACGTGTGGGATACCGAGATCAGCGATACACTGGGAAACCTCATTGATAATGAGCATATGAGGCTTTTTGACTTCACGGTAAACGAGATGAGGAAGAGGGGCATACGGTTTATCATCACACCCATAGCATACTGGGGCAACGGGTGGCCGGAGAGTGATAAACCTACTCCCGGCTTCTCATATAAATATGGTAAGGCCGCTTGCCTTACTGACAGTGCAGCAATAAGGGCCCAGATGAATTACCTCGGCCAGTTCCTGAAACATGTGAACAGGTACACAGGCATCGCCTACAGTCATGACCCGTCGGTCATAGGCTTTGAGGTCAGCAACGAGCCTCATCATGACCAGCCTGAGGAGATTGTAACTGCTTTTATTGACACCATGGTAGCCGCGATACGCGCAACAGGCACCACAAAACCCGTCTTCTACAATATGTCCCACAGCATGCACCTGTACAGGGCCTATCTGAAAGCCAATATTCAGGGAGGAACCTTTCAGTGGTACCCGACAGGTCTTGTGGCCAATCATATGATAAAGGGAAATTTCCTGCCACAGGTAGCATCATATGATATTCCTTTTGCTGATGACCCGGAGTTCAGGCGCATGGCAAAGATCGTGTATGAGTTTGATCCTGCTGATGCTGCCGGCACAATCATGTATCCGGCCATGGCAGCCGCCTTCCGCAGGGCTGGCATGCAGCTGGCAGCACAGTTTGCCTATGACGCTATGTTCTTCGCTCCGTACAATACAAACTACGGCACCCACTTCATGAACCTGGCCTATGCCCCCGGCAAGGCCATAAGCCTGAAGATTGCCTCCGCCGTTTTCCATAATATGGATATGTACGGCGAAAGGGGGGATCAGTCTTCTCCCGGCCCACTCAGGATCAGTTACACTGATGACCTGGCACAGTGGATGACCGGTGAACATTTCTTCTATACAAACAGCACTGACGACCAGCCGCCCGTGCTTGCGGGATTAAGGGAGATTGCCGGCTGCGGGTCCTCACCCCTGGTTAAGTACACCGGCAGGGGTGCCTATTTTCTCGACCGGCTTACAGAAGGGGTCTGGAGGCTCGAGATAATGCCTGATGCCTGGTGGATGGAAGACCCGTACGGTCCTGCCGGCCCTGACAGGCAGAAGGCTGCCGTGAACCACGCTGAGCGCGAGATGACAATCACCCTTCCTGACCTTAGCGATGATTTCACCGTTCAGCCGGTCAATGAGGGTAATGATTATCGCCCGTCAGCTGCCGGCGGCACGATGAAGGTCATGCCGGGAGTATACCTCCTTGTCCGCCGAGGCGTTAACAACAGCACCACTGCCGGATCTCAATACGGGAATATTAAGGTAGGCGAATATGTTGCACCGCCATCGGATCTCAGGAAAACTCACCTCCGGAACAACTCACCCTCAGAGGTGGCGGAGGGCGGGCCGCTCACGCTCGGCTTCACGATAGCTTCCGGCTCACCATTAATAAAGGCAGAGGTTGTGTTGTCAGCAGGCAGCAGGTGGAGGACAATCGACGCTCTCCCTGCCGGCAGCGACTCTTTTGTTGCCAGGGTGCCGGAGCCATTACTTGCCTCAGGGTTCCTTGATTATCGGATCATTGTATACACAGCCTCCGATACAACAAAGTATCCGGGAGGCATCACCGGCGACCCATGGATATGGGGTAACAGGGATGATTCGGTATATACAATTCGCCTTGTGCCGGCGGATGCTGACCTTACCCTCTGGGACGCAGAAAAAGACTGGGACTCCTCCTTCAGCATATGGGACCGTTCAGCAGCACTGAAGCCGGCAGTCGACGGCGGAACAGTGCTCTCTCTCCGTTTCAGGGAACTGCCGGAGTCCGACCCGCTGAATCCCGGTGATCATTGCTACGCGTTCAGGTCGTTCTTCGAAGACAGGATCGCCGGCCGCCGTAATGAGCTGCCGGGAAAGTCTTTCCTGGTGATGCAATATGAGAATCTCACGTCATCACCCCAGCCTGTTGAGCTGGGACTGACAGACATTAACGGGACTGTCTTTGCCGGGGATACGGTGGCTGCGCCGGGGAAGGGCCTTATGATGATCCCTGTCGGCAGTCTCAGGAGAGTTCCTTATATTATTTTGCCAAGGCCTTTTCCGCTGTTCCTCCCCCTGTGGGCTGAGACTACAGACCTGCCTTTCGACCTCGCCACGACAGAGAGCATACAGGTTGTCATCAGGCCGGGGGAACAGGAGGGGACTGATATGACGATAAAGAGGATATGGCTCAGGTGATATGGCATACGAATGATTATTACCTATAAGATAGAATTTATATAAACAGATAAAATCAACCCTAATAACCTCAAAACAAACTGCAATTGACTATGAAATGCCCAGTCTTTAATTATCGGTCAGCCGTCAGGCTTATGGCACTGTTACTGGTCCTGCTCCAGGTGACGGTACCCCTGATAGGCCAGCAACGCGGGGAACGCAAGGTCACCGGCAGGGTTACGGATCCGGACAATGATCCACTACCCGTGGTGACTGTTATTGTCAATGAGACCACCGTCGGTACGACAACCGATATTAATGGTCTGTTCACCCTCATGGTTCCTGAAGGCAGGAATGAACTCCGTTTCTCGTTCATAGGTTATGAGACACAGGTCGTCCGTGTCCCGGAAGGTGGCGTGGTCAACCTGGTGATGAAGCCCTCCTCCACAGCTCTTGATGAGATTGTGGTCATCGGTTACGGTACCCAGCGCAAGGGCGATCTTACAGGCTCGGTGGCCAATGTCTCGACCAAGGATTTCAATAAGGGCATCATCAGCTCGCCCGAGCAGCTTATCACCGGCAAGATATCCGGGGTACAGATTATGACCAACAGCGGCTCACCCAACGCCGGAAGCACAATACGTGTCAGGGGAGGGGCATCACTGAATGCAAGCAATGACCCTCTGATAGTCCTTGACGGTGTGCCTCTCGAGGCCGGGGGAATAAGCGGCAACAGCAACAACTTCCTGAGCCTTATCAACCCGGCAGACATAGAGAGCATAGCCGTGCTCAAGGATGCCTCCTCAACAGCCATCTACGGCTCAAGGGGATCTAACGGGGTGGTCATCATAACAACAAAGAAAGCTTCCGGCAGTGAGTTCAGCGTCAGCTTCTCTTCTGCCAATTCATTACAGGTAAAGACAAAGCTGGCTGATATGCTTACCCCCGATGAGTTCCGTTCCGTTGTGACGGAGCAGGGGTCTGATGATCAGAGAGCCCTCCTGGGGAATGTCATAACCAACTGGAATGATGAGGTTTATCAGCTTGCCTTCGGTACTGACAATAACCTGAGCTTCTCGGGGGCGCTGGCTGACATACCTTACCGCGTATCACTGGGATACTACAACCAGGACGGTATTGTGCGGTCTGACAATGCTGAACGCATCACCGGCAACCTCTCGCTCTCACCATCACTGTTCGACAATCACCTGAAGATCAACCTCGGAGTCAAAGGATCACTGAACAGTAACCGTTTTGCCAACACCTCGGCAATATGGGGAGGGGCTACCTTTAATCCCACCATACCCGTCCTCTCCGGTAATGACCTCTTCGGCGGCTATACCGAGGCTATTGACGGCACGGGCACTCCCGTGACACGCGCCGTGCTTAACCCGGCAGGACTCCTGACACAGTACTCCTCGACAAGCAAGGTCAACCGTGTTGTCGGGAACATTGATGTCGACTACAGGGTACATTTCCTGCCTGACCTGAAGCTTCATGCGGCTCTTGGTTATGACTATGCTGAAGGCAAAGGCCGCATCAGTGTGCCTGTTGAAGCAGCACAGTATTATCTCACCGGGGGGCGCGACTTCGGGTACGGCCCGCAGAAGAAAGAGAACAGGCTGCTTACAACCTACCTCAATTATAATAAACTGGTGGATGCCATCAACAGCTCAATAGATGTGACATTCGGGTATGACTTCCAGTACTGGAAGAGCACCTCTCCCTTCTTTGAGGAGCTCAGCGTCGCCGGTGAGGTGCAGAGTACCACGGCGCCGACTGACCAGCGCCATGTGCTGATATCCTATTACGGCCGCCTGAACTACAACCTGGCATCCAGATACCTGCTTAGCGCTTCAATGCGACGCGACGGCACCTCACGCTTCGGCCCGGACCACAGGTGGGGCACCTTCCCGTCAGTGGCACTGGCATGGCGCCTGTCAGAGGAGCCTTTCCTGAAAGACATTAACCTCTTCAGCAACCTGAAGCTGAGGGCCAGTTACGGCATCACCGGACAGCAGGAGGGGATAGGCAACTATAACTATCTCCCGGTATATACCCTGAGCCAGGCCGGCGCCCAGTATATCTTTGGCAACCAGGTGGTAAACACCTACCGCCCGGAGGCGTACGTGTCCGATCTTAAGTGGGAGACCACAAGGGCCTTTAACTATGGCATCGACTTCGGCTTCTTCAATGACAGGCTCTCCGGATCAGTGGATTACTACACCAGGAAGACAGAAGACCTGCTCGCCACGGTACCCTCCCCGGCCGGAACCAACTTTGAGAAGACTATCCTGACCAATGTGGGGAATGTTGACAGCAAAGGGGTGGAGCTGACTCTCAACGCCACACCGGTTGATAATGACAGGTGGACTTGGGATCTAAGCTTCAACGCCACAATACAGCGGCAGAAGGTGATGAACCTCTCAATTATTGAAGGCTCGGCGATAACCAATACCTCTGTGGGTCCGACAATAGACAGTTACTACTTCCAGGTGCTGACAGAAGGCTATGCTCCTTACATGTTTTATGTCTACCACCAGCTGTATGATGAAGGGGGCAAGCCCATAGAAGGGGCCTACGCCAGCATAAACGGCGATACGGAGATAAATTCGGATGACCTCTACAGGTACCATTCACCTGCTCCCGACTATATTCTCGGCTTCAGCACATCATTGAGCTACGGAGAGTGGAATCTGGGCACCAACCTGCGCGCCAACATCGGGAACTATGTCTATAACGGTATGGGAATGAATACCGGCGCTTTCGGCACCATGTCATATAACGCCTACCAGCTGAGCAACCTGAACAGGAGCTACCTCGAGACTGGCTTCCAGGGCAGACAGTACCTCTCTGACTATTATGTCGAGAATGCCTCTTTCCTGAAGATGGACCTCCTGACGCTGGGCTATAACTTCGGCAACATAACCGACTGGCTCAGCCTTAATATTACAGGAATGGTACAGAACGTATTCACACTGACGAAGTACAGCGGGGTCGATCCGGAGGTTCCCAATGGGATGGATATCACCTTTTATCCCCGACCCCGTGTCTTTTCAGTAAGCCTGGGATTTGGTTTCTAACATTAATATTAATAAGGATATGAAGAAGTTACTTTATATAATAATACCCGCGCTCCTGGTAATGACGGCGGGTTGCAACGATTATCTGAACCAGTATCCGAACATAGAGGAGACTTCAGTGACAGTCTACTCCAACCCGGGTAACTACCTTATGGCCCTGGCCAAGGGCTATGCCTCTTTTGTCACGGCAGGACAGGGCAAGGGCGGGGCCGACCCTGACCTCAGCAGTAACAACGGATACGATTACATGCGCTGTTATTTCAATATGCAGGAGGCAGGAACGGAGGAGATAGGATCGACATGGATCGAGGGTGATAATATCAGCAACCTCACCTTTCTCACATGGGATGTAAATGACCCGTGGGTGGCTGATATGTATTACCGCTGCTACTACTCTATCTCGCTCTTCAATGAGTTCCTGAAGCATTGCACCGATGAAGAGATAGCGGGCTTCCCCCAGGCAGAGCAGACCAGTATAAAAACCTATGCTGCCGAGGCACGGTTCCTCCGTGCCCTGGCATACTTCCATGCTCTTGACCTGTTCCATAATATCCCCTTTGCCGACGAGAACACTATCGGGAGCTCCAGCCTGCCTGAGAGGTGGGAGGCCCCTGAGATCTTCAGTTTTATTGAGACAGAGCTTAAGGAGTGCAGTGAGGATATGTCTGATGCTGCCAGCTGCCTCTATGGTCATGCCCCACGTGCTGCAGCCTGGATGCTCCTGGCGCGCCTCTACCTCAATGCCGCCAGCTACTCGGCCGGCGATCACTTGGACGACTGCATGACATACTCGCAGATGGTAATCAATGAGGGCTATGAGCTTGAGAGCGACTATGCCAAACTCTTCAATGCCGACAATCATAATCGCGTAGGCATCGGTAACGAGATCATCTTCCCGCTCGTTGTAAGCAGCACCAATGTGATGTCATGGGGTGCAACAACATACCTTGTCTGCGGGGAGGTAGATACCGATAATGGCCCCAACCCCTCCTCCGTGGGTGTGGCGAGCGCCTGGAGCATGTTCCGCATAAGAGGTGAGATACCTGAGCTCTTCGACATGGATAATGATGACCGCGCGATGTTCTACACTGACGGCCAGACCCAGTACATGGATAACGGGGTCACCGACCGTACCAATGGCTATTTTGTTACCAAATGGAGTAATCTGACCGATGACGGACTGGTATCGTCAAACACCACCTCCGATGGAGTTGACACCGATTTCCCGCTCTTCCGCCTGGCTGACGCCTACCTCATGTATGCAGAGGCAGCCGCACGTTCGGGGAGCAACCTGGGCACAGCGCTGACCCTCGTGAACAGTCTCCGGTCGCACAGGAACGCCGCATCAGTAGCACAGAGCGACCTGACGGCAACCACTGACGGGATACCGTTCAAGTTCTTCCTCGACGAGAGAGCACGCGAGCTTTACTGGGAATGTGTCCGCCGTACCGACCTTATCAGGTTCGGCTGCTTCACCGGAAGTAGTTACCTGTGGCAGTGGAAAGGCGGCGTAAGGGAAGGAGTGGCCGTGAACGACAAGTATAACATATACCCGATCCCGGCTACCGAGATCTCTGCTAATCCCAACCTGTTTAACACAGATTATTAGTGCATCAACCGATCATGACAATGAAAAAAACAACACATATGAAAACGAAAATAACGGCATTGGCCCTGTGTCTCCTGGCTGTTCTTCAGTCGTGCGAGGAGGATGGCCTTCTTGTCAGGTTGTCAGGTCTCGACTCGTCTGAGCTGATGGCCAGTGAGACTGCTGTGGTCCTTACAAAAGAAGAAGCGGCAATATCTGTCCTTGCACTTACATGGAGCATGAGCGCCCTTAATATAAGTGAGGCAGACATGAAGATACCGGGCTCTGTGCCGGCGCTGACCATGGAGGTATCTGCCTCGGCTGACTTTACAACCTTTACGGAGATAACGCCGCAGGGAACAACCTATACGTTTACGGGAGGCGCCCTTAACACCCTGTCAAAGAACCTCGGGCTCGAGCCTGATGTGAGCCAGCCTCTCTATATCCGTATTAGAAGCTCATACGGTGACAACACTAAGCCATACTACAGCAATGTCACCGTTGTCAATGTGACCACATATACTATTGACATGTCCGTCGGGTTCATCCTTGATGCCGATCATGAGGATACGGGATTCACCCTCTGGTCGCCGTCGAGCAACGGCCTCTATGCAGGCTTCACCGGCGTGACGGCATGGTACAACTGGTACCTGCTCGAGGGCGACGGCACTGTATGGGGTAACCTCGGCGAGGATGGCAATGAGTTCGTCACCTCCAAAGACCAGGCTACCCACTGGAACTTCTGGTACCCGGGGTTAGGAGGGTGCTACTACACAACCCTCAATACCGGCACTAAGGAGTGGACAGCTACTAACATACCGTCGCTCACTGTCAGCGGCGACATTGATGCGGTCATGACCTTCGACAGGACGGCTGTGAAATGGTACGTCTCGTTCACAACCACTGCTGCCAATGCCACCATCAAGGTGACATGTGATGATGCAAAGCTCTACAACATCTCCACCGGCACTGCCGATGCCTCTGCCATCGCACGTTCCCTGGGTTTCATTGCCCACAGCGACAGCACCCTGACAATCGACTGGAACAGCGCTTCCGCCGGGAACATCACAATCCCTGAAGCAGGTGATTACACTATGACATTCTTCCTGTCAGACCCGAAGGGATGGACCTTCAGGGTCAAGGAGGGAATAACTGTCATTGAAGAGCCCATCAGCGAGTTCCTCTTCCTGCCGGGCATTGATGACGGCATCTCAGGAAGCTGGACCTTTGACAACTACCTCAGGCTGGTGAGTGAGGACGACTCTACCTTTGCCGGGGTTGTTAACATCAACTCGCTGTGGGGTTACCAGATGACCCTCACGTCAGGTGACTGGGAAAATATATATACGATGGGATCTGCCGAGGGAACACTCGCCTTCAAGGGTTCAGGCAACATACCGGCTCCCTCGCCGGGACTCTACCTTGTAAAGGCTGACCTGCAGAACCTCACCTATAGCCATACCGCTGTCACCAGCCTGAGTCATGCAGGACTGAACGACAACTGGACTATGGCTCCGATGACTGCCACGGTGGTGCCGGGGGTGTACACAAGCCCGGTGACTATAAGTTCGGTCTCACCATGGGGATGCAAGCTTTACCTTAATGGCGGCTGGGATCCCTGGTACGGCGGGGCCAACGGTGTGCTTCAGTATAACGGCCCGGGTATCGTTGATGATGCTGCAATTGGCCTCGGGACATATGACCTGGTAGCCAACCTGTGTGATGCCACCTATGTTTTCCTGGGAAGTGAGGTCTACATAACAGGATTTAACGACGTCTGGAACTTCACCTCCGTAGTGCTTACAAAAAGCTCCACAGGCGTTTATACCGGTACGGCAGTGATAACCTCCGGAGCGCCGTGGGGCATACAGATCCACATTGACCAGTCGTGGAACAGGTATTACGGCGGCACATCTACGTCGATGGCTTACAAGGGCTCCAACATCACGGATGTCCAAAGCCTGGCGGCCGGCACCTATAATGTGACTGTTGACTTCCTGCATAACACATGTACCTTTACTGCTAAATAGGAATTGGGTCTCAGAAAAGGGGCTTCAGTTACGGGTCCCTTTTCTCTTTTTTTAAACTGTCCGTTTTAACCTGCGGCATCATATCTTTGCAGAAGATGAGAACACTGAATTTACTGTTAGGCCTTGTATTATTCTCCCTGTTGTCTGTCAGCAGCTGCGGCGACGGAAGAGATAACCCCGGCCCCGATCCTCCTCCCGAGGTTGACACCGGCTATTTTGCCAAAGGGGCTGATGTGAGCTGGCTGACGGAGATGGAGGCTGCCGGCAGGAGGTTTTATGATGCTGACGGTGTCGCCACAGAGTGTATGACCCTCCTGAGAGGGCTGGGGATGAATGCCATGCGGCTGCGGGTATGGGTTAACCCCTCGAACGGCTGGTGTAACAAGACTGATCTCCTGGTCAAGGCCAGACGGGCCACTGAGCTGCAGATGCGTATCATGATCGACTTCCACTACAGTGATGTATGGGCCGATCCCGGTCATCAGACCAAGCCTGTGGCCTGGGCTGATCTCTCCTTCAGCGAGCTGTGTGATGCGGTGGGGCATCACACCACAGAGGTCCTCACGGCCCTTAAGAACTGGAATATCACCCCCGAGTGGATACAGGTAGGCAATGAGACCGGCAACGGCATGCTCTGGCCCGACGGTCAGGCCTCGACGAATATGGCCCAGTATGCTGAGCTGAACAATGCCGGGTATGATGCCGCCAAGGCTGTCTTCCCGGATTCAAAGGTCATTGTGCATCTTCAAGGAGGGCAGGATAACAGCCTCTACCGCTGGCTCTTCAATGGGCTGCAGAGCCACGACGGCAGGTGGGATGTGATAGGCATGTCGCTCTACCCTGACAAGAGCAACTGGCTTGATCATAACAATGCCTGTATTGCCAATGTCAATGACATGATCAGCCGCTATGGCTGTGAGGTGATGATATGTGAAGTAGGCATGGCGAGGGATGAGGCGGTGACGACCAGGCTTTTTCTCAGTGATCTCATCACCCGTGCCAGGGCTGTCAGCAACAGGAAGTGCCTGGGGGTCTTTTACTG
The DNA here is from genome assembly GCA_964455705.1 of uncultured Rikenella sp. Taxonomy (GTDB): domain Bacteria; phylum Bacteroidota; class Bacteroidia; order Bacteroidales; family VadinHA17; genus SR-FBR-E99. Next base: position 15,573 of record CAYVYM010000052.1, read on the forward strand.
GGAGCCTGAGGCTTACGACTGGAAGAGTTACGGTAAGGGGGCGTTTGACGTCGGCGGCCGGCCCACCGTGGCGCTTGATGCGTTCGGTGAATGACACCGGGGCAGGGGGAGTTGAAAAACTATTCACTCAAGTAGTACTGTTCGCTGCAATTCATCTAACTTTAGAGGAAGAATCGATCTTTTTGCCACTTTGTTTAATTGGATTTTTGGTTTGAGGCTGTTGTTGATTATAACTTTAATTAACATAATCCTCCTTTTTCTTAATTGAACCTTTTATTATCTCTGCATTATTGCTTGTAGATTATAAGTGGCAGACCGGGAAATATATGTGAAGGGGCAATGGTTCGGGATTAATTCCTGCCATTGCCTTCAGTCATTTTCTTCCTGGCTTTGATTTCCATCGGCAAGATACAGTTGTAGACAAACCTGTTGACAGGAGTAGCCACACCGTATTTCTCCCCGAGTCTTACAACAGTCCCGTTCTGGTACTCAATCTCTGACGGCCTCCCGTCCCATACATCCCTGGTCAGTGAAGAAGTGGTTTCGTAGGGATAGGTATCAATAAGCGAGATCAGCTTGTCCGGGAACTCAGGTTCAATATTTATCTTCAGGTGTCGGGATAATGTAAAAATCTCCCGGATCAGTTCTGTCATAAGCTGGCGAGTCTCCTTCAGTTCTCTCAGCTCACCGTAATTGGTTTTGGTTACTGCAAGCAAACCGCTGACACAGATGGTTATGAACTTTTTCCACAGATCCGCAGTTATATCATCCGAAATAATTGAGTTGATTCCAGACCTGTCAAAAACGGATTTGAGCAACTCAGCCCTTTCAGTTCCCCGGGAATCGAATTCCCCGAAAATGACTGTCGGTTCCAGGGCAAAATGGTTTATCACTCCCGGTGATTCAACCTTGCTTATTATCTTGCATAATCCTCCAATGATGTTCGCTGAAGGTATGTTCTCAGCCAGCTCCTCTGCTGTAAGCACGCCATTCTGTAACGGGAGGACTATTGTATCTTTCTTTATAATCGACGCAAGTTCACGGGATATGTCACGTACCTGCCAGGCTTTTGTGGCAAGTATGACTATGTCTGCGAAACCAATCTTCTGTATGCTGTCTGTTGCCTGCGGGCTTTCAATAATAAAATCACCGTTTATACTCTTTACCCGGAGGCCGTTTTGCTGAATCTCCCTGAGATGTTCACCTCTTGCCAGGAAAGTGACATCAAAGTTTGCTTTGGCGAGTCTCCCTCCGAAGTATCCGCCAACTCCACCGGCTCCTGTTACTGCTATCTTCATGATTGAATAGTTTAAGTAAACAATCCCGAAATCACCTGTCAGCCTCTTCGTGTCGGTGAAGGGGACGCCCTCACCTCTCCGATAGCCCCTCATTATTATCCTGACGTCAAACAATTCGCAGAGTCGATTGTTTAAAAATCAACGGGGATGAAGAACGAGCGTTCCCCGGACAGACCGGACAGGTTTATTATTAAGGAGTTATAGTCTTACAGTTTTATTTCACACCTGAAAATATGGGTATGGGAATAAATAATTGTATATGTCAGTTATGGCCCGTTACAGAATCAAACAGGCAGGAACATCCTGCATACGAGGTCATATTTTCCCCTCCGATATCAATTCAACTCAATATGAAAATAGTATCATTATTCATATTCTTTATTTCCACCATCAGCATCAGCGCACAGTCTTTCTGGAAGATAAGCGGAGTTGAAACAGATGCCAATGCTTTGCACTCCGGAATACTTTACTCGCATAATCCCGAAGCGATTTTTATCTCCACCTACAATATGGGAATTTTCAGAAGTGCAGATAAAGGAACATCCTGGGATCATGTTTTAGACCTCCCGAAAGATCAGCCTGTTACTGAAAGCGGCTTGCTCATTTTTCCCATTCCTTTCCGGGATAAATTGTCAATCAGACTGAATCCGAAAGAGAGTCTCGCGGCGAAAACTCAGTACAGTATTACGGATTTTTCAGGAAAGCTTCTGCTGATCGGGGAGCAGGAGGGTGACCTGATAATCCTGGATCTGGAGAGTCTTGAACCGGGATGGTATCTGTTGAATGTAACCCAAAGCCAGGATTCGGAATATTTTAAAATTCTGAAAGGCATGTAATTATATTGCTAGTGCCGGAGATGTACTGAGAAAATAATAACTCGATATTATTCCTGCCAGCATTTAAAATGTTCTCATAATTATATCCTCCCGGGTTGATTTCTCATCAATAAGGTTAATAATCCATTCTTGCTATAAGACCAAATAGAATGAATTTATCTATCAGAAATTCAGCATACCTGAGGAAACCCAGATCGGTAAAGTGTACACCGTCAACAGTTCCTTCATGATCATCACCTGTCGCATTGTAACTGGTTATATAGAAAATATTACTGAATCCGGCCTCAATCATTTTATCATATTCTTTTCTCAGGGATGCATTCTTTTCAATCATTATGGAGTTTTCTACACTATTCAGCGCCAGCGATTCATAAATGAAATTTTCCACAAAGACTATTGGAGTTTCAGGATGTCTCTCGCGGATGGTCTTCACAAGAGGGACAGTTCTCTCAGTTACCTGCTCCGTGGTCATGTTTGGCAAACATTCAATAACATAGAATAATGGGTCAAATCCGGAGATCAATTCATTTATCGGTTGCTCCATCTTTCCGTTTCCGCTGAACCCGAAATTAATGCAGTCAATATTTAATTTCCTGGAAATAATATTTGTATGTGCCATCCCGGGACGAGACGCACAACCACCCTGGGTGATACTGGTCCCGTAGAAAATAATTGACCTGGAATTGCCAACCGCAGGTTTTTCAATCACACTATTAGAATCAATTCCTACTTCAATATTTTTAATGCCGTCATAAAGAGGTAAATACATTTTATACTCTCTCATTTCGTCTGGCATATTTTTTATCAGCATAAATTCGTTTTCAATATTAACCGGTCTGGCAGTATTGAGGTATTGCCATTTACCGTTATTGTTGAAATACAGATCAACGCCCTTGATTCCTGTTTCGGCCATGTGATTCATCCTGTTATTGTATAAAAGAGTCCATTTCACGCTTATACAGCTTGAATTGGAATGAAACCTGAGTGAAAGGCCTGCTGAAGATTTTGATAAATCCCACAGGGGTTTCCGGACAATGTCCTTATATGAAAGCGGCAACCGGTCATAGCGGTTTTCTTTAAGGGAATCGGCAATTTGGGTACCTTCCAGTAAAAAGCAGTCCTCGCCGTAATATACCATGTCTGGCAGCTCCTGGGGGCTGCTTAATATGGAGATACTTAAAAGCGCAAGCATAAGAGAATATCTGATTACCTGTTTGTATCTACCTGCTTCCATAATTGTTTACCTGTTATGTTTAAAATCTTGTTTGCATCTCAGGACATTAACACCAAAAATAGACAAAATTAACACCTGGACGGACAGGGGCAGGACCGGGGGCTGGTTTTGGCTACTGCCTGTCAGCAGTAGTGAAGTCGTCATAATGGACGTCTGAAGTACATGGAGTTGTAAACATACAGTTGTTGGAATTCATAACAAAGCAATCGTCAGGCTTCAAAATAGCATGATTGAACAGCATGACTGACGAATTAGATAAAATATCATTAAACATCAGGTATAAGTGACGAAAAGTATTATATTTGTAAAAGCATAAGATAAGATTGAAGTATGAAAGACTACATTGAGAGGCCTTTATATATTGACAGAATAAAGCCCTACATCGGCAAGAGCCTGATAAAGGTAATTACCGGCCAGAGGAGGGTTGGCAAGAGCTGCATGCTGATGCAGGTAAGGGATCTTATAATGGAGAAGGACCCCGGCACCCACATTATTTTCATTAATAAGGAGCAGCATGAGTTCGCCCCGATTACTGACCATGTTTCGCTTCTTGAATATGTTGGCCTTCATTCAAAGGGAAAAGGGAAGGTGGCGTTGTTCATCGATGAGATCCAGGATATTGATTCATTTGAAATAGCGCTCAGAGACCTGTCTACAAGGAAGAAATTTGACATCTACTGTACTGGTAGCAACGCAAGGCTCCTGTCAGGTGAGCTGGCAACTCTTCTGGCGGGACGTTACATTGAGATAAAGGTGTATGGTCTGAGTTATTCCGAATACCTGAAGTTTCGCGATGCCGCTGATACCTCAGATTCATTCAGGACATACCTGCGTGAAGGAGGTCTTCCCTATCTGATCCATCTTGGAAGTGACATATATGTTATCAATGAGTATCTTAATACTATCTATAATACAATTCTGCTGAAGGATGTGGTGGCAAGGTATAATGTACGGAATGTTAAATTCCTGGAGAGCCTGGTTCTTTTTCTTGCCGATAATACCGGAAGCATAGTCTCCGCGAAAAAAATCAGCGAATATTTGAAATCACAGAAGATAAATATTTCAACTCAGGTAGTGATAGATTATATAGGATACCTTGAATCCTCTTTCATGATACACAGAGTAAGGCGAATGGGTATCCGGGGGAAGAGACTTTTTGAAATAGGAGAGAAATATTTCTTTGGTGACACCGGAATCAGGAATGTCATCGCAGGATACAATCTGGCTGATGTGCATAAAATGCTGGAGAACATTGTTTTTCTTCATCTCAGGACTGCCGGCTATGAGGTAACGGTTGGATCGGAAAACGGCAAAGAAATTGACTTCATAGCCAGTCGCGGAGGTGAGCGAATTTATGTTCAGGTTGCATATCTTCTTGAAAAGCCTGAGACTGCAGAGCGTGAATTCGGAAATCTGCTTGAGATCAGCGACAATTACCCCAAATATGTGGTAACGATGGATGAGCTTAACGAAACCTCCACTTACCAGGGCATACAGAGAATGCACGTGAAGGATTTCTGCCGGATGATGGCAGGTTAAATACACAGGCGGCTCCTTCAGGTCCGGACTAATCAACAGAATTAACGATCTTCTCCTGTACACTGCGATTGGCTCCGTCAGGTACCTGGCTCATGTGTATGCCTCACCGAGGCTCTATGTTAAACAGCATGACAAATGATTCTCCTGCACGGGATGGATACAGAACATGTTATTACTAACTTCATACCTCGAAAACACCGGCAGGAGGAAGGGTTAAACACTCCAGCCGCCGGGCAAAGGGGGATTAACATGAAACGCAAATCTATGTTATTGATTATCATTTTAGTAATAGTGTCAGTATTACTGGCAGTTGTCATTCCAAAATACAGCAGGGATCTCTC
>CAYVYM010000053.1:0-20049 GCA_964455705.1 uncultured Rikenella sp.
TAATAACAATGAACTCCACCCTTCTGTTCTGTCGGCGCTCAAGCCAGTCGGTGTTCGGAGCTACCGGCCTGTTGCCGCCGTAACCTTTGGGGATGAGTCGCGAGGCGTTTACCCCTCTGTTAATGAGATAGTTAACTATTACCTGCGCGCGGGTCTGCGACAACCTGTCAAGCGTAGTGGCAACTCCCTGATTATCGGTGTGCACCCCTATCTCGAGCTTTATACCGGGATACTTGTTCATCAGCATCACTACCTGGTCAAGCATCAGATAGGCATTGGTGACAAGACGATTATTGGTGTCAAAATAGGTGTCAGTCATGACCCCGTAGTTCTTCTTCAGGATGTTCAACTCCCGCTCTGCGGGGTCAGTCAATATAAACAAGCGGACATTCGCTCCCTTAAACCCGCGGGTAATCATCTCACTGTACGCAGGGTATGCGGCCATGAGGCTCATCTGCTGATCAATAACATAACTGTATGTCTCTGTCTCCGGATAATGAATCTCCCTTACATTGTACTTCGCCGGTACACTCCTGAATATAGGGTTCGACAGCTCCATCTTTGTCCTTGAGGAAAGTATCTCCACCTGGAAAACAGCTTCCTTGAGATATTCTGCCTCAGATGAATACTGACTGTTAATCTTTAAATTCTCAAACTGCCTTAGATCGACAACCATCTTCTCCGGAGCCGGCCTCGCAGCAATTATTGATTCCATCTCCCGCTGAGTGTCAACGACCCTGATCTTTTTCGTCACGGCTTTTGTGAGAATATTACCCGAAGCAGGTTCAAAAAGAGTCAGCCCGAGCCTTACCGAATACTCCCCGGTCTTGCTGTATTTATGCGTCACCGATGCGCCGGACTGCTGGGTTCCGTCGCCCATGTCCCAATAGAAGCCGGTGACAGTGTAACCGGGGCAATAGGACTTCATCCCGTCGAAATCAACTGTCTCGCCTGCAACAGCATAACCGGGCGAGGTGATATAAGGCTGATCGTAATCGACTATTTCGATGTCATAGGTCTGCTTGCGGAAATAAAAGCTGCCTGTTCTGCGGTCATTGATATCAAGGGTGATATTATAATTGCCGGGACCCGGAAAACAATGCTCCGCTTTGTTTCCTGACACACTGGTATTATCTCCAAAATCCCAGACATACTCCAGCCGTACCGTGTCGATCAGGATATTCCCAGTATCGGAGACAGAAAAACAGTAGAGGTTTTCCTTTTGCGGCTCAGCGAACCAGATCTGCGGTATTATGGATTTAAAGCGATAAATATCAACCGACCTGCCTCCCCTGTCGGATGAAATGTACCCCTCATTCATCGTCGCATTGGTGACGATGCCAAAGTCGTCATATTCCGTATTGAGCGGTGACGCAAGCCTGACCGGTTCAAACCAATCGTTACCTTTCTGTCTGGTTACATAAATGTCTTTCCCTCCAAGCCCGCCATGACCGTCGGATGCAAAAAAGAGCTCTCCGGTCTCATTAATAAACGGATAGGTCTCATTCCCTTCAGTATTAACCACCGGACCAAGGTTAACAGGATCCTCCCAATAGCCGTTCTTCCAGTTGCTGTAATAAATGTCCAGACCCCCTATTCCATCAGGCTTATCAGATGCAAAATATAATCTCTTGCCGTCGTGCGACAGGCTGGGCATTGTGATATTGAACCATTCGGTATTGAAACGTATCTCCCGTACTTTTTCCCAGCCCTTATCCTCTGCCACGGCATAGAAGAGGCCCAGCTTGTTGCGAAATGTAGAGAGCAATTTGAAATTCCCCTCAATGACCAGGTTCCTGGAAAAGTAAATTGTGTCGAGGGTTCGATTGAATGATGCGGGGCCATCGTTCAGCTTGCTTTTCAGGTCCCTGGAAAAGGGCCTGCTCCGGGTGTTGCCGGCAAGGGTGTCAGCATAAAACAATTTTATTACTGCCTGCCCCGTACTGCTGACCGCCTGTCCCCTGTCGGTACAGAAGACAAGACCGCCCTTATAGAAGACCGGTGCGAACTCATCATAGGTGTCCGTGCTGAAAGCACTTTTTGTGATCGTGAAAGGTTGTTGCTGGGCTGAGGTAATGCCTGTCAGCAAGATAACCGTTAGCAGAATGATTGGGGTCCTTTTGTTCATTGTCTTGTAAGTTCGAAGTGAGCCAGAGTGAGCTAAAGTGAACCAGGGTTTCAGGGTTTTACCTACTCCTTATTATCCATAACTTCAGTCACTATAGCTCACTTTAGTTCACTTTAGTCACTTAAAAAATCAGCGGATTTATCACATCAACCTTGAAGCGGAATTCATAGCGGAGCATGATTTCATGCGAACCGCTGTTATAGTTGCCTAGGGGGCCAAAGTTAAAGTCATATGAATATGCCACCTTGAACTGGTTGTTTATGGCGAACTGTGCGAGGGCGGTCACTGAACTGGTGCTGCGATAGGTGGCCCCCAGCCATAGCCTGTCATTCATGATGAAGTGAGCGCTTAAATCATAAAGGAACCTGTCTCCCGGAGAAAATGAAAGCAGGGCTGAAGGCATAAAATTCGTCTTTTGGCCAATCGAAAACATATACCCCGTGTTAAGGACATAGTTATATTTCCCGGGTTCCACCTTAAGTGAATACTTGTTCTTGTCAAAGTCGAAGTGATACCTGAGAAGCCTGGGGATCGAAAATCCCACGAAGTAATTCTTTACGTTGTAATAAGCCCCGAAGCTGAAGTCAGGAACTACGAACACCCTGGAATCGATCAGGTAGTATTCATCTCCCGGATCAAGGACTATCAGGTCTGACCATGCAGTATTGGTGGCAACCAGTCCTGCCCCAAGACCCAGGGCCAGGAGTCCGTCCCCAACATTGATCCTGAAGGCATATGAGGTCATCACCTCCGTCTGTTTGGTTACGCCTATCTGATCATTGACCACAAAAAGGCCCAATCCGAGTTTGCTCGAGAGCACCGGGGCATCAATCCCGAGGCTCATTGTACGGGGCGCACCGGTTATGCCAACCCACTGCTGGCGATAAAAGACTGCCGCACTGAGACCACCTCTGCTACCGGCATACGAGGGATTGATTGTCAGCGGATTCAGTATGTACTGATCAGTTACCGGCTTAAGCTGGGCAGCAAGACTGACTGGTACCAGCAGGAGGATCAGTGTTTTGACTATCTTTTTCATATTCATTCGTTTATAACTTGCTTATTTTTTGGGTCGAATGGAACTTGCATGAAATTAAATAATCAAATCCTTTTGTGATCTTGTGCTCATGCAAGTTTCATATTGTTTTTGATTCTTTGTCGCTGTAACCGGGGAATTTTAAGTTAAACTCTGATACAGTTATTATGCAAAATTCCGGTCACAGTTATTGTCTTTTATCAGAACATTTATCTTCTTACTACTATATATCCGCTCCGGGAAGCACCGTTTTGAGCTCTGACCACGTAGAAGTAAGTATCCTCCGGAAGGGGATTACTGTTGTAATCAACTCCATCCCACAGGTTATCGTAATCACTGTTTTCATAGACTTTGAGGCCTCTGCGGTCAAAGATCATCAGTTCAGTCCTGCCAAGAGTCTCAATGCCCTTGATCACTAAGTAATCATTGGCACCGTCCTGGTTGGGCGTGATAAGGGTCGGGATGATCAGGTTATTGACCTTCACAGTCACAAAATCGGTAACAGGATAACAGGCACCGTTGGTTACTGTCCAGCTGAAGATATTTTCTCCGATGGTCAATCCGTTCACCTGTGTTGAGGGTGCAGTTGAATTGAAGATCTCACCAGTTCCCGATACCAGTTCCCATATGCCTGTCCCGATTGACGGTATATCGGCATTCAGTGTGGTACCGAAAATGTAACTGAGCTCCTGGTCAGGTCCGGCATTTGCCACAGGCAGCTCATCAGCTGTCACCACCACCGGCCTGATTGTGCTGTAACCAGCGGTAGATGTTCCCATGATGTAGTATGTGCCTGCCGGAACTGTTGCCGGGGCAGCCAAAGGCAACGTAGCTGCTGCATCAGTCCAATAGGTGAAGGTCAGATTCGCATCCGAACCTGCCGTCACAGCAGGCAGGGTGAGGTCAGCTGTCTGATCAGAGCAGATGTTGGGCGGATTGTTAATCACCACTACAGGAGCCCCGGGCCTGGCGTTTATAACCACATCGCCTGTTGATGCGGAGGTGCAGCCCACGGAGTTGGTGACGGTGAAGGTATAGGTGCCCGGCTCCAGACCTGATACCGTACGTGTTGTACCTGTTCCCTGGCTTGTGAATCCGTCAGGATAACGTGTGAGTGTCCAGGTGCCGGTTGAGGGCAGTCCTGACAGAACCACGCTTCCCGTGCCAACCGTCAAAGTAGGATGTGTGATTGTTCCAACCACCGGCGGATTTGGTGTCGGCGGCTGAGCGTTGATGACGGCATTGGCCGATACCGGAGATGGACATCCGTCAGCATTGGTAACGGTAAAATTGTAAGTTCCCGCGGCAAGTGACGACACCGTGGCGCTTGTTCCCGTACCATTTGATGAGATGCCTCCCGGATACCTCACCAGTATCCATTCGCCATTGGCTGGAAGATTTTCAAGAACGATGCTTCCGGTAGCGAGTGCACAGGTAGGGTGGGTTATCGTTCCAATCGAAGGCGCAGGAGGAGTGACAGGCTGTGTGTTGATTACAAACTCTGCTGATGGCGGAGAGACACATCCCGATGCATTGGCCACGGTGAAGGTCCAGGTGCCGGCGCTTATGCCGGTAACGGTTCGTGTTGCCCCTGTGCCGGTGAGGGTGAAGTTGCCCGGCAGGCGGGTGAGGGTCCACGTTCCTGTAGCCGGCAGTCCGCTCAATTCCACGCTGCCCGTTGAGAGTGCACAGGTAGGCTGAGTAATGGTTCCGATCACAGGTGCGCCGGGAGTGTCAGGTTGTGCGTTGATCACAACATTACCCGATGCCGGTGAGATACAACCAAGTGCGTTCGTTACTGTAAAAGTGTAGGTCCCCGGAGCAAGCCCTGTGATTGTTGTGCTGGTGCCTGATCCGGTTGTTGTCGTGCCTCCGGGGCTGCGGGTTATAGTCCATTCGCCTGCTGCCGGCAGGTTATTCAGTATCACGCTGCCGCTGGGCTGGGCACACGTAGGATGAGTCACTGTACCCGGTACGGGAGCCACAGGATTGGCATTCACCGTAAGGGTATAGGTGGCAGATGCAGCAGCACACGGTGATCCGAGCGGATTGTTCGTTGTCACCGTGATGACAACCGTCCTTCCGGCATCAGCAGCTGTTGGCGTGTAGGTGAAAGAGAAGGGCGAAGTCGTTGAAGATACCGGCGTGACGGTTCCTCCTCCGTTCTCGGTTATCGTAACGCTGGTGGCGCTTCCGCCGAAGGTGTTGCCACTGACCGTCACAGCCGTCACACCGCATGTACTTCCAGAAGTGGCTCCAAGGGTCAGCAGGGGCGGATTTGCGCAATCGCAGTTGACCGAGAATAACGTGCCGGTGGTTGTACATCCGGACGAATTGCGGACAGTGATGGTGTGATTGCCGTTGGCAACGTTGCTGAACATAGTGCCAGTCTGGTAAGCACCGGCATCAAGACGGTACTCGTAACCTGCGCCGACAGGACTGGTAACAGTCACCACTGCCGGGTCGGAGCCAAGGGCGCAATCGACCGTCTGGACCGGTGCCGCAGGTACTGGAAGAGGAGCATTGATGGTTACCGTACCTGTAGCGGCCGAAGTGCAGCCTGAGGCATTGGTTACAGTAAAGGTATATGATCCTGACGGGATACCGGTGAGAGTGAATGTTGTTCCCGAACCGTTGCTTGTGCTCCCTCCGGGGAGCCTGGTCAGAGTCCAAACACCTGAAGAAGGTAACCCGCTGAACCCGACGCTCCCCGTCGTTACGGCACAGGTCGGCTGAGTAACCGCGCCCACAATGGGTACAGTCGGGACAGCGGGTTGTGTATTGATGACAACAGGAGCAGATGCGACTGATGTGCATCCGGTCGAGTTGGTAACTGTAAATGTATGTGAGCCTGCCACGAGGCCGGTCACGGCCACTGTGGAAGTCGAGCCTGTGATGCCGCCCGGATTGACAGTCCAGCTTCCTGCCGGGAGCCCTCCCAACACCACGCTGCCCGTAGAGACGGTGCAGGTGGGATGGGTTATCGTACCGACTGTCGGTGCCGACGGAAGTGGATTTACAGTGACTGCCGTCACAGCCGACTGAGCGCTCTGGCAGCCGGCGGCATCAGTCACCCTCACCCAGTAGTTGCCTGTGGAGTTGACAGTGATGTTGGGTGTTATAGCTCCTGTTGACCACAGATATCCTGAGGCCGGGCTCGAACTAAGGGTTACGCTTCCTCCGGAACAGAAGGTTGTCGGACCCGAGGCTGTGATAGTCGGGGTGGCAGGAATCGGATTAACCGTAACAGTTGTTGCCAGGGAAGCAGGACTAAGGCAGCCGTATGAGTTTGTTACCCGTACAGTATAACTGCCTGTAGTATTCACGGTGATACTTTGATTAAACTCTCCATTTGACCACATATAGCTCACCGCCGGACTGGATGTAAGCGTCTGGCTGGTACCGGTACAGATGGTCACCGAACCTGCCGGATTGATTGTTGGTATTGAAGGCAGCGGGTTGACGGTGACAACTACTGTAGGAGAGAGAACGCTCTGGCAACCGGCGGTGTTTGTAACCTGCACCGAAAAATTGCCGGTGGCAGTAACAGTAATACTACGCGATGTTGCCCCGTTGGACCACAGATAGCCTGCTGACTCAGGGGCGGTCAGGACAACATCTGCTCCGGCACAAAACGTTGTGGGTCCGTCGGCCGTAATTACCGGCTGTGGAGGCAGCGCATTCACTGTAATGTAGTCCGTCTTTGTTTCAGTATCAACCGCACCTTCAGTTATGGTCAGCGATACTGTCTTTGACCCGCCTGTACTGTATGTAACACTATGAGGGCCTTCGGTATTGGCTGTCGCCGGTGTCGCACCCGCACCAAAATTCCAACTGTATGCCGTGCTCTCTGTAATGCCCGATGATGCGTTCGTAAACGTTACAGCCGAACCTGCACATACCGTGAGAGGAGTACCCGTAAAATTGGCCGTGAGACCGCAGCCCTGAAGTGTGACAGCAAGAGTCCTCTCGGGCCCTGCGCAACCTCCGGCGTTAGTCTCTGTGACTGATATGATCCCACTGGTCGTACCAAAAGTGACAGTAATGCTATTGGTACCACTGCCTGCAGTGATGGTCGATCCCGTCGGAACCGTCCAGGCATAGCTCGATCCCGCCGTGGAGGTGACACTATATATATAGCCCGTGCCTCCGCATGCCGGTGCGGCGTTGCCAGTTATAACCGAGGTAGAAGGCAATGAATTTACAGCGATCGCATAGTTTGCACTGACAGTACCATTTCCGCAGCTGTTGACTCCCTGTACCGTCAGGTTCCCTGCTGTGGCATTTGAGGCAAAGCTTATCGTCACAGCGTTGGTCGTTCCAGTTATCGTAGCACCGGTGCCTGAATAAACCCAGTTGTAGCTTGTGGCTCCTGTAATCGCAGGGACACTGTAGGTAACCCCGCTCTGACCCTGGCATACCGAGGCAGTACCTGCTATCGTTCCTGCCGCATCTGGCACCGGGTTCACTGTAACAACAGCACTTCCTGTCATGGTGGTTGTGCCGCCGGCGTTTGACCCCTTAACGGTGTAGGTCCCGGCCACCGTCTGGTTCCCGAATGAGATGGGATCTCCTGTGCCCGCTACGGTAGGGGTCAGATCGGTGGTGCCCCTGATCAGGGTGTAAGTCACTCCTGATTCAGAATCAGAAAGTCCCACAGCTACCCCGGCACCACCATCGCAGTATTCGCCGCCTCCGGTAACAGTAAATTGAACCGGGGCATTGGAATTAAGAAGGTTGTTTAACAGGTTTGTAGTAGTGTGAGAAGATTGGACAGTAATTTCAGTCGCTGATCCTCCAACATAGGCGTTCACCTTTGTTGGATAGCCGGTAATAATAGAATAACTCCATGCAAAATCAGGAGTGACAGTACCAAAGTCAACAGTATTTGATAAGTGGAACCTTCCTACCCTTGTCCCGTTCCCTGTGTTTGAAATAATAGTTCCATTACCAGCGCCGGGAGGAAGTTGTCCAGTCCATATAATACAGTTTTTGGTACCGTCAAATGATAATCGAGTATCATCGGGAAACTGTGATGAGTTAAGCTCTGAAGAACCGCTCACAAATGTAACGCTAATAGTACCTCCATTAAGCATTCCGGAGTTAACATTGATCCCAAACTGCATACTGGTATACTCAAATACGGTTGCTCCTGTTCGCAACAGATAAACATCAAATTCAAATGTTCGGGCATCAACCTGAACATCATTCCTCAGTTCACACAGATAGGTGGGATTCTGGGCGGTAAGAGATGTCACTGTTACAAGCAACAGTAACGAAGCCATGGTGGCTTTTTCAAAGAATGACTTAATTAATCTCATGATATAGTTTGCTTATCTGTTGTTAATATTATAAGGGTATTCTGACGTAAACGATAGCGGCAGAATTGTTGTCCACCATATTCATGTCCGAAGTATCTACAAGACCGTCACCGTTGGCATCAGAAAAATTGTATCCAATCAGAATAGCTGTAGATCCATTGTCAACATCATTCATATCGCCTGTATCAACAAGGCCGTCCTGATTAACATCCGCACCATAAATTAAGTAGTATCCTTCACCTGAAGATTTCAGGTTCTCACCGAACACATGTGCTCTGGCACCAAAAGACTGATTTATTGTTTCGCTTGCGAATGAGACAGGGGATGCAGTAGTGGTTTCAATGCTGTTTCTGTGCTTTACTGTAATGTAATAGCTCCCTGAGTATTCTGCCGGGATCGAAACGGTAGCCGTCCCGGTAAGACTCAGATCAACATTTGGGACAGAATAGATAAGTGTAGAATAGCTGGCTGCATCATGAAGTTCTATCGTGATACGGTCAGCTAGTCCCGGATACTGAGGAGTATATGCATTCGACACTTCCCGCATGGTACCGCCCCCGTTGTATAATCCTTCAAGAAGGACTGATGTGAGGGTCAGCGTTTTTGTCGCATTCAAAAGCGGATTGCCGTCAACAATCGCGTTAATACCGGGAGTAACAACCAGCGAGGTTGCATCACCATTTATATATGAACTTAGAATTGTAGGAAAAAGAGGAGACACAGCATCACTTGCACAAAATATCAGGTCAGGCCTGCTGTTGGGGGTGAAACTGACTGAACTCGTGATCGTAAAATGAGCCAGCAGCGTTCCGTCTCCTGTTGAGGAGATCACTGTCCCTGATCCGGCACCCGGAGGAACCGGTGGTATGCTGTTGGGCATAAGCCTGATAAGCGTCTGTCCGGGATAACCGGCCAAGGAACTAACGACATCCACGCTGCCAACAAACTGCTGGTCGCCTTCAAGACCCGACCCCGAATTGTTGTAACTGACAGTCAGCGCACCCTCACCGTAGATGGATGAGCTCAGCAACAACCCCATCTGCAGTGCTGCAAACTCAAAGGTCTGGTCATCATCCGTATCAAGGAGGTACAGGTCAAACTCAATAGTGCTCGACGTGTGCGTCACATCTCTGACCGAGAGAAGATAATCGTCAACATCCGCCCAGGCATAGGTGCCCGACAGGAGAATCAGCATCAGAATCATTCCCCCTGCCCGCAAATTGTTTAAACTCTTCATAATCATTTTCTGCATGATTAATTATTCAAAACCTTTTCTTTATCCACCCAGCGATAATTGTCAGTCGTGTCCTCGTTTTTTCAAAATCTAAAAACGATTTAATTCGGTTTTTTGACGCTTACAATGGTTGCAGAGTTGTTGTCCACGATGTTCATGTCGGATGTGTCAACTATACCGTCACCATTCACATCGGCCGCATTGTACCCTCTTAATATTACCGCAGAGGTGTTGTCAATCAAATTCATGTCACCGGTGTCAACAATGCCGTCCTGGTTGACATCACCTCCATATATCATGTATAACCCATCACGTGACAGCTTCAGATTTCCTCCATAAACGGCGGAGGGTGCACCGAACGATTGGCTTATGCTGCTTCCGGCAAAAGATACCGGAACAGCTGTAGTAGTTTCGATGCTGTTGCGATGCCTGACCGTAATATAGTACGAACCACTGTGGGCAGCAGGGATGTTTATTTCTGCCGTCCCCGAGATACTGAGCGGCACATCCGGCAGGGACCATATAATGTTGGAATAATTATTCCCATCATGCAGTTCAATTGTAATGTGATCGGCTACTCCTGCCGACCATTGCGGGCCAGTCGCATTCCATGCCTGCCTCATGGTGCCGGTGCCGGAGTAGAGCCCCTCCAGCAGAACAGACGAGAGCGTAAGTCTTTTAGCTGCTGAGGACAGATAAAGCGAGGAGGCAATGCCCTCTCCGCAGATGTTGATACCCCTCACACTCAACTGACCGGCTGTTGCATCAGTAGTAAAATTAACAGTCACACTTCTGCTTCCGTTGCCGTTAATCGTAACCCCCGTACCAGAGTAGCTCCAGCCATAACCAGTAGAACCGGCAATCTGACCCACAGAATAGGGCACTCCCGTTGCAGCAGGGGTAAAGGTGGCTGATCCGGTTATCTGACCGGGCATTCCCGGTACCCCGTTGAAAACCGTAACCACGGTAGTTGCCTTGGCAGTATCGTCGTCGTCGTCTTCATCATCGTCATCATCGTCGTCATCGTCGTCATCGTCGTCTTTATCGTCATCATCATCTTCTCTTATAACGACGGTGAACACTTCTCCGTTAGTGACTCCCGTGGCGGTAGGGTTCTGAAGGGTGCGATCGTTAAAGACCGCTGTTCCTGAAGAGCTCCACTCCCACGATCCGGCATCACCGCCGGTCTCGAAAAGCATAACAGTATCTCCGGCGCATATGGGCCCGGAATTGCTTGCCACAGCAGTCTGTGCATCAATATTATGCACTTGACAAATCAACAGAAAGGCAGTTGTGATAAATGCTACCGATGTCCTTCTGCGGTAGGCACCGTCATTGAATGATTGTACTTCTTCCATGTCTCAGTCCTTTTATCATTGGGGTTGCGTGGTTAGAAATGAACCAGGGCTGTTTGATTGCCCGGAAAGGGCAAAGAAAGAAGAGTTGGATGTGCAGGATTTTATGAGGATACTAGACCATAATTAATTGTTAATCTGTTTGTTATAACAATGAGGTATTCGTAATTGAATAGACCTTCGTTCCGTCAGTCACACTGACTCTGCTCTGTAAGGAGCCTGAAAAAAGAGTGCCAGGCTCCCGGTGAAGAGCTGGCACATAATATTCATAACCGTGATAGATTTATACCGCCGCTTAAATAGCGGCAGGTCATGAAGAATACAATATGCTCAGCCTTAAAATCGACAGTAAATTTATAATAATTGCGGCATAAAACAGATTTTATTTGACCAAATCGTGATTATTATCCATAAATGTATGCATTCTGTAACTAAGCCCCGGGAGCCTCCACCCTGACATTCTCACGCATTTTATCAGTTATTAATTAACAACGATTGCAATTTCAAATCTTTGAACTTATTTTTGAGTTTATCATGGCGGCCTGATAACCGCAAAAGCAATTTATTTATAATCATAATATTAAAGGCATGACAAAGGGACTTGTAACTAAGAAAAGCCAAAAGAAAGAGCCGACTAAGAGCCTGAAGGAAAAGCGCAAGGAGAAGAAGGAAAAGAAAAGCGCAAAGTAGATTGCAGCCACCCGGATCTGATCGGGCACTTATACCAGTCTCTTTTTCAGGATCCATCCAGCCCCAAACCCGCGGGTAATTATTTGTCTGTACTGACTACTCACCTTTCGGAGTGATAGTGGACCAGTCAGTCTGGCAAGCCCTTCCCTTCCTGAGGTGCTGTTTCGCTTGCCGTCCTCCTGCCGGGGTGATACTATACCTGCTCCGTCCGGCCCGCCTCCTGTTTTGGTGTAGTTATACACATCAGCCGGATCAGCCATCTACCCTCCAGGGTTAAGAACTACCATCTTATTTACCCCCGTCACACAATATTATATAGCCTCATCCGGTTGTATCTTTGTCATTTTATTATCTTCATGCCACGCCCGTAAAAGAAACCGCCGGACCAGATGAATAACAAGCGCCAGAAGTCGCCCTTCCCCTGGACCTCCGTCAGTCTGCTGCTGTTCACTGCAGCGGTGCTCACGGTCATAATCCTGCTCTATTCAACAGGACAGAAGGAGAGGATACTGCGCGATGCCGCCACGGAAACGGAGGCCGTCGCACGCCTTAAAGCCGACCAGGTAGCCAAATGGAGAAGCGAAAAATTAAATGACGCCAGACTTATCCATGAGAATGTCACCCTGGTAGAGCACATCGATGCAATGTTCATCAAGGAGAGACCACAGTGGGAGAAGGCGCGACTGGAACAATTTCTTGAAACACTGATTGAAAACTACGATTTCGGTGGCGTCGTGCTGGTGGATGCCGGAGGAAACCCCGGACTCGCCGTTCCTGAGTCAGAGTCGGCAGCAGGTGAATTTCTCAGGGGTAATATCACTGCTTCGATCTCCAACCCTTCCATCTTCATGACCGAATTCCACACGGCAACAGTGGTCTCATACCTCCACCTTGACTTGCTGATCCCCATGCGGATGCCACACGACGGCGACACAGTGCTGGCCGGAGTACTGGTGATAAGAATTGATCCCGAAAAAGAACTCTTCCCGCTGCTCTCCACCTGGCCCACCCCGGGAAGAACCGCTGAATGCATCCTGTTCAGGTTCAATGGTGATTCTGTTATTTACCTCAACGGCTCACGACTGGCAGGATATGACAAGCCTGTAACATTCGCCACAGGCGATATTGAGCTCAGCTCAACAACTCCCCCCGGGGAGGAGAAAGCAGCCCGGACATACATCGATTACACCGGCACAGAGGTGGTAGCCTCAGTCAAAAAAGTGCCGGGCACCGAGTGGTATCTCATGGCCAAGAAAGAGACCGAAGAGATACTTGAAAGGTTGAGTCGCGAGATTACAATGCTCTGGCTGATCATGGGCCTCGTCTATCTGGCACTGGCAAGTATCGCTTACCTGATAATCAAATCGACACGCGCACGCTACTTCCGCGAAAAACAGAAGGAAGAACTGAACCGGCAGGCAATCATGAAGCACTTCGACTTCGTGATGAAGCACGGGAATGACATAATACTGCTGATGGACAGTAACCTGATTATTGTCGAAGCGAACGAGCGAGCCGTTGCAACCTACGGTTATCCGCGCGAGAAACTCATAGGGATGAATGTTGCCGAGATTCGCACACCGTATGAATTGGCTCAATTGGAAAAGCACGTCGAGCGACTTAATGAGGAGGGCTCTTCATATATCGAAACCGTTCATGAACGAAGCGACGGCACAACATTCCCCATAGAGATCAGCGCCTACACCGTGGAGGTCGAGGGCGTGCGATTCTACCAGAGCATAGGCCGTGACATATCGGAACGCAAACGTACCGAAGAGGAGATGAAGGAAAGCAACAGGAAACTGAGCACCATCATCAATAACCTCCGCGGGGTGGTCTTCCGCTGCAATAACGACCCTGACTGGACGATGCAATATATAAGCGATGGTATCTACGAGCTGGCAGGGTACCTTCCCAATGAGTTCATAGGTAATAAGATACGGTCATTTAAGTCGATCATCGATCCTGAGGATGTGCAGATGGTCTGGAAAATGATTCACAACTCACTTGAAACAGGGTACCTTTATACAATAGAGTACCGCATCATCACCTCTTCGGGAAGTAAAAAGTGGGTCTGGGAGAGGGGACGCGGATACTATGAGGGCGACAAGCTGGTAGCCCTCGAAGGATTCATCTCCGACATAACCGAACGTAAGAAGATCGAGGAGGAGCTGATCAGAGCAAGAGACAAGGCCGAGCAGAGCGACAGGCTCAAGACCGCCTTCCTGCATAACATCTCACACGAGATCCGCACTCCAATGAACGCCATCGTCGGCTTCACGACCCTGATAGACGCACCCGACATAACCGATGAGAGCCGCCGCCAGTATATTGATATAATATACCAGTCGAGCAACCAGCTCCTATCCATCATAACGGACATCGTCGACATCTCAAACATCGAAACGGGACAGGTTAAGGTCAGCAGGGCCAGTCTCAACCTGAATACAATGATCAGGCAACTCCACGACCAGTACAGGATGAGAGCGCAGCAACAGGGACTCATGCTCAATTTCACGACTCATCTCGACGACAGGGAGGCAGTGGTGCTCACTGACGAGACCAAAATCATACAGATATTCTCCAACCTGCTTAACAATGCCTTGCGGTTCACGCGCCAGGGACGGATAGAGCTGGGGTATGTGATAAGGGGCGATATGGTGGAGTTCTTTGTCTCGGACACCGGTATCGGCATTGCTCCCGAGCACCAGCAGAAGGTCTTCGAGAGATTCTTCCAGGTGGAGGGTCCCAGCTCAAAGCAGTATAGCGGGACGGGACTCGGATTGTCAATATCGAAGGCTTATGTCGAACTCCTTGGAGGAAAGATATGGCTCAGATCAACACCCGGTGAAGGATCGCTCTTCTGTTTCTCGATACCCTGCCTTAAATCCGGGGAATCAAGGGTCGCCCCAAAAAAGGTTCCTCAAAAAAGTAAGTAGCGATACTACAAAAAGGCTTCGCCGGCCAAAATCAGTCCTCTTCTTTCCTTATCTCCAATCCCAGTTCATCAAGCTGTTCCTGCCTGATGGTTGAGGGCGTGTCGATCATCACGTCACGCGCCTGGTTGTTTTTCGGGAAGGCGATATAGTCACGGATGGTATCCGATCCGCCCATTATGGCGGTCCACCTGTCAAAACCGAATGCTATCCCCCCGTGTGGCGGTGCGCCGTACCGGAATGCACTGAGCAGGAAGCCGAACTGCTTCTGAGCCTCCTCCTCTGTAAATCCCAGCGTCCGAAACATCAGCGACTGCATCTGCGAATCATGGATACGTATTGATCCCCCTCCTATCTCGGTGCCGTTGATCACCAGGTCATAGGCGTTTGCGTGCACCCTGTCCGGGGCGCTCTCCATATATTGCAGGTCCTCTGGTTTCGGTGCTGTGAAGGGATGGTGTTTGGCATAAAATCGACCGGTATCCCCATCCCACTCAAACAGCGGGAAATCGACCACCCATAACGGGGCATAGACCGAGGCATCACGCAGTCCCAGGCGCCTGCCCATCTCAAGGCGAAGCTCCCCCAGAGCTAAAAGTGTCTTCTCCCGGGGGCCTCCCATCATCAGGATAAGATCTCCAGCATCAGACCCCGTCATCAGGGCGAGGTTCGCGAGGTCATCAGGACTATAGTACTTATCGGCTGATGATTTGACGGAGCCGTCAGCCTCCACCCTGGCCCAGACGAGTGCCTTTGCCCCTATCTGCGGACGTTTCACATACTCAGTAATCTCATCAAGCTGCTTGCGCGACCAGCCGGCGCACCCCGGAGCGGAGATGGCCCCTGCATACGCGGCCAGCTCAAAAGGCGGGAAATTCCTGCCCTTAACGGCCTTCGTAACCTCCTCTATACACATGCCGAACCTGATGTCAGGCTTGTCGGAACCGTAACGGTTCATCGCCTCTTCCCAGGGTATGCGCGGAAACTTCTCCCCGAACTCCACTCCCTTTATCTCGCGGAATAGGTGTCGCGCCAGCCCCTCGAAGGTATCCAGGATGTCATCCTGATGGATGAACGACATCTCGCAGTCGATCTGTGTGAACTCCGGCTGGCGGTCGGCCCGCAGGTCCTCATCGCGGAAGCACTTTACTATCTGGAAGTACTTGTCGAACCCCGCCACCATCAGCAGCTGCTTGAATGTCTGGGGGCTCTGCGGCAGCGCGTAAAACTCACCATGGTGCAGCCTCGATGGCACAACGAAGTCGCGTGCCCCCTCAGGAGTCGATTTAATGAGCACCGGTGTCTCCACCTCTATGAAGCCCTCACCATCGAGGTAGCGTCTCACCTCCTTCGCCATCCTGTGCCTGAGGATGATGTTGGAGCGCACGTTCTGTCGGCGCAGGTCGAGGTAACGGTATTTCATGCGTAGCTCATCGCCACCGTCGGTGTTCTCCTCAATTGTGAAGGGAGGAATTTCGGAAACGTTCAGAATATCAACGCTCTCAGCGATGATCTCAATGTCACCGGTGGGCATCTTCGGGTTCTTGTTGCTTCTCTCGGTCACAAACCCGGTAACCTGCACAACGTACTCGCGTCCAATCTTGCGTGCTTTCTCGCAAAGCGAAGCATCCGTCTCCATGTTGAAGACCAGCTGAGTAAGGCCATAGCGGTCGCGCAGGTCGATGAAGGTCATCCCCCCGAAGTCCCTCGATTTCTGAACCCATCCTGATAGTGTAACTCTTTCTCCCTTATTGCTTAGCGACAGCTCCCCGCATGTGTGTGTCCTGTACATTTCGATTCCGTTAAGGAGACAAAAATAAGATTATTCCCGGTAATAAACGGTAATAACTTTCCGTCGTCTTTTCGAACCTTTTTTATAAAATTGCAGAAAATCAAAGGCTCCTCAGACCGCATGCCAACGGTGCTTAAAAAGGATAATAACTCTACCGGGCTCAAGAAGAAGACAGCACGGCTTTCAGTGATGTCCAACACCCTGCTGATCATACTCAAGCTTGCAGTAGGACTGATAACCAACTCCGTCAGTATCCTCTCCGAAGCCATCCACTCCTCGTTGGATCTTGTTGCGGCTATTATTGCCTTCTTCGCGGTCAAGGTCTCGGGGAATCCTGCAGACGAGAGACACCCGTTCGGACACGGGAAGGTTGAGAATGTATCGGGGGTCATTGAAGCGGTGCTGATCTTTGCAGCCTCAGGGTGGATCATAACCGAAGCCATTAAAAAGTTTATTCATCCCGAGGAGCCCGGGGTCCTTGGGCTCGGCATACTCGTCATGGCAATTTCCGCGGTGGTCAATACATTCGTTTCGCGAAGGCTTTACAAGGTGGCCAGGGAGACTGACTCGGTCGCTCTCGAGGCTGATGCCCTTCACCTGAAGACCGATGTCATTACTTCGGCCGGTGTTGCAATCGGACTGGCGCTCATGTGGATCACGGGATGGCACATCCTTGATCCGATAATTGCCGTGCTGGTTGCCATGCTTATAATATATGAATCATCATTGCTTCTCCGGAAGGCCTTCTTCCCTCTGCTTGACACCGCCCTGTCACCAGAGGAGCTGGCCAAACTGGAGGGCATCCTTGGAGAGATGAAAGTGAAATACCACGGGTTACGCACAAGGGCTGCAGGACACCAGCGGTTTGTGGAGTTTCACCTCGACGTGCCGGCAAATGAGACCATCGTGACCATCCACCGGCAGTGTGACCTCATCGAAGAGAGGCTTGAGAGCGAATTCAGGGACATAAGCGTGATCATCCACCCGGAACCGGAGGACGATGCCCCGGACCAGAAATTACCAATAACGAAATGATGGAACCCGGAACTGACGAATATTACATGCATATGGCGCTGGCCGAGGCAGCCAGGGCAACCGAACGCGACGAGGTGCCGGTTGGCGCCGTCATTGTGGCCGGGAAAAGCATTATTGCCCGTGCCCACAACCTCACGGAGACTCTCAATGACCCCACGGCACATGCGGAGATGCAGGCCATTACGGCAGCTACCTCGTTTCTTGGAGGCAAATACCTGACTGACTGTACTATTTACGTGACAGTGGAGCCCTGTGTCATGTGCGCCGGGGCACTGGCATGGAGCCAGATATCGACTCTGGTCTACGGAGCTCCGGACCCCAAAAAGGGCTTTACCACCACCGGAGTCGCGATACTCCATCCTAAAACGGAGGTACGCAGCGGAGTGCTCCCGGGTGAGTGCTCTGATCTGATGAAAAAGTTCTTCAGGAAAAAGAGGGAGTGACCCACGTCATTTCCTGAGAGCCAAATGAAACTTGCATGAACAATATCTCATAAAAGGAATTGAATACTAAATTTCATGCAAGTACCATCCGACCAATGAAATAGATATTTTATATACGAATAAAAAAATTTCTTAAGTTTGTTTAAAATAGTACCCTAATGACACTCGACAACGGCAAAAAAGTAGTGCTCCTGAGGCTGATCGGATTTATCTCGACCCTGGTATATGTACTGTATATCTTCCTTGCATATTTCGAAAAAGTCTTCAGGCATGCAATGAACGAGGCCGGTGTCAATATCATGACAGCAGTTATTACGGGTGTATACCTCGTCACACTGTTCTGGCCGGCTCTGATGAAGTACAGGTACATCTACTTCTCTTCAGATGAGCGGAACATTACACTCAGGTGGTACAGAACGGGACTGATGCCCGGGGAGAGCAGCAGCATTGAGATCCCGACAGGCAGGTTTGCGGGTTATGAGATTACTACCAAAACGATGGGACTGCATCATTACCTTACCCTTTTCCAGCATATACAGGGAAAGAAGGCGGCATACAATCCGGTCAGCATCACGGCTCTCTCGAAGAAGCAGAGAGACCTTATCGCTAAGGCTCTTAATATTTATAAATCAGCCGTTTAGTCCTTATCATTTAAAACATGAGCAAAGTCATTTTTCATGACTGAAGGTTAGTTGACCTTTGGAAACAATTTGATTTTAAATAAATTCACAAAATACAAATAGTAATTGCAATGAAAGTAACCACGATTCTGGCTGAGCTCGAGAAGAAACACCCGGGTGAAGTTGAGTATCATCAGGCGGTCAAAGAAGTCCTTGAATCAATTGAGGAGGTATACAATGATAATCCGAGGTTTGCCAAGGGCGGTATCCTGCAGAGGATCATTGAGCCGGACCGTGTATTGACGTTTAAGGTACCCTGGATGGATGACCAGGGAAATGTGCAGGTCAACCTCGGGTACAGGGTACAGTATAATAATGCAATAGGCCCTTATAAAGGCGGTCTCCGTTTCCACCCGACGGTCAACCTCTCAATCCTGAAGTTCCTGGGGTTCGAGCAGATTTTCAAGAACTCCCTCACCACCCTTCCTATGGGCGGTGGCAAGGGCGGATCCGATTTCGACCCCAAGGGTAAGTCAGACAATGAGGTGATGCGCTTCTGCCAGTCGTTTATGCTGGAACTGTGGAGAATTATTGGTCCTGAGACTGATGTGCCTGCCGGCGATATAGGTGTCGGCGGACGTGAAATCGGATTCCTTTACGGGATGTACAAGAAGCTTGCACAGGAGCACACAGGTGTGCTGACAGGCAAGGGCCTCAACTGGGGCGGCTCACTGGTACGTCCGGAAGCAACAGGTTACGGATGCGTATATTTTGCCAATGAGATGCTCAAGACCCGTGCCGAATCATTCCTGGGCAAGAAGGTGGCTGTCTCCGGCTTCGGCAACGTCGCATGGGGTGCAACAATCAAGGCAACAGAGCTTGGCGCCACGGTGGTGACAATCTCCGGGCCCGATGGTTATATCTTTGATCCGAATGGCATCAGCGGTGAGAAGATCAACTTCATGCTGAAGCTGCGCGCATCAAACCAGGATATAGTTGAGCCTTATGCTACCGAGTTCAGCGATGCGACATTCCATGCCGGCAAGAGGCCATGGGAAGCGAAGGTTGACATTGCACTCCCGTGCGCAACACAGAACGAGCTTAACAGGGAAGATGCCGAACACCTCATTGCCAATGGAGCCATATGCGTGTGTGAAGGAGCCAATATGCCATGCACACCAGAGGCTGTTGAGGTCATCCATAAGGCGAAGCTGCTCTTTGCACCGGGTAAGGCTGCCAATGCCGGTGGTGTGGCCACATCAGGCCTCGAGATGACTCAGAACTCGATGAAGCTTAACTGGAGCCGCGAGGAGGTAGATCAGAAACTCCAATCGATCATGGTCAACATACATGATGCATGTGTCAGACACGGCATGGACAAGGACGGCTATGTCGACTATGTCAGGGGTGCAAACATAGCAGGCTTCCTGAAGGTCGCCAACGCGATGCTTGACCAGGG
>CAYVYM010000054.1:0-18526 GCA_964455705.1 uncultured Rikenella sp.
AATCGACAATCGAAAATCTGAAATCGAAAATTCCTCTATTGCCTACTGCCTATTGTCTGATATTGCAGGGCATCCGCCACCACGAAGGTTGACCCGCCTATGAAGATCATATCCTTTGGTCCGGCAGCTGCAAGCGCCGCCTCTACGGCATCAGCAACCGTTGAATGGCATGACCCTGAAAGCCCGTAACGCTCGGCTTCGGTCATGAGTACCATCTCATCGAGTGCCCTGGGCACCGAAGCCTTTGTGAAGTAATAGCTTGCCTCAGCCGGGAAGAGTGGCAGCACTGAGGTCAGATCCTTGTCGCTGACGAATCCTAAAACCAAGTGCAGGGCATTTTTAGTTGTCGCTCTTATCTGCCTGACCACGTACTCCAGACCCTCCAGGTTATGACCCGTGTCACAGACCATTAGAGGAGACCGTGACAGCACCTGCCAGCGGCCCATCAGTCCCGTGCCCGACACAACACCTGCTATACCCTTAAGAAAATGATCCCGCCCGAGACCGAAAGTGTCTGAGAGCGCATCAACGGCAGCAGCAACGGTCTGAATGTTCTTCTTCTGTGGAAGTCCACCCAGGGGAGTGGAGCCATTCATTGTAATCCCGTCACGAAGGTCAGTGACCGTGAAGCTTCTCATCGCCGTGTTCTTATAGAATCTCCCCAGCCTGCACCTGAAGAGCCTGTCTGCAAATACAAGGGGCGCATTCATCAATGCCGCCCTGTCACGGAAGACATTCCTTATCGCTGGCTGGGTCTCACCTATCACAACGGGCACGCCCTCCTTGATAATGCCGGCCTTCTCTCCCGCAACAGCCGCCAGCGTATCACCGAGGAACTCCATGTGATCATGTCCGATATTCGTGATCACTGAAAGTACGGGAGTAATGATATTGGTGGAATCAAGCCTGCCACCCATCCCCACCTCAATGACTGCCACATCCACCTTCATCCTCTTAAAATAATCAAACGCCATCGCCACTGTCAGTTCGAAAAATGAAGATTGTACTCTCCTGATGATCCCATCATGCGCCCTTACAAACGATATGACATCCTCCTCACCGATCATCTGGCCGTTGATCCTTATCCTCTCACGGAAATCCATCAGGTGCGGTGAGGTGTATAGGCCGGTACGGTATCCTGCCTCCTGGAGTACCGAGGCAATCATGTGTGAAACGGAGCCCTTGCCATTGGTGCCTGCAACATGCACTGAACGGAAACTTCTGTGAGGATGGCCGAAGTAGCTGTCAAGCTCAAGTGTGTTATCAAGATTCCCCTTGTAAGCCGGCTTGCCAACACGATGGTATGCCGGAAGGAGGCTGTAGAGATAGTTAACTGTATCGTGGTATGTCATGTTAATAACCTTTGGCCGGATGTTTGCAAATTTACTAAAACCACCCGTTGACACACTTCTGAGAGTCTATCTTTGTCGCTCATGGTATCATCTGCGCCGGAGCTGCTGCCACAAAAACTTATCCTGTTATGGCGAAAAAGAAAAAAGAAAAAAAGATTTTTATTCTTGACACGAATGTGTTACTGCATGACTTTACATGCATCTACAACTTTGAGGAGAACGATGTGGTCATTCCCATCGTAGTGCTTGAGGAGCTTGACAAGTTCAAGCGGGGAAACGACATGATCAACTTCCATGCCCGTGAGTTCGTCCGCGAACTCGACAAGATAGCCGGTGACATGCTTCTGACCGGGGCTATCCCTCTCGGAGAAAAGCTTGGAACTCTGCATATTGAGACAGGGAAGCAGTTCTCGGACCGTGTCTCCGAGTCATTCCCCGAAAAAACCCCTGACCACCGGATACTGGCAATTGCTGAACACATCACCTATGAGAGCAAGGAGAAGGTGGTGGTGCTCATCACCAAGGATATCAATCTGAGGATGAAGGCCAAATCGATTGGTGTGAGGTCAGAGGACTATCAGAATGACAAGGTGGCCAACCTCGATGATCTCTATAAGGGGATAAAGATCATAGAGAATATTGACCATGCCCTGATCAACAAGCTCTATGAGCAGCCCGACGGTGTACCCGCTTCAGAGCTCAAGGTGAAGGATCAGGAGACAGGGCATCACTTTTTCATACTGCGTAACAGCAATTCCAGCGCGCTGGCTCACTATAACCCTGTAACAAAAATGCTTGTCAGGGTTCTCAAGCAGACCACCTATGGTATTGACCCGCGCAATGCGGAACAGACCTTTGCCCTCGACGCACTGTGCAATCCTGACATCCAGCTGGTATCACTCACAGGCAAGGCGGGTACGGGTAAGACCCTGCTTGCGCTGGCGGCTGCACTGCACCAGCACAAACGCTACAAGCAGATATTCCTTGCACGGCCGATAGTGCCGCTGGCCAACCGCGATATGGGCTACCTCCCGGGTGATGTCAAGGAGAAAATGGATCCCTACATGCAGCCTCTCTTTGACAACCTGACAGTCATCAAGCACCGCTTCAGCGCACAGAGCCCCGAATTCATCCGCATCAATGACATGATCAAGGACGAGAAGCTGGTCATAACACCGCTGGCATATATCAGAGGCCGAAGCCTTTCAAATATCTTCTTCATCGTTGACGAGGCACAGAACCTGACCCCCCATGAGGTCAAGACAATCATCACCAGGGCAGGTGAGGGAACAAAGATGATCTTTACGGGAGACATCGAACAGATAGATTCACCCTATCTCGACTCCGGTTCCAATGGCCTGAGTTATCTCTCAGACAAGATGAAGGGACTCGATCTCTTTGCACATGTTCATCTGGTCAAGGGTGAGAGGAGCTTCCTCGCAGAACTGGCCAGCAGACTGTTATAGAACGGATTTTTGCTATTTTTACAGGCGGAACAGTAACCATTTAATTTTGAAGAGGAAAGTAGCGTTTCACACTCTGGGATGCAAGCTTAATTTTGCCGAAACTTCCACAATCGCCAGAACCTTCGCGGAAGAGAGGTACGAGAGGGTGTCTCCGGACAGCCTTGCCGATATACATGTGATCAACACATGCACCGTCACCGATGCAGCTGACCGCAAATGCCGGCAGGCAGTAAGAAAGATAATTAACCGGAACCCCGATGCCTTTATTGCGGTTGTAGGTTGCTATGCGCAGTTGAGACAGGAGGAGGCGGCTGCCATCGAGGGTGTAGACCTTGTCCTCGGTACATATGAGAAATTTGATCTGGCCTCATATATTGACAAACTCGGGAACCTGACAGTGCCCGAGATCCACTCATGTGAAAACATTGATACAGAAGCCTTCAGATCATCATGGTCAGCCGGTGACCGCACAAGGTCATTCCTGAAGGTACAGGACGGATGCGATTACCGCTGCTCCTACTGCACAGTGCCTCTGGCAAGGGGGGGAAGCCGCAATCCGTACATCAGTGAGATAGTAGAGGAGGCAAAGACAATAGTCGCATCAGGTGTCAGGGAGATAGTCCTCACCGGGGTCAACGTGGGTGATTTCGGGAAGAGCACGGGTGAATCACTGGAACAGCTTCTCACTTCCCTGTCACATGTAAAGGGGATTGAAAGACTGAGACTATCATCAATCGAGCCTGACCTGGTTACAGACGCCATAATTGACCTCATAGCATCGAAGAAGATGCTCATGCCTCATATACACATGCCCCTTCAGAGCGGCAGCGACAGGGTCCTGGGTATGATGCGCCGGCGTTACCGCAGGGACGTTTTCCGTGACAGGGTGATGAGGATCAGGGATAAGATGCCCCATGCCGGTATCGGAGCAGATGTGATCGTCGGCTTTCCGGGTGAGACAGTTGAAGATCATGAAGAAACAGTTCGTTTCCTTGAGAACATGCCTGTATCTTACCTTCATGTATTCGCTTTCTCACCGAGGCCGGGAACCCCGGCAGCAGAGATGCCCGGCGCAGTAAAAAAACAGGAGAAAGAACGGCGAAGCAGACAGCTTATTAATCTCTCCGAGAGCCGTCGTATGCTCTTCATGCGTAACGCCACCGGCAAAATCCATAGCGTGCTCTTTGAAAAGAAGAGTGATGATGGAATGGTGGCAGGACTGACAGAAAACTATATCAGGGTGGTGACACCCTTCAGTAGAGAGCTCCCGGGAACAGTCAGACAGGTGAGACTGTTGTCAGTACGCGATGACGCCTCAATGAACGGTGAACTAACAGTAATAACAGAGTGATGGAGAGAGCAGGCTTCTATATTTTCTTTATCTTCAATTATTTCATTAACCTGTTACCGCTCAGGTTCCTCTATCTTATCTCCGACATGCTGTATCTTATCATCTATTATCTTGTCGGGTACAGGCGCAAGG
This sequence comes from uncultured Rikenella sp., assembly GCA_964455705.1. Lineage (GTDB taxonomy): Bacteria > Bacteroidota > Bacteroidia > Bacteroidales > VadinHA17 > SR-FBR-E99. The sequence continues at coordinate 4,302 of CAYVYM010000054.1, forward strand.
TGGTGGAGAAGAACCTCCGCAACGCCTTCCCGGAGAAATCTCAGCAAGAGCGAGATAAGATCGCTAAGAGATTCTACAGGCATCTCTGCGATATCTATGTCGAAACCATCAAGCCCATGCATATGAGCCAGGAAGAGATCGCCAAAAGATTCACGGTTGGTAACAGAGCTCTTCTTGACCGTCTTTATTCAGAGGGGAGAGATGTTGTGGGCCTCACCAGCCATTACAACAACTGGGAATGGCTCTCTGCAATGCCGCTGGATGTGCCACACAAAATCATTACGATTTATAAGCCACTGAAAAACAAATACTTTGACCGATTCCTCTTTAAGCTGAGATCCAAATACGGCCTTATTGTCACGCCGATGAATCAAATCATCCGTGACCTGGTAAAATCGCGGAGTGAGAATGTCCGAACCCTGTCCGGTTTTGTTGGTGACCAGACTCCTCCCCCGAATGAGAATGCCTACTGGACAACCTTTCTGAACCAGGAGACCGGGTTCTACCGGGGAGCGGAGAAAGTAGCGCTGAAATATGACATGGCAGTCATCTTCATGAACATCGTCAAAGTGAAAAGGGGGTATTATACAATCGAATGTAAACTAATGACGGAAAAACCATGCGAGGAGGCACCTGACAGTATCATTTCCCGATATGTGGAGATGCTCGAAGAAGTAATCAGGGAGAAGCCTGAATATTGGCTTTGGAGTCACCGCCGATGGAAACACAAAAGGAAGGTTTCATAAATGATTAAGACGGCTGTTGTCATCCTGAACTGGAACGGCAGGGAATTCCTGAAACAGTTCCTGCCTGAAGTAGTTAAAAATACTGTTTCAGCTGATACCGAGGTCGTAGTGGCAGATAACGGGTCAACTGACGGCTCCGGTGAGTGGCTGACTGAACATCACCCCGGCATAAGGATAATTGCACTTGAGAAAAACTTCGGGTATGCCGGAGGCTATAACAGGGCACTCAGGCAGATAGAAGCGGAATACTTTATCCTTCTTAATTCCGACGTTAGTGTGGAGCCGGGCTGGGCCGGCAAGCTGACCACATTTATGGAGATGCACCCGAATGTCGGGGCCTGCCAGCCAAAAATCAGATCTTATGATAAACCGTCTGCATTTGAATATGCGGGAGCAGCCGGAGGTTATATAGACCAGCTTGGATACCCCTTCTGCCGCGGACGTGTTTTCGATATCCTTGAAGATGACCTCGGTCAGTATGATGATACCCGCGAGATATTCTGGGCATCAGGATCATGCATGGCTGTGAGGGCTGCTGCCTTCGACCAGTGTGATGGTTTTGACGATTCCTTCTTTGTCCATATGGAAGAGATTGACCTCTGCTGGAGGATGCAGAATGCAGGATTTATAATATGTTATGTACCACACGCAGTGGTCTGGCATGTAGGAGGCGGCACATTGGGTTACGGGTCACCGGAGAAGATCTACTATAACTTCCGCAACAGCCTGATAATGATGGCTAAGAACCTTCCTGCAAGACACCTTCGCAGGACCATTTTCACCAGGCAACTGCTTGATGGCCTGGCTGCGGTGGTGCTCCTCTTCCGGGAGGGCCGCGCGGCTGCGGCTGCCGTGGTACGGGCCCATAACCACTTCCGCAGACAACGCACGGCCATAAAGACCTTCCGAACCATGACCCCGCATCCGGATATGTACCACACACCACATACGATGCTGAACAAATCTCTCCTTTTTGAGTATTATATACGCGGAAGAAAGAAGTTTTCCGAACTAAGGTGGCATTAAACAGAAAGCAACAGATGGCAATTTTCTTTATAATAGTCTTTACGGTCTATTTCCTTACTAATTTTTATTTATGGTTCAAGGGTCGCCGTGCGCTCTCCGGCGCTGGCTTTTCAACCACCTTGTACACAGTTGTCTTTCTTGTCCTTGCCTCCACCTTCATTGCAGGTAAAATCCTGGAATACAGCCATACAAGCCTGCTTTCAGACATCCTCAATGTCATCGGAGGCTTCTGGATGGGGTTCATGCTTTATGGATTCCTGTTATGGCTCACAGCAGATATTCTGTTTTTGCTTCAGAAGCCGTTTCACCTCATCCCTGATGCTGCAATCCCGGATATGAGACTCTGGCTCTTTGGAGGCATAACGGTTGCAACGATCCTGCTCATTGTGACAGGTTTCATAAATGCCGTCAGTCCCGTGACTAAGCGCTATAGCCTTGACGTTGACAAGGAATTTGTCAACGGAAACAATTCAATGCACATTGTGGCTGTCTCTGACATTCACCTCGGGAGCATCATCCGCAAGAGAAGCATGAAGCACCTCTCAGAGATGATCAGCCGTGAGGAGCCTGACCTGGTACTTTTTCTCGGTGACCTGATTGACGGAAGCATTGGCCCGGTGTTGCGTGACGACCTCCTCTCCTGGCTCACCCTCCCCGAGCTCCCATACGGTAAATATGCAATCACCGGGAATCATGAGTTCATGAGTGATCTCAGGAAGTCAATCCCCTATATCGAAAGCAAAGGGATAAGGGTTCTCTCTGATGAGGTGGTACAGCTTGATAACGGCGTACAGATTGTCGGGCGGACTGACAGGACGGCCATGCAGGGCTCCGGCCCGGGCCGGGCGTCGCTTGACAGCCTGATATCTCAGACTGACACCACTGCTATAGTAATACTGCTTGACCATCAGCCTTATGATCTGTCAGCACTGGCCGGCACAGCGGTTGACCTGCAAATGTCTGGCCATACACATAACGGGCAGATGTGGCCATTAACCCTCATAACAAATAAAATGTTCGAACTGAGTCATGGATATAAAAAGTTCGGCAACACTCATGTGATAGTCTCATCGGGGTTCGGCATCTGGGGCCCGCGCATGCGTATCGGCACCAGGCCCGAGATCCTGTCTGTTACCCTCAGGGGAAAATCAGAGTAGCGGGTATACTTTTTCAAGCATCATCCCCCGGGAACCCTTCACAAGGATTGTGTATCCCTCAGGCCTCTCTGTCTTCAGCCATTCAGCCAGCTCGTCCGACGACCCGAAAAGCCGGGCCGGCAAATCCCCGGCCGCCTCCCGGAAGCGTGGCCCGACAAGGGCTGCATCGGCAGCACCGAGACTCCTGACCTGTTTAACAACTGAAGCATGGCCCGGCGCGCTGGCGTTCCCAAGCTCCAGCATGTCACCAAGGATCACCATTTTCTTTTCTGCCCGAAGAGCAGCGAAGGAGACAAGAGCCTTCTCCATGCTTGAAGGATTGGCGTTATAGGCATCACGGATCACTGTATTTCTTCCGGTATCCACTACCTGCGAGCGGTTATTGGCCGGCCGGTATGAAGATATGGCATCAATGATCTCACTGACGGGAACATCAAAAATAAGCCCCGTAGCTATCGCTGCCCTGATGTTGTCAATATTGTACGACCCGAAGAGCCCTGTTGAAAATGAGTATTCCTTTCCATCCACCACAGCATTTACATTCAGGCAGATGCCCTCCTTCTCCTCCGGCATGGCGCTAAGCTGATGGCCTTCCGGCGATGAATAAGAGACAGCTCTCCGGGCGAGGTTTGCGAGTTCGCTGAGTACTTTATTTTCATCATTGTAGATGACTGTTCCGCCGATGTTGCCAAGCCATCGGTAAAGCTCTGACTTGGCCTCTTTTACATTTTCAAAAGAGCCAAATCCTTCTATGTGTGCCAGGCCAATATTAGTTATGATGCCGTGGGTGGGCATTGCCGTTTCGCACAGAGCCGCAATCTCTCCCATGTGGCTGGCACCCATCTCCACTACCAGGTAACCGGCCTCGTCCGGGGCACTGAGGAGGGTCAGCGGCACCCCTATATGATTATTAAGGTTTCCTGCGGTACTATGTACGCTGGCTTTGCGTGAAAGAACAGCGGTTATGAGCTCTTTTGTCGTTGTCTTGCCGTTGGTGCCGGTAATAGCGATGACAGGAACTGTCAGCCTGCGCCTGTGGAAGGCGGCAAGTGAGGTAAGGGCCTCCAGAACATCGTTAACGAGAATAAGCTTCTCACCTGACAACGACCGGTCATCAACAACCGACGCCAGCGCACCAGCAGCTACGGCAGCTGCAGCATGACTGTTACCGTCATGGATGGGGCCCCTGAGTGCAAAAAAGATCTCATTCTTCGCCACCGATCTTGAATCGGTTGTAATGCCTGCAGAGCTCCGGTAAAGCTCATATAATCTTTCAGTCTCCATGATATCCTAAAAAGAAGCCCCATTATTATTCATAATGAGGCCTTTTACTATCCTTGACAATCTTATCTTTTCAAACCTGTCGGACTTCCGACCCTGATCATGGCGCACCTGAATCCGAGGTCATCACGTGATGCCTCCTGATCAAGGTAACGGCGGGTTGAGGGATTGAGCCAGTAAGCCCTGTCCTTCCATGAACCGCCCTTGATGACCCTTGCCTTGTCATTTATGAGTGTGACATAGTCATTGTCTGTCTCATTCTGTGCATACATTCTCTCAGTCTGAGGCAGATCAGCGTTGCCTGACCATTCAAGGCTCGATGATATGCTTGAGATGACATCGCCGTCGAGGTAATTCCTGTAGTCAGATTTCTGGTAGTTATACCTGTTGGCCACGTCCTCAGGCTTTACGGTATCTATCTGGAGCCTGCCCAGCCTGTCCTTTTCAACCACCTGGCCGTTTGCATCACGTCTCAGATCGGTGAAAACGTTACCCCTGAACGGGTTAAACATATCAACATCCTCAGATGAGAGCGGACGATAGACATCCTGCACCCATTCGTTGACGTTACCGGCCATGCAATACAGACCGTAGTCATTCGGCCAGTATGACCTTACATCGACAGTGATGCTACCTGCATCGTTCAGGTTACCTGCAACACCCATCATGTCACCACGTCCGCGGACGAAGTTGGCCATGAATTCACCCCTGTGCTTCGGAGCTGCATTGCGTACGTTGTGTCCGTCCCACGGGTATAGTGCCCTTTCATATATCCTCTCCTCGAAGGTGTTACCCCTCAGTCCGTAGGCAGCAAACTCCCACTCAGCCTCCGTCGGGAGACGGTAGCGCGGCAGAAGGATACCATCCTCCTGGCGTACACGCGGATGTAACTCATCAATTCTCTGACCGGGCACGCCCTCATACTGGCCTGCCAGGTATGCCTCCGTATTGAAGTTGTTGGCCCCTGTCTGCTCCACATTGGCATCCTGCCACTTGCTTTCGAGAAGAATCTGCTCGTTAACCCTGTCTGTACGCCATACGCAATAGTCGTTGGCCTGCAGCCAGCTCACTCCCACTACAGGATAAGTGTTATAGGAGGGGTGCCTGAAATAATACTGCACATAGGGCTCATTGAATGCAAGAGGGCTTCGCCATACAAGCGTGTCGGGAAGAGCACGGCGGTGCACCTCGGGATAATCGCTGTATACCCTTCTCAGCCAGTACAGGTATTCACGGTAATCGAGGTTGGTGACCTCTGTCTCATCCATATAGAATGATGATACGGTTACCCTGCGCGGGTTGTTGTTCCAGTCAAACATCACATCCTGTTCAACCCTGCCCATTGTAAATGTTCCTCCTTCAATAAGAACAAGATTGGGACCGGTGAGCTGTTCTGACGCTTCGCCTATTGGATAGCCGAGATCATTAACATCACTCGACCTGGGATCCCTGTAGCTCCAGCCAGTCGTCGGAGATACATTATCCTGCTTCCCTCCCTTGCAGGAAAAAAGGAAGAGAGCAACAACTACAAAAACCGGTAAAGCTCTGAGTTTATACATAGCCAGATAAGGTTTACTTGATTAAATTTTTATTGTATAAATTTTGTTCATTTACAAAACACTGCACCAAAATAACTACAAAACAGGTAACTTTATTATATGTATAACCCTACTTTTTTCAACATTATTGAAACTAAACAACAACCGTGCCTTCACGATGGCTGTGCCTTTGAATGATGAATCACCACCGGCAAGGATGTAACTATATGATAATATGAACTTTACAATATCTGCATCCCAGCCCAGAGATGTTTCTGCCGCCGTAAAGCCTCGTGAGATATGCCAGAGGGAAACTCCCGACAAAAGGCCTTTCCAGTACGCTTCGGTTCCTAAATAAACTGTATAACTCCCCCCCTGGACCAGGAGAGCGGCTGATGGATCTAACATCAGCCCGCCGCTGCCGGGAGTGAATGATGCACCGGTGTTCAGGGTAATGAGCCGCTTCAGCCTGTTCTGTTCCTTGTGATCACTGCTGAGCGAGGGCTGGGCCAGATGCATTACCGACAGACCTCCGTATAATGATCCCGTGGATACCGAGATGCCCGTGCCAAGGTCGAACCTGGTAATGTTTGCAGGAGAGGCGTAAGGAGTTGATCCTCCAGTAAAGCCTCTTAACGGGTCTATATCCTCCGGCAGAACGATGGAGCCAGTCCGTATTCCGCGGTTAACAAGAGAGGCTGTCAGTCCTGCACTGATGAACAGATCCCTGCCGGCCCTGAAGTGATAGGCATAGGAGGCGCCTGCCCTCAGGTCATTCATAATGTCACCCAGCATGTCGTCAGAGATCCATATCCCGGCCCCGCCATGAAGTTGCGGGAAATAGTCATCATATGAGGCATAAACCGATTTCAACCCGAATCCGTTCCCCGGGAGAAAAGAGGTGGCGGTGATATGCATTACCGGGGACCCTGTGGCGCCGGCCCATGCCGGATTGTACATCAGGTGCATGCCTGACACGGATCCATACCAGGTGTCCTGACCATTCAGGGTCATGGCGGATAAAAGCAGAGCGGGCAGAAGAGTTCCGTACCTGAGCTTCATGGTTCTGTAGCATAGATATCAACGATTCATGACCGTTAATATTTTGTATGTATCAGCATCATTCAGAGGGTAAAGATAACCGACTTAACTATCTTTGTCACGATGAGAATAAAAAGCCTGCTCATTGCTGTTGTTTTGCTGATGCCGGCTCTTGGTGCCGGATCGCAGGATTATGTTCCATCCTCAGTTCTCGGTAGCGGGGCATGGATGAAGATAGCCGTGACTGAACCCGGCATCTACAGGCTTGATTATTCGAAAATCAGGGATATGGGCATCCTAAACCCTTCTACTGCTGTGATTTACGGCAATAATACCGGCCAGCTCTCCTTTTATAACGACCGCAGTGCCCCCGATGACCTGAGGAAGGTTGCCGTCATGACAGAAAAGGGCGGCGACGGAATCTTCAATGAAGGTGACTACATGCTGTTCTATGCCGAGGGCACTCACAGGTGGACCTACAACAGGAATAACGCAGGCTATGAGTTTTTGCGTCACTGTTACTCTGATACTGCATGGTATTTTATCACATCTGAGCCGGGAGGACCGGCACAGGTGATGACAGAGACGGCACCTGTCCAACCACATAACCGGACCTCGGCCTTCACAGACGTGTTCATGAGGCATGAACGTGAAGAGGTCAACCTGATCAGGTCAGGCAGGGAGTGGTATCAGCAGGTTGTACCGGGTACCCAGAATAATATCAGTTCGGGTTTCACCGACCTCGTTCCGGCAGAAAAAATCAGGTATGTGATAAGGGTCCTGGGACGGTCAGACACCGGAACCTCCTTCACACTCAGACAGGGAACGGATGAGCTGAAGACACTGGCTGTCACACCCGTGAACATGACCGACATCAACGGAGTTTATGCCGCCATAACTGCAGCCGCTGATTCCTGCCTGCCTGCCTCAGCTGCACCCTCATTCAGCCTGACCTTCTCTGCAAACGGCAACCCTGCGGCGACAGGGTATATCGATTATGCCGATTTCTTCGCCAGGGCAGGACTGGTTTACCGCGACAGGCAGCTCTTCATAAGTGACAGCCGGACCACAGGGGAGGAAGCCATCACACAATTCACCATCGGGGGTTCTCCCTCCCTGAAGGTATGGGATGTCACTGACCCGCTTGCACCAAGGGAGATGGTGACTACATCTGCTTCGGGAAATACGATTTTCACGGCAGCTACAGACACATTAAGAAAATTTGTTGCTTTTACCGGTGTAAATGCCATGCGGCCTGCAGGAAATGCCGTGGCTGTGTCTAACCAGAACCTGCACGGGCTTGCATCCGCAGACATGATTATTGTCGCGCATCCGTTGTTTGACGGATATGCCAGGCAGCTTGCAGATATTCATCTTTCTGACGACGGCACCACTTCGATTGTGGTTAGCCCGGAACAGATCTACAATGAGTTCTCCGGAGGCATCCCCGACGCTGCAGCAATAAGGAATTTTGTAAAAATGGTATATGAAAAGGGCAAGACCGGCGGCACTCCGCTCAGATATCTCCTGCTCTTCGGCGATGGGTCATATGAGAACAAAACCCCGCCGCCAAAAAATAACTCATACATACCTACCTGGCAATCAATTAACTCGCATGTCGGAGTCCTTTCATTTACATCAGATGATTTTTACGGACTGCTCGACGAAGGGGAAGGTGAAGCTGACGGGTTCCTTGACATCGGTATCGGAAGATTGCCGGCATCAGACACCCTGTCTGCGGGCATTATGGTGCGAAAAATAAGATCATATCTCAGGCCCTCCGCCATGGGATCATGGCGCAATATCATCTGCATTGTGGCAGATGATGAAGATTCCAACATTCACATGCTTGATGCTGAAGGTCTTTCTGCCACAGCGTCTGCACAAGCTCCTCCTGCCCTGATACAGAAGATATATCTCGATTCATACCGCCAGGTAACATCGGTGACCGGTGACGCGTACCCCGATGCCGTGAAGGCTATTGATGACAGGATGGCGGCAGGCACCCTCATCATGAATTATGTGGGACACGGCAATGAATCAGGGCTCGCGCATGAGAGAGTGATAAGAACAGACAATATCAACTCATGGAAGAATAAAGACATGCTCCCTCTCTTCATTACAGCCACCTGCGAGTTTTCACGTTTTGATGATGTCGAGATCAACCAGGCAACCGGGGCAATTACTTCCAGGACATCAGCCGGTGAACTTGTTCTGCTCAACAGTGATGGAGGCGGCATAGCGCTCATGAGTACCACAAGAGTGGTCTATTCCGCTCCCAACTACACTCTCAACCGGAATATATATGACTATGCATTCAGGACTGCCTCTGACGGCCGGTCGATGAGGCTAGGCGACATTATAAGGCTGGCCAAGATCAGTTCGGGAACGGGGATGAATAAGCGCAACTTCCTGCTGCTGGGTGACCCGGCGCTGAGGCTTGCCTGGCCGGTGCAGGGTGATGTGGTCACCGACAGCATCAACGGGGTATCAGTGGAACTTGTTACAGACACCCTCAAAGCCCTGTCAACCATAACAATAAGCGGTCATATTGAGGATTATGACGGCAACCTGATGACCGGTTTCAACGGAACAGTTGAGTCAACGGTATCTGACAAGACAGGACAGGTCATCACTCTGGCTAACGACGGCGGGTCACCCATGAGTTACCCGGTCAACGGCAACGTTATATTCCGGGGAACCACCATCGTCACCGGAGGCCGGTTCAGTTTCTCATTCATTGTACCTCTCGATATCAATTACTCCTTCGGCAGGGGGTCTGTCAGCTATTATGCTCATGACGGCGTCAGGGACATAAACGGCAGCTTCGGGGATATCATGGTCGGTGGGTTTTCTGAGATCAACTTCAATGACACTGAAGGTCCCGTGATAAGGCTTTTCATGAATGACACGCTGTTCAGGGACGGAGGGGTCACTGACGCCTATCCAACACTGCTGGCGCTCATCAGCGATGAATCAGGCATAAATGCAACGGGTAGCGGGATAGGGCATGATATTATCGCCTGGATTGATGATGATATGGCAGGGGCTGTAGTGCTAAACAACCTATTCAGGGCTGACGTCGGGGTCCATACCTCGGGCAGTCTTGCCTACCCGCTGGTGTTTGATGAACAGGGAGAGCATACAATCTCGCTGAGGGCATGGGACAACCTGAATAATCCGTCGGTGGCAACACTGAAGCTGGTGGTCGGGACCAGCGGTACCTTCATGCTGACCAACCTCCTCTCCTTCCCCAATCCGGCTTCTGAAGGGACAAACTTCACAGCTGGACACAACCGGCCTGATACAGAGATCGATGTCACAATCACAATATTCAACAATGACGGGAGAGCCGTGCGGGTGATAAGAGAGAGGGTAAACAACCCCGGATATGCCCTCCCTGACATACAATGGGACGGCTGTGACGGCAACGGCGGCAGAGTGGCCAGAGGCGTCTATCTGTGGCGTGTTGAAGCAGTTACCACGGGAGGTGAGAAAAGCTCTGCCACAGGACGCATCATCATTTTGTAAAACAACACAATAACTCACCTTTTTTTTTGTTTTATATTTGCACAAGATTTGAATCTATATATACATATGAAAAACAAAGCGCTGATTGCTAGCATTATATTGCTATTGCATCTGTTTATCGTTCCGGCTGTTGCACAGGAAGATCAACCTTACAATGTCATTCAGACGGTTGTACCTTTTCTGACAATCGCTCCTGATTCACGCGCCGGAGCAATGGGTGACGTCGGCGTAGCAACATCTGCTGATCTTTTCAGCATGCACTGGAACCCTGCCAAATATGCCTTCATTGACGGCAACGGTGGTTTCGGGATGTCATATTCTCCCTGGCTCAGGGCTCTCGTTCCGGATATCAACCTGGCATATCTTTCAGGGTACTACAGGATAGACAGCAGGCAGGTACTTGCATCAAGCCTGATGTATTCTTCACTGGGTGAGATACAGTTCACCGATGACTACGGCAACTACCAGCGTAACTACAACCCAAATGAATTTTCAATTGACGTGGCTTACTCCCGCCTCTTTTCCCAGCACTGGTCGGGCGGCGTGGCACTCAGGTTCATCTATTCGAACATAACTGGCGGGATGACCGTCGGAACCACAGAGACCAAAGCCGGTGTCGCATTCGCAGCAGACGCCTCAGCTTTTTATACAACACCACTGGACCTCGGCACCAGGACCGGTAACATAGCCGCCGGGGTTAACTTTTCAAACATCGGCTCCAAGATGAGTTACACAACCGATGTCGACCCCGATTTCATTCCGATGAACATGCGTATCGGAACAACCTTTTCGATCAACCTCGACAAATACAATGCAATAGCTTTTTCCTTCGACCTGAACAAGATGCTTGTGCCTACCCCCCCGATCTATGAGGATGTTGAAGGAGATCAGGTCATAATCGCCGGCAGAGATCCTAATGTCTCCGTACCCGTGGCTATTTTCCAGTCGTTCTATGACGCTCCCGGAGGGTTCAGCGAGGAGATGAAGGAGTTCACCCAGTCTATCGGTGTTGAGTACTGGTACAACCAGCAGTTTGCTCTGAGGGCCGGGTATTTCAATGAGGCTGAGATGAAAGGAAACAAGAAGTATTTTACAGTGGGAACGGGTTTCAGACTTAGTGTCTTTTCGCTCGATTTTTCATACCTCGTTCCGGTAACCCAGAACAATCCGCTGGCACGCACACTGAGATTCTCACTTGGATTTGAGTTTGATTCGCTGCGCAGTCTCAGCCAGAAGTAACCCACAGCTATGACGCTGCATCACAGGATAGGACAGGGCATAGACTTCCATCGCCTTGAGGAGGGCCGTGAACTATGGCTTGGAGGCATACGCATCAACTCATCGAGGGGATGCGTGGCCCACTCTGACGGCGACGTCCTCATCCATGCTATCTGCGATGCTCTCCTTGGTGCTGCTGGGCTGAATGATATCGGGACACATTTTCCTGACACCTCTGATGAGTTCAGGGGCATTGACAGCAAGATACTGCTGGGGAGAACCGTGGAGATGATCAATGCGCAGGGTTACCGGATAGTGAACATTGACAGCACTGTCTGTCTCGAGGTGCCGAAACTGGCGCCATACATAGCAGAGATGCGAACCACCATTGGGGCTATTGTTAATATTTCTCCCGATGCTGTGTCGGTCAAGGCAACCACCACGGAGAAGATGGGGTTCACCGGCCGAGGTGAGGGGATTGTGGCGATGGCTGTATGCCTTGTTGCTGATCTGATCCCGGATAACATATAGTCGAAAGTCCTTAAAGTCGAAAGGATTTGCGATTTGCGAATTGCGATTGCCGATTATAAACAATCGAAAATCGAAAATCTGAAATCGAAAATTCCTCTAATGCCTATTCCCTGAATAAGGAGTCTATCAGGCTGTCATCGGCCTGTGATGGCATTGTGACCACCAGTCCCGGTGTGCGTTCCATCTCCCTTGTTATTGCTGCTACCGCTCCGCTGTTCCTCGCCCAGCTCCTCCGTGCAATGCCGTTGTTGACATCCCAGAAGAGCATCGACTTTAGTCGCCGGGAAGCCTCCTGTGTGCCGTCGAGCACCATTCCGAATCCGCCGTTGATCACCTCGCCCCATCCCACTCCGCCGCCGTTGTGCAGTGACACCCATGTGGCGCCGCGGAAGGCGTCGCCGATGACATTCTGTACCGCCATATCGGCAGTGAAACGTGAGCCGTCACGGATGTCTGATGTCTCCCGATAGGGTGAATCGGTGCCTGATACGTCATGGTGATCGCGGCCGATGACGATGGGGCCTTTTAGGTCGCCGGCGGCAATGGCTTCATTGAAGGCTTCTGCTATCATTACCCTGCCACGCGCATCAGCATACAGTATTCGTGCCTGCGATCCAACGACCAGCCTGTTGAGCCCAGCCCCGCGTATCCAGTGAATATTATCGGACATCTGCTGCCGGATGTCGTCCGGCGAATCCTTCATCAGCCGTTCGAGAGTGGCGGCAGCTAACGCGTCCGTGGCTGCCAGGTCGGTATGATCGCCTGAGCAGCAGACCCATCTGAAGGGCCCGAAACCGTAGTCAAAGCAGATTGGACCCATGATATCCTCAACATATGAAGGATAGCGGAAACCGCCCTGTCCGTCAGTGATATCCGCTCCGGCACGTGATGACTCCAGAAGGAAGGCATTCCCGTAATCAAAGAAGTAGGTGCCATGAGCCGTGTGCAGGTTGATGGCCTCCACCTGGCGACGGAGGGATGACTGCACCATCTTGCGGAATGTATCAGGATCATCGGCCATCATGACATTGGCATTATCAAAGGAGGTCCCGGCAGGATAATACCCGCCTGACCACGGGTTATGCAGCGAGGTCTGGTCAGACCCCAGGTCGGCCCACAGTCCCTCCTCCGCAAACTTCTCCCACAGGTCAACGACGTTGCCATGGTAAGCCAGTGATACAACGTCGCCTGCAGCGCAGGCCCTTCGTACACGGTCTGACATGACGGTAAGGTCATCGTGCACCTCGTCTACCCAGCCCTGGGAATACCTTGTAGTGATAGCCCTGGAATTGACCTCGGCAATGACCGAGACAACACCTGCAATATTGCCGGCCTTGGGCTGTGCCCCTGACATGCCTCCCAGTCCTGATGAAACAAAGAGCTTGCTCTTCCGGGAGCCGTCATCAGCCGTTTTAAGCCGGCGCAAAGCATTGAGAAGGGTTATGGTTGTCCCGTGGACTATCCCCTGCGGACCGATATACATGTAAGAGCCTGCTGTCATCTGTCCGTACTGTGATACTCCCAGGGCATTGAACCTCTCCCAGTCATCCTGTGATGAGTAGTTCGGTATTACCATGCCGTTGGTGACAACCAGGCGGGGAGCCTCCTTATGAGATGGGAAGAGTCCCACAGGATGACCCGAGTAGACCACCAGTGTCTGCTCATCGGTCATCTCCGAAAGGTATTTCATGGTGAGCCTGTACTGAGCCCAGTTCTGGAAGACAGCCCCGTTACCACCATAGGTGATCAGCTCATGAGGGTGCTGTGCCACGGCAGGATCAAGGTTGTTGGTAATCATCATCATGATTGCGGCGGCCTGAACCGACTTGTGTGGATAGTCGCTGATGGGCCTGGCCTTCATCTCGTACAAGGGTCTGTAACGGTACATGTAGATACGGCCACGGTCATGCAGTTCAGAGGCAAACTCAGGTGCAAGGACCCCGTGCAGATGTGCGGGGAAGTACCTCAGGGCATTGCGCAATGCCAGCTTCTTCTCATCGGTCGTCAGCAGATCGCGGCGACGCGGGGCATGGTTGACGGTGGTGTCGAATGTAATTGGCCCGGGAAGATGATCAGGAATGCCTTCCCCTATTTCCGATCTGAAATCATTCATGATAAGAGTTGTATATCAACAACACAAAGATACTAAAATGAGC
>CAYVYM010000055.1:0-17211 GCA_964455705.1 uncultured Rikenella sp.
AACGCACTTATATGTATACGAAAGGTGTATAATATTTCGGACGGCCTTTTCTGATAAAGAAATGATTTTGTATCCTGAAAATCCCAATATATGCGTGCTATGACTGCTTCAGGGTTACCAATGCACAGCCCCGTCAGTCCCATTGTTAACCTCCCACGACATAAACCCTCCCCTATAATACTATTAACCAAAGAGACAAACAGATCGATTCTACACCGAAGGTAAAAAAATGAATTAAAACATTATCTCACTCCGGTCGAAAAGTTATTCACCTCCAGCCTGGCTACAGTGGAATACCCGCCTCCCCCCTGCCCCCACACCCGTAAATTTCGCTATCTTTGAACATACACCACCGGAGTGGAATCACCCGGCAATACCAAATTATCCGGCAACAATTGCATGGCAATGAAATACGAAGACTTTATCATCCCCGCCCTGGGCAAATGCAACCTGGTCTCCCCGCTTAAACTTGATCGCACACCCGACAGCCCTGTATATCAGTTCGTTGATGAAGACGACAGGGTGCTGTATGACTCATCTGTCAGCAGCTTCATAAAACACGTGAAAACAGGGGCTCAACCTGTCTCCTTTGAAAAAGCCGGACCCATGGAGAAAATCTACTTCGAACCGGCAAAGACCAAAGTCGGGATAGTCACCTGCGGCGGACTCTGTCCCGGCCTCAACAATGTCATTCGCAGCCTCGTCAACCAGCTCCATTACAGATACGGAGTCTCAAGGATACTCGGCTTTAAGTACGGTTTTGAGGGACTCAATCCGGACTATAACCATCCGGTGGTTGAACTGACAGCACCAATGGTAAGTTATATCCACCTTTCCGGAGGAACTATACTCGGTACCTCACGCGGCAACCAGGACGTCGCCAGAATGGTCGACACCTTAGAGATGCTGAACCTCAACATCCTGTTTTGCATCGGCGGCGACGGGACCCTGCGCGGAGCCCATGCAATAAATGAGGAGATCACAAAACGAAAGCTGAAGATCGCTGTTGCGGGTGTTCCGAAGACTATTGACAATGACATAGACTTCATCCAGAAGTCGTTCGGATTCGAGACTGCCTTCTCCATCGCCAATGACATCATCAGGAACGCACACAACGAAGCCAAAGGAGCATATAACGGCATAGCCCTGGTGAAGCTCATGGGTCGTGACTCAGGCTTCATCGCAGCTAGCGCCGCACTGGCTATCCAGGAGGTGAATTTTGTCCTGGTGCCTGAGATCCCGTTTGACCTGGATGGGCCGCGCGGGTTTATAGGCGTATTGAGAAAGAGACTTGAGGAGCGGCACCACGCAGTAGTGGTTGTGGCCGAAGGTGCCGGACAGGACCTCTTCGGAACTGTTGAAAGGGAGAAGGATGCCTCCGGCAACATAAAAAACAAGGACATAGGCATCTTCCTGAAAGAAAAGATAAAGCAGGAGTTCTCTGCGGCCGGATTCCGGCACACCATCAAATACATCGATCCGAGCTATATAATCCGCAGCGCCCCGGCAAATGCCAATGATAGCAAGTTTTGCAACCTCCTGGCACAGAATGCGGTGCACGCCGCAATGGCAGGAAAGACAGACTTCGTTACGGGATTCTGGAATAACAGCTTCACTCTTGTGCCAATCCCCCCAGTGGTGGCCAAACGCAAGAAAATTGATGTGAAGGGCGAACTGTGGTGGAACGTCCTGGAGGCCACCGGCCAGCCTGTCAGCATGAAAGAAAGCTGATCAACTTGAAGCAAATGCGACCATGAGGTTTATTAATCAATAACATCAGCAAACCATACCAGCATCAGAACCCCAACCCGGTCGTCATCCCGGCCCAAGGACTAAAACTCCAGTCCCACAGACAGTTCAAGCATCCCGAAGGGCTTTATCTCGATGCCCTCACGGGGAGAGAGATCATCTTCACCTGCCCCGGGCTGGGTATAGTCCCAGTTGTATTGATTCCTCTCAGCCCCGATATAAATGCCTGTATTCAGAAAAAGACCTTTTCTCACGAACTTGTCAATCTTGCGGTTTGATGCCGGTATCAGCTTCTCCCCGAACATGAACCTGTAACCGGTGTTGAGCATGACGATCATCTTGCGATTGCTGCGGTCCCACTCGTTAAAATAATCCTCCTGGTACAGCACTTCAGATATCTCATATTCAAAGACGAGCCCCAGGTAAACCTTATCAACCTTTGTCTTGAAAAACCACGTAGGACCGCCTCCGAAGGCAATGCCGGCAAACTTGTCCGGCCTCCCCCCCTTGTCAACATCAGCCTGATGAAGGACCGGGGTCAATGCACCCACTGGTGAAAACCTCACATGGGTATTCAGTGAAAGTTTCCGCGTCAGGTTATACTCAGCGCTCAGCACCGGCCCAAACTGCGCGAATCCGAGCAGGTTGGAGTGAACCGACCATCTCGGGAAGCTGGCAGCCAGTGATTTAGGTCTTTGGTTCTTGTTGACTCTTGTAGGATAGTCTTGCGGATACGTCAAAGAGGACCATGGCTCCTCAGCGCTGACATATAGCGAGGTCGATATTAAGACCATCAGGATCAGGACTTTCTTCATTTTATAAAATGTTTCAGAGGCTAAATTAGAAAAACGTCAGTAGTATCCCTATATTTTATCTAAACTTATTTATCCGGCGAAATCCCCATCTCCGCTTTCAAGCCTCTCTGTGACGAGATGCTCTTTCTTGCGGTCTCCGGGCGGAACCGTATTCCTCTCCCCTATCTGCTGCCGCCACATTGCATAATAAAGACCCTTCTTACTCAGAAGAATCTCATGCGTCCCCTCCTCAATGATCTTCCCCTTCTCCAGAACATAGATACGGTCAGCATGCATGATGGTCGACAGGCGGTGAGCTATCATAAGCGTTATCTGCTGCTTCCCGGCTGATACCTCCCTGAGCGTCCCGGTGATCTCGTCCTCGGTTATTGAATCAAGCGCCGAGGTAGCCTCGTCAAAGATGAGTATCCGGGGATTGCGTATCAGTGCCCTGGCGATGGCCAGCCTTTGCTTCTCACCCCCCGAGACCATCTTCCCTCCCTCACCAAGGAGCGTGTCCAGTCCTTTCGGTGAGCTTTCAACAAGCTTGATCGCAGAGGCCTTCTTCAATGCCTCATAGATCTCCTCATCCGTCGCATCCGGCTTGACAAACTGCATGTTCTCCCTTATGGTTCCCGAGAAAAGCTGCGTGTCCTGCGTCACAAACCCCAATTGCCGGCGCATCTGGTTATACCTGATGTCCCTGGCTGCAATGTCATCATAGTAAATGGTGCCTTTTGTAGGTGTATATAACCCCACCAGCAGCTTCACCAGTGTCGACTTTCCGCAGCCGGATGGCCCGACGAAAGCAATCGAATCGCCCCTGACAGCCCTGAACGAGAGATCCTCGATGGCATCGGTCTCGGCCTTTTTATAGCGAAAGGTGACACGGTCGAAACGGAGGTTCTCGATGTCCCCAACCTCGAGCGGTTCTTCCGGCCTGTATTCCGGCTCCTTCTTCATAAGTTCATTGAAGGTCTCCAGAGAAGCTTCGGCTTCACGATAGGAAAGGATAATGCTTCCCAGGTCCTGAAGGGGATGGAGGATGCGTGTGGAGATGAACTGCATTGTGATTAGTTCACCCGTGGTAAGCATATCACGGAAAATGAGCCAGAGGAGTATGAAGAGGATCGATTCCTTCAGTATGAGCAATACAGAACTCTGAAGGAAGGTAAGCGATCTGATTCTTTTAACCTTGTTGATCTCCAGACCATAGATCTTCTTTGTGAAGGTCTTCAGCCGTTTGATCTCCGGGTAGGTCAGGCCCAGGCTCTTCACCAGTTCAATATTTCTCAGTGATTCGGTGATGGAACCGCTCATCTTGTTGGTCTCCCTGACGACAGACCGTTGGATGGTCCTTATCTTCCTGCTCAGCAGCCCTGTAAGACCGCCAAGTACAACAACCCCAATCAGAAAGACGGGTATCAGTGCCCAGCTTTTGGTGACTGAATACCATATCAGGAAGGCCATGCCAACGATAGTCGTGAACAGGGTTGAGATGAACGATGTAATGAATCTCTCATTGTCACGTCTTACTTTCTGAAGGACAGAAAGCACATGCCCGCTGCTTGTCTCTTCAAATTCGTGGTAGGGTAATCGTAGTGTATGCCTCAGTCCTTCATCGAAAACCAACAGTCCGAACTTCTGAACCACTAACCGGGTAACAAATTCATTGAAAGCCCGGGCCAGTCTTGCCAGCAGGGCGATGCCCACGGCAAGAGCCAGCAGCCTGACAGCCCCCCTGATGAGTTCATGTTCGGTGCGCCCTTCGGTATTGACAGCGTACAGATCGATGATCTTTCCGAAGATGATGGGGTCAATAAGCTCAAGCACCTGCGATATGGCCGCCAGCCCCATGGCAAGAAACAACAGGCCTTTAAAAGGTTTAAGGTACTTCCAGATTATCTTCATCAAAACAAAATTGGCTCCTTTCCAGGCCGGGAAGGAAGGAGCATTTAAAACGTCCTATATGCGAGTAGCCTAAATGGCTGCCGAGAATGTATCGCCCTGGCTCAGGTCACCCGTCTGCCATCCTTTGCGGAGCCATGACGAACGCTGTGCTGCCGTTCCGTGGGTGAAGTTGTCGGGTGTAACCCGGCCCTGGTACTTCTTCTGGAGTACATCATCGCCAATGGATGATGCCGCATTCAGGGCCTCCTCAATGTCACCCTCCTCAAGCGAGTCGAACATCCTGTCGGCGTAATGTGCCCAGATCCCGGCGAAAAAATCGGCCTGGAGCTCCAGTCTCACAGTGAGCTGGTTGGCCCTGGTCTCGCTCAGACGCTGGCGCTCAGAATGCACCTCATCAAGTATGCCCATCAGGTTCTGAACATGATGACCTATCTCGTGGGCAATAACATAGGCAACGGCAAAGTCTCCCTGGGCTCCGTATTTTGTCTGAAGATCATCGCAAAAGCTGAGGTCGATGTATACCTTCTCATCACCCGGACAGTAGAACGGACCACTGGCTGCAGTGGCATAACCGCAGGCTGACTGTACCTGGTCTCTGAAAAGCACCAGTGTAGGTCTGCGATAGGTTTTTCCGGACTCGGCGAAGATCTTTTCCCACACCTCCTCGGTATCAGCAAGGACTACCGAGATAAACTGAGCCATCTGGTTCTCCTCTTCAGAAGCCTGTACGGGACCGGAGGTAGTCTGACCCCCACCGGTCTGTTCAATTATACTCGACGGATCACCGCCTAAAAGATATACCAGCAGCACTATCACAAGTGTTCCTATTCCTCCCCCGGCAACCTTGGTGCCGGTGCTCATCCCCCTGCGATCCTCAATATTGCCGCTTCCGCGACGTCCTATCCATTTCATGATGTTTTGTTTTAGTGTTTATAGGCATTTACGAAACGAAAGATACTAATTCACTGCAAATTTAAACAAGTTTAGCGTTGAACAATTCCTGACACCATGTGTTTTACCCTTAAACGATTTGAAAAATGAAAACAAAGGCAACCGTATTAATCGCATTAATTTTCAGTCTGTTAACAATAAACAACAAAACTATGGCACAGGGATATACATTTCCGGAACTCCCGTACGCATACAACGCGCTGGAGCCCTATATTGACGCCCAGACGATGGAGATACATTACACGAAACATCACAGGGCATATTTTGACAACTTCGTAAAAGCAACAGCAGAAGCCAAAATTGACAACCTTACTCTTGAGGACATATTTTCAAGGATAAGCACTTATCCGGCTGCCGTCCGCAACAACGGCGGAGGATTCTATAACCACAAACTGTTCTGGAAGGTCATGGGACCGAATGCCGGCGGCCAGCCTGATGGTGACCTGCTGAAGGCAATTACTGAGACCTTTGGTTCATTCGACAAATTCAAGGCCGAGTTTGAAACTGCAGCCAAGACACAGTTCGGAAGCGGATGGGCATGGCTGGCGGTTGACGCCAGCGGCAAACTATTCGTCTCTCAGACCCCCAACCAGGACAACCCCCTCATGGATGTGGCTGCCAAACGCGGCAAACCCATCCTGGCACTCGATGTGTGGGAGCATGCATATTATCTTAAATACCAGAACCGCAGACCTGATTATGTGACGAGCTTCTGGAACGTGGTCAACTGGAAAAAGGTAGCTGAACTGTACGGTAAAGCACTGAAGTAGAAGTTTCTTATCAGATAACCTGAAAAGGGAGGCTCTTTAGTTAAGTACCTCCCTTTTCCCTTATCCGGTAGCTTCGCCGGTCAATCCCGAACAGACGATTGTAATCTGACGCCGGCTATTTATCTCCTATAATCCTGTATCCTAGCGAGAATTGCAGAAAATTGTTCCTCCATGGATCAATATATTCTAAGTCATTTGTAGCGGAGACCAGCCCGATAACATACCTGACAGTGAAATTGAGTCTGAACGGAAGGTTGGCTTCGGCGCCAAATACAAGGCCGACATCGAGGGGATTGTACCACTCTTTGATGTCAGTGATATCTCCGTCATCCTTGTCCTCCTGCTTTGCCACCAACAAATATCCAAACTGTGGCCCGACATGAATATTCGCATATTTAATCGGCTGGAATTTAACCAGTAACGGCAGGTCGATGTATGTAAGAAGGTCTTTTACATTGTAATAGGGATCATCCCAGTCGGAGCCCCTGGTTGAGACCATCAGTTCCGCCTGGACACCCAGGAAGTCCATGACAAAAAGATTTCCGTAAACGCCGGCATTGAAACCCAACAGCTGGCGTACGGCTACCCCCTCTCCGGACCCTGTTGTAGACTGGGTTGCAAGATTAATACCGCCCTTTACACCTGCACCCAATTGCGGCTGGGCTGTCAATGAGGCTGAAAAGAGCAGTGACACACAAAGTGTCAGAAGTGAATTCTTTCTCATAGGTAATTCAGTTTAGTTTAGTAAATCAAAGTTAAAGAACACAAACGTCAATGTCAATTTTATTTTAGAAGATTCCTGTGACGGCACTTTAATTATTGCAGTTGAAACAAACTTCATTTTCAAGTTTGCGGCCGGCGAAGAAGTCGTCTATGTTTTTCAGGGTTGTCTCGGCAATATTCTGGATGGCTTCGCGGGTGAAGAATCCCTGATGTGACGTGATGATCACATTGTTGAATGTCAGCAGTCGGGCCAGTACATCATCGCTCAGCACCCTGTCAGAGAGATCCTCGAAGAAGAACTCGCTCTCCTCCTCGTATACATCCAGACCTGCAGACCCCACATGGCCACTCTTGAGCCCCTCAATCAGGTCGGACGTTTTGATCAGCTTGCCACGCCCGGTATTGATGATCATCACCCCTCTCTTCATCATGGCTATTGTAGATGCATTGATCATAAACTCCGTCTCCTTTGTCAGCGGACAGTTGAGTGAGATTATGTCTGAATTCCTGTACAACTCATCAAGGCCTGTATACCTGCTGCCGGTATCTGTTGCAAACTGCTCATCAGGATACATGTCATTGAGAAGCACCTCCATCCCGAAACCCCTGAGTATCTTTACCAGCACCTTTCCTATCCTGCCGGTACCTATCACGCCCGCCGTTTTTCCGTGCATGTCAAATCCGAGGAGCCCGTTAAGAGCGAAGTTCGTGTCGCGGGTCCTGAAGTAGGCCCTGTGGACCTTCCGGTTAAGGGTCAGCATCAGCGCCACCGTGTGCTCCGCGATGGCGTGCGGCGAGTACGAAGGAACACGTACCACACTTATGTTGTTGAGTGCGGCCTTCAGGTCAACGTTGTTGAACCCGGCGGAACGGAGAGCAATGAGTTTTACCCCATATTCCTTCAACTGCATTATCATCTCCGAATTGACGGTGTCATTGACGAAGATCACCACCGCATCATACCCCTTCGCCAGCACCACATTGTCAGGTGTCAGGTGAAATTTGAAATATTTTATTGTGTACCCATACCCGGAGTTAAGTGCGTTGAACGACTCCGTGTCATAAGGCTTGGCATCAAAAAATGCAATTCTCGGCTTGTCCATTATAGCATGTGTTGTTATTGAAATAACCCTGATCGCGGCAATTTGTTCTTCAGAAAATGCCTATTAATCACCGGAATCTAAAAATGCAAAGTCACCGGAGTTACAGAAAGACCGGCTGAATACAACTATGCTATAATCACTGAAACTTAAACCTTGAATAAGGGTACGCCTTTAAGCGCCTTTTCTTTGATGTTCATAACCTCTGACTGGTCCAGGGGCTTCAGTTTGTCTGAGAGCTCAAGTGCCTGTCTGAACAGGTTTTCATCTCCCGGAGGTATTGCTGCTGTCACCGGATGTGACAGGGTAAATCGTAAACCCATGGTGATGTCCTCAGGAGATGTCAGAGGCTCGTACCAGCATTTGGGGTAGCCTGACCGGTCAGCTCCATCAGGCCATGGTCCTTTAGCCATTGCCTTCAGGGCCAGGATTCCCATGTTCTTCTCTTTCGCTTTTGCCATCACCCGGGGCCCGAAGTTACCGGCATGCCAGATTGCAAAGTTGAAAGGAAAAAGTATGGTGTCAAACTCAAACCTCTCCATCAATGCCATGGCAGCCTCTTCCGAATGAGCTGAGAAACCGATGAACCTGATCTTCCCCTCCTGCTTTGCCTCGAGGAACGTCTCCATGGCACCCCCGGGACCAAGTATGGTTTCAACATCTTCCAGGCTTATAACGGCATGATGCTGATACAGGTCGAAGTGGTCTGTACGCATGTTCTTCAGCGATTGCTCCAGCTCCTTTCGAGCCCCGGCTTTTGTCCTCTCTGTGGTCTTGCAGGCAAGAAAGACATCCTTCCGGTAGGGCTCAAGAGCAGGACCAAGTTTAACTTCGGCATCACCGTATGAAGGGGCGACGTCAAAATAGTTGACTCCGGCGTCGATTGCCATCGTGACGGCATCAGAGGCTTCGGAAGGGGTTGCGTTCATCACAACGATTCCTCCGAAACCAATTACAGAGAGCATCTCGCCTGTACGGCCAAGGGATCTCTTCTCAAGCTTTCCCGGGACCATCCTCCTGTCCATTCCTGAAAGGTCAGGAGGGAAAAGAGTTATGGCAGGAACCGCTGCTACTGCTGAAACAATAAACTTCCTTCGTTTCATTTGTTTAAATATTGTTATTTTGGTCGAATGGAACTTACATGAAGCTTATAATCATATTCTTTTGTTATTTCCTGCTCATGCAAGTTTCATATTACTTCATTTTAAGAGGATCTTCTGTCCTGAGGTAGAACTCATTGTGCAGCTGCTCAACCGTGTCGCTGCTTTTGAGGAATTTGATCAGTTCTGCAATCTGGACGGCATCTTTTGTAACTAACAGTTCGCCAAGTCTTTTGTTCGGTTGAGCCACGTCTCCGGCATAATGATTCGGATAACGGGCGTACCACCCGATACCTGAGTATCCGTGCGGCATCATGTCAAGACGTCCCTGGTTGGCTCCCGACTCCATTCCAATGGCAGCAACATCAACCAGGTCAGGACGGATGAAATACATCATCGAGGTCTCTTCCTCTCCGGCATGCCCGTCAGAGGTGGCCTTTTTGATCGATTTTATCTCCTTGTCCATCTCCTCATCGGGTCCCCCCTGGAAAAGAACTACGATATAATCCTTCCTGGCAGCAAGCTGTGACTGGCAGAAATACTGCAGGAAATAGGTGCTACCGCCGTGACCGTTATGGATGATGATCTTCTTCAGCCCGTTCCTCGATAGCTCCTCGCAGGTCTCCTCAAGCATCTGCCACATGAGGTCATTACTGTACGCCATGGTGCCTGGCTGATGCTTCGCTTCAAAGATCTGGCCCACAAAATAGGGCGGGAAGACAATGGCATATTCCATTTCCGCCGCCATTACTGCCGCTGCCCTGGCCTCGTAGAGGTCGGTGCCCAGAGGCAGCTGAGTGGCGTGCTTCTCGATGATACCAATTGGTATGACGCAGACGCCTCCTGACAGTTCAACGGCCTTCACAAACTGGGGAGAGGTCAGCTCCTCCATCTGGCAGGGAATTCCGGCAGCATTCTGATACAGCTGAGCCGGTTTCCCTTCGGTCCCCTCTGACTTCAGACCGGAAGCTCCTGACTCCACTTTCTTCTGGCGCTGCCCGGCAAGAGCCAAGGTGATCAGCATTATGATAACAAGTGCAATATTTCTCTTCATCGCCTTATGGTTTATAGACCATCTAAATTAACCCTTCCGTGGCAGTATTCAAAAAAAATACCGCATCGATGTGCGGTATTTTCTGGTCGGTCTGCAGGGACTCGAACCCTGGACCCGCTGATTAAGAGTCAGCTGCTCTACCATCTGAGCTACAGACCGGAAAAATAATGGCGCGAAAATACTCTTTTTTCGCTCATCCCTGTAAAATAATCACTACGCAACAGTAATCAATCATTACAGCAGTCAAGGCGCCAATAATCATTGTATCACAAATACCCATGGCACCATAACTATCATTGCGTCAGAACAATCAGCCCCTCCCGTGGTATCGCTCTGTACACAATCTTCGCCTCAGCCTTGGGAATCCATATCTTGATATAAGGAATGTACCTGGGAGTCCGCAACCTGACAACATCGCCCATGGTGGCCACTGTGTTCCGGGCCCTGTCTTTCAGATCGAAGAAAAACTTCGCCCTCCTGTCAGCTCCAACAGTATCTTCCTGTTGCTCAAAATAAAAACGGATGTTACGATCGGTGTCAAGCGTAAAAAATACAGCTTCGAAGTCTGTAGTGTCTGGCTTCGCATCGATCTTCACCTCCGAGGTATCCTTTGGTGCTATCTTCACCTGCACCGGATCCTTTCTGAAGGTGGCCTGCATACCTGTAATGGCCAGAGGTGTTGAGAGCATGCTGTATATTGCCTCCTGGTTCACTCTCTGGAAGAAGGGTGATATGTCGTACTCATCTATTCTGACCGACCTGACCGGTACACCCTTTATCAGCAGTTGTAAAACGCTGTCACGGATGTTGATAAGCAGCCCGATTGAATCAGAATCCGCCATCCTGACCTGTGAGTTCAGGAACGCCTTTTCCCTTATCATTTCGATATAACCGGGGATGGAACAGAGGTTGACGGTGTCTTCCTCATTCTGCTCAGATGAGGCGAAGTAGGCATCGTCAAAAGCCCTGACAGTATGATTTACCGCCGAGACCGACCAGGCCAGGTAAAAGATGAGAAAGACTGCCATTGCTGCCGCGGTGATTATGTATCGTTTGTATTTATACCAATTCATATCTGAGGGCGTTGTCAGTAAATATAGACCCTTGACCCAACGCTGAGCGCGTAGAACACTGCCTCAAGGTCATCGTCATTAAGTCTTATGCATCCGTGCGTCACCGGCATCCCCAGCATTCGCTTGTATAGGGTTCCGTGTATCAGGTACCCGTCGCCGAGGCTCATGGCATATTTACCAAGAACACCGTACTCATACCTCGATGCGTGGGTCTGACCGGGAATGGGCAGTCCTTCCTCCACAAAGGCCCAGTCGGGCTTTCGCCAGACGGGATGAGTGATCTTTCCCTGAATGGTTAACCTCCCGCGTGGGGTCTTGAAGATCCACTCCTTCTCCCCGTCCACGGTCTTGAGGAGCGTGTAGCTGCCCGACGAGCAGAATCCTTCGCGTATCAGCTTGCGGTTGCGATAGAGTCCGAACCTGTTGTCAACAGTGTTGATGACCAGGTATGTCTGCGTGGGGATGAACGAGGCAAGCCTTCGTTCAAGCCTGCCTATCTCATTTCGTGTTGCGCTTATCTGCCTTTGGATGACACGGTTATTAAGCAGAGTGGAATCGACCTTGCACTCCGCCCTGCTGGTGCCCCATGAGTGCTGCAGGGCAGGGGCCATGTAAAGCGGAACAGAGGCCAGGAAAAATATTATAACAACGGCTGAAAGGATTCTGAGTGCTATCCTGGCCCGGCGGTCTGACCTGATGAAAAGCAAGGCTCTTTGCCATGCACTTTTAGTTGCCGGTATACTTTCAGGGGTATTATTTTCAGTCTGCTCTGGCATGATTACTTCGATCTGGATGAGAAAAACTCGTCGAGGGTTAATGTTGAGCCAATAATCGTTACCGGCGTACCTTTGGAGACATATTTATAGAGGATGTCCATGTCTTCATTACGGAGGGCCACGCATCCCTGGGTCCAGTTTGCGCCCTTGCCTCCCTCGCCGTGGATCTCTATCATGTCACCTATCCGTGCATCAGCGGGCAGTTTGCCATTCCTTATCCTCTCATTGAACTCCTGTATGTCAATTCTGTTTGGATAATTGATCATCAGCGCCTTATAATAAATGGTGGATCCTTTAGAGAGCTTTTTGGTCACTATGTATTTTCCTTCGGGGGTAGCCATATCGCCCCTGCTCATTTTATCGCCAAGCCAGTTTTTCCCGAACTCCGCCTCAAATGTATATTTCTTTTTGCCACCGTGGTAGAGATGACACACTGCCGGTATTTTTTCCACCAATATTGCGTATGATCCTGACCTCCGGCTCTCGTTAATGGTGCCTGTAGCCCACTCCTGCCAGTCGGAATAGTGTTTGAAGTATGCTTCGAGATTATCCCGGGCAAGGTTATAAGTTCCCGATATGTACTCATTTGCCTCGGTGAGTTTGAGGTTCCCGTCGACAAAGCTCTCCTTCTGCAGGTCTATCTCTGCCTCTCTGAGCAGAAGTTTGCCCCGGGCATGTTTCTTTTTGACATCCTGCGGAAGGGGCATTGAGAGGAATATCTTTTCAAACGACGCCATCTCCGCCTTAATGCGCCTGATTTCACTTTCAAGGTTCGCCTTGAGGCTTGATGACCTTTTTATTGTGTTACGTGTCGCCTCGTTGGCTTTTTTCTGAGCCGTGACGGCAAACGATATGACATGTTCATAGTCGCGGAAAAGAATGTAGCGTTCATTCTCAGCCCGCCAGGCGGTCATGGCCGAATCGTAGTTGTTCTGTGCCTCCCTGAAGAGTTTTGGTGAATAGACCTCTGACTGGTGGTCCCTTGCCTTTGCGATGGCGGCTCTTGCCAGTTCCACCTCAGGCTGGGGCGGCTCGGGCACCAGAGCCCTGAAAAGCAGCACCATGAGGAAGAAGACTATGCTGGCGATGGCGGCATAGATTGCTAAACTGACCAGGGAGCCCCTCTTCATGTGTCTTGTTTAAAAAAATCCCCGGGACCAGGCCCGGGGATCCATTTTAATTCCTGGTGGTATTAATTAGACTTTAATACCTGCTTTTGCCATTGCTTCCTTCAGCTCGGCGATGATGCCATTGAGTTCTTCGGCAGCAGCATTTACCTTATCAACTACCTGTACGTAGTTGGTGCCGGCGTCGTAGAGGCCCTGAGCGTCAGTCAGAGAAGTCTCGATGACAGTCAGTTCATTATTGATCTGTTCAACAACTGCTTTACCTTCTTTGCCCTTAGGAGCTTTCAGGACGAGAGCTTTTGCCTCATAGAGAAGTGCTGTAGCATCGGCCAGCTTGGTTTCGGCTTCAGCTTTAACTTCAGCTTTCCTTCCTTCAACGTTACCCGCCAGCTCACCTGCTTTGAGGGTGATAGCTTCAGCGTTAGTCTTGATAACTTTGAAATCCTTGGCTGACTTCGACTTCTGTGTCTCGATATTCTGCAGCATGACTGTCAGAGAATCGTTCAGAGCAGCGAATTCTACAGGATAGTAAACGTCAGCCTGTACTGTCTTGGCTGACTCGAGGGCAGCAGAGGCAGCGTCGAGTTCTGCCTGGGGAACTTTAGCGCAGCTGGTCATAAGGGCCACTGCAGCAACTGTAGCAACAACTAAAAAGAATCTGTTTTTCATTTCTGTTTAAATTTGGTTCTGTAATTCTGTTAAAAAAAGCCTACGATGTGTGGTCGTAAAATCGTTGCAAAGGTAAGATTTTTTCCGTTACAAAAATCCTTTCTCAAGAAATTTTTCAACATATGTCGGCCGGCGGTTGAAAAAATCATCCGTGTGATCGGGATTCCGGGCAGGCACCTCCAGGTGTACGCTTGAACCAATAAGGCCAATTATTGCAACACTTTACGACCATATATTTCTCCTTAGGTTTAGTTTGATGTGACTTGAAAGTACTAATTGTTTAAATCATATCAATATTGCAGCCAGGAAAATGAGACCAAAAAAGAGATCCCGGCACAGCCAGAACCTCCTCCGCGAAGAGGGGGGGATTACCTGCTTTGCCGGAGATCCCCTGGAGGAGAACCTGCTCCGGGTATGAATGCATGTGCCTGATGGCGCAATTATTTCTATTTTATGGGCTGCTCATCAAGAGCCAGCTCTCTCTTCGCTTCCCCTAAAAAAGAAACCAGGCCGTTAAAGACGGCCTGGCATTCATACTCGGAGCGGAGAGAGGGGGATTCGAACCCCCGGTACGGTTACCCGTACGGCAGTTTAGCAAACTGCTGGTTTAAGCCTCTCACCCATCGCTCCATAATATAAAGAACTCGATACCCGAGGCAGTTTATCCGCCAACCGGCGGATGGGTTAAGCCTCTCACCCATCGCTCCATAATATAAAGAACTCGATACCCGAGGCAGTTTATCCGCCAACTGGCGGATGGTTTAAGCCTCTCACCCATCGCTCCAAAAAACGTCTTCCCTAATACTGTCAAACTGCGAGGGACAAATCCTTCCCAATTTTCAGCAGCGGGGCAAAAATATAAAAACATTGAATACTTTACAAGGATATGCTGCTCTTTTAAAACCCCGTCCCCAATCCGGTATCCCATATAATAAATATGTATAACACCCCCCTTTTAGGTTAATTTCCTAAAACGACACATTAATCTCACATTTTTGGTCACTTGTCAAAATAAATATTCTAGTTCCAAAAACACCTTTATTTTTATATCGTGGTAATCTGCCCGACTAGAAAACCTAAGCAAGAGAACCAGAAACTAACATAGCAAGAGGTTCAGGAAGTTAGCGGATTAAAATTGAAAATGACTCAAAAAAAAAGAAGAGATGAGTCCGTATTTGCCATTTGCCCTAATCGAAAGAAACCAGTTGAAAAGAGTCACAGACGACAGCACCCTATTTTCATCCTTTATAACTGATATTCAGAGTTATATCTCAATATTATCAGCTTACTTTGCCATCTTTCCTAAATTTCCGGGCAAGCCAGCTCTAATTTTCGGGACAATACAATATCATGAATTTACGGACTCCTTAGCCTCATCCATCAGGGATGTACTAAGAGGTTTGCTTCCTTCATCATCTGAATCTATCCCCTGGGCTTATTGGTTTGGTTTTATGAATTTTAGAAAATCTGCTTCGATTTCAGACTGCCGTCTCACGCCTGAACCTGCCATTTATTACGGCTCTGGAACAATTTCATCAAATATCCCCAAACACAATTATATATCCAAAACACCAACAACAATTATTTAGAACTGACCCATAAATAGCATTGTCTTCAGTAGCGGAACATATTATTAGACCATTTTTATCTATACTACCCAGCCTTAAGATACGGCCCATACTCAGGAAAACCCTGATAGTGTCGGGCATTTGGCTTTTTGGCTTAGGTGCTGTATGGGGACAATGCCAAATTACGCACAACCCTGGATCTGGTCCTGTGAACCAGACTGTCTGTATCGGTACGGCAATGATTCCAATTATTTATAATGTTGGAATTAATGTTACAGGAGTAGGTGTGTCTCAAGATGGTTTCCCGTTAGGAGTTACCGGTGTCTTTGATGATGCTAATGATACATACACAATTAGTGGCATACCCTCAGTGTCTGGGAGCTTCTCGTACTTACTTTCTACTGCTTGCACACCTGCATCCTATACAGCCAGCGGAACTATTACAGTAAGTACTTTCCTCCCGGTAAGCGTAAGTATTGCAGCCTCTGCTAACCCGATTTGTGCAGGTACATCCGTCACACTTACAGCAACACCAGTCAATGGTGGAAGTAACCCAACCTACCAGTGGCAGGTAAACGGTGGTGATGTCGGATCCAACAGTTCGACATTTATTTATGTTCCCGCAAATGGTGATGACGTGACCGTTACTCTTAGCTCAAGTGAACCCTGTTCTTCAGGTAACCCAGCAACCTCTGATCCAATAGTCATTTCCCAATATGATCCCCTGCTACCAGGCTCAATAAATACAACAACTAGTCAATTTTGCATTGGTGGAACAGAGATTATCGGGGGGGCTAGCTCCCCATTCGGACCTGCTTCTGGAGGGTCTGGTGATTTTACATATTATTGGCAAATAGATGAAGGCTGTGATGGAGGATGGGTTGATATTACAGGTAACACTGATGTTTTAAGTTTCCAGCCCCAGGCTCCAACCGCCGTTGGGTCCTATTGCTATCGAAGAAGAGTTCACGACAACGTATGTGATGTTGACGCATTTACGGGAGCAAAAACATTTGAAATTTTTTCTGATCTAACATCACAAGAAATTGTTCCCGTACCGACAGATCTCACTATTTGTGAGGGAACTTTAGTCTCAGCTACATTTACTGGTGGGGGCGGAGGTCCTCCTGGCGCCTTTCAAGATGTATATGAATACAGAATCGATGGAGGTTCCTGGCTTACATATATTCCAGGCACTAATATTTCGACAGCAGGTTTGGCAATAGTTGAAATAAGAACCCGTAGAGTAGCAACTGGAGTAGACGGTTGCAATTTTGGAGTATATAATCAAGTTACATGGATTATAAGTGATATTCCCATTTTATCCATAACTGATGTAGTTGATGTCCTTTGTTTTGGCCTATCTACAGGAGCTATTGACCTGACAGTGGCTGGCGGTACTGCTCCTTACACTTACCTTTGGAGCAATGGTGCATTAACGCAGGACCTGAGCAATATTCCCGCTGGAACTTACTCTGTTACTGTTACCGATAATAACGGTTGCTCAGAGCAGATTAACAATATCCAGGTAACACAGCCTAGTGCAGCTCTCGCATTATCCGAGACACACGTTCATGTACTCTGCAACGGCCTGTCTACCGGATCAATAGATCTTGCAGTAACAGGTGGCACTACTCCTTATACTTACGCCTGGAGTAATGGCGCTACAACTGAAGACTTAAGCGCTCTGGCTGCCGGCACTTATTCCGTGGTCGTGACTGATGCTAATGGATGTACCGCCAATGCTTCCGTGACCATAACCGAACCTGCGTTTCTTACGGTCACAACGATTTCCAACAGCCCCATCTGTCAGAATGAAACCCTTACGCTGACAAGCACCCCAACG
>CAYVYM010000056.1:0-17166 GCA_964455705.1 uncultured Rikenella sp.
TGCTTGTGTATATTGACAACCCCCTGAACTCCACAATACTTGTCGTCGCATATAAATACGAAGACCTTGACAAGAGGAAGCTGCTCTATAAGTCGCTCTCGAAGAAAGGATTGTACATAGAGTCGGACAAGGTTCCCGAGTATCAGATCCCGGGCTGGATTGACCGCTACCTGACTGACAGGGGCATCATGGCCGGCACTGATGCCTCAAGGCTCCTGTCTGAGTTCCTGGGCAATGACCTGGGGAAGATAGCCAATGAGCTCGATAAGCTTATCATCTCCCTGCCGAAGGAGAACCCTCGTATAACCACTGAATTGATAGAGGCAGGTATAGGCATCAGCAAGGATTACAGTCCCAATGAGTTGTGGAGAGCCATCGTCTACCGTGATCCCCTGAAGGCGGCCCGTGTTGTTAATTATTATGCCGGGCATTCAAAGAAAGAGATCATACCTCTGATATTTCCCGTTCTCTTCTCAAGCTTCAGCCGTGTGTTGATCTTCCACAGTCTCAAGGATAAGACCGATGGCAATGTGGTGGCCATGCTGAAGACCTATCCGGGTTATGTCAGGGATTTCAGGGCTGCCGCCGCTCTTTACAACGTAGGGGCCTGCATGAACATCATCACCCTGATCCGTTCATATGATCTTAAGGCGAAGGGATTCGGGGAAGCGGGAAGTGATACCGGCGACCTCCTGCGCGAGCTGGTCTTCAAGATCATGCATTGACCTCACCCGGTTAAGAACTCTAACTCAAAGACTGTCTTGCGACCCGGAACCGAATTGACCGTGATGCTGCCGCCATGTAGCCTCATTATCTGTCGTGAGATGCTCAGACCAATGCCTGTGCCATTCCTCCTGGTTGTAAAGAAAGGTACGAAGACGGCACTGATAGTATCAGGAGTTATTCCCGGACCGTTGTCTGCAACGGATATTAATGGTCTCCCCTCCCTCATCATGGCCTTCAACTCAATACACCCCACATGATTTTCCTCATTGGCTTCCATTGCATTCTTGATCAGGTTAACAAGACAGAGTGTCAGCTGTGTCTCATCGGCAAAGATCTCAATATCCGGCGGACTGCATGAAACATAGAGTTGGGCTTTCATCGCGCAGTCAAATGATGAATAGATGACTGAGATACGTTCGAAGAGCTCCTTTGCCTTTATCACTCTCTTGTCCGGTCCAGGCAGGTGCGTAAGCTTACGGTATGACTCAATGAATGAGAGTAGTCCTTTCCCCTGGTTCCTGATCACGCCAAGCCCCTGGACCGTCTTCAAAATATTCTCCTCATTTACCTTCTCAATCATACTGGTGCCGGCCTCACCGGTCCAGAGTTTCCCCAGGCTCTCTGACAGTGAAGTAATTGGTGATATAGTATTTATGATCTCGTGCATCATCACACTTATCAGTTTCATCCATGAGTCCAGCTCCTTCTCGTCAAGTTCATTTCTTATATCCTGAATTGAGAGAAGCAGCAGTTCCTTTTCTCCCCACCGGAAGGAGGAGGCCTTCAGGGAGAGCTGCACAGTTCCCCTTTCAGATGTCATGGTAACCAGTCGTTGTTCCGATGGCCTTATGGTGCTGACAACATGAAAGAGTGACTTGTCCACTCTCTCGAGTTGCCTGAGGTGAGTCAGCACCTCCACAGATAACATCTTCCTCGCGGCGCTATTTGTATGAATTACCGGCCCTTCATGAAGGAAGGAGATGATACCCGTGGCTACATGTTCGAGCAGCGCCTGCAGATATGACTCCTGCCTCCTGCTCTCCATCCTGAGCTGGCTGAGCTTGTTGTTGAGCCTGTTGAGGCTGTTGCCCAGCTCCTTTATTGTCCTGTTACCGTAAAAAGGAGGCATCGTCAGCATTGAGTCTTCATTCTCCACCGCCTGAAGAAATGTATTAATACGCCGGTTAGTGCCATTTACATACCGTATGAGGCTGGCAGTAACCCATGCTATTAATACCAGGCCTGCAGCAGGGAATAGTGGGGGCATCCTTCCTGCAATGGACCACGCAGTTGCCCCCGAGAGCAGCGTTATTACTAACACCCTGGTTACTATATTGATATAAAGAGTCCTGCTTATCACCTTTTTAGCCTCCTTACCTTATTATATATAGTCTGTCTTGTAATACCCAACTCTTGGGCTGCGGCGGTGAGATTGCCTCCATGTTTCCCGATCGCCGCGTGGATCATGTTTCTCTCCATCTCCTCAAGGGTGAGGACTGTATCATTACATGGGAATGATCCCACGGGCATGAGCATAAAATCCTCCTGTTTCAACACATCGCCATCGGTCATGATCACGGCTCTCTCAACAGCATGCTGCAGCTCCCTGACATTACCGGGCCATGAATAGTTCTTTAACATCTCTGTAGAATTCCTGTCAATTTTCAGTCCTGGTTTGTCGTACTTCGCAGCAAATCTGCCAAGGAAGAAGTCAGCGAGAATGCTTATATCATCACCTCGCTCCCTTAACGGCGGCACCTCTATGTGTATGGTGTTGATACGGTAGAGTAGGTCTTCCCTGAAAATGCCATTGCGTACCATCTCAGTAAGGTCCCTGTTGGTTGAACATACAAGTCTTATATCTACCGGGACCTGCTGATTCGACCCGATCCGTGATATCATTCGCTCCTGGAGAGCCGTCAGCAGCTTGGCCTGTAGGTGAAACGACAGATTGCCAATCTCATCCAGAAACAATGTTCCTTTGTCTGCCGCCTCAAACTTGCCGGCCCGTGTCTCACGGGCATCAGTAAATGACCCCTTCATATGGCCAAACAGCTCGCTCTCAAACAGTGACTCTGTTATTGCACCCATATCAACCGGTACGAAAACCTCTCCTGAGCGTCTTGATAGGCGATGTATCTCCCTGGCCACAAGCTCCTTGCCCGTACCGTTCTCACCTGTTATCAACACATTGGAATCGGTCACTGCTACCTTCCGGACAACCTCCATTACCTTATGTAAAATTGGCGATGAACCGATGATCTGCTTCTGTCCCCTGTTGATCTCCTCCTTCAGAATACCCTCCTTCTCCTTCAGGATCCTGACCTCGGCCCTCGAAAGATTTAGTTGCAGCGCTGACTTCAGAGTCGCTATGAGCTTCTCATTATCCCAGGGCTTAAGAATAAAATCGGTTGCCCCGCACCTCACTGACCTGACCGCCAATTCAACATCTCCATAGGCGGTGATCATAACAACAGAGATATCCGGATGACTCGTCCTGATTCTTTTCAACCAGTAAACACCTTCATTGCCATTATTGATCCCTGCTCTGAAATTCATATCGAGAAGGACCAGATTATAGCGGTTCCTCTCAAGCTCGGAGATGATCTGGCCCGGGTCAGCCAGAGTTGTAACCCTGCTAAACTCCGAAGAAAGACATATCTCAAGAGCACTCAGGATACTCTTATTGTCATCAACTATCAGTATGTTTCCCTCTTTCATTTTAAGACCTGTCATTTCGGACCCCGATATTCAATTCAACCGAAGTCGTAAAATAATTTTACGCAACAATGTAAAACTTTTTTACGAATGAATCATAAGTAAATTCATAAACCATTGATATCTGGTTAAATACAATACTGGCATCGTTTTAGCCTCTCAAATTGAATTACCTGTGGCATGTCATGCTGAGGGAGTGAGCAAATAGCATTTGCAGGCGGTCATGAATAGGATAAACGCTTTAAAATAATTATATGATGGGGGCATTTTTACGCAGTCTCACAAGGACAGCAAAGAGGAACAGGGGATTCCTCATAATTAACATTACGGGCCTGGCAATAGGCCTTTCAGTATCAATTGTTCTTATGCTTTTCGTGGCAACTGAACTTAGCTACGACAGGCATTTCGAGAACAGGGAGCGAATAATAAAACTCAATACCGTCTGGATCGAAGACGGGAACAGAACAGTCTTTCCAATCAATCTGAGGAGTGCCTACACTGACCTTCCTGCCAGGGTCCCGGGAATAGAATCGGCAGTGCAAATCTACGGGGGCGGCAGAAATGAGATCATCCATGAAACAGACCGTTTTCAGGATGTAGCCTTGCACTATACTGATCCTGAATTCTTTGAGGTGTTCAGTATGGATTTCCTCGGCGGCAACCCTGCAACGGCCCTGCAAGGCACTTACACAACGGTGATGACAGATCAGCTTGCCTTGAAAATATTCGGCACAATCGATGCCATGGGCAGGAATATCATTTTAGAAGGCAAAACGTATACTGTTACAGGAATTGTAAAAGAGCTGCCTGCGAACAGCCATTTCACCTTTGACATGCTTGTCTCAGTTCATTCAATTGAGTACTTAAATACTCTGGGAGGACTTGAGTTCCATACATATTACCTTATCAATTCGGGGTCATCTGTCAGTGAAGTATGCGACAAAATCAACAATGAGTATAAAGCCATGCTCTCGGAGGCCTTTAGTGAATTTAACTCAGAGTTTGAATCGGTCACTGTAGGCTTGACAGATATCTATCTCCATTCAATTGCCGATGAGGGGCTGGGTGAACTGGGCAGCGTGGAGTCGGTCCTTATGCTTGCAGGTCTCGCACTGCTGATCCTTCTTCTTGCGATCACCAATTTTATCAACCTCTTCGTAATACAGGGTGATGCAAGATCAATGGAGGTAGGGATACGAAAAGCTACAGGAGGCAGTCGCAGGGACATCGCCCTCCAGTTCTTCGGTGAAGCGGCTGCAATAGTCATTGTAGCTTTTGTTATCGGTGCAGGTATTGCAGATGCCATCCTCGACCCTTTTGCCTCGATCATAGACAAGAAGGTTGAGCCTTCACTGGTCTTCACTCCGCCTTTCATTGCCGGGATGGTTATCTTGTTGCTGTTGACCATAATACTCTCAGCAAGCCACCCTGCCATCTACCTGAGCCGCTTCAACCCGGTAGAAGTACTGAGGAAGGCCCGCCGGTCAACAAGACGCAGGTTCACGACCGCAATCGCGATATTCCAGTCAGTCATAACGATCGTGCTCCTGACGGTATTACTTCTGGTTAACAAGCAGATCAATTACCTGCAGTCTCTGCCGAAGGGGTATGATCCTGAAAATGTTCTGGCGTTTCGTACTTCAAGGACTCTGGCATCACATTATAATACCCTGAGGGAGGAGTTGAAGTCTGTTCCTCAGGTGCAGGCAACAGCAGCCTCACAGCACATGGTGGGTGGAGGATGGAGCGGACAGGGGGTCTATCTCACAGGAGATGAAGACCAGGGCATCAAGACAGTAAATGAATACCGTGTAATGCCCGGTTTGTCCGAGATAATGAAGTTCGAGCTGGTGGAGGGCAGTTACTTCGATGAAAAGAGTCCCTTTCTGCGTGAGTCTGTTATACTAAACGAAGCTGCCGCGCGCATGCTGGGAATATCAGGTTCGGCAACAGGTAAGAAGATAGTAATGTTCGAAAAACCTATGGAAATCATTGGTGTCGTGCGTAACTTTTATTACGATACGCCTTCAAAGGTTGTTGAACCATTGATTTTAACCAGCTATGCCACCTTCCCGGTTGTGATTTACACCCGATTTAATCCAGCTGTTACAAGGACTGCCGCCATTGCTGCCATATTACCTGTACTAAAGGAGCTTGACCCCGATTTTACCCTCAATCCGATTTGGTGTGATGAGACCTACAACCGTAAGTTTAACCGCGAGAAATCGATCGCCGAGGCAGTAGAGGCAAGTACGGTTCTCTCTCTCATTATTGCTTTGCTTGGGCTTTTTGCCATCCACTCATATTCGGCTGCACGCCGTACAAAGGAGATAGGTGTTCGGAAGGTCTTTGGCGAAACCGCCATGTCAGTGATGATTCGTCTGTCACTTGATGTAGTGAAGTGGATTGCAGTGGCCGGTGTCATTGCTGTTCCGATAGCTCTGTTCATATCCAACACATGGCTCGAAAACTATGCGAACCGTACCACTGTGGGAATCATGGTCTTGCTGTTGCCGGTACTGCTGCAGGCATTCTTTTCGGTACTGGCAACCATACTGGTGACCGCCCGGGCTTCTTCAAAGAACCCTGCCGATTCATTGAGATATGAATGAACAAGAACGACCACAACACAGTTGCGGCAGGTAATTGAAAGTGTCATCAACAGGATGTCAGTTCATCTCCGGTGATTCGGGGAACTCAGCCCAGATGCGGTATTTGTTGTTGAGTGATCGCAGAACATCTCGCCATACGTTGCCACGACTCTTCATGATCACCTCGGCAGGCACCCTGGCAATCATCCATGAGTTTTCATTCAGCTCCTTTTTCAGCTGTCCCTTCTCCCACCCCGAGTAACCGAGGAAAAAGCGCACCTGGTCACGCCCCACCGTGCCCGTGGCTATCAGGTTACGCAGGGCGTCGATCTCCCCTCCCCAAAATATGCCTGGAATTACCGGAAGGCTGCCCGGCACCTTCGAGCCCAGGGTATGAAGGTAATGAAGGGTGTCAGGTGCCACGGGCCCTCCTACCGAGAGATGCTCATCCCAACCGTCAAAACCCTCCACGGCACTGCTGACCATCAGGTCAATGACACGGTTGAGGATGAAACCCATCGTTCCTTGTGCGTTGTGTTCGGTAAGGAAAACTATCGTACGGTTAAAGAAACGGTCAGTCAGGAAGGGCTCCGAGATGAGAACCCTGCCTTTCCCGGGTATCTTGTCCTCGGGGTTGATGCTGAATATGTCAGGATACTGGCCCATGTGACAATGAAATCGATCCAACAAAGTAATAACTTTTATGGGCAAAACCAAGAAAAAGCACGGAAAATACTAAATTGCACGTCTCAACGCCACAGACCATTCATGTCCGCAAAAAAGATCCGCAAACCGTCAATACTGCTATCGCTGCTGCCTATTGCGGTGCTCATCATCCTCCTGACACTCAACGTAAAGTATTTTCGCGATGACACCCTCTCGGGGGCAAACCAGATAGCGCTGATCCTCGCTGCCGGCGTAGCTGGTATCATTGCCATCTCACTCGGATACAAGTGGGACTATCTCCTGAAGAAGGTTGTCTCTACTATCTCAACGGCCATGCCGGCAATGCTGATACTCTTCCTCATCGGTTCACTTGCAGGCACGTGGATGATAAGCGGAGTCATTCCGATGCTTATCTACTACGGTCTTGAGATTCTCAATCCCGTCATCTTCCTGTTTGCCACTGTCCTCATCTGCTCTGTTGTCTCCATTTCAACAGGAAGCTCATGGTCAACGGTTGCTACAATCGGGGTGGCATTGCTGGGTATAGGGACTACACTCGGATTCAGCGAGGCCATGGTAGCCGGGGCAATCATCTCAGGCGCCTACTTCGGCGACAAGATGTCACCTCTCTCCGACACCACCAACCTCGCTCCTGCCGTGGCAGGAACAGACCTCTTCACGCACATAAGGTATATGGTCATCACAACTGGGCCCTCGTGGATAATATCATTGATAATCTTCCTTGTAATAGGTTTTACAGGAGATTACACTGACACCTCCTCCACCACCTCCGCAGTACAGGAGGCGATAAGCGGCAGGTTCAACGTCAGCCCGATACTCCTGGTTGTGCCTGCCTTCCTTATTTTCATCATCGTGAAGAAGGTGCCTCCGCTACCCTCGTTACTCGCCGGAACAATCCTCGGGGGTATCTGTGCCATCATCTTTCAGCCTGACCTGATCAGAGAGGTGGCTGCCACAGATGGCTCCTACGTCAAGCAGTCCTATATCGCCGTCACAAAAGCCATGTTCGGGCCGGTGACGATCACCACGGGCAACGCATCCGTGGACGAGTTGCTGAGGACCAAAGGGATGGCAGGGATGCTTAACACTGTTTGGCTCATCATCTGTGCCATGTTCTTCGGCGGAATCATGGAAGCCGCAGGAATGCTGAAGGCCATCACCGAGCGTATGATGAAATTTGTCCATAATGCAGGTACACTGGTCGGATCAACAGTGGCGACATGCCTCTTCTTTAACGTAACCGCCTCCGACCAGTACCTCTCCATCGTCATACCTGGCAGGATGTATGCAAAGAAATTCAGGGACATGGGCTTCAAGCCAGAACTGTTAAGCCGCACCCTTGAGGACTCCGGCACGGTCACCTCGGTGCTGGTGCCATGGAACACATGCGGGGCGACACAGTCAAGTGTTCTTGGCGTATCTACATGGACATATGCTCCTTATTGCTTCTTCAACATCATCAGTCCCTTCATGAGTATCTTCATTGCTGCCATCAATTATAAGATAAGGCGATACACCCCTGAGGAACTTGCCAGGGTTCAGGACGAAGCCGATGTGGCGGACAGGGAGCTGTTAAAGGAAGAAGAGGCAGACTAAAGGTATTCCGGATGACTGAAGACTACCGGTCGCAGCCTGGAGTCACACCGGTCCGGGACAAACTCCCTGGCTGAAGAGAGCCGGGCAGAACAAAGACACGCCGCCAACTGTTACAATATTGGTTATATTTGCACACTTAACTGAATAAAGATGCTTCTCAAACTGATTATAATTTCAGCTGTACTCGTGGCCCTAGCCCTGGCGGGCATGGCCATATCAATACTGGTGAAGCCGAAGGGACGCTTTCCCGAGACCCATGTAGGGCACAATAAAGAGATGCAAAAAAGGGGTATCACCTGCGCACAGAACACTGACACAGGTTGCAACCCGGTTGAAGGCGGGGCCTGCTGCAGTTGTGCCATGAGTCGGGAATAGAGAAGTCTTGCAGCCTTTTAGACCATTAGACCTTCCTACCTTTGGACTTTCGACTTTATGGACTTTCGACTTTATGGACCTTGATCAATTATATGTTGTAATGAGATCCTTGACTCCGTTTGATATCCAGCTTCTCATCTCTCCCTTCTCATCTGAAAAAATAAGATATCCCTCAAGAAAATCATACTTCTCAATTAAGGCTATGGCTTCCCCTGTGCCTGCCACCATGCATACCGTCGCCCAGGCGTCGGCAACGGCGCACTCCGGTGCAATGACTGTGGCGCTGAGCAGCGTGTGTCTGACGGGGTAGCCGGTGTGAGGATCAATAGTATGGGAATATTTTACCCCGTCCTCCACGAAAAACTTCCTGTAATTGCCTGATGTTGCCAGGGAACGGTTATCGAGTCTTACCTTTGCCTGCATATCCGCACCGGGGATATAATTGCCGTCGGCCGGCGTGTCAATGCCTACATGCCACCCCTGGCCCCTCTTGTCTCCCGCTGTGCGCACCTCCCCTCCCACCTCAACAAGGCATTCCTCAATGCCCTCCTGTCTTAAAAGCTCCACCAGCAGATCCACAGTGTATCCCTGCGCTATGGCGTTGACATCAATAAACATACCCGGGTTTGCCCTGACCAGGCGTTCGCCCGCAAGATGCACCTTATCCATCCCCACCAGCGCCAGCAGCGAGTCGAGCATGGACTCGTCAAAACGCTTTATGGCATCAGGTCCGAAGCCCCACGCCTTCACCAGCGGGCCGATTGTAATGTCAAAAAGTCCTCCGCTCAGCTCCGAAACAATCGCTGAAGACCTGAAGACCTCACGGAATAGAGTGTCGGTGAGATCGCTTACACCTGCATTGATGAGCGAGATGACCGAGGAGTCGTTGTATATTGAAAGTGAGTTGTCAACTTCGGCCAGCAGGTTTTCAACCTTCTGGCGCAGGACCATGATATCAATCCCCGGGCTCTTCTCAACAACGATGTGATAGGTAGTGCCCTGGGTCAGGCCGTTGATCTCTGCGTACTCCGGTTGCGGGGAGCAGGAGAAGAGGGTCAGGGTGATGATGGAACAAAGAAGAAATATGCGCATAATATAGAACTGTCGATTTCAGATTTTCGATTGTCGATTTTTCAGTCGCAAATCTCAACAAAAATTGGCCATTCGCAAATCGCAAATCGCAAATTACCTTATCCACCAAAATCATCAAACGCAATATTCTCCTGGGGTATGCCGAGGTTGTCAAGCATGTTGAGCACGGCGGAATTCATCATCGGAGGACCGCAGAGATAATACTCCAGATCCTCGGGCAGATCAAGCTTGCCCAGGTAGTTGTCAAGCAGCACCTGGTGAATAAACCCGGTGTAGCCTGTCCAGTTATCCTCAGCCATCGGCTCTGAGAGCGCTATGTTGAACCTGAAGTTGGGAAACTTCTTCTCCAGTTCCCTGAACT
Source organism: uncultured Rikenella sp. (assembly GCA_964455705.1). Classification (GTDB taxonomy): domain Bacteria; phylum Bacteroidota; class Bacteroidia; order Bacteroidales; family VadinHA17; genus SR-FBR-E99. Next base: position 10,147 of record CAYVYM010000056.1, read on the forward strand.
CATCCTCATAGAATATCTCCCTCTTTGACCTTGCACCATACCAGTATGTTATCTTGCGCTTCGACTTATCCGTTTTGAGCATGTGGAAAATATGCGATCTCAGCGGAGCCATCCCGGCGCCGCCTCCGATATAAACCATCTCTGTCTCCGTATTCTTGATATGGAAGTCGCCGTAAGGTCCGCTTATTGATACCTTGTCCCCGGGCTTGCGTGAGAAAACGAACGTGGAGCAGATCCCCGGAGGGACATTCATGAACTGTTTTTTGGCATTGTCCCACGGCGGGGTGGCAATACGTATATTTAATATGATGAGGTTCTTTTCCGCCGGGTAGTTTGCCATTGAATAAGCCCTGTAAGTCTCTTCCGTGTTCTTCATCTTCAGATCCCACATCCCGAACTTGTCCCAGTCATCACGATACTCCTCGTCCACATCAAAGTCCTTTCCGAAGTCAACTTCGTATTTTGGTACATCTATCTGGATATACTCACCGGATTTAAAATGCATGTCTTCGCCTTCCGGAAGCTTCACCACGAACTCCTTGATAAAGGTTGCGACGTTTCTGTTAGACACCACCTCGCACTCCCACTTTCTGATACCAAGGATTGCCTCCGGCACCTTTATTGTCATGTCATCGCGTACCTTGACCTGGCATCCGAGGCGCCAGTTGTCATGCTGCTCGCGGCGGGTGAAAAAGCCTGTCTCAGTCGGCAGGATGGCACCACCACCCTCGGTTATCTGGCACTTACACAGGCCGCATGTGCCGCCGCCGCCGCAGGCCGACGGGAGGAATATGCCATTGCCTGACATCGTGGAGAGCAGGCTCGACCCGGGTGAGACAACCATCTCACGGTCATTGATTTTGAGAGTCACGTCTCCCTGTGGCGTGAGCTTCTGCCTGGCATAGAGCAGCACCACCACCAGCAGTATCATCACCAGTACGAATACTGCCACACTTATAAGAACGGTGCCTGCAATTGATAGACCTAATATCATTTCTGTAAGGATTTCATCATGGTAAAAGATTGATATATATGGTATGATGGCACACCCATTGTATTGATTCCTTTAATATTGTGTTTGTTCTTCCGGTACATGCGTGTCTCATTAAAGTGTGATACCGAGGAAACTCATGAACGCTATCCCCATCAGTCCGGTGAGGATGAAAGTGATACCCAGCCCGCGCAATGGTGCCGGCACATTTGAATAGCGCATCTTTTCCCGTATGGCGGCAAGGGCCACAATGGCCAGCAGCCAGCCGACACCCGAGCCCAGTCCGAATACTGCCGCCTCGCCAATGTTGGCGTACTCTCTTTCCTGCATGAAGAGCGAGGCACCAAGGATAGCACAGTTAACAGCTATCAGCGGAAGGAAGATGCCGAGAGAGTTATAGAGCGCGGGACTCGATTTCTCTATGATCATCTCCACCAGCTGAACTATTGAGGCGATGACGGCTATGAACATGATAAACGAGAGGAAGCTGAGATCAACCGTCGCAAAACTCTCGCTGAGCCAGGCCAGGGCTCCCTTCTTCAGTATATACTGTTCCAGAAGGAAGTTCACCGGCACGGTAATCACCAGTACGAAAATGACTGCAATGCCAAGTCCCATCGAGGTCTTCACTGTCTTCGACACCGCAAGGTATGAGCACATACCCAGAAAGTAAGCGAAGATCATATTGTCGATGAAGATCGACTTTACGAATATGTTAAGTAAGTTTTCCATGACCGTGCTGTTACCTGGTTTCTATCAGTGATTTGTTACGGCTGCGCTGGAACCATATTATCAGACCCACAGTGATGAGGGCCATGGGCGGCAGTATCATGAACCCGTTATCCTCATACCCGAAGTTATAGAACCCCAGCTTCTCCATCACCGGGTATCCCATGATGCTCCCGCTGCCGAGGAACTCGCGAAAGAAGGAGACGATGATCAAAATATATCCGTAGCCCGCTGCGTTACCCAGTCCGTCGAGGAAGGCTGGCCAGGGCTTGTTGCCCATGGCGAAAGCCTCGAGGCGCCCCATGATGATACAGTTGGTGATGATCAGTCCCACGAAGACAGAGAGCTGTTTACTGATATCAAAGGCGAAGGCCTTCAGGAACTGGTCGACGATGATAACCATGGTGGCTATCACCACCAGCTGGACAATGATCCGGATACGGCCGGGGATCCTCTTCCTCAGTACTGCAATGACAACGTTGGAGACGGCCATCACAACCACTACTGACAGCGCCATGACAATGGCGGGATTCATCTTCACCGTTACCGCCAGTGCCGAGCATATGCCCAGCACCTGCACCGTGATGGGGTTATCCTGCCCCAGCGGGTTGGTCAGAAGTTTTCTGTTCTTTGCCGACAACAGCGGCTCTTTTTCCACATTTTCCATATCTACTTCCTGTTTTGGCTGAGGTATTTTTCATATTTTATCAGGCCATCGTACACCATATCCTCCAGTCCCTTGCTGGTGATAGTTCCTCCTGAGATGCCGTCGACCTCATATCTGCTCTGGGGGTCAGCGCGGCCCTTTACCACTTTCACCCCTACAAACTTACCGTCGCGGTAGAGGTTCTTTCCCGGAAACTGACTCTCAAATTCGGTTGTGTTGATCTCTGCTCCCAGTCCGGGTGTCTCGCCCTTGTGATCAAAGGTTACTCCGTCAATTGTGACCATATCTTCTTTCAGCGACACATAACCCCATATCGGGCCCCACAGTCCCTTCCCTTCGAGAGGAATGATATGAAGGGTATCGCCGTTGTCTGCCACTGCTATGAAAACCGGCAGGTACTGTTCAGCAAGCGGCTTCTTCTGCTCTGTGCGGAGAGAGACAGTGAAGGCATTGACACCATCGATACGTTGTCCATCGGTGTTGACAACATAACTCTCCTTAATGTATTTGTCATACAGCTGAACCGCGTCGGTTTTTGTTGATGTCACATTTATTGAGGAGAGGATATTCATCTTCTTTTCCACCTCCACATTCTTCTCCTGTCTCGGCTGCAGCAGCATCGCCGTCAGCGAGAGGAGGATGGCGACGGAGACAATCATCACCACCGAGAATACCATGATATATTTGTTACTGAAATCTTTCATCTCGCATGTTCTTAAGCTGTCCTGACTCTCTTTAACCTTCTCCTGATATTGGCATTCACCACATAGTGGTCTATCAGTGGTGCCATTACATTCATAAGCAGTATTGCCAGCATGGTTCCTTCCGGGTAAGCCGGGTTGAAGACCCTGATTATTACAATCATTATCCCGGTCAGTGCTCCGTAGATATACTTGCCGGTGTTGGTCTGCGATGCCGTCACGGGGTCAGTTGCCATAAACACTGTCCCGAAGGCGAAGCCACCCATTATAAGGTGATAGTATGCCGGTATCTGGGTGTATTCATTGCCGCCGGTGGCATTCAGCAACAGCCCCATGCCCAGCCCCCCGAGGGTCATGCTGAGCATTATGCGCCAGCTGCCGACGCCTGTGACCAGCAGAACAAATGCACCTATAAGTATTGCTATGACAGATGTTTCGCCCACCGACCCGGGTATTGTTCCGATGAACATCTCCATAGCCGAAGGCATCTGATCGAAACCATCGAGCTTGGCCAGTGCCAGAGGCGTGGCGCCCGAGAAACCGTCAAGGCCTCCTCCCTTTGTCAGCCCCTCAATCCAAACATTGTCGCCGGTCATCCATCCAGGGTAACTGAAAAAGAGGAAAGCCCTGGCTGTGAGTGCCGGGTTGAGGATATTCATCCCCGTACCGCCGAAGATCTCCTTGCCAATGATCACCGCAAAGGCAACGGAGACGGCTACCATCCAGAGCGGCACATCCACAGGCATGATCAATGGTATGAGGATGCCGGTGACGAGGTAGCCTTCATTGATCTCATGACCTCTTATCTGTGCAACCACGAACTCTATGCCCAGTCCCACAATGTAACTCACAAGGATAAGTGGTAAAATCTTCAGGAAACCGAACCAGAACATATTCATGAGAGTCCAGTCGACAATCCCGAAAGCCCTTGTATGCTGCAGGCCGATGTTGTATGATCCGAAAAGCAGGGCAGGTAGAAGGGCTACGACCACGATGATCATTGTGCGCTTCATATCCATATAATCCCTGATATGAGAACCCTTCGTGGTAACCTTGTCAGGAACAAAAAGGAAGGTTGCAAACCCGTCATAGACGGAACGCAGCTTCGCAAAGCGGCCCCCCTCTTCAAACAGAGGCTCTATCTTCTTCATTCTTTTAAGCAGGAAATTCATAGCAAGCTGACTCCTTAAATTAGTTCATCTCTTTTATCATCAGGTTGATCCCGCTACGGATGATCTCCTGCATCTCGGTCTTGGAAGGATCAATGTATTCGCACAGCGCGAAGTCCTCCTCGGCCACCTCATAGATGCCCAGATTCTCCATAAGCTCAACATCGCCGGCCATTATTGCCTTTACCAGGTGGACGGGATATATGTCCATGGGCAGGACATTTTCATAGTGACCCGTTACGACGAATGCCCTGTGGCCGCCGTGAAAGTTAGTGTTAATGTCATATTCCCTGCCCGGCACGAGCTTTGAAAGGAAGACCCTCCAGTAACTGAACTTCTTCAGCCCCGGTGTGGCCCAGCCCAGGAACTCACTCTGATCTCCCTCGGGCAGCACCGTCACCATGTTGTCATAGAATCCTAAGGAGCCATCGGGAGTGATCCTCTTGCCGGTGAGGGCATTGCCGCTGATGACCCTTTGGTTGCCCTGCTGAAGGTTCGACTTCAGTATGCCGCTTACCGAGGCTCCCGGTTTGATACGATGATACTTGCGGTAAATGACACCCACCCCGGCAAGGGCGATGATACGCTCGCGGTCATAGAAGCCCGTGTCAAAGAGTCTTCCCAGCGCCACAACATCCTGGATGTCAATGGTCCACACCACCTCGCCCTTGGCAACCGGATCAATATGGTGTATCTGTACCCCTACGTTGCCGGCCGGGTGCGGGCCTGAAAAGCTGTGGAACTCCACATTCTGCAGGTTCTTCAGCTCTGACACCCTCGTGCCCCCGGCTTCATGAGAGATATGTATCTTCCCGTCAGTGAGGCGTGACAGTACATTAATGCCTGTCTGTAAATGGTTGCCGTGGGTATTCGCCATGATGAAATCAATGTCAGGAGCAAGGGGTGCGGTATCAAAGGCTGAGATGAAGACAGCTTTGGGCACCGAATCAGGACGGGCCACTATGTGATACGGACGCTGCCGCAAAACCGGCCACAGGCCCGAACTGAGCAGTCTGACCCGGACCTCCTCCCGCGTCAGCTTAAGAGGATCAGCAGCTCCAAAGTCAATCTTCGCGCTGCCATCCTGCTCTATCACCACCTCGGTGAGAACACGCTTTTCTCCCCTGACGATCTCCCTGACCACTCCGCTGACAGGTGAGACATATTTTATTTCGGGAAAGATCTTGTCATGAAAAAGCACGGTCCCGGCTTTTACCGGACTGCCTTCCTGAACATCAAGCCTGGCAGCCAGACCCGGGAAATCGGCAAACCTCACACCGAAACGGGTCACGGCCACCTCCGGAAGGAGAATCTTCTCCGCCTTGCCGGCAAGCCTGATGTTTAATCCTTTACGTAATCTGATCTGGGTTGACATATGTTGACTGATACTTAATTCTCTTAGGAGTGCAATAATACAACATTGTTAAAACATTCACAGTGAGAGATAATAAAAATCACTTTTCTGTTTTTGTGACGGGTTGTTAACAGTGCGGCAGGATATTTGTATTTTAGCCGGAAATAGTAGTTATGCGTGAAAAATTAACTAGGATAAAATTATTAAGTTTATCGATAACCTGTTCCATACTTCCGGCCTTTTCTGCCGTTTCACAGGATTTTTCTTCTGTGGAGTATGCTGCCGCGAACGTTAAGAGTATAACATTTGAGAAGGACGGTTTGTTGCCTTCTTATCCTTTTTTGCAGCCATGGAACGGTGAGGAGATCACCCTTCATTTCGACATCACAGAGACCCATAGCGGGTCACTCTGGTACCGCCTTATCCACTGCGACCGTGACTGGAACATGAGCGATCTCTTCACAAGCGACTATCTTGAAGGTTTTGAAGAGAACCAGATCACTGACTACCTTCCTTCATTCAATACAAGGATTAATTATACGCACTATTCCCTGAAACTCCCCAACGATGATGTCAGGTTTCTTGTGTCGGGAAACTATATCATTACCGTATGGGATCAGGGAGAACCGGATGCACCACTTCTCAGGAAGCGTTTCTTCGTCAGTGAAGGCAGCTCATCAGCACAGGTTGTCTTCCGGCGGCCAATGAAACCCGGAACCACGGAGACGCACCAGCAGGCGGAGATAACAGTCTCAACAGGGAACCTGGCCGTGACCGACCCTTACCGGCAGGTTACAGTCACCATGATGCAGAACGGACGGTGGGACAGAGCGGCAACGAATCTCAGTCCCGATTTTGTGGCAGCCGGAAGGGTTGAATTCAATTCTCTTTCAGAAAAAACCCTTATGCCGGGCGGAAACGAGTTCCGGTACTTTGACATTAAGACCATACGGCAGACACGGCAGAATGTCAGGGCCATCGACTTTGTCAACGGCCTCTACCAGGCTTTTCTTCTGCCTTCAGAAGACAGGGAGTTCAAACCATATTTTTTCAATGAGGACCTCAACGGGAAGTATGTTGTGGCACTGGAGGAGAGCAACGAGCCCGACAGAGAAGCCGACTATGTGATGGTCTGGTTCACTCTGCCTGTTTACAGCGAGCTTAAGGGTGGCTCGGTATATGTCACAGGCGATTTCACCGGGTGGTCATACGGTCAAGCCAACAGGATGACGTGGAGTGCAGTCAGGGGAAGTTATGAGCTGTCGCTCCTTCTCAAACAGGGGTGGTACAACTATGAGTATGCATTTGTGCCTGCAGGGAAAGATCTGCCGCAAGGATTTAATTTCGAGGGCAGTCACTGGGAGACTGAGAATGACTACCTGATCATCACCTACTTCCGTGACCCCACC
>CAYVYM010000057.1:0-16926 GCA_964455705.1 uncultured Rikenella sp.
CGGGGCAGGTCTACGCTGACCACCCGTACCATGAGTTGCTGGTGGAGCTTGACCACCTTTGACGGGTCTTCAACGTATCGGTCTGCCATCTGGGATACATGCACCAGGCCATCCTGCTTGACGCCTATATCTACAAACGCTCCAAACTTCGTTATGTTCGTCACAATCCCCGGCACCACCATACCCTCCTTCACATCCTCCAGGGTGTGTATGTCAGCGAAACTGAACTCCTGTATCGCAGATCGCGGGTCGCGGCCCGGTCTGGCCAGTTCCAGCATTATATCCTTAAGTGTCGGAAGGCCTGCTTCCGGGGTAACATATTTCTCAATATTTATTGCCTTACGTCTGGAATCATCACCGATCAGTTCAGCCACCGTACAACCGGCATCCTTTGCCATCCTCTCTACTATGTGATAGCTTTCGGGGTGCACTGCCGAGGCATCGAGCGGGTTGACAGCGTTTCGTATCCTGAGGAACCCGGCGGCCTGTTCATAGGCCTTATCGCCCATGCGTTTAACCTTCATCAGGTCGGCGCGTGACCGGAAGGGTCCTTTCTCTGTGCGGTGATCGACTATGTTCTGTGCCAGTTTGGGTCCGAGGCCTGAGACATATGTCAGAAGGTGGGGGCTGGCGGTATTCACCTCTACTCCCACCGCGTTGACGCATGACATCACCACCTCGTCGAGGCTGGTCTGCAGACGCGTCTGATCTACGTCGTGCTGGTACTGGCCGACTCCTATCGATTTCGGGTCTATCTTCACCAGTTCGGCCAGCGGGTCCATCAGGCGGCGGCCTATGGATACCGCACCGCGGACCGTTACATCCTCATCAGGGAACTCGTCTCGGGCCGTCTTTGAGGCTGAGTAGACTGAAGCACCTGCCTCGCTCACCACATAGATCTTTATGGCCGGTTCGGAAGGCAGGTATTGTCTTATAAACTCCTCCGTCTCGCGGCTTGCAGTTCCGTTTCCTATAGCTATGGCCTCAATGCTGAATTTGTCAATCAGTGAGAGGATTTTGCTCACGCTCCTTGCGGTCTCGTTCTGAGGAGGATGCGGATAGATCACATCATGATGCAGCAGGTCGCCCTGCCTGTCGAGGCAGACTAACTTGCACCCTGTACGGAAGCCGGGGTCAAGGGCCAGGACGCTCTTCTCTCCAAGGGGGGCAGAGAGCAGCAGTTGCCGAAGGTTATCGGCGAAGACTCGTATGGCCTCCTCATCAGCCTTTTCCTTTGATGTCTTTCTGAACTCGGTCTCCATTGAGGGCGCCAGCAGCCTGCTCCAGCTGTCAGCGATGGCTTCCTTAACATGGCGGGATGCTGCATTATTCGCTCTGATAAACTCTTTCTCAACGCTTTCAACGGCTTCATCTTCGGAAGGCATTATGGTGAGCCTCAGGAAGCCCTCCTCCTCGCCGCGGCGCATTGCCAGGAGTCTGTGCGAGGGACAGCGTCGCAACGGTTCAGACCACTCGAAGTAGTCGCTGAACTTGCTTCCCGCCTCCTCCTTGCCCTTCACCCCCTTTGAGGTGATGACGGCATCACGTTCATAGAGTCTCCTCAGGGAGCCGCGCACCTGTTCATTCTCGCTGACCAGCTCGGCGATGATATCACGGGCACCTGCCAGGGCAGCCTCAGCGGTCTCCACCTCATCACAGGTGTACTTGCCAGCCTCGGTCTCAGGATCACCTGGTCTCTGCTCAAGCAGCCACAATGCCAGGGGTTCAAGTCCCCGGGTGCGCGCTACAGAAGCACGTGTCTTTCTCTTCGGCCTGAAGGGAAGATAGATATCCTCAAGCACGGTGATTGTAAGCGCCCCATTGATCCTGGCCAGGAGTTCAGGTGTCATCTTCTGCTGCTCCTCTATTGACTTAATGACAGCCTCCCTCCTCTTATCGAGCTCCCTGAGCCTCTCATATTCATCTCGTATCTCAGCCAGTTGCACCTCGTTCAGGCTGCCTGTGACCTCCTTACGGTAACGGCTTATAAAGGGAATCGTGGCTCCGTCGTCAAGGAGACGCAGGGTGTTCTCTACCTGCCAGTCGTGCAGTTGAAGCTTCCGTGCAATTATCTTTATATGTGCTGCAGGATCCATAATTGCTATTCAACGTATAGTACAAGTCCTTTAAGGTATTCGCTCTCCGGATGATAAATATTGACGGGGTGATCAGGAGGCTGACCTGTCTGGTGGAGTATCCTCACATTACGTCCTGTGTTGGCAGCGGCAACGAAGACTGAGCGTCTGAAGTCATCACGACTGACCACCTGTGAGCAGGAGTATGTAAAGAGTATCCCGCCAGGTCTTATCTTCTGCAATGCTATGGCATTCAGTCGTCTGTAGCCCTGCAGGGCCTTATCGAGGGCAGTCTGGTGCTTTGCGAAGGCCGGGGGGTCAAGTACGATCATGTCATATTCGTTCTTCATCTCAGCCAGAAATCTGAAGGCATCTGTCGCAAAGGAGCTGTGCCGCGGGTCCTTCCCGAAGTTAAGGCTGATGTTCTCATCAGCCAGTGCCGTTGCTGCGGCTGAGCTGTCAACGGTATGGACCAGGGCGGCGTTGCTCATGGCATATACGGAGAAGCCGCCGGTATATCCGAACATATTGAGGACATTTCGTCCCTGGCTGTAATGTCTCAGCAGGTTGCGGCTGTCACGCTGGTCAATGAAGAATCCGGTCTTCTGTCCCTTCTCCCAGTCGACCCTGAATTTAAAGCCATTCTCAATAACTATGGTGCTGCTTCCCTCGTCACCGCCGGTCAGGTATCCGTTGACAGGTCCCAGTTTTGCCATGAAGGGAACGGTTCCTTCGCTCTTGTTATAAACGGATGTCACCATGCCGACAGTTATCTCCGGCAGCAGGCCGGCGATCATCTCACGCAGATGCCAGAATCCGGCTGTGTGAGCCTGCATCACCGCCACGCTGCCGTATATATCAATTATCAGTCCCGGCAGTCCGTCGCCCTCGCCATGCACCAGCCTCCACACATTGGTGTCTGCTCTTCCTGCGATTCCGGTATTAATGCGGTATTGCATGGCGTCAGAGAGTCTTTTCCTGAAGAATTCACGGTCAGGTTCGCACTTTGTGAACGAAAAGATCCTTACTGCTATCGAGCCCGGCGACCAGTGTCCTGTTGCCAGGTATGTATCATCGGAGGCATATACCTCTACCACATCGCCTTCAGCCGGTGAGCCCTTCCTGGTCTCGATGGCACCGGAGAAGATCCACGGATGGTATCGTCTTACCGACTGGTCTTTTCCTTTCTTCAGGGTTATCCGTGCTGACATCTCCTTATTGCTGATGTTGTCTTATCTTTCCGTTGAGTGCCAGGTATATCTGCCTGCAGACCCAGGCATCCGTGGCTGCGTATAGCTGTTGCGGCTCCGTCAGTGCGGGTGACTCCCAGTTTGATGTCTGCTGTGATTTGGATATTGAATACCCGAGGATTATTGCCGAGAGCTTTTTCAGTCCCAGTTGCTTTATTCCGTGAGCCGCAACCACCGTCTGCAGGTCAACGAACCCGCCCGGTTCAAAAGGTGTCAGAGATCTGAGTGCCTTGATATCGTCGTGTATTGCCACCCCTGTCTTAATGATCCTTTCGTCGGCCAGCAGTGTGGTCATCTCAGGTGGCAGACCTATCATATTGAGTCTGAAGAGCCAGGCCCGGTTTTCGTCTGCAAGCTGGAGCAGTGAGACCATATGTCTCTGTCCCTTTCTGAATGAGGGTCTGGTTTCGGTATCAAAGCCAAGAACAGAGGGTTTGCCCATCTCACCCATCACCTTGCGGAACTTCTGCATGTTGTCAACAACAGTCACCCTGCCCTCAAACTGAAGGAAGGGCAGTTTTCTCAGTTCATCGTCAGTGACGGATTCATTATACTTTGTCATCACCCGGTTGTTCATTTTGTCCTGTCTCCTCTGCCTCTGAATAGAGCACTGTATGGATTGCGGTGAGGACATTGAGCAGCTTCTTTCCCCAGAACTCTTCGAAATTCATCAGCACCTCCCATACGGTGTCATTCATTACCTCCTCATTTCCGCTCTTATAACTGACGATAAAATCCTTGAGATCCTGATAAATATCAGTAAGGCTCTCAGCAATGCTGCCGGTATAAAGTCCATCGGAGGGGTCACCGGATAATACTATGACCGGGAAGGGATCATTATTTCCCATTTTGGCAAGGAGGTTGTCATGCATCCTGGTCCAGTCGAATTCCGTCACACTCTTTTCTATTCCCTCTTCCAGCAGAGGCTCCAGCATGGGGAGCAGCGACGCCCTCAGGTAGATGAACGGGAGGAGCCGTTGCATGACCTTAAGTATCTCAATGCCATTTATCTCACCTGCCGCCTCAAGATATTTGCAGTATTCGTTCGCAGAGGCCGCAAATTCAATAACCGGGCGTGAGTATATTTTCTTTTCCTCTTTTTCCATCATTCAGAAATAATCGACAAAAGTATTCATTTCAGGCCTAATAAACGGACAATGTTGATAAAAGGGAAGATATCACTTTTTCCAAAGGAGCTTACGGTCATCATCATATTGCAGCTTATCGTGGTCAAGAAGCCATCGTATCACCCTGGCGGTTTTTTCCGGCGCTATCTCCATTGCCGTGGCAATCTCCTCGGGCCTCATGGGATTCTCACCTGCGAGTTCCTTTATTTTATCAATTATAAGATCAAACTCATATTTGCTTAGGTCGAGTTCATTTCTCTCCTGACATGTGTCGCATAGTCCGCAGCGGCCGTTCTCCTCTCCAAAATAGCCTGTCAGGAATGCGGACCTGCACCGTGTTTTGTTTTCAGCATAATCAATGATTCTGGCCACCCTTTCAATATAATTCTCCTTTACCTTCAGGTAGAGTTCAGGCGATATTACAAGGTGGCTGCGGTCAAGCCTCTCCTCTGTAAAGATGACCAGGGGGCTCTTTTTCCCGGGGATGAAGTGGATTATCCCCTGTGATGTGAGTCTGAGCAGGTACTGGTAGATAGCTTCGCGGGTCATCCCTGACCTGTTCGCGAGGTTCTCCTCATTTATGGGAACGAACTCCGAGAACATGCCGCTGTAAGTGCGGAGCAGGAGTTTGATGAACCTGTCATACTCTTCGTTTGCCACCTGGAATTTGTAGAGGTCATCGCGAGTTACCACGAAATGGACTCGTGAAGGGTTATTGATCTCGTCAGTGAATTCGAGGTAACCCTCCTTCTGGAGGAAATTGAGGCTGTTATATGTCTCTGTCACGGAGAACCTGAATGCTGTTACGAATTTCCAGAGGTCAAAATCGTGGACGCTGTTCTTTCCGGAGCCGACGGGCAGCTGGTAGAAGTTGCCAATGGCTTCATACACATCCTTGATTTTCTCTACCGGAGGGAATTTGATCTTTACAGAGTCGGTGAGTCTTCTGTTCTCATCCTGTGACCACAGAAGGACGGAGAATGACGGCTGGCCGTCGCGTCCGGCTCTGCCTGACTCCTGGTAATAGGCCTCTATGGAGTCAGGGCAGTCCCAGTGGATTACGAATCGCACATCCGCCTTATCAATACCCATTCCAAACGCGTTTGTGGCGACGATTACACGCACCTCGCCAGAGCTCCATGCGGTCTGTTTCCTGTCACGCATCTCCTGTGGCAGGCCGGCATGGTAGAAATCGGCTCGTATATCATTTGCGACAAGCATCTCCGCTACCTCCTTCGATCTCTTTCTGCTGTTGACATAGATGATCCCGCTGCCCTGTTCCTTCCTGAGGCTTCGAAGCACGTAGGCGCTCTTGTCTTCGACCTCTCTGACAACATATGTGATGTTTGCTCTCCGGAAGCTGGTCTGCAAAATTTTGGGGTTCTTCAGCTTAAGCCGTGCGGCGATATCCTTTACAACCTGCGGTGTGGCTGTTGCTGTCAGTGCAAGGAAGGGCACCTTGTCTCCAAGGATCTCCCTTATCTCGGCGATTTGCAGGTATGAGGGTCTGAAGTCATATCCCCACTGTGAGATGCAGTGAGCCTCGTCAACAGCGACCATTGTGAAGTTAAACCTTGGCAGGCGTGCCCTGAAGAGAGGTGTCTGCAAACGTTCGGGACTAACGTAGAGCAGGCGGTAATCGCCATAAAGGCAGTTGTCGAGAGAGATCTCCACCTCCTCGCGGGTCATTCCGCTATGGATGGCCATAGCCTTGATATTCATTGACTTCAGGCGCGTGACCTGGTCTTTCATAAGGGCTATCAGCGGTGTGATAACGAGGCAAAGACCATCGGTTGCCACCGGCGGCACCTGGTATGTGACTGACTTTCCGCCCCCGGTGGGAAGGAGTCCTATCACATCATTGCCTGAGACCACCGCATCAATTATATCCTCCTGCAGCGGCCTGAATGCGGTGAAGCCCCAGTATCGCGCCAGCGTCTCCCTGTATATGTCCGGTAACATCGTTATGCAGCCTGATTATTACAAATTTAATAACTCAATCTCATTTTTAACCTTTTATTGACATTTAAGATATGCCGGTGCATATCTATTTTTTGTAATTTTCGCCCCAAATAAACCTTGCCCGATGTCATTCTCTGAAGATAAACTGCTTTTCGAAGGTCTGACCTTCGATGATGTGCTGCTTCTTCCGGCCTATTCGGAGGTCCTGCCCCGCGATGTTGATCTGAGATCGAAGTTCACGCGCAACGTTAGTATCAACACCCCGATTGTCTCAGCTGCCATGGACACGGTGACCGACGCAGAGCTTGCCATTGCCATTGCCCGGGAGGGAGGCATAGGTGTTATTCATAAGAACATGTCAATAGGCCAGCAGGCCGCCCAGGTCAGGAAGGTCAAGCGCGCGGAGAGTGTGATGATCTTTGACCCGGTTACTATCAATGACAACGCCACGGTGGCTGACGCGCTGGCGCTCATGAAGGAGTTCAAGATAGGCGGCATCCCCGTTGTCAATGACGACGGTGCGCTGGTGGGCATTGTGACCAACAGGGATCTGCGTTTTGAGACTGACTATTCACACCGTATCAGTGAGATCATGACTCCACAGTCGAAGCTTATCACTCTCAGTCATCAGACAGACCTTGCGGCAGCAGCAGAGATTCTTCAGATACACAAGATCGAAAAGCTTCCGATAGTTGATGATAAGGGAAGGCTGAAGGGTCTGGTGACCTACAAGGACATCACGAAGGCAAAGGACAGGCCCAATGCGTGCAAGGATGACAAGGGGCGACTGAGGGTTGCCGCTGCGGTAGGCATAGCGCCCAACACCCTTTCGAGGGTGGAGGCACTGGTTGGTGCAGGTGTAGACGCGATAGCCATTGATACGGCTCACGGCCACACCAAAAGCGTGATTGAGATATTGAATGAGATAAAGAAGATTTTCCCGGGAACGGAGATAGTTGTAGGCAACATAGGAACGGCGGAGGCCGCGAAGAGGCTGGTTGACGAGGGTGCAGATGCCGTCAAGGTAGGGATAGGGCCCGGATCGATATGCACAACCAGGGTTGTCGCAGGCGTTGGGGTACCGCAATTATCTGCGATATACAACGTAGCGAAAGCCATTGAGGGCAGCGGGGTGCCTGTGATAGCTGACGGTGGCATACGTTATTCAGGTGATATAGTCAAGGCGCTGGCGGCAGGTGCTGACTGCGTGATGGCCGGCTCGCTCTTTGCCGGTGTGGAGGAGTCACCCGGTGAGACAATAATTTACAACGGCAGGAAATTCAAGACCTACCGCGGCATGGGCTCAGTTGAGGCAATGCAGATGGGTTCCAAAGACAGGTACTTCCAGGACATGGAGGATGACATACACAAACTTGTCCCCGAGGGAATTACAGCACGTGTTCCATACAAGGGGACCCTGAACGAGGTGATCTACCAGTTCCTTGGCGGGCTCCGGTCCGGCATGGGGTACTGCGGAGCAAATGACATCGCCACTCTCAAGAGAGAGGGACGGTTTGTCAGGGTGACCAGTGCCGGTGTCATCGAGAGCCATCCCCATGATGTTACAATAACCCGTGAGGCCCCTAACTACAGCCGTAAGGTAAATGAGTACTGATGGTAATGCGGCTTGTCATACCGGTATTTCTTTTGCTTGCAGTCGCATGCAATACGCCTGTGAAGGAGTCTGACCGTGTTGCCGTGGCCCGTGCAGGTGAGAGGGTGCTTTATCTTGACCAGATACCTTCAGGGCTGGTGGTGAACGGGATGAGTGAGACTGACAGTATATCGGCAGTACAGAGTTACATCCGGCAGTGGTCGCGTAAGGAGCTTCTCGCAAAAAGGGCTGAGGAGAACCTTACCCCCGAATACAAGGCTGAAGTAAACAGGCAACTGAATGAGATGAGAAACAACCTGCTCATATATCAGTACCAGCAGCAGATGATCATTCAGAGGCTTGATACCGCAGTAACTGACAATGAATTGCAGGATTACTATGTTGGCAACCTGAGTACCTTCACCCTGACCTCCAACCTTGTCAAAGCGCACTTCGCAAAAGTGCCGGCGACAATGCCTGACATTGACAAGATCAGGAAACTCTACAAATCATCCGAGCCGGACCATATGAATGCCCTGGAGGATATTTGCTTTCAGTATGCGATCAGATACGATGACTACAATGAAGAGTGGATACCTTTCACCCAGCTGCTGCTTGAGGTTCCTCTGGAGTCATCGAACCAGGAACAGTGGCTGGCAAGGAACAGCGCAGTGGAGCTAAAGGATGACGAGTATGTATATTTCGTGGCCATCAGGGAATATAAGTTGCGAAACAGCGTTGCCCCTTTCGATTACATCAGGGGGCAGGTGAAGACGATAATTATGAATAACCGCAGGAACGATTTTCTGCAGAAACTTGAAGACGGTATTTACAACGAGGCTGTCAGGAACAACACCCTGAAGGTCTACTAGAACAAATTAGAAAGAATGAAAAAGAGTATATTACTTCTATCCGCGCTGTTGATGATTGCGGGGTACAGTGCAGCCGGACAGCAGGTTGTTGAGTCAATTGTCGGCGTAGTGGGAAATGAGGTCGTCTACCTCTCAGACATAGAGGGGCAGGTGGTGCAGCTTAAGGCTGAACGTGACCCGACTCCGGTTGATATGCTTCGCTGCCGGGTGTTTGAAGATCAGCTCATCCAGAAGCTTTTCCTTGATCAGGCAAGAATTGACTCTATTGTAGTATCTCCGGAGAGTGTTGAGGCAGACCTCAGCAGCAGGCTGACGGATTATATCAGGCGTGCCGGTTCCGAACAGGCGCTGGAGACCTACTTCAACAAGAGCATGGCCGAGATCAGGAAAGACCTCCGTGAGATGCTCACCAACCAGTATATAGTACAGGAGACCCAGGGTACGATTGCCCAGAATATCACCGTCACCCCTGATGAGATCAAAAAGTACTTCAACAGCATACCGAAGGACTCTCTCCCGCTGGTACCGAGGAAAGTACAGTTGAGCATCATCTCCGTTGAGCCTCCTGACATGGAGGCCAGCAAGGCGGAGGTACGTCAGCGGCTGCTCGAGCTTCGAAGCCGTATCATCAACGGCGAGAGCTTCAGCACACTGGCAATACTCTATTCTGAGGACCCGGGGACAGCACCAAAGGGAGGTGAGACAGGGTACACCCTCAGGGGTGAGCTTGCCAAACCATATGCCGAGGCCGCATGGAGCCTGAAAAAGGATGTAGTATCGAAGATCGTCGAGACCGAGTTCGGCTTTCATATAATACAGCTTGTAGACAGAAAGGGTGACATGGTGAACTCGCGCCATATTCTCATGAGGCCGAAGTTGTCATCTGACCAGACCGAATGGGCAATCCTGAAGCTTGACAGCATCGCTGCCCTGGTGCGTAATGACAGCCTTACGTTCCCGCAGGCAGCCATGAGGTATTCATCTGACAGGCCAACAAGGGCCAATGGCGGAAAGATGGTCAGTAGAAACCCGTCAGACCGGGTCAACTGGCTGACCCTTGATGAGCTGTCAAAGGAGGTCAACCTCGTTGTCCGTAACATGAAGCTGGGTGAGATTTCTGAACCTTTCCGCACCACCGATGAAAAGGGCAACAACACCTACTGCATCGTCAGGCTGGATGATGAGATAGCGCCACACAGGGTTAACATGAAGGATGATTACAACTACCTTTCTGAGGCAGCACTCAGGGACAAGCAGAGCAGGATATACGAGGAATGGATCATCGAAAAGATCAAAAGGACCTACATACGTGTCAGCGAAGATTTCCGGGGCTGCGAGTTCCACTATTCCGGATGGTTCGAATAGATAAAATAACGCTGAAGCGTCTCTTTCTTCTCATTCCGGTTCACTTCATTCTGCCGGCAGTTCTTATAATAATGCCGGTTGAGGTTGTTGCACAACAGCCCGGCGGCCGTCGCAGGGTGGAGATCCTGCATTCAGACTCAATGCGGTTTGACCGTACAAAGGGCCGTTCCAGCAACAGGCTGAACGGGAATGTGAGCCTAAAGCACAACGATCTATTAATGGATTGCGACAGCGCATGGTATTATGACGATACCAACCAGGTCTTCGCCTTCAGCAAGATCCACATCTGGCAGGGGGACACCCTGCATATCTGGGGACAGTACCTCACATACAACGGTGACACCGGCAAGGCTGTAATGACTGACAGCGTGGTGCTTGCAGACAATGAAATGCGGTTGTTTACTGATAAGGTTGACTACGATGTCAATACGCAGGTGGCGAATTACAATAGCGGGGGTCGAATTCTCAGCGGCGACAACACTCTGACGAGTATTGTGGGAATTTACTATTCAAACCAGAAGATGCTGCACTTCCGTGACAGTGTCACGATTGTTAATCCAGACTATGTAATGATAGCTGACACAATGCGTTATGACACAAATAATGAGATTGCCTGGTTTGCAGGTCCCACAGAGGTTACAGGTGACAGCATTTATATCTACTGTGAGAACGGATGGAGCGATACACGCAATGACATCTCTCAACTGATGACCAACGCGGTGCTTGATAACCGGAAACAGCGCATCACCGGTGACACCCTGTGGTATGATGAAAAGAGAGGCGAGGGAGAAGGATTCGGCAACGTGACCATCACCGATACCACTGACAACATTACCGGAGGGGGAGACTATGCAAGGTATTTCAAGCGGCCTGAAAAGATTCTTCTTACCGGAACGCCATGGTTCACCATCTTCTCCGATGATGACACGCTCACTCTCAGGGCAGACACACTCAGGGCAATACCGGTTACCGACACCGCCGGTGTAAACCACAGGCTGCTCAAGTCATATTACGGTTGTACAATGTTCAGTAGGGAGATGCAGGGACGATGTGACTCACTTGCCTATTCATTTCAGGATTCGGTGATAAGGATGTACCAGGGACCGATCGTATGGTCACGGGAGAACCAGCTGACAGCAGATTCAATAGTGCTGTACACTGTAAACGGCAAGGCTGACCATATGGAGCTGTATAACAATGCTTTCGTGGTCAGTGAGGTCGATACGGCCCGGTTTGACCAGATAAGCGGTAAGAACCTGTCTGGCTATTTTATTGATAATAAGTTGCACAGGATCAAGGTCACCGGCAACGGGGAGGCCATCTACTATGTGGTAGATGGCAATGAGCTTGTGGGGGTGAACAGGGCAAGAAGCGCCACCATCGAGATATTCATTGAGGACGGAAAGATTGTGGAGATATATCAGAATCAGAGTCCTGACGGAGTGATGGATCCTCCTCTGGAAAGACCGGAGAGCGAAAGGAGGCTTGATGGTTACAGGTGGCACCCTCACCTGAGGCCGGTGCGGGGTTATGAGGCAAAGGAAGTTCGGAGTGAGCTGGAGTGACTGGAGTGAGCTAAAGTGACTGGAGTGACTAGAGTGAACTAGAGTGAACTAGAGTGAATGGAGTGAGCTAAAGATTAAGTCTATGATATACAGTGTATTAATAACTTTAGTCACTCCGAACCTTAGTTCACTTCGAACTTTTAATACTCGTCTTCGTTGAAGAAAAAGTCGTCTTTTGAGGGGTAGTCAGGCCAGATATCCTCGATGCTTTCGTAAATATCACCCTCATCTTCAATTTCCTGAAGATTTTCAATTACCTCCATAGGGGCACCTGACCGTATGGCAAAATCAATGAGTTCGTCCTTGGTCGCTGGCCAGGGGGCGTCTTCGAGTTTTGATGCTAATTCAAGTGTCCAATACATATATCAGAGAAGTTAAAATAATACCCTTCTTAGAGTCCGCAAATATAAAATTATTTAGAATAAAAAAAGAGTAAGGGTATTTTTTATGGGGATTATTTTGACTTTTTATTTGGAAACCATTTATCTTCCTCTGTGCCAGACTCATATGTCAGGCATCTTGTCAATACGAACAGATAATCTGAGAGTCGGTTGAGGTATTTGACCACATCGGGATCCACTTTTTCGGTGTCATTAAGGCGAAGAAGCGCGCGTTCCGCCCTTCGGCAGACGGTACGTGCTATATTGCATTGGGCGGCATATGGATGGCCTCCCGGAAGGACAAAGGAGGTGAGTTTAGGGAGGTTGGCTTCCATTCTGTCTATTGACTTTTCAAGTTCCGAGGTGTCATCAATTGTGATTCCATCGGGCACTATGGCAGTCGGGTGGGTGGCTATGACGGTGCAGCATGACATGAGAACAGACTGTACGGTGACCAGTTCATCTCTGGTAACACATGATTGATCTGCTGCCCTGAGCAGTCCGATCCAGGCAATGAGTTCATCTACAGTGCCGTATGCTTCAATACGGGGATGGTGCTTCGGGAGCCTTATACCACCTATGACGGATGTCTCTCCCCTGTCACCGGTTTTGGTATAGATCTTCATTACGGGGAGTTGACTCTTGCTATTTTGCTCTTACCTCAATGCGGTTTTCATTCACATAATCGGCTGACACTTCGCCGTCCATCAGTTTAATGATGCGGTGCGCATGGCGGGCAATATCTTCCTCATGTGTCACAACGATGACAGTATTGCCGTCGTCGTGGATCTTGTCAAGCAGGCCCATGATGTCAGCTGAGGTCTTGCTGTCGAGGTTCCCGGTTGGTTCGTCAGCAAGTATTATGGAGGGATCGTTTACCATAGCCCTGGCAATTGCTACTCTCTGACGCTGTCCGCCTGACAGTTCATTGGGTTTATGGGTCATCCTGTCGGCCAGTCCCACCTGATCAAGTACCTTTTTCGCGTGTTCATCCCTGTCATGGCGTGGCACACCGGCATATATCAGAGGCAGGGTCACATTTTCGAGGGCGGTGTACCTGGGGAGGAGGTTAAATGTCTGGAAGACGAAACCTATCTCCTTGT
Organism: uncultured Rikenella sp.; assembly: GCA_964455705.1. Lineage (GTDB taxonomy): Bacteria > Bacteroidota > Bacteroidia > Bacteroidales > VadinHA17 > SR-FBR-E99. Next base: position 13,294 of record CAYVYM010000057.1, read on the forward strand.
TGCGTATCTCTGCAAGCATGTCATCCTCCATTTTGCTGACATCAGTTCCGTTGAGAATGTACTGTCCTTTGGTGGGTGTGTCAAGGCAGCCGAGGATATTCATAAGGGTCGATTTCCCTGATCCTGAAGGGCCCATGATGGCTACATACTCGTTTCTCTTTATCTCAAGTGAGACTGAGCGCAGAGCTCTTACAATCACTGAGCCTATCTGGTAATTCTTTACGATCTCATGTATCTCTATGACCTTATCCATGCCTTTTTTATTAAAGTCCCGAAATTAGTTCAAATTACTCTATAAATATGTTATGATGCTGTTATTTTTTGTTAATATCTGATACGGTAGTGACCCGGTGTGAGGTTATGCAGGCAGAACAGGATGCCGAAGCGGAAGGTTTCCATGGAGGCAGTGGCAATGCCGGATGATGCATCTGGCAATCTTATGGCTTGTGGAGATCTGGTACTGCCTGGTCGTCCTCCTGTTCCCTGAGTCACCAGCGAGGACCAGGCTTTGTACATCTCGCGGTTAAGGTGAATATCGTCAGCCACGATGAGCATCTCCTCACCCATTGACCGTATTGTTTCGGCGTACTGTTTCAAAGCCTCTCCCCTGTGGTTTCCATCAATGAACGCCAGTGAGACGTTGGTCTCGCGATGTCTGAGTAAGTCGAGTGCCTCGCTGAATTCCATGTTTATCACATCGGTGTTTACAGCACCGTGTCTGAGGAGGTTATCCCGGGCTATTTCGGCCAGTGCAGGGCATCCCTCCACTGTCACCACGCGTTTCTCCGGTGCTGCCAATGCCAGCGCCAGTGAGCTTATACCGAGTGATGTCCCGAGTTCCAGTATTATTGAATTGTCTGATGCTTGCTCTGTGCCCTGAGCCCTTAGCCCTCCCGCTTTCGCGGGACTGCGTCGCTTCGCTTCTTGTGCGCCCTCCTGCTTTCGCGGGACTACATCGCTTTGCTCCTTCTGTGTCTTGTACTCTGAGTTCTGTTCACTGCGCCCTTCGCACTGCGCCCTTCGCCCCGCGCCCTGCGCCACTCTTGCCAGCAATCCCACTTGTCTCGCCGGCAGCGCTGCTGAGGAAGCAATTTCGGATATACTCCGCTCCTTTCCCAATCTCCTGGCTGACCCGGCCCCCAGGTCGGTAACCCTCACGGTACGTTTGTCAGCCAGCATCTCCTGCCGGAGCCTCTCAACCTCACCGATGATATTCGCGTCGCTCTTTCCCCTTACCACATCACTCAGAAAGTCAAATACAAACGGGCTGTGAACCCCGTGCCCCGCCGCGCTGCGGGCAGTGAGCAGGTGTCTTATGAAGGCAGTAGCGCGATAAAGGTTCATTTCTTCAGGCGGGCAATTTGAAAGCCGCCCAAATTTAACTATTTTCGATGAGTATCTTTTTTGCATTTCCTGATGTCTGAACTGCTTGATAGTGAGATAAAATTTCTACCGGGCGTAGGTCCTAAGAGGGCTGAGCTGCTTGAAGCGGAAGCGGGCATTAGCACCTTCGGAGACCTAATCTACTACTTCCCATACAAGTATATTGACAAGACCCGGTTTTACAAGGTGAACGAGCTTGACACAGACATGCAGCATGTCCAGATCAGGGGAAAAATTCGCCGCTTCTCAACCGAAGGTGGTGGACGGGGCACACGGCTCACGGCAGATTTCTATGATGAGACAGGCATGGTCAGGCTGGTGTGGTTCAAAGGGCACAAATGGGTACTTAATACTTATAAGATTGAAAAAGAGTACATTATATTCGGCAAACCGACACTCTTCAGCGGTTCCTTCAATATAGTTCATCCCGAGGTTGAGGAGGTGGAAAAGAGGGAGACGAGGGTCTCTTCCGCTCTCGAGGCGCAGTACAGCACGACGGAAAAGATGAAGGACCATTTCCTTCATTCAAAGGCCATCGGTAAGCTGATGGCGACGGTCTTTTCCCAGCCCTCGCTTCGCTTTGCGGAGACTCTGCCTGAATCCATTACCGGGCAAATGAAGCTGATGAGTCTCTCCGACGCGTTGTTTCGCATCCATTTTCCCGACTCCAACCAGGAGATCGAGAATGCCCGTTTCAGGCTCAAGTTCGAGGAACTCTTCTATATTCAGCTCAACCTCCTGAGATACAAGGGCAGCCGGACGAAGAACACACGCGGGTTCCTCTTCTCTGTGGTTGGCGAGAGGCTAAATTCGTTTTACGCCAACAACCTGCCCTTTGCGCTGACCGAGGCGCAAAAGAGGGTCATACGTGAGATCAGGGCTGACCTGGGGAGTGGCCACCAGATGAACAGGCTGTTGCAGGGCGATGTGGGCAGCGGCAAGACGATGGTTGCGCTGATGAGCATGCTTATCGGAGCCGACAACGGTTTTCAGAGTTGTCTCATGGCACCGACGGAAGTTCTTGCCATACAGCACTTTAACTCTATAAGCAGGTTTGTGGAGGGTGTTGATGCGGAGGTCGCTTTGCTGACCGGCTCGACGAAGCGGAAAGAGCGGACGCGGATTGAGCAGGGACTGCTTGACGGGAGCATATCAATATTGATCGGTACGCATGCGCTTATTGAAGAGAATGTGAAGTATAAGAATCTCGGGCTGGTGATCATTGACGAGCAGCACCGGTTTGGTGTGGCACAGAGAGCGAAGCTGTGGCAGAAGAGCGACTGTCCGCCGCATGTGCTTGTAATGACGGCAACGCCTATCCCCCGCACCCTTGCTATGACCCTGTATGGTGACCTTGACGTTTCGGTCATTGATGAGATGCCTCCGGGGCGCAAGCCGGTGAAGACGATGACCTTCACCGACGCAGAGCGAGAGAAGGTCTTCGGGTTCATGCGGAGGCAGATTGAGGACGGCAGGCAGATATACGTTGTATACCCGCTCATCAGGGAATCGGAATCACTTGATTATAAAGATCTTGAAGACGGACTTGAGAGTATGGCGCGGGCCTTTCCACCGCCGCAGTACTGTATAAGTGTGGTACATGGCCGGATGACCTCGAAGGACAAGGAGATCTCAATGAGTCTGTTCCGCCGAGGCCAGGCGCATATCATGGTTGCCACGACGGTCATAGAGGTGGGTGTTGACATCCCCAACGCAAGTGTCATGGTGATTGAGAGCGCCGAGCGGTTCGGACTCTCGCAACTGCACCAGTTGCGGGGGCGGGTGGGCCGCGGCGCCGACCAGTCGTACTGCATTCTGATGACATCACACAAGCGTTCCACGGAGGCTTCGGAGCGTATCAACGCGATGATAGCCACCACAGACGGTTTTGAGATCGCCGAGGCCGATCTCCGCATGCGCGGTCCGGGTGACCTGGAGGGGACACAGCAGAGCGGCATGGCCTTCGATCTGAAGATCGCCGACCTGGGCAAGGACGGGCAGATACTCAATCTCGCCCGCTCGCGGGCGGAGGAGATCCTGGGCGATGACCCGGAGCTGACGCGGCAGGAGAATCAGGTGCTCAAGTCCACCCTCCGCAAGCTCTTCGGGAAGAAGTACTCATGGAGCGAAATCAGTTGAAGATCAGGCAGTAGAGGGGCGAGCGTTAAGAAATGATCTGCCAACTGGCTGATCATTTTAGCAACGCAGCCAGACTGCAGGGAGGGCTTGAGGAATTTTCGATTTTCGATT
>CAYVYM010000058.1:0-14528 GCA_964455705.1 uncultured Rikenella sp.
TTCACACATGGAGAACCACTATGGTTCAGGGTTATCCCGCGGTAAATTAAAAAAGGGCCGTCCTTAAAAGAGGACGGCCCACTGAAGTATAAACTCTTTGCTAAAAACGGTATCCTAATGAAAGGCTGTAACCTGTGTTCATCAATGCAGACTTATCATCAGACATCCAGGTATATTCCGGGTTGATTTTCAGTAATCCAAGCTGGGCATTCAACTGCAGGAAGACTCCCATCGCAGATTCAAAGCCGAACAGGATATTGGCACCGGCATCAAATGGCCTGTAATAGGCATTCTCAACCAGATCGGTCCATCCCTCAACGGAATTTTCAAATTTCACCGGTCGTTCAACTGAAATGGAATTGAGCTGGGTGGTCTCCATGCCTTTGATCCCGTAGGCAAGATAGGGTCCAAACCCGAGCAACATATACCCGTTGCCAAGCTGTGGCCTGAAGAGCAGGTTCAAAGGCATCTCAATATAAGAGAGCCTGGTTGTAGTGGTGTAATCACCCGAGGCCTTTGCCGGAGGGGTATAGAACTCGTTCTTTGCCCCCTTTACGGAGAAAAGAAGACCAGGCTGAAAATAGAAATTGGTTGCAACCGGAATATTTACGTTCACCCCGGCATGAAAACCTGTCATGAGTCCATTTGAAAGCTTATCCCCGTTACTATTCTTCCCGTTAATATTCTGGAAGTTAACTCCGCCAAGCAGACCAAAGCCAATTTGAGCCTGTATCGCCACTGATGACAGGATAAGGATCGCTGATAGTGTCAGAAACTTAATTTTCATTGTCATATTATTTTAAGATTATGAATTTGTCTATTCTATAAAGGCAACTCCTGGCCTGCTGATTTTGCAGCCTCAGCCTTCATCTTCTCATTGGCGGTGATCAGGAACTCCACCCTGCGATTCCCGGCTCTCCCGTCAGATGTATCGTTTTCGTATTTGGGAGTGGTTTCGCCATAGCCTTTTATTGTCAGGCGGCTGTCAGATGTGCCCTGACCCGTAAGATAGCCTGAAACCGCCGTGGCACGCCTTTCAGACAAAGCCTGGTTGTAGGCTTCACTGCCCTTGCTGTCAGTATGACCCTGTATCTCAATATCCGTATCAGGATAGGCGTCAAGCACTTTGACAAGTTTATCAAGACTTGTTTTAGCATCGGCTGACAGGATTGACTCGTCATATCCGAACAGGACATTACTGCTGAATTCAACAACTATTCCTTCTCCCACGCGTTCAACTTTCGCATCAGGAACGGTTTTCTTTATTTCCTCAGCCTGTTTGTCCATCTGATTCCCAATTATTGCACCTGCGGCACCGCCAACAGTGGCACCGATAATAGCACCCAGGGCAGTATTTCCAGAGGCTCTTCCAATAACGGCTCCCATGGTGCCACCAGCAGCAGTACCGACAACAGCACCCTTCTGGGTTTTGTTCCATGATGCACAGCCTGACATTATCATTACCATGCTGACAATCATGATCAAGCTCACTCTTAACGTTTTCATAATTAATTGTTTAGTTGTTTAATAATCCTCAATCGGAATAATTAAAGATATTTTTGGAAAGGTAGGGAGTCAGGCGATAATCAGCGTTACACAAATTTATCAATGAGTTACATAATTCACACATAATTTAATCGCTGATATGTGAATCATGTAACTCTTACTTGTTGTTGTGTAACACCGGGGGTAATGTCCCTGACTATCTTTGAATTCAACCAATAATTAATTGTTATGTCGTTACTTACTATATTGATCATCCTCATTGTTGCAGGTGTTCTTTTATGGCTTGTCAACAATTACATTCCGATGGACCGTAAAATCAAGACTATCCTGAATATTGTCGTCGTGATTGTTGTGATAGTATGGCTTCTTAAGGCATTCGGGGCTTTTGAATATCTGAAGAACATTCAGGTTTAGAACCTTCCCCTGAAACCGCCAGAGCGGGTTTAATATCACAATTTGAAGGACAAATTGCATGAGATAAGAATTAATTACACAATCTGACTGAAATGAAAAGGATAATCTATTTTCTGTTTATAGCCCTGTTTCTGACAGGGTGTGCATTAAACATTCTGACGGGGCGCAAACAGCTGAACCTTGTAAAGGAATCTGAGATGCAGCTGATGGCCACCGATCAGTATAAGGCCTTCCTGTCAGAGAATAAGGTATTGAACTCCGGCACCAGCCGTGATGCGGCTGCCGTTGACAGGGTTGGAGCCCGCATATCAAAAGCAATAACGAAGTTTTTTGAAAACAGGGGAGAATCATCTCTGCTGGAGGGTTACAAATGGGAATTCAATACTATTGACAGTAAGGAGATCAATGCATGGTGCATGCCGGGAGGGAAGGTTGTCGTTTATTCAGGACTGTTGCCTGTAACGCAGAATGAAGCCGCCCTGGCAATTGTATTGGGTCATGAGATAGCTCACTCGGTTGCAAGGCACGGCAACGAAAGAATGAGCCAGGCTATGGTCCAGCAACTGGGAGGCATGGCGCTGGAGGTGGCGCTTGCACAGAAGCCACAGGAGACACAGGATCTGTTTTTGATGACCTATGGAATAGGAAGCCAGGTGGGAGCAATCTTGCCCTGGTCGAGACAGCAGGAGACGGAAGCTGATCAATATGGACTTATCTTTTCAGCTATCGCGGGATATGATCCGCGTGAGGCAATTCCTTTCTGGCAACGAATGGCAGCCGCGGGCGGAGGAAATCCCCCGGAATTTCTCAGCACCCACCCTTCGGATGCAACAAGACTGAGGAAGCTGGAACAGTTCATGCCTGAGGCCATGAAGTACTATAATGCCGCGAAATAATCACTCCTTCATTGCTATGTTGAAATACTTCCTGTGATTGGTTGTAAAACAACCGCCATTGTGTGCCATGAATGGTAATTTATTATTTATTTTGTGTGACATTTAATAATAAATAACACGGTTTCAAAATAGAGCATGGCAGCCGTACCCAAAAAAGCAAAGTCAAAAGCTTCACCTGCCGGGAAGAACCCCAAAAAGGTTAAAGAAAAGTTTCCGATAGTTGGAATTGGCGCTTCGGCCGGAGGGTTGGAGGCACTGGAGCAATTTTTGGGCAGTGTGCCTGAGAACAGCGGAATGGCCTTTGTAGTCATCCAGCATCTTGACCCGACCCAGAAGGGCATGTTGCCGGAACTGCTTCAGAGGATTACTGCCATGAAGGTTTACCAGGTAGCAGACCGTATGCCGGTAAAGGCAAATTCCGTCTACGTTATCCCTCCGAATAAAAGCATGTCTATACTTAACGGGGTTCTTCACCTGTTTGAGCCGGTTGAAACAAGGGGAATGCGTCTTCCGATTGACTTCTTCCTCCGCTCCCTGGCAGATGACAAACAGGATCTCAGTATCGGTGTTATACTTTCCGGAATGGGTTCAGACGGGAGCGCAGGTCTTCGGGCTATAAAGGAAAAAAACGGTATCGTGGCCGTGCAGGATCCTGCAGATGCGAAATTCGACAGTATGCCCCGCAGCGCTATCGAGCTTGTGCTGTCGGATATTATAGCTCCAGCACGTGAGCTTCCGGGCCGGCTCATTGATTTTCTGAAGCACATCCCTGCCATAAGATCAGACCTGAACACGGAGATAAAAGATAAAAGTTCCCTGGAAAAAATAATTATTCTTTTGCGAACCTATACCGGAAATGACTTCTCATTATATAAAAAAAACACCCTGTATCGCCGGATTGAAAGACGTATGACTGTGCATAAGATTGAAAAGATTGTCAGTTATGTGCACTTTCTTCAGGGAAATCCAAAGGAGGTGGAAATTCTTTTCAAGGAGTTGCTGATAGGGGTTACAAGTTTCTTCCGCGATTCCCCGGTATGGGTCAGGCTGAAAGAAAAGCTTTTGCCGGAGTTTCTCTCCGCAGTTCAGCCGGGTACGGTGTTGAGAGCCTGGGTCCCCGGTTGTTCTACCGGAGAAGAGGCTTATTCACTGGCAATTGTATTCAGGGAGGCGCTTGAGAAGACGAATCAGCATGGAGGCACCTCATTACAGATTTTTGCCACTGACATTGATTCGGATGCGATAGATATTGCCCGGAAAGGAATTTATCCGGCAAATATTACGGCCGATATTTCACCTGACCGCCTGAACCGCTATTTTATTTCAGCAGAGGATGGGTACAGGATCAAAACCGAAATCAGGGAAATGGTTGTGTTTGCACAGCATAATGTCATCCTGCATCCTCCTTTTACCAGGATTGACATTTTAGCGTGCCGGAACCTTCTGATATATATGGACCCTGAACTGCAGAAGAAACTCATAGGCTTGTTTTACTACAGCACCAATCCAGACGGGATTATGCTGCTGGGCAGCTCCGAGACCCCTGGTAACCAGAACCACCTTTTTACCCCGGTTGACAGTAAACTGAGAATTTACAAACGAACACAATCCAGCCACCTGCCAGAATACTTTGATTTTCCCTCCTCATTCTCCCGCTCAAAATCATCAGCACCCAGGACCCAGCTCACTGACACCAGGGCTCTTAATTATCAGGTTCTTGCCGACCGTCTGCTGCTTGATTACTATTCACCTGCCGGCGTGCTGGTGAATGAGTACGGTGATGTGATCTACATCCACGGACGTACAGGCAAATATCTTGAACCAGCTGCGGGAAAAGCGAACATGAACATCTTTGCCATGTTGCGTGAGGGACTGAGGGACGAGTTCCATCATGCTTTTCACAAGGCTGTTACTAATAAGGAGACCATTGTTTTGCATAACCTCCAAATAAATACCAATGGCCTGTCCCAACTTGTAAATATTGACATTAAGTGGATTGACAAGCCGGAGCTATTATACGGCACCTTAATGATTGTATTTGTTGAGGTGAAAGAGGTTAATGTCATGAAACCTGTTTTAAAAACAAGGGGTCATTCGAAAGACTCAACAAAGGAAAAAGAACTGGAGGCCGAGTTGCAGAGGATGCGTGAGGTAATGCAGAATTCACTCGAGGAGGTCCAGACATCACAGGAGGAACTGCGGTCAACCAATGAGGAACTACAATCCACAAATGAAGAGCTGCAATCTACCAATGAAGAGCTTACTACGTCAAAAGAGGAAATGCAGAGCCTGAATGAGGAGCTTCAGACAGTGAATGCTGAATTGCAAGCCAAGGTAGATGATTACTCCAGGGTTAACAATGACATGAAGAACCTGCTTAACAGCACTGAAATAGCCACCCTGTTTCTCGACAAGGAACTAAATATCAGACGCTTTACTCTTCAGGCTACAAAGATTTTCAAACTAATAAAGAGTGACGTCGGCAGGCCCTTTACCGACCAGGCATCAGACCTCAATTATCCGGAACTGGCTGACGACGCCCGCGAGGTATTAAGGACTCTCGTTTTTATCCAGAAAGAGGTTGTGGCCATGGACGGTCGCTGGTTCCTGGTCCGCATCATGCCCTATCGTACTTTCGATGACAGGATTGACGGACTTGTAATTACTTTTATCAATATATCCGAACATAAAAGAACCGAACAGAAATTACTCGAAAGCGACAGGAAAAACAGAATTCTGTTAAGCGCCACTTCTGAAGTCAGGATAGTCCTGTCAGATGACAGTACAGTCATAGACCTCAGCCCTGAAGCCGAATCTTTTTTTGGAAAGACCCGGGAAGAGTATCTAAACAAGGATTTTGTCAGGATGTTTGTTCCTGAAAAATACCGCAAAGTCGTAGAAAGGGATATTAAAGCGTTGCTCAACAAGAGTTTGAATGGCAGAATAAAAATCAGGGTTCTTACCGCACGAGAGGAGATGCAGGTTGTGGATTTTTTTGTAAACTTGTCGCTTAATAAAATGAAAAAGGCAGAAGGATTGGTTTTATCAACAAATATGCAGCAGACTCATGAATAAGAAGGAGCCGAATCTCACAGAAAGCCAGATACTACGGATGAAGGCCGAAGAGTTACTCAGGAAAAAGCGGAAGAAAATCCCTTTGGAGATCCAGGAATCTGACGCTAAAAAGCTTCTCCATGAACTTCAGGTCCATCAGATAGAGCTTGAAATGCAGAATGAGGAGCTAAAGCAGGCCAATGCCACTGCCGAGGAGGCTCTCAGGCGTTATACAATGCTGTATGATTTTGCCCCTATGGGCTACTTTATCCTGGATGGCGACAGCAATATCACGGACCTTAATTTCACCGGTGCGGAGATTTTGGGAGAAAAGCGTTTCAGCCTGCTTAACAGTAACTTTAAGCTATTCATTACCGATTCGTCTAAGCCGGTATTCAACGAGTTCTTCAGGAAAGTTTACACAACCAACGCCAAGGAGTCCTGTCAGCTTGCTCTCGGCTACAATGGCAGGGTCCTCTGTCATGTATATGTCGAAGGAGTTGTCACGGGCGATGACAGGCAATGTCTCCTTTCAGTAGTGGATATATCAGGATTCAAAAAATGATCATAATCAGGTCAGTCGGCAGTCCTCAGCCGGCAGTCCTCAGTCATTTCAGGCAGTAGGTCCCGATCCGCCAACTGTCGGATCGAAGATCCTCGTTCCGCCGGAGGTGTAACGGGACAGTAGGCAATAGGCTATAGGTGTTTACAGTCGGCAGTCAATCAATAGGATACTGTCAGCGCGGGTCTTCTCGTTTCTGTCACCTGTTTTCTTCTCTTTTCTGTCGCAGATCATCTCTTTTCTGTCGGCGTAGCTTCCCTTTTTCTATAGCGTAGTTTCCTCTTTCCTCAGGTGTGAATTATATAATTCATTCCCGGAATTATGTAATGGTCCTGTTGATTAAAATTTGAAACTTTGACAGGTACAGGATCAATTTGCAGTATTATGCTGATTGATGATAAAAAAACACATAATACCAAAAAAATGAAAACAAAAATATTCACATTCAGTCTTTTTATTTTTATTGCTTTCTGGTTCACATCATGTTCCAACAAGGCTTATTTTCTTCAATCATCTGTTCTGCCGGCAGCTACAGGGTATGTAGAAGTATCCAAAGATAAAAGCGAGAACTATATCATTAAGATAGACGTAAAGAATTTTGCCGGGGCAGAAAGACTCGATGAGGCAAACCTTACCTATGTGGTTTGGATGGCGACAGCCAGGGATGAAGCTGTAAATATAGGTCGGATAAGTACCAATAATAATATGAACGCATCATTTGAAACGAAAAGTTCATTCAGGCCGGTAAAGGTATTTATTACAGCAGAAGAACAGGAGAATGTCCGTTATCCGGGTCAAATGGTGATCCTTACAACTGACAGGTTTTGACAGGCACCGGCCTGGTTTCAATAAGTGGCCGATGAGTCTGGAGTTATATACTTTTCAATGATCAGGGTAAAGTGAGATGAAATCAAATGAACAGAACAGGTCCGGCTCATTTGACTGGACAATCGTGAAGGAGGCACTGAGACGTGCCTTGCCACCAGGTGAAAAACAGCGAGGGGGAGTTGGCCTGTCATCGCAAAACCATGATGTTGAAATATCAGTTTTAATCAATGATGTTTTCGGCGGGGAAATAGTAAGAACACGCAACCGTCGGGGCTGGCACTTATACAACCGGATTAACGGTGAACGTGTTGATCTTGCCGGGTATGAAAAGACCAGTTCATCTGATGCCTCACCCTTCGTGCAAACCTCCGACTCCTCGACTGAGACCTCCGGTTATTTTGAGCAGAATGATTATACAACATTCTTCCTGAGGTTTGTAACAGCCCTCGAGGAGACAGTCGGGCTGGGCAATTACCAGACTGCTTAAAGGTATTTTGTGTAACTGATTCAAATATCGAGCCTGCAATTCCTTATTGCCTGATCTCTGCTGCATAACATCGTGCTTGCAGACTACCAATCGCTGTATTTAGAAATTATTTACGAACTTGCAGATGTCGCCGGCAGACGATTACCGGTGCACTGAAGTCATACTGCTATGAAAAAAATAATTCTTTCGTTCTGCCTTTTAAGCCTATTTGTCATGACAGATGCCCAGTCATTTAACACATTCCCTGTCACCACCCAGAAGCCGCCGCTCCATGGCCGGCACTGGATGGCTGTCACGGGCAAGCCTCTGGCGGCCACCGCCGGGGCGATGATCTTCGACCGCGGCGGTAATGCAGTCGACGCCGCCTGTGCCATGCTGGCAGCTACCTGCACAATGTGGGACGTGCTCAGCTGGGGAGGTGAGACACAGGCGCTGGTCTATAACCCCCACACGAAAAAAGTTATCGCCATCAATGCCCTTGGTGTGGCGCCAACCGGTGCCACGGCTGAGTTCTATAAGTCGAAAGGATTTAAATACCCTCCCGAGTACGGGCCACTGGCAGCGGTTACTCCAGGTACACCGGGCGGGTTGATTGTAATGCTCGCCGAGTACGGCACCATGAGCCTGAAGGAGGTTCTTGCTCCCGCCATGCAGATGGCCGAGGGCTATCCCATTGAGGCACAAACTGCCAACTCTGTCGAACGCAATAAGCGCCGTATCAGCGAGTGGCCATATTCAGCAAAGGTGTTCCTGCCTCATGCCGGTGAAGAGCGTGAGGCCCCGTCGGCAGGAGAGATATTTGTCCAGAAAGATCTGCTGGCAACGCTGACCAAACTGGTTGAATCTGAGCAACAGGCTCTTAAGAAGAAGAAATCAAGGAAGGAGGCGATATACGCTGCCTATGACCGCTTCTACAAAGGCGACATTGGCACCGAGTTTGCCAGGGGATGCCAGGAACAGGGAGGACTGATCACAACGGAGGATCTGGCGAGGTGGGAGGTGAAGATAGAAGAGCCGCTGATGACTGAATACAGGGGCATAGAGGTGTACAAGCTGCAGTCGTGGACACAGGGTCCGGTGATGCTACAGACTCTCAATATCCTTGAAAACTTTAACCTGAAGGAGATGGGATATAATTCCGTGAGATATATCCATACCCTATACCAGGCAATGAACCTGGCATATGCTGATCGCGACTTCTATTACGGCGACCCGGCCTTTCCGCCGGAAGAACCGATGGCAGGACTGCTCTCGAAGGAGTATGCCCGCGAACGCGCAAAGCTGATCAACCCTGATCGCAATGACCCGGCTGTTCGTCCGGGCGATCCCTATCCCTTTGAAGGTAAAAGCAATCCCTTTGCCACCCTGCTAAATTCATGGCAGGCTACGGCACGTAATATCTATCCGGCAGACGACCCTGCCCAGTATGAACGTTTTCTCGGCACTTTTCAATCGGGCACCACCTCAATCGAAGCTGCCGACGCCTCGGGATGGGTTGTCTCCGTCACTCCCAGCGGAGGATGGATACCCGCCTGCATCGCCGGCAACACCGGTATTGGCATGAGTCAGCGGATGCAAAGCTTCGTGCTTGATGAGAAGGAGAATCCCTTCAATGTAGTGGAACCGGGCAAGAGGCCACGCGTGACCCTGACACCCTCACTGGCGATGAAGGATGGCAAGCCCTTCCTCGCTTTTGCCAAGCAGGGTGGCGACGAGCAGGATCAGCTCCTGCTGCAGTTTTTCCTTAATGTCGCCGAGTTCGGGATGACCGTCCAGGAGGCATGTGAGGCGCCGTCATTCAAGACTCTTCAGATGTATTCAAGCTTCGGCGATCATGAGAAGGTTGCCGGAGGGCTGGTCCTTAACAGCAGCATGCCGGCATGGGTAAGGAAGGAGCTGGCAACGATGGGTTACCGTCTCTCGTTCCAGGAGCGCACCTCCGGTCCGGTGAACGCTATCGGTTTTGATCAACTCCACGGCACCTTCTGGGGCGGGTCAAGCAATTTCGGCGAAGATTACGGGATAGGCTGGTAGGCACAAAAGGTCTGAAGGTCATAAAGTCGAATGTCCATAAAGTCCGAAGGATTTGCGATTTGCGATTTGCGATTTGCGAATTTTGAATAAATCGACAATCGAAAATCTGAAATCGAAAATTCCTCACTATTGCCTATTGCCGCCTCCCCTGCAATCTGGCTCCTTCCTAAAATGACCCGCCGGCTCATTTCTTAACGGTTGGCCCTCTATTGCCTGTTTTCCCAACATGATTACTATCTTTGTGCCTTCATAACGGTTTTCAGATGGCTAAGAAAGAACAAAGGGGTGGGAAATGGCGCGACAGGTTCCGGTTCGCCATTTTCAATGACACATCATTTGAGGAGGTATGGCGCATACGCCTTTCCCGGTCGAATGCACTCCTGGCAGCAGCCATGCTCTTTCTTCTGATCATTGGCATAAACACCTCCCTCATAGCCTTCACCAACCTGCGTGAATTCATCCCGGGCTACCCTGACGTGGCCATGAGAAGAAACATTCTGATGAACGCCATCCTGCTTGACTCCCTGGAGCGAGAACTGAACATAAGAGACAAGTACTTCCGCGACCTGAATGACGTCATCTCAGGCAGGCAGCCCATAGGCCAGGTAGCCATGCGGGACAGCACCCGTGACTATAGTAACATAGTCTTTAAAAGATCAGCCGAAGACTCTATTCTGCGGTCAAGGGTGGAGCAGGAAGAGAGGTATAGCCTCCCCTCAGGCACCACAGCACCCGCCAGGGGCACCAGCCTTGCGAGCATCCATTTCTTCCCGCCGGTAAAAGGCATTGTGTCGAGTAATTTTGAACTGCGCACACGTCATTACGCCACCGACATAGTTACCCAGCCCAAAGCCGTGGTGTCATCGACGCTTGACGGCACCGTGATAATGACAGGCTGGACTATGGAAACGGGTTTTGTGATGATGATTCAACACAGCAACAACATTGTCTCTGTCTATAAGCACAACGCCAGGCTCCTCAAGGAGATGGGTGACAGGGTCTGGGCCGGTGAGGCCATCTCCATTGTGGGTGACTCAGGCGAGTTGTACACCTCTGGTCCGCATCTCCATTTTGAGCTGTGGCATAACGGTGTGCCTCTTGACCCGGCACAATACATTTTCTTCTGACACCAGACCGGCAGATGCACAAGCGACTCGCAATTCTCGGTTCAACCGGATCGATCGGCACTCAGACCCTCGGTATCGCAGCCCGCTATCCTGACCTCTTCACTGTAGCAGTCCTTGCTGCAGGCAGTAATGCAGAGCTGCTCATTGAGCAGGCGAGGCTCTACAAGCCTCAGAGGGTTGTCATTGGCAACGAGGCATTTTACAGTATTGTCAGCGATGGTCTTGCCGGCCTGGGTATTGAGGTCCTTGCCGGAAGAGAGGCATTTGAGGAGGTGGTATCTTCTGACGACATAGATACCGTTGTTGCTGCAATGATGGGTTTTGCAGGACTGAGGTCTACGGCAGCAGCAGTGCAGGCGGGGAAGGAGATAGCCCTGGCTAATAAGGAGACACTGGTGGTGGCCGGCGGGATGATCACCCGCACTGCAGTCATGACCGGCAGCGTACTGATACCGGTAGACTCGGAACACTCGGCCATCATGCAATGCCTCAACGGTGAGCCACACGGCTCGGTAGAAAAAATTATCCTCACCGCATCAGGAGGGCCCTTCCGGAATACTCCCTCAGAGAGATTGAAAAAGGTCACCCCGCTGGAGGCACTGCGCCATCCCAACTGGAGCATGGGCAGCAAGATAACCATCGACTCGGCCACACTGATGAACAAGGGCCTCGAGGTGATAGAGGCACACTGGCTGTTCGGCATTTCCCCGGACAAGATCGAGGTGCTTATACATCCGCAGTCAATAATTCACTCGCTTGTGCAGTTCACTGACGGATCAGTGAAGGCACAGCTGGGCGTACCGGACATGAGGCTGCCGATAATCTATGCCCTGACATACCCGGAGAGGGTGACAACGGAACTGCCCCGGCCATCACTCTCCGAGACAGGCTCCCTTACCTTTGAAGAGCCTGATCAGGATCGCTTCCGTTGCCTGCCGCTGGCACGAGCGGCCCTGACGAGCGGAGGTAATATGCCCTGCGCGCTTAACGCAGCCAACGAGGCAGCCGTGGCGGCATTCCTTCAGGAAAAGATAGGATTCAATGACATTGCAGGAACAGTGGAACATGTGATGGATAACACAACATTCAATAATGAAGCATCCATGGACGTTTATGAGGAGACCGACCTGAGAAGCAGGAGCCTCGCCATGGAATACATAAACAAAACGAACAAACGATGACCGTTCTTATCAAAATAATGCAGCTTCTGCTGTCGCTTTCAATCCTGGTTATAGTCCACGAATTGGGACACTTTGTCTTCGCCCGCCTCTTCAAGACGAGGGTGGAGAAGTTCTATCTCTTTTTCGACTGGCCCCGGGCGATCTTCAAGCGCAAGATTGGGGAGACGGAATTTGGTATCGGCATGATACCCCTGGGAGGGTATGTAAAGATCTCAGGGATGATTGACGAGTCGATGGACAAAGAGCAGATGAAACAGCCACCGCAGCCTTATGAGTTCAGGTCGAAGAAGGCATGGCAGCGCCTTATGATTATGCTTGGCGGAGTCTTCTTCAACTTCATCTTTGCCCTGCTCATCTATGTTGGATCACTGAGTATCTGGGGAGAGACCTATCTGCCTGCTTCGAACGTAAAGTACGGTATCCTTACCGATTCAACGGGTTATGCCATGGGCCTCCGCAACGGTGATAAGATAATTTCTGTTGACGGAGAGCCGGTTGACAACTTCTATGCCATCGTCCCCGACATCCTGCTGAATGACCGCCGGGAGATCACCGTTAACAGGCAGGGCGAAATAGTTGATATTCCGATCAAACATGAATTCATCCCGGTACTACTGAAAAATCCTGATATCATTGATGCCCGGATACCCTTCGGGCCATTCGTCGTCACCGGTTTTGCCGAAGAGTCACCTGCCAGGGATGCAGGTATAGCTATGGGTGATGAGGTCATTGCACTTGACAGCATCCCGTTTGAATGGTATGATGAATTCCAGGGTTACATCGCTACCCGTAAGGGAGAGCCTGTGACCGTCACCGTCAGGCGCAACAATGAACTCGTTGATTTCAAATTTGCATCTACGCAGGCCGGAATACTGGGTGTTACAAGGGATGTCTCCAACATACTGGAGCTGAGTACTAAACACTACAGCTTCGCGCAGGCAATCCCGGCAGGCATCTCAAAGGGATGGAAAACAACCGGTGACTATCTCAAGCAGTTCAGGCTGATTTTCTCAAAAGATACCAAGGCATATGAATCACTTGGAGGATTCATAACCATCGGAAGTATTTTCCCGGACAAATGGAACTGGCAGTCGTTCTGGAATCTGACTGCTTTCCTGTCACTCATACTTGCGGTAATGAATATCCTTCCAATTCCCGCGCTTGACGGAGGACATGTAATGTTCCTAATCTTTGAGGTCGTAACAGGCAGGAAGCCGAGTGACAAGTTTCTGGAGTATGCCCAGATAGCAGGCATGATAATCCTGCTGGCACTTTTGATCTTTGCCAACGGGAATGACATCATCAAACTTATCAGAAAATGATAATTCAACGGGTATAGAACATCTGTTGTGAAAGAATTTGTACATTTGCATAAATTAATACTCTGAGAAATGGGAAAGATCGGACCTCTTGAAATTATCCTGATACTGGCAGTAGTGGTTTTATTGTTTGGCGGTCGCAAGATACCGGAACTGATGAAAGGCATTGGACAGGGCCTGAAGGAGTTTAAGAAAGCCAAGGACACTGAAGGCGTTGATACCAAGAAGAGCGTTGAAGAAGACAGCTAGGATCGGCATATAATAATTACGAGCCTGCATGCGAGTGCAGGCTTTTTATTTCAGATACAGTATACCATGAGAACACCGGCATTCTTCTTAATCGTTGCGATGACAGTGATAGCCTCGTGCGGCGACTCATCGCTTACGAGGACTCTCCCCAATATCAACGGAACTACAGGTGAGGTCCTGGTTGTAATGGACAAGGCTCTGTGGACCGGTAGTGCCGGTGCTGCCGTGAGGGAGCAGGTAGCTCCCTTCCTCATCGGGCTGCCGCAGCCTGAGCCGGCTTTCAGTATCCTGCCCGTCAATCCTGAGGGTTTCCGTGACATCTATCTCGCACACCGGAATGTCCTGATTGTAAAAGCCGGCATTGATCACAGTGACACGGTAGTTGATTACACCAGGAACAGATGGGCGGAGACGCAGCTTGTAATCACGGTCACCGGCCCTGATTCGGCAGCCGTGGCAGACTGCATCAGGAAAAACGGAGAGGCAATACGGCAGAGCATCAATGATACAGAGCGTGAGCGACTGTCATCATGGCTTACCAGGTCAGCCGGGAAGGAGAGGAGCGTTCTCGTTTCGGGTGACAGGAGATGGGAGCTGATAATGCCGGCAGGATACAAGCCCGATTTCAATCGTGAGGCGATCATGATGGTCTCAGCGGAGACACCCTCAACAACACAATCAGTAATCGTCTCTGTCACTGAGCGGATGACATCGCGTATAGGGTGCATTGAGCTTGCCAATCTCACGGAGAAGGTTACCTCGGCAGAGGTAAAAGGACCCGACGGAGGATCATTCATGGTCATTGAGAAGCAGATCCCCGTCAGCTGCCGGTCATTCAGGCGTCATGGCACTGACTATATCGAGATGAGGG
>CAYVYM010000059.1:0-14373 GCA_964455705.1 uncultured Rikenella sp.
CTCCTGTCCGCGTTCACCTATTTCCGGGATGATGAGCTGCCGGTTGTACCGGATGCTCTCTTCGTTTGTCAATCCAGTCATGTTTGTAGCGCAAAGGTGGTTATATCAATCATAATATGTCATGGAAGTACCCAACTGCTTCCTGATAAGGTCAAAAAGCTGGAGGGTATTCCGTTTCTCTGAAAGTTCCGGCAGATAATCAAAGTCATAGAATCCGGCTTCGGTGGTCTCATTGCTGTCAGAGAGTTCACCACCCGTAAGTTCACATAAAAGAACGATCTTGTAGTAGTGATACTCCAGGGGAGGAAAATTATGTTTGTCAGTATCGATGACTGCCAGAACACGGCTGACTCTGACTTCAAGTCCGGTCTCTTCGAGGACCTCCTTCACTGCCACTTCTGAGGGAGAATAATTGACATCGGCAAAGCCTCCCGGGATGGAGAACCCGCCATCACTTCGTTCCCTGGCAAGAAGGATTTTGTTGTCTTTCATTACCACGGACCTGATGTCCACTTTGGGAGTCTGAAATCCTGTCTCATTTGTAAACAGGTCCCTTATTTTATTTATTTCCATGTCAGTAACAGCAGCTGCAAGCTGAACGCTCAGATCGCGGAGTTCCTCGTAGCGTTGCCTGTCAAATTCGTTTTCAGCATAATGCAGTCCTGCCTGTGCTATAGCCTGAACTCTGCGGGCTGTTTTCACTATTTCGTTTTCAAATTTCACTGCCGGACAGATATTGATGCTAACTTATGAAAAATATACTGAATTCTGTAACCCGGGCCATCAGAGAAGCTTCATATCAGACTATTTACATCCAGGTGGTATGATATTTGCGAGAATTAGAAATAACCTAATCTTCCAGAGAGATGAAAAGAAATTTTGTATTCACTGCTCTAATAGTGCTAACAGCCATTTCCGGGATAATGGCTTCGTGTGAAAGAACCAAGGATGATCCTCTTCCGGGTGATCCTGTGACGATAGAACTTACCCTCAAACAGAAAGATGTCATTGATTCGGCGAATAAGTTCGCATTTGATCTTTTTGTGCCGATCGTTGCTGAAAAGAAGGGGTCTGAAAACATAATGATCTCACCCTTCAGTATCTCCAGTGCCCTGTCAATGGTACTGAACGGAGCCGCGGGAGAGACCTTTGATGCTGTCAGGCATACTCTGAGATATGATGACAACACCCTTCAGGAGATCAATGAGACGTACCTGAAGCTGATGGAGGAGATGATTCCTGTTGACAAGAGGGTGACCATAGAGATAGCCAACTCGGTCTGGGTTGAGAAGAGGCTGATTGTCAAGCAGCCTTACATTGATGCGCTGAAGAGATGGTATCTTGCCGAAGCCAGGGATATCGATGTTACTGATCCCGGTGCTGTTGATATGGTCAATAACTGGATAGAGGAGAAGACTCATGACAAGATCCAGGACATGCTTGATGACCTAAGTCCTGATCTGGCCATGCTGCTGATAAACGCAATCTATTTTAACGGCAAATGGAGGTACCAGTTTGATGCAAAAGATACCAGGAATAAGTCATTTTACCTCACGCCGGAGAACCCGGTCCAGGTGCCTATGATGTACCAGGAGGAGAACTATGCAGTAACAACGACTGGTGATGCTACCCTGATTGAGATGCCTTACGGGCAGGGTAACTATTCGATGCTGGTCATGCTGCCTGATGAGGATATGTCACTTGCAGGGGCTGCGGCTACCCTGAATTCAAAGGACTGGGCAGAGTGGATGCAACGGCTTTCAAACGGCACCACCGAGGTTCAACTCAGCCTGCCGAAGTTTGAATATGAATACAAGCGGGAGCTCAATGATGATCTCACGGCTCTCGGGATGGGTATAGCCTTTAGCGATTTCGCCGACTTCAGTAACATCACTGACCAGAGGATACTCATATCACGGGTGTTGCACCAGACCTTCATCAAGACAGATGAGGAGGGCACCGAGGCTGCCGCTGCGACAGTCGTTGAGTTTGAATTTACATCGATGCCGATGACCACAGTTGTTAATATCAACCGTCCGTTCCTCTACTTCATCAGAGAGACGACTACGGGGACCATAGTGTTTATGGGACAGGTGGTTGATCCCAGATAATTTGCGATTTGAGATTTGAGATTTCCGAATGGGATGATGTTATAGCTGGCAATTGCGCCCAGGTTAAAACCTTATTCTCTTTAAGTGCTGCTCTTGTATTCCATCAGCAGCGACTGGAACACCTCCTTTACCGAGAAAATGCGTGTTGCCCTGAAGGCGTTTGAACCTGCAAAGGCATAACCGGCTTCAAAGTTTCCTTTTAGCGCATTCATCAGTGCGATAATAATGCAATATGGGCTCTTTGAAATGTCACAGGTCCTGATGCACTTGAAAGGACACGTTTTTGGTTGTTTTGCACCAGCCTTAACTTTATTTATAAAATTACTGAGGATAGCTCTTCCCGGCATTCCAACCGGACTTTTGATTATTTCAATGTCTTTTTCCGAAGCATCAATGTAACTCTTCTTGAAGTCAGTAGAGGCATCACATTCATCAGTGGTCACGAACCTTGTCCCCATTTGTACTCCCGATGCCCCAAGGGCCATGATATCACGAATATCCTGCCCGGTATATATTCCTCCTGCAGCAATCAGTGGGATTTGCTGACCGTATTTATCTTCGAAGGATTTCAGTTCAGTGACTATTTCAGGAACAAGCTTTTCAAGCGAAAAGTTACTGTCTTCGATCTGCTCCTCCTTGAAACCGAGATGACCTCCTGCCTTTGGCCCTTCAACAATGACGGCGTCGGGCAGGTAATCGTAGTTGGTTTTCCATTTGTCACAGATTATTTTTGCAGCCCGGGCTGAAGAGACAATAGGCACCAGCTTTGTCGTACTTTCTTTTTTGAGAAAGGACGGCATATCCAGCGGGAGACCGGCACCGGCGATAAGGATATCGACCTTTTCAGCAATGGCGGTCCTCACCATATCGGCAAAGTTGGTCATTGCCACCATAACATTGACACCGATCACTCCCGATGTTTTTTCTCTTGCTTTACGTATCTCTTCTTTAAGTCCTGATATGCTTGCTTCAAGGTAATCTACCGAAAATTTTTTGTAAAGAAGTCCCAGGCCTGCGCTTGAAATAATGCCTGCACCGCCTTCATTGGCAACTGCCGAGGCAAGTCCTGAAAGTGAAATCCCCACTCCCATTCCACCCTGTATGACGGGAACAGCGATCTCCAGGTTCCCTATTTTCAATGCTTTCACGATAATTCTATGATTATTTTTATGCAAAGGTATCCTTTAATTGACAGCCATAAGATTAAAACAGATATTTAACATAAATATCATTGACTTATTAACCTATATTATGCTTTGTCACTTCGTTCAAAAGTCTTTACTTTGCCTGCACTCCGTGAAAATATTTTATGTTTTCATCAACTGGCCGCCGAGAAAATAAAAATCCAATCATATGTCAGCAATGAACCTGACATATATTGATTTCCTTGTCAGTGCCGTGCTGGCTACGATAATGTTTGGTGTGGGGCTCTCGATCAACTTCAATGATCTCAGGCAGATATACCGGTCACCAAAGGCATTTATCCTCGGGTTGATCTCGCAGATGATCCTGCTGCCTTTAATTGTATTTGTCATAATCGGATTTACCAATCTGCCTCCGGTGATCAAGGTTGGGTTTATAATTCTTTCAGCCTGTCCGGGCGGCACTACATCCGGCTTTGTGACCGTGCTCTTCAGAGGGAATGTGGCGCTGTCGGTTTCACTAATAGCTGTTAACAGTCTGTTGACCCTGGCAACCATTCCGCTTCTGGTCAACCTGGCACTGACGGTTTTCACCGGCAGGCATTCTCCGTTCGAGCTGCCGCTGGTGCAGACCTTCATTCAGATCTTTTTTATAACTCTTCTGCCTGCTTTCACAGGTGTTCTGTTAAGATATTACCGAGAGAAAATTGCCGACAAAATACAGGGGCCGGTAAGAACAGTGATGATCATTCTCTTTGCGGGAGTCTATACCCTGATTGCGTTTGCGGATGAGACAAAGGGAGGTTCAGGCATTACTGCCGCAGATTTATGGAGCATCCTGCCATATGCGGTAATCATAAATTTTGCCGGTTTTGCAGCAGGGATGGCGATGGGCATCTTTGGAAAGACCGGCATAAGAACATCATGGACGATAGGGGTGGAAGTTGCCCTTCAGAACACCACCCTGGCCCTGCTGGTTGCCGGAACTCTTATCCAGAGCAACGAGATGGTAAAACCTGCCCTGGTTTATGCCCTCTTCTCTTTCTGGACCGCCCTGATCTATGGCATTGCTGTTAAAAAATTCGACAGATCAAAACTATTCGGTGAATTCAGGGAGACAAAACTAAATCTTGAAAAATAAGAGCGAGCTATTCTTCCCCCTTCCTTTTCATTTTTGATTCCGGGATGTTACCAGCCTGCCCTCCTGTGTTTCCTTTTGCCTCCTGTCTTCGGGGACCCACTGCCTGAGTCGCCTGTCTGTTGCCTGCCTGAAGTCCCTGCACTTTTGCCCGGACCGCCACTATGGTCACCCATCAGGTTGCCTATTCTTATTCCGGCATAAATTGTTCTTGGCGCCATTGGTCCATAAATATATGATGGGTCTCTGTCTATGCCGTAATCAAAATCAGTCTGATATGAGTTGAAAATATTTTTGATGCCGGTAATCAGTTGAAGGGTGCTACCGTTGAGCCTGATATCATAACTGAGCTTCAGTCCCATGTCGAAGAAGGGGTTGGATGTCCTCAGCTCACCGGCAACAGGGTCTGTGTCGGGTCCGAAATAGGGGACCAGCATTTTACCCGTATATGATCCGGTGGAGGTTACGCAGAGGGCATCGGTTATATCCAGATCGATAGCAAAGAATCCATATGCATCAGGTGACCGGAAAAACCTTGTTTCTTCGAACTCATGGGGCCTGTCATAGGCAGATGACTGGACAGTGAATCCTGATGTCAGCATCATAATTCTCAGGGGTCTTACTTTGAGTTCGAGATTTACTCCCATGACTTTTGCACCCTCTTCGGCGTTCCTGCGGGTATAGATAACCGTTCCCTCGTTGTCAGGCTCGCCAATTTCATTGACGAACGGGTCACGCAGACGCGTATAGAATCCCTCCAGAAGAAGGCCTGTCTGCACAGTTCCGATGAGTGAGTTGAAGTCGAGTGAAGTCATATAGCTATGACTTGTCTCTTCCTTCAGATCAGGGTCATTGACATTTATCACCTTCCGCGAACCCGAGGTCTCAATATGGAGATCTTCGTCGAATATCTGCGGTGCCCTGAAACCCTTTGAATAGCTTAACCTTCCATGAAGAGACGGGAAGAACTCATATCTGAGGCTTACCCTGGGGCTGAAAGCATTACCTGGTTTTTTACTCTCATCTGATTCCAGGTCCCGGATCAGGTAGTTGTCAAGCCTGCCTCCCACAATGACCGACATATCACCAACCTTTGCCTCGTACTGGAGGAAATAACCATGGGTCATACTGATCTGCCTGGTTATTGTCGTATTGTCAGCGTGTGGGATGATCAGGACGGTATCATTTTCAATAACGATATTGGAAAGGTCAGGGTAGCCGAGCTTACTATCTCTGAGAATGCCTCCTGTCAACTCTGCCCCGGCGATCAGTGATGAACTCCCGAACCGGGCCTTGTATTGTACTCCGGTGTTATATGTCATGTCGGAGGTGGCCCCATAACTTTCAAGAGACCTGTTGGCTCCATAGTAGGAGTCTCTGTTAAGATATTGTGCTGAGGCAAAAACCGACAGCAGGTCAGTCTCCCTGAAGTATCTTTCGAATGTCAGTGCCCCTGTTTTAATATTGTGTTCGACTGCTTCAGCAAGATCACGTTCATGCAATGGATACTCATGCCTGTTGCCTCCGTCACGCTTTTCAGCGATATTAAAAAAATCAACGGCAAGTCTGCTTCTGGTGCCGAAACGATGATTCAACCGGGCTCCGACCGATGTGTTTGACATTGAAGATATTTCCGAAAAACCGTCGTTATTCGCGTCGAACATCTCTCTGTCACGAACGAACCCGAAGATGGTGAAACCCGTTTTTGCATCGCTGCTCACATAGGTGCTGTTAAAACTGGCGGAATAATCGCCTGCCGTCTTATTGCCTGGTGATGCCGATACCCCTGTTATGCCTGCATTGATTCCTGCCTCATATGAATTGAGGGCTGGCTCCTTAAGCAGGATGTTTATTGTACCCGCAATGGCGTTGCTTCCAAACAACGCTGATCCGCCGCCTCTGACCACCTCTACCTTTTCGATCATATTAGCCGGGAGTAATTCGAGACCATACACACCTGCCAGCCCGCTGAAAATCGGGCGGCTGTTTATGAGTATCTGCGAGTACGGGCCCTCCATACCATTCATACGGACCTGTGTAAAACCACAGTTCTGGCAGTTGTTCTCAATTCTGAGACCGGGTGAAAAATTAAGCACCTCGCTCAGTGTCACGCTGTTGGTTGTTACCATCATCCGCGATGAGATAGTGTTTACTATAACCGGTGCATCAGTGCGTTTCTGCTCACTCCTGTCGACAGAAACCACAATCTCGGAGATATTAAGAATATCTTCCTGCAGTTCAAATTTCAGCTCAATTGTCTGGTTCTCCGATATGGCAACACGTTTTTCTACAGGCTTGTAGCCCACGCAGCTTGCTGTTACAGTGAACTCCCCTGTCGGGAGGTTAGTTATCTGGAAATGACCTGTCTCATCTGTGAAGGCTCCTATAGTCGTACCCTTGAGAGCAATTGTGGCAAACGCCAGATGATTTTCACCTGAGACAACATGGCCGACAATGTTGGCGTCGGTTTTTGGTCTTTGCGCAACAATCGGCAAACAAAGTATAAACAACATGCATATAATAAATATCCGGTTCATCTGGAAAAGAATAAGTTAAATTGACTTTTGTTACTGAAAAAGAGTGAGTTATTTCAGATAACCGGAGGTGCTCGACCTGACAATCCGAAGGTGACTGCCGGTGAGTATACATTGAAAAGATCTGGTCTAAGAAAATCATGGCCGTTGTCGGTGGGTTCCACATACTGGTTGTGTGGGTTCATCACCGAGATTTCGGCATGTGAAAGAAAGGCTATTGCTGCATTGCTGTGATGATGAGACTTAACAGGTTGGTTGTCACTACTTTTATTGTAGGGGTGTGAGTGAGTGACAATCTTGCCAAGGTTATTTATGTGAGTATGCAGATAGATAACCTTGTTGCTGATGCTTAGTGAAAATAGCGCCAGCAGCATTACTGAAATGACTCTTGTCCGGATAGTTCTTCCCCTGATTCTCACGATCGCAAAAATATAGAAAAATCAGGCACGTTTCGTATCTGTTACCTTAAAAACGGCCAAATGTATTCATTATTACAGGAACGTCATAGTCCCCGGGTTAATCCTATTTCCAAATCAAACCACAAGGGTCAGTTCATTCTACGACAGCAATTTCAAATATCTCATGTCTGTCGAACTGCAACCAGTACTTAATTGAGTTTTGTCTTACAAGTTCCCAGTAGATATCACTGTCGAGGCCGTGGATAAAATTTATTTCCCTTAGTTCCGAAGAGACTTTGTCAGCGAGCTCCTTTTTGAATGAGATGCGAATCGTTTTTCCTTTGTGGGTGAAGTCAGCCGCAGCAAAAAATGGTTTCTCAGTGCTGACTGTCAGCAATCCGTGTCCGGGCGTTGCTCCGGTGCTTACCTGGATGCCGTCATTCATGCAGCTCAGGGGCGGCAATGAGCCTGCGCGGGTGGTCACCGTCATCTCATCAACACCCGTGCAGAAATATTCACGTGCCCGGATCCCCATTTTAACACCTATAATTGCATACACTCCGAGATGCCGGTGCAGCTCATTGCCAATCACTCCTGAGGTCCACTCATCTTCACCGTGCCTGTTGCGTATTTCAGCAACGAATGGCTGAAGATCTGGCATATAAAATGAAGTATCGGCGGGCATCGACTTGATAACCTGCATCCTCTCCACCGTTTCACCCCTGAGGATCTTCAGGATTGCCTGACGCAACTCATTTAAGTCAGCGGGGGAGTGGTAAATGCCCTTTTTATCCGTTCCTGTGGTGGTGAAGAGCCCGGGGAAATGAAGGAGCAGAGGTGCCATTTCATCATAGGCTGTATAGACAAATGAATGTGAAGGCATTGAATTGATAAGATCCATTACCCTGGCAGCATATGGGGTATGAATATTCCCAATTTCCTCAAGCAGATCCTTATCATAGAAGCCATCCCCTCCAGCGCCGGCCACGATTACGGGCATAGATCCTGCCAGGACTTTCCCGGCTGCATCGGGTGATGCCATGTAGTTGAACCCTGCCTTGCCGGGAAGTTCGCTGTTGGTCCAGACCACCTGTTTCACCTTCTCATTGAACTTCGGCAACTGATCCATTGCATCTGATACTGTCTTCAGTGGTCCCATGGCAATGAAGGTTACCGGGGTATTTTCTCCCGACAGGGTCTCATCTATGAGCCTGACAGCATCTTCACCGCCTGCTACGGGCAAACCCTGATGCCACAAACCGTCAACCATTGTCCTGATCTTTTCGTATGCTACAGGCGCCTTGTGATACCCGTCAGAAGCTGTTATGGCGAGTACCCTCACATCAGGAGATGCCAGCAACATGCATATTGCCTTGAGGTCGTCTATGCCTCCGTCGCTGTCAATGATCACGAAATGACGGGGCTTCCAGGGGTGCGCACCGGCAGGGATAATAAGCAGCAGAAGCAGAAATGCAATCAGAGTCCGTCTCATTCTTCCTGTTTTTCCAAATGTAATAATTTAACTCATAATGGAGGTTGACATCGTCATTACCTGTCGTGCAACAGCCTCCGGAGGTAGATCGGATTTTGTTTTTTACTATCTTGACTCCCTAATTCTGCTTTTGTGAAGAAGAGGACCTGGATGTGGTTTTTTGCCGGCCTTGTTGCCGGTGTGATCATTTTTATCGGACTGGGGAAGGCAGTGGAAGCCACCTCAACGAACAATTTTTGCGCCTTATGCCATGTTCATCCGCAGGCTACAGTCAGCTGGAAGCAGGGGGTTCATTATGCCACGAAGTCGGGGTACCGTGTCTCATGTGCCGAATGTCATCTTCCCCCGAAAGGAGAGGGGTATCTCATTGAGAAGGCCAAAACGGGGATGCGTGATCTCTGGAGCTACTGGACGAAGGATTCCACGGAATTTGACTGGGAGGCAGCGTCAACTCTTGAGAGAGCTTCGAAGCATGTTTATAACTCAACATGCATCAAATGCCATGAGAATCTTTTCCCGGCCACTCTCACAAGCGAGGGTTCAGAGGCTCATCTTTATTATAAGCAGATGACAGACAAGGGTGAAGAGCTGCAGTGCATCAGCTGCCACATGAATGCAGGGCATTACATGAAGGACTATGTTCATGGTAGCAACACAGGATTTGGTAAAGCAGTGAAGGCGATGGATACCCTCTATGCCGCAGCGGCAACTGTAACCTCCTTCGGAAATTTCACAGAACAGATACCCGGCTCGGGTGTCACCTTTCGCATGATAGCCGTGCCGGGGGGTTCATACACCATGGGAAGTCCTGATAGCGAGCCGTTACGCAAGGCTGACGAGACACTCCGGGAGGTAAGTGTTGAACCGTTCTTCATCGCTGAGGTGGAGGTGACATGGGATGAGTATATGGAGTTCTACAGGCAGACGGCCTCAGAGGGCAGATCAACAGACACGGAGGGGTCACGGCTGCGTAAGGCTGGTGTTGATGCTGTCAGCGGTGCGACACCGCCATACGGTAAGCCGGATCAGAACTGGGGGATGGGGCAGAGGCCTGCCATCTCAATGAGTCATCATGCAGCTGAGACCTATTGCCGGTGGCTTTCACAGGTGACCGGGAAAAAGTACCGTCTGCCGACGGAGGCGGAGTGGGAATATGCGTGCAGGGCCGGAACGCAGACACCCTATTTCTTTGAGGGTGATCCGGCAAGGTTTGAGAAGAGGTCTCTTTTCGGAGGAAAACCTGACACCACTGTGATAAACACATACGTTATCTACCGGGGTAACAGCCCTTCAAAGACGCAGGAGCCCTCTGCCGTGAAGGCGAACCCCTGGGGTATTAAAAACATGAGCGGAAATGTGGCGGAGTTCTGTTCTGACATCCATGAGGAGACCGGTGAGCATGTTATAAGGGGAGGATCTTACCGTGACGGTGCCAGAGGCGTCAGGAGCGCGGCACGTGATCACACCCGGACCGCCGAATGGCTGAAGACAGACCCGCAGATGCCGAAGAGCATCTGGTGGTACTCGGATTGCTTCTATGTGGGGTTCCGGGTAGTCATGGAGTATGATCAGGCAATAGGCAGTAGGCAGTAGAGGGCCGATCCGCCAGCTGGCGGAGGTGGAGCCAGCTTGCAGGGGAGGCGAGAGGAATTTTCGATTGTCGATTTAATCAAAACTCGCAAATCGCAAATCGTAAATCCTTCAGACTTTACGGACTTTCGGCTTTAAGGACTTTACAGACTATACCGACTTTCGACTTTGAGAAACAACATAAATCGTAACTTTGAAACATACATCTAAACCATCATGAAAAAACCATCCATCTCAAGAAGAAACTTTCTGGGCACGGCAGCAGCTGCCGGAGCAGCGGGCATTGTTGTGCCGGCACTGATTACCTCATGCTCACCAAAAAAGCGGAAGAGCGTTATTCTTCCTGTTATGCCGGACGCGGCTCCTGACGGGCCACTCCTCAAGGCCGGCCTGATTGGCTGCGGAGGCAGGGGCACCGGTGCTGCCCTGAACTTCCTGCATTGCGGTCCCAACCTCACAATCTCTGCCCTCGGCGATGTCTTTGCCGACAGGGTCACAGCATGCCGGGAGCGTCTGACCAAGGACGGTGTGGAGATAGCCGATGAGAACTGTTTTGTTGGCTTTGACGCCTACCAGCAGGTGATCGACTCTGGTGTCGACATTATCCTTCTTGCCACCCCCCCATTCTTCAGGCCTCTGCATTTCGAAGCCGCCGTTACGGCAGGCAAGCATGTATTCATGGAGAAGCCTGTTGCCGTTGATCCGGCAGGCATCAGGCAGATTATGGCAACCGGAGAGAAAGCAAAAGGCATGGAACTGTGTGTCGTGACAGGCACCCAGAGACATCACCAGCATGATTATGTTGCCACCTGGGGTAAAGTACAGGAGGGCATGATAGGTGACATCGTGGCTGCAAACTGCTACTGGAATCAGAATCAGCTATGGTACCGTGACCCCAATCCCTCCTGGACGGAGATGGAATACATGATCCGTGACTGGGTTAACTGGTGCTGGCTGTCGGGTGACCACATTGTTGAGCAGCATGTGCATAATATTGATGTAATCAACTGGTTTACAGGAAAGAAACCAGTATCAGCGGTATCATTCGGTGCCCGCCACAGGCGTGTCACAGGTGATCAGTACGATTTCTTCAGCACTGACTTCATATATGAAGGAGGGTTCCATGCTCACAGCATGTGCCGTCAGATAAACGGTTGCGAGACAAATGTCTCGGAATGGATTCAGGGCACGGAGGGAACATCAAACTGCCAGAATACTGTTTGGGACCCTGCCGGAACCGAGCTGTGGAAGTACGATGGCTACACGCTTGATGCAGAGGGAAAGATGACTGACCAGCTCATCAGGAGTCCCTATGACCAGGAGCATATTGATTTCGTGACTGCCATCCGCACCGGGAAGCCTCTGAATGAAGCTGAGTTCGTTGCCGTATCAACCATGGCCGGCATCATGGGACGAGTATCCGCATATACAGGCAAGAAGGTGACCTGGGATGAGATGATGAACTCAGAGCTGAAGCTTGGCCCGCAGGTGTTTGATATGGGACCGGTTGATGTTTCGAAGAGTATACCTGTTCCTGGTGAGTAGTTAACTGATACTGATGATGAATACAAAATCACGACGTAGTTTTCTGAAAGGGGCCGCAGCCACCGGCGCGGCCCTTTTTACCGCCCCGACACTTCTCGGCGGAAGAAGCCGCAGTGAACTATTGCCTGATGCTGACAAGCCTTTCAGACTGGCCTACTCCCCCTCAATAGGCATGTTCCGCGAGCTTAGCGGCAGCGATGACCCGGTTGACAATCTTCAGTTCATTGCCGACAAAGGCTTCCGGGCAGTCTTTGACAACGGGTTCCCCGGGCGTCCGCCTGCCGAGCAGGAGCGTATTGCCTCAACAATACAGCGGTTGGGTCTTATGATGGGACCCTGGGTGTTATATGCCGACTTTGGAAAGACATCCTTTGTGCTTCCGCACAAGGAGGTGCGCGACTTCCTGACATTGAAAATGGAAGAGGGCATTGACGTGGCCAAAAGAACCGGATTTAAGATGGCACTGGTTGTACCCGGAAGATATGATGAAAGACTTCATCATGACATACAAGGGGCAAATGTCATTGATAATCTGAGGTATTGTGCTGAACTTACGGAACCTGAAGGTATGGCCCTGGTCATTGAGCCGCTCAACACACTGCGTGACCATCCGGGTCTCTGGCTGACTCAGATGCCGCAAGCCTACCAGGTGTGCAAGGCGGTTAACAGTCCTGCCGTGAAGATCGTCAACGACTTATACCATCAGCAGATCACTGAGGGTAACCTGATACCCAACATCGAAGCATGCTGGGATCAGATAGCCGCCTTCCACGTGGGAGACAACCCGGGACGCAATGAGCCGACAACGGGAGAAATCAATTACAAAAATATCTTCAAATATCTTCTTTCGCGTGACTATACAGGAGTGATATGCATGGAGCACGGCCGCAGCGTCAGGGGATCCGCAGGAGCTAAAAGGATCATTGAAGCCTACCGGGAGTGCGATCCGTTCTGAGAATTATTCTTTAACCATCTACATCTGTTTGACCAGGGGTACGACGACTATAAGCGACAAGTGGATCAAGGCATCCATCATAGGTACTATTTGGGCAGCTGCCGAGATCGTTCTCGGCAGTTTCCTGCATAACCTCCGTGTGCCTTTCAGCGGTAACATTCTGACAGCCATAGCGTTGGTGATACTTATCTCCGTAAGTTACAAGTGGCGTGAACACGGCCTTTACTGGCGGGCCGGACTGATATGTGCACTGATGAAGGCAATGTCACCCAGCGCCATCATCTTTGGTCCGATGATCGCCATCATTATGGAATCACTGCTGCTTGAAACATCCGTCAGGCTATTTGGCAGGACATTCTTCGGGTTCATTGTCGGATCAATGCTCGCCATGTCATGGAATCTCTTCCAGAAGATATTCAACATGATTATTTTTTACGGTGGCAACCTTGTGGATATATATTCGAACATTACCGCTTATGCCTCGAAGCAGCTGAACCTTCAGTTTGACGCATTCTGGGCGCCGCTGATACTCCTATTGGCCATATATGCTTTTTTTGGAGCAGTCACGGCAGTCGCGGGCATCATCACAGGCCGCCGAATCGCCTCTCTCCCTCCTGAGGAGTCGCTGTCTGAACCTGCAGTCATAAGATCATCACCAAAAAAGGAGGAACAACCCTTTGCCTGGTCTCTTGCATGGCTGGCAGCCGACATAATTCTCATCGCCGGACTGCTTGTGGTTGTTAGCACAGCAAAGTGGTACTGGTGGATAATTACAGTCATTCCTGTCATCACAATCCTGGCCATGCGCTATAAGAGGGCCATGAGGCAGCTCTCGAAACCCGGATTCTGGGTCACTTTCGTATTAATTACGATGCTTTCGGCCCTTGCTTTTACGGCCTTTCAGCCCGGCAAGAATGATGTGACGGGGGCCATCCTTATAGGGATACAGATGAACTTCCGGGCAATAATAATTATTGTCGGATTCTCTGCTCTTGGTACAGAATTGTATAATCCGAAGGTTCGTACTCTTTTTGGCAGGACACGTCTCCGGCAACTGCCGTTAGCCCTCGAGCTGTCGGCTGCCAGTCTGCCGGCAATGATAGCTGACATGCCTGACCTGAAGACGGCTCTCAGAAAGCCGGTGTCAATACTGAACCGCATGATTACCCGTGTGGAGAGGCGACTCAATGAAGAAAGGAGAGAACAGCAGGGAGGGAAGAAGGTTTATATCGTGACGGGTACTATAGGAGAAGGGAAGACCTCATGGCTTGCCAAACTTACCGGTTTGCTTAAGGAGAAAGGGGTCAGAGTGGGAGGTATCCTGGCGCTGCGAATCGTGGAGGAGGACAAAACGACCGGTTATGATATCTCGGACATCAGCACCGGAGCCAGGACTCCTTTCCTGAGACATACCGGGAGTGAGGACATGGGGGTGGAGAGATTCACCGTTTATGATTCCGGTTACGAT
>CAYVYM010000060.1:0-245 GCA_964455705.1 uncultured Rikenella sp.
TTTAGCAACGCAGCCAGACTGCAGGGAGGGCTTGAGGAATTTTCGATTTTCGATTTTCGATTGTTTAAAATCGGCAATCGCAAATCGACAATCGCAAATACTACGGACTTTCGACTTTACGGACTTTCAGCCTTCCCAAAATAATGACCTTTGTCCTTTATTAATTCCCTGTAAATCCTTAAAATTGCCCCTGCAAGAAACTATTGATGCCACAGAGAGAGACAATCACACACGAAGGAATGGTT
>CAYVYM010000060.1:255-6150 GCA_964455705.1 uncultured Rikenella sp.
TAAGGGCGCCGGGCGACGGAACGGCCGAGGTGGAGATCATCACCGCCGAAGCCTGCTCGGGATGCCATGCAAAGTCAGTATGCTCCGCCGGTAAGTCCGACACCAGGATCATTAGCGTGAAAAGCGATGCCGCCATCAAGACCGGTGACCGTGTCACAGTGGTGATGCAGTTGTCACAGGGCTTCCGCGCGCTGGCAATAGGATATTTCATTCCCTTCTTAGTGCTGATAGCGGCATTTGTCATCACAACAATTGCCGGTGCCGGCGAACTGGCATCGGCGTTGTTGTCGTTTGCAGCTTTAGGTCTTTACTACCTGGCCATATGGCTGCTGAGAGGTAAAATCGGAGAAAAATTTGAATTCAAAATAAAGGCCTGACAGATGAGTTCCACTGTTTTGTTGACGATCATAATGCTGAGTGCGCTGGGGCTCCTAGCCGCGGTGATACTCTATTTTGTGGCGCAGAAGTTCAAGGTTGTTGAGGACCCGCGCATCGACCTGGTGAATGAGGCCCTTCCCGGCGCCAACTGCGGAGGATGCGGATATACCGGCTGCCGCGCCTTTGCCGAGGCGCTCGTGAAGTCGACATCCTTTGAAGGATTGAATTGTCCTGTCGGAGGTTCTGATACAATGATCACGGTTGCCGGCCTCCTTGGCCGTCAGGCATTGGCCGTGGAACCCAAGGTAGCGGTGGTGCGTTGCAACGGCACGCCGGAAAATGCCATACGGACCTCCTTTTATGACGGAGCAATCAGCTGCCGTGTTGCCCACGCTCTCTACGGAGGAACCACAGGATGCCAGTACGGGTGCCTCGGTTGTGGCGACTGTGTGGTGGCGTGCAAGTTTGATGCCATGTATATGGATCCTGTTACTGAGCTGCCGGTTGTAATCGATGAAAAGTGTGTTGCCTGCGGGGCCTGTGTGAAGGCCTGCCCTCGAAATATCAACGAGCTCCGTAAGCGCAACAAGAAAGAACGTAAGATATTTGTCTCATGCGTCAACAAGGACAAGGGTGGACCTGCCCGCAAGGCATGCAAGGTAGCATGCATCGGGTGCGGCAAGTGTGTCAAGGTATGTCCCCATGATGCAATCACCATGGTTGACAATCTCGCCTTCATCGACTCGTACAAGTGCAAGCTCTGCCGAAAGTGTGCCCCTGAGTGTCCTACCGGAGCCATCCTCGAAATCGGGTTCCCGGTAAAGGAGGTGAAGCCAGCCGAGCCTGCTGAGGCTGAAACGAACTGACAAAAGCTTAAACTGACTGACAGAGGCTTGAAGGAACTGAAAGAAGCAGTAATTAACTGACAATTGATTAAACAAGATAAATTTCCAGAAACGTGTTCAAAACATTCCCGAAAGGCGGCATCCATCCGCCTGAGAACAAGCTGACGGCCGACAAGCCGATAGTTGTCCTTCCGGTACCTCCCCAGGTTACTGTTCCTGTCTCACAACATATCGGAGCGCCGGCAACACCCATGGTGGAGAAGGGCTCTGTGGTGAAGGCCGGTCAGCTCATTGCGCAGGCAAAAGGATTTGTCTCCGCCAACATCCACTCTCCAGTCTCGGGCAAGGTTAGTAAGATTGACACCGTGGTAGACACCACGGGTTATAAGCAGACGGCGGTAATCATTGATGTCGAAGGAGATGAATGGGTTGAGACCATTGACAGAAGCCCGGTGCTGGTGAGAGATTTTACAATGACCCGCGAGCAGATTATCGAGCGTTGTCAGCAGAGCGGTCTGGTGGGATTGGGAGGCGCCACCTTCCCGACACACATCAAGATGACTGTTCCGGCAGGAAAAAAGTGTGACCTGGTAATCATCAACGGCGTGGAGTGCGAACCCTACCTCACCTCAGACCACAGGCTTATGCTTGAGAAGGGTGCCGAGGTGCTGACAGGTGCGGCCATCATAATGAAGGCACTGGGTGTTGAGACGGCTGTAGTAGGCATTGAGGCGAACAAGCCTGATGCAATAAGCCACCTGACGAAGCTGGCCAGGGATTTCAAAGCGATCACCATACAGCCCCTTAAGGTAAAGTACCCGCAGGGAGGTGAGAAGCAGCTTATTAAGGCCTGTACCGGACGCGAAGTACCCTCGGGAGGCCTGCCTGTTGATGTGGGTGTTGTGGTTCAGAATGTGGGTACTGCCTTTGCGGTCTATGAGGCCGTGCAGAAGAACAAGCCACTCATGGAGAGAGTGGTGACGGTGACGGGTGTTGAGGTTAAGAATCCCGGCAATTTCCAGGTACGGATAGGCACGCCCGTGACGGCTCTGATAGAGGCTGCCGGCGGCATGCCTGATGACACCGGCAAGGTTGTAAACGGCGGCCCGATGATGGGCAAGGCGCTGGCGATGACTGATGTGCCAGTCACAAAGGGCACCTCGGGCATAATCCTGTTTCCCTCCACCGTCTCAAGACGCGCTGAGGTTCTGCCCTGCATCAGGTGCGGCAAGTGTACATCGGCATGTGCCATGGGCCTTGAGCCGTGGCTGATCTCGGTGCTCTCGGAGAAAACCATGTGGGAGAAGGCGGAGGAGGAGAAGATCACTGACTGTATGGAGTGCGGCGCATGTGCTTACACCTGCCCGTCGAAGCTGCCGCTTCTTGACTATATCAGGCTGGGCAAATCGACGGTGATCCGCATGGCACGTGAACGTATTACGAAATAGCACAGAAGCGATATGACTAACATCCTTAATGTTTCTCCATCACCGCACCAGCAGAGTCCTGAGACGACGCGCAGGCTGATGTACGGCGTGGTGATCGCCCTTGCACCGGCGTTGGCAGCGTCAATCTGGTTCTTCGGGATGGGGGCAATAATTGTGACCCTCACCTCGGTCCTCTCATGCGTCGCGGTTGAGTACCTGATACAAAAGTATATCCTGAAGACAAAGCCCTCCGTGACTGACGGTTCTGCGGTTGTCACCGGACTGCTGCTGGCATTCAATGTACCATCGAACCTGCCGGTTCACATTATTGTAATCGGAGCAATTGTCTCCATCGGTGTGGCCAAGATGACCTTCGGCGGGTTGGGCAGTAACCCTTTCAATCCCGCACTGGTGGGAAGGGTTTTCCTGCTGATCTCCTTTCCTGTGCAGATGACCAGCTGGCCTGTACCATCAGGATTTCAGACCGGTTATCTTGATGCGGTCACAGGCGCCACTCCCCTCGGCATAATGACCGAAGGAGTGAAGGCCGGCGAGACTGTAACGGCACTGATGGAGAAAATTCCTTCCCACATGCAACTCTTTTACGGATACATGGGAGGCTCCATGGGTGAGGTAGCTGCCTTAGCCCTTATCATCGGGGGCATCTACATGATCTGGAGGAAGATCATTACATGGCATATTCCCGTCTCAGTACTTCTGACAGTTGCAGCCTTTACCGCGATCCTATGGTGGGCTGACCCGACAAAGTTTGCCGATCCCGGATTCCATCTCCTCACCGGAGGCATTATGATCGGGGCCATCTTCATGGCAACAGATTACGTCACATCGCCCATGACACATAAGGGGATGATCATTTACGGCATCGGCATAGGAGTCATCACGGTGCTGATACGAACCTGGGGTGCCTATCCCGAGGGGGTATCGTTTGCTATACTGATAATGAACGCTTTTGTACCGCTGCTGAATATGTACATAAAACCACCCAGGTTCGGGAAGGAGGTGAAGCATGGCTAAACTGCAATCATCGCTGAGGAATATGATTCTCTCGCTCACACTGATTTCTGTTGGCGCCTCTGCGGCTCTCGGTTTCGTCTATGAGATGACAAAGGGGCCGATAGAGACCTCAATGCTTAACAAGAAGCTTGATGCCATCAAACAGGTGGTGCCGGAATTCACAAATAACCCGAACGACGAGATGTTCATGCTCCCGACGGGTGAGGGTGATTCACTTGAGGTCTATCCGGCCAGGCAAGGTGAAGAGATAGTCGGTTATGCCATCAGGTCATATACGAACAACGGGTTCAGTGGTTATATTGGATTTATGGTTGGATTCACCCCTGACGGAACGATTTACAATATTAACATCCTTGAGCACAAGGAGACCCCGGGACTTGGAACGAAGATGGTTCCCGACGGCACCCCGGAGAAGCCCGAGTTCAAGGATCAGTTCAAGGGGAAGAACCCGGCCGAATTCACCCTTAAGGTGAAGAAAGACGGCGGTCCGGTTGATGCCGTCACGGCAGCCACTATCAGCTCGAGAGCATACTGCGAAGGGGTTCAGAGAGCTTACAACACACTACAACAAGGAGGTCTGAAATGAACCAGGTACAAAATTTCACAAAGGGCTTTTTAAAGGATAATCCCATCCTGGTGATGGTACTCGGGGCCTGCCCTGCCCTTGCCACCACCTCGTCGATGATCAACGGTATCGGGATGGGTCTGGCCACGACATTCGTGTTACTCGGTTCAAACACGGTGGTATCAATGATGAAGAACCTGATACCTGACAAGGTACGTATACCGGCCTTCATTGTGGTGATTGCTACTTTTGTCACGATAGTTGATCTGGTGATGAAAGCTTATGTTCCGGCGCTTTATGATTCACTGGGGATTTTCATTCCGCTGATTGTGGTCAACTGCATTGTTCTGGGTCGTGCTGAGGCGTTTGCAAGCAAGAACACCGTCTGGTCTTCCGTTGTTGACGGTGCCGGGATGGGACTTGGGTTCACCGCAGCGCTGGGAGTATTGGGTGCTGTAAGGGAGATCCTTGGCGGTGGCGCCATTGGCGGGTTCAAGTTCATCTCCGGCGACGGCATACTGGTGTTTATTCTTGCCCCGGGTGCGTTCATAGCCCTGGGATACCTGATTGCCATTGTTAAAAAGGTCAATAAAGCATAAGGAGAAGAGCCATGGAATATATACTTCTGATAATATCCGCTATACTGGTCAACAACATTGTTCTGGCGCAGTTTCTGGGCGTCTGTCCGTTCCTGGGAGTATCGAATAAGGTCAGCACCGCCATCGGGATGTCCGGCGCTGTGACCTTTGTCATGGTGCTCGCCACCATGGTAACTTATCTTATCTACACATATGTGCTTATTCCGCTGGGCATCGGTTTCATGCAGACAATTGCATATATACTCGTTATCGCCTCGCTGGTGCAGATGGTGGAGATCATCCTGAAGAAGATCAGTCAGCCCATGTACCAGGCGTTGGGGATTTTCCTGCCGCTTATCACTACCAACTGTGCAGTGCTTGGCGTGGCCATTCTTGTTATCAAGAAGGATTACAACCTTGCAGAGGGCATTGTATATGGAGCAGCTACGGCCATTGGGTTCGGGTTAGCGCTGGTGATACTTGCAGGCATACGCGAGCAGCTGGAACTGGCTAATGTACCTTCGGGAATGAAGGGAGCGCCGATAGCGCTTGTCACAGCAGGTATCCTGGCGCTTGCGTTCATGGGTTTTGCAGGGCTGGTATAGGATCGCACGGGAAGTTTCCGGAGGCCGGTCATACTGGCAGTTATTGAGGTTTACCAGCTTCGTTCTGAAATATAGGCCATTGAAATTGGAAGGCCGATCATTGTCAGGCTAATGGCAAATTCTTAAGAACCCAAATGGCTATCCGGAATCTGAAAAACCGGGATCGCTGCGCGGAATCTAAAGATCCGCGATGACTTACCGCAATCTGAAAAACCGGGATCGCTACCCGGAATCTGTAGATCCGCGATGCCTTAACGCAATCTGAAGAACCGGGGTTTAAAGATGGAATTTTTGATCAGGAGTGTGACAGGTGCCGTAAATCACCATTTTTCTGAATTTTAAAGGATTTATAAATGAATTTGCCTGTTAAGAAACAGTCGTATGTGGCTGTTCCTTTCGCGCCAGTGAAATTCAGTATTGCCTTCTGAAGTATTTTCGGTGCATAGCTATTCACAAGTGATG
>CAYVYM010000060.1:6250-13041 GCA_964455705.1 uncultured Rikenella sp.
CCGGTGATGAAGGTGAGATTAGGCCAATGATGGAATTTGTTTGAAAATACCACAATGCTTTTTTCAAGGTCAACTCCCAAAGCAGATGCCGGCATAAATTTTCTGGTAATATATGCCAGTCCTCCACCCCGACCGCTTCCTACCTCAACGATATCCCTGTTTTTCAGGTTCGTCATTTTAGCCATATGATGATAAAGTTGTACAGGATACCGGTTCATTTCGTCCATCTCATCCAATTGAATCGACTCACGCGGATCAGAATATCCGTAATTCATAAAAACCAGTTGGTGATGCTTGTCCCATTTGTCAAGATACCGGTACAATGCTCTGAAAACCAAAGAGGGGAATCGTATCATCAAAATATTGATTTTCTAAAAAATTTGTCAGGAATACCTTTTAGTATTACTGGTTAAGAACCAAATTCTCTGCAAATTTCTTAAATAGTCAGGATATTTCTACACATTATTGCATTTTAATTCCGACTTTTATTATTAAATTTATAGGTCTGCATTTTTTCTATTGTCAGTCGTTAAAGCAAGGTTATCGAAAGATGCAGGGCAATCAACCTGTGTGACTGACGGGACGAAGGTTTGTTCTTAATTCAACTCAATAGCCTAATTATCAAGTAATTACATCCTTAGTTAATGAATATAATGGGATTCATTAACTACAGATTATATTCGATTATCCTGTTCTGTTTTCCTAAGAAACCAGGCTGAAAGAATCGGCATAAATTGTGATTCTCTGGTGACGAAAAGGGAAACCCTGCATGCGGACGCTACAGAAAACTGAGAAGATATTTCCCGCCGGAGCCAGCGGAGTGTATTGACATTGACTGATTGAGACTCCCCCATCAGGGGAGAACGACCGTAGCGTTGTCCTGCATGGTGTAGCCACCTCCCGGACTTCCGACTTTCAACTTTCGACTTTACCATATGATCATCTACCATGAAACCCAGAAACCCGTTGCCGAGGTAGCAAAAGGGACGATAATGATCAGCTCGGCTACAGAGATGCTTGACCTGATGGGTGATATAAGTTACGCCGGATGTTCCAGAGTCATTATTCACTCCGGATCCTTCAGCCCGGAATTCTACGATCTCAAAACCGGTGTCGCCGGAGAGATCCTTCAGAAGTTTTCTAATTACAGGATGCAGCTGGCCATTGTGGGCGACTTCTCGCACCTGACCAGCAAAAGCTGGCGCGACTTCATCCGTGAAAGCAACCGCGGCCGAACCGTCAGCTTTCAACCCACAATAGATGAGGCATTTATCTCACTAATTAAATAGCTTTGCAATGACATTTGAATTCAGCACCCTTGTTGCTGCGCAGGGGTGCCGTATTAATTACCACGTAGTCACCTTGGAATAACCACCAGATGCATATTAAACTGTGTTTTACTCATATATTTGGAACCCGGGTCGAGTATTTTATTCCTGACCCCCATTTCCACTCCTTTGGGTACCTGATCTGATAGAAGAAAGACAATGGCTGAGAAAAACTTTAACACTGCCGAGAAATTCCTGTTGATTGCTCACCATCCCGAGAAAGGAAGGTTCATGGTCTCGCAAATGTACATTCAGTATGGCATAGCCGGGGCAATCCTGCTTGACATGACGCTTGAAGAACGAATTGACATAGCCGACAAGAAGCTCATCCTGAAGGCAGCCAGAGATTCGACAGACCCGGTGATCAACGAGGTTACAATTCTCATGTCACAGTCGCCAAAGTCCCGCAGGGCTGACCATTGGGTCAGGAAACTGGCAACGCGCCACAATAAGTTTAAATGGCAGATTTTAAATGGCCTGGCAGATAAGAGGATTGTGCGGATTGAGGAGAAGAAATTCCTCGGTTTGATACCGTACAGGAAGTCGTATCTGATTGAGAGCTACACCCGCAGCAACATTGTCCGTCAGCTTAAAAGCGAGATATTGGCTTATACCCGCGAGCCCTCCCCTTCCAACATGGCCATTGCTGGTCTTATCGAGGCCTGCAGGATGCAAAGGACTCTCTCTGACGACCGGGAAGAACGGAAGACCATAAAAACTCAGTTAAAGAAGATTAATAAGGAGAGTCCTGTTTCTGATGTCGTCTCGCAGACTATAAGGCAGGTTCAGGGGGCAATCATTGCAAGTGTGACGGCTACAATTATTGCATCTACAGCCGGGGGTCGTCATTAGAATTCGGATTTCTATGATAATCTCACGAAAGAGGGTATGAAGAAAGTTGCGGATTCCGGTACATTAAGGGACAGTGATTCAGGTTCGATGCGTGAAGCCGATTCAGGCAGTCTCCGGGATAGCTCTTCAGAGTCACAAAGGGAGAGTGATTCCGAATCCATGCGTGAGAGCGCTTCGGAGGCCATGCGTGACAGCAACTCGGAGTCAATGCGCGAGGGCAGTTCGGAATCGCTCAGAGAGGGATCATCAGATAGTCTGCGTGAGGCTGACTCAGACTCCATGCGCAGTTTCGACCCTTCAGCGGGTGACATCGGAGCCGGCTGACAATTTAGTAATTCCTTGTGAAGAAACCCTTGCCCAATTCTCGGCGCAAACCTTGAAGTTCCCAGGTTGCTGCCAAACGGTTTAGTAGTTCCTTTGTGAGAGGACTCTTGTTATTTTCAACGCTGATCTTGCAGCACCCCGGTTACTGCCAAATGGTTTAGCAATTTCTTTGTGAAGAGACCCTTGTCCATTTCCGACACTAATTTTACATTTCCCCCTTTCTGCAAAATTGTTATTGTCTCTGAAGATTTTCCCTGCTCCAACGGAAAAACCGACATGAACACCAAAATCGCTGCATATTATGATCACTGTAATTGTCGAAAGAGTTGTACACGACAGTGGAATTCGTGTCGCCCTCAAGTTCCCGTATGACCGGGATCTTGTTGAAGTTGTCAAAAAACTGCCTGATGTCAGATGGAGTATCCGTTTGCAGTGTTGGCATGTTGCGGAGGTTGAAAATATCGAAGCAATACTTCTTGAGAAGCTCAGCCGCCACGCATTTATTGACTATTCTGCTCTGCGAAGGAAGGACCTTGCGGAGAGGATTAGAGACATCAGGAACGAAAAGGAACGAATGAATGTAAGGAACCCGTCACTTCAATCGCCTTTTAACAGGAAGTCGGGTCAGGCGACTGACAGGACCCAAGCAACAAACGATTCAGAGGATCAGTCACCGGAGAAAACCCCGGCAGCCTCATCAGAAGGAGCAGTTCAATCGAGTCTTACATCATCGGACAAATTCCCGATGGCAACACCTAAAGCTCCTCCGGAAACTACCCTGAATACTTTCTCCGGTCGAGCGCAGGACCCATCCGCGGACGGTATCCCTGCAACGGATCAAGTAAAGATCCATATAGCAGGCTGTAATGGAGACATCCGCAAACACACTGCTGGCACATTGTTAACGCTAAGTCAGCAGGCCGAATATGATCTCATAAGGTATCGTGGATGGCTCGAGTCGCACAGGTATCCGCCAAACACTATCAGGACATATGCTGCTATGATGGAGGCATTCCTGAAGTTCGTAGCCCCTAAGGAAGCCTCTGATTGTGATGCAAATGATCTGGTCAGGATGGTCAATGAATACATCCTCCCCCGGGGATTGAGCTATTCATATCAGAATCAGCTTATAAGTGCCGTAAAGAAATTCTACAAGGAGATATGCCGTGAAAATATTGATCCCGGGACTTTCACCCGGCCCCGCGCCCGTCATAAGCTTCCCAATGTATTGAGTAAGGAGGAGGTAAAGAAAATTCTGTCGGCTCCATTGTGTGAGAAGCACAGGCTGCTGTTAAGTGTGATTTACGGATGCGGGCTAAGGCGCAGTGAGGTCATCACGCTGGAACCGGATGACATTGATCGTGACCGTATGCTGTTGACTGTCAGGCAGTCGAAGGGTTTCAAGGATCGAATCGTCCCTGTCTCGGCAAAGCTGGTTGAGATGATAGATACCTATTTGGAGCGTTATCGTCCGGTTCTTTATCTTTTTGAAGGGCAGCGTCAGGGCGACCGCTACAGTGCGACGAGTGTCGAGAAGGTATTTAAGATGGCATGTCAGAGGGCGGAGATCAGAAAGAAGATTACACTACACGGTTTACGGCACTCCTATGCCACTCATCTGTTGGAGGCAGGTACGGATTTGCGGTACATACAGGAGTTGTTGGGGCACAAGAGCAGTAAGACGACAGAGATCTACACACATGTCACTGAGAAGAGCATTCAGAAAATCCGCACACCCTTTGATGATCTCTAGGATTTTGTGTCGGCACTCCAATTGATGATCTCTTTAACATCCGTTTCGTACCCCGTATGATGTTCCATAGGACCTGCGCTTCGGACCCCAACTGAATCTTTGACCTGCGCTTCGGACCCCAACTGAATCTTTGACATGCACATCGGTCCCCAACTGAATCTTTGACATGCACATCGGACCCTGATTGGATCTCCAGGGCCTGCGCTTCGGACCCTACCTCGTGATCAAAAGGACTGCGTGCCGTCAATACTTTGATGATCTGAAGGACTTACGATTCGGAATCTTACGCTACATAAGGGACTTTATATGGGAGGTATGCCATTCTCCAAACCTTCTAATCAGGCAGGGGTAATTCCAATTACCGTATTCACCGGGATTACTGACTGTTACACCTTTCGGGAGAACATCAGACAGGTAAAAATGCTATTATGAAAACTCAGAGAACACAGACTCTGCAAATCCATGAAAACTGACAGTTCGCGATTCTTCCCCATTTATCTCAGGATGTTCACCAGGCCTGACAGCACCTTTGATTTAATCCTTGACCGGAAGAGTACGTTAAGGTTTGGTTTTTTTGCACTTCTCGTGCCAATAATCGGTTACACACTTTTCTACATCATGGCCTGGAATG
This sequence comes from uncultured Rikenella sp., assembly GCA_964455705.1. GTDB lineage: Bacteria > Bacteroidota > Bacteroidia > Bacteroidales > VadinHA17 > SR-FBR-E99. The sequence continues at coordinate 11,139 of CAYVYM010000060.1, forward strand.
CCGGTGGTTCCCCATCGACCTTCAGTCCATGGCTTGCACTTCCCATTGAGGAATACTTCAGGTATGACATTTTTCTGACGTTACCCGCTTATTATTTGGCCTGGATCGGAGCTTCCTGCACTGTTTTCCTTATCTCGAGGGTTCTTAACGGAGCCGGTTCGTTTGAAAATATCCTGGCAGTTATCGGTTTTGGAATTGGGATTGCGACATGGAGTTCGATGTTACATGATCTTACCGATGCCATTCTTTCAACATTGGGTATTATTGATATGAAGGAATATGAGAGGCTGTTGAATGGGCCCACATTCTGGAGGTATTTGTTGTTGACCCTCTACACCATTTACTTTTTCTGGTTCATGTATCTCTTCACGATAGGGATCAGGAAGGTGCAAAGGTTCGGATGGGTCAGGTCTGTCCTTCTGGCCATGGTTGGGCTGGTAACTTTCCAGGTGATCCTGCTTATTTTTATAAGGTAGGTAACAATCAGTGGAACATTGGATGCTGTTCTTACCAGCTTTTTCAAAAGTCAAATTGCGGCATGTGGCCGGATGAGGATACCAAGATGACCGGACCGGACCGGACCGGACCGGACCGGACCAGACCAGATCGAACCAGACCAGACCAGGCCAGGCCGACCAAACCAGGCCCGGGGAGTTATTACCGCTCTTCCTTTCCTGGCATTGATCCAAATTCGGCACAATTCATAGAATTGCATCGGAACGAGTTTTGTATTTTTCTTTGTAGATTCTCCGACAAACGAATTCCTTTTTAATATATCTGTTTCTTCCGGCCAGAAATCCAGTATAGAGATATTACAGGGTAGATACATAAAGCTGTTATCTGAGTGATTAAGAGCATCTCGATTATTCAAATGAACTCTGAAGCATGAATTTCGATGAATAACATAGTCAAACAATTTGTAAAAACCATTATTAAATCATGTTATAGAATTTCACAGAGTAACAACTTATACAATTATAGTGAAACTTAAATTTAAAATTATTCCGGTTCTTTTCCTGATCAGTTCTTTAGGCTGGTCACAGGTAGTTACTGACAGTTCAAGGATATTGAGGGTGCTGACTTTCAACATTTATCACGGAGCGACAATGAATGGTAATTTCGATCTCGATTACATCGCCAATGTTATTCGTGGTGCTGATCCTGATCTGGTGGCACTCCAGGAGGTTGATTTTCTCACCAGGAGGGCGCAGGGTTACGATTTAGCCACTGAGTTAGGATGGAGGTTAAAAATGGTTCCTCTTTTTGCCAGGGCGATGTTTTATGATGGTGGCGAGTATGGTGAGGCGATTCTGTCGAAATACAGTTTTGTAACAACACGGAATGTTCCCCTCCCGTTTACTGGTGGACGTGAACCCAGGACGGCGCTTGAGGTTGTTACGGTACTACCTACGGGAGACACAATAGCATTTATCGGCACTCATCTTGATCATACAGGCGATGATACAGACAGGATCTTGCAGGCAAGGATGATCAATGAAGTCTTCGCCCAGAGTCGGTACCCCTCTATTTTGGCCGGTGATTTGAATGCTGTTCCCGGGAGCATTCCCATTGGAATTCTTGAGGAATTTTGGGATGCGACCTACGAGAGGGACTTACCTGCTCCCACCTACCCTTCAGGTAATCCAATTAAGAAGATAGACTATGTAATGTTTCGTCCCGCTTGGCGGTGGAAGGTCATCTCCACGGAGGTCATTCAGGATTCTGTTGCATCGGATCACTTTGCTTACCTGGTACTTCTTGAGTTGAAGTAATCCAACAAGATTCTGCGATCAGATTCCACTGGTCTCATTTTTTACACATGATATATCAATCACCCCCACCTACACAATAACTCCCATTTCACCCAAATATGCATACCTTTCCTACACATATAAACAAGTTA
>CAYVYM010000061.1:0-12074 GCA_964455705.1 uncultured Rikenella sp.
CGTTCCCGGGTATGAATACCTGATAAGCTGGAAGGACCTCTATTCGACCTATGGAGATTTTACCGACTTCACCAATAACCTTGTAGGTTCATACTCGTTTGTGGGTGAGCTGTTCCAGGTGGAGACGGAGACCTATGACGGAACCATGATGAGAAAACAGGAGGAGAGATCAAGGTTTGGCGAATCCTCCGATGCCGAGCGGCAGCGGCTGCTTTTCAATGACAATGTAACCCAGGGGGAACAGTTCGTGGAGTGGAAGCCCTTTAAGCATCCGCTGTATGGCGATATTGAGATCGGGGGCTGGACGAAGATGAGTTCAAGGCTTCCGCATCCGTTCATGCTGCAGGACCTGGTTCACAGGAACGCCTCAGCGGTGATCTTTACGGCGCAGTATACGCCTAAGGTGAGGATGGATGTGTTCGAGGTAAAAAAGGTCGACGGCGACCTCTGGAGGGTCAGGGTCAGGCTGGTGAATGAGGGGGCGATGCCTTCAGTCACTCATGCTTCAATGAAAAACAAGCTCTACCCGCCTGATATCCTTAGAGTAACCGGAAGCGGAGCAAAGGTGGTGAGCGGCGGGGTTCTCACTGACCCTTACATGGACCTCGTTACATATAAGGAATTTAAACCTGAAGTACAGCTGTGCCAGGTGCCGGGATTCGGAAAGATCGAATACCAGTTTCTGGTAAGCGGTAAAGGCAGCGTTGATCTCAAATTTGAATCACCCAAGGCGGGAACCATCAGTAAGTCAGTGCCCCTGAAGTAGGATTTGCGATTGCACGTTGATCTACAACACTATATGTCCCGATATATCGGGGCAGGCCGCTACGCGCAATCCTACCCCGTAGGGGTTAAAGTATTGTAGGGCTGAGGCCAACCCTTCGCTATTGGATCTTGCCCTTATGCCCGGCAGGATTGAATTTTTCGGTGACCAGCGGGGGCCATTGAAGATCCAGCTCCTTCAGGGTCTTCAGGACCACCACAGCAACAGCATAGAGCTTCTGCCAGTTCTTGTCGGCCGGCACAACATGCCACGGCACATCATTGCAGCGGGTGAGGATCTCGTGGTAAACCCCGAGGTACTCATCGAACTTCTCCCTCGTGACCCAGTCGCCGTCCTTATGCTTCCAGTGCTTCTCCTTATTCTCGATGCGCTCCATCAGCCTCTCCTTCTGTGTCTCCTTCGAAACATTGAGGAAGAACTTGACCACCTTTGTCCCGCTATCCTCAAGCATCTTCTCGAAGGTGTTGATTGTTTCATAGCGCTTCTCAATGATATCGGAGGGGATGTATTTACCTACCGTGGGCACGAGAATATCCTCATAGTGTGACCTGATGAAAACCTTCATCACTCCATTGGCCGGGCATACCTGATGTATTCTCCAGAGGAAATCGTGTGAATACTCCAGTTCTGTGGGCTTCTTGAAGCTATACACCTCAATGCCTACCTCGTTGCAGTACCGGAGCAGTCCCTTGGTCACACCGTCCTTACCTGAAGCATCTATACCCTGCAGGACCACAATCATGCTGTACTTGCTCTGGGCGTGCATCTTATACTGAAGCTCGCCGATTTCCTTCAGAATTTTCTTTGTCTTCTTCTCTGTCTCTTTCTTGTCCCACTCCTTGTTGAATGTCGGGTAGTCAGTAATTTTCATGATACAGGTTTTATGCTTGTCAGTAAAATTAAGAATTAAGAGTGAAGAAATAAGAATTGCGGTGCTTTTTGCCGGCTACCGATGACTTATAACTGCATTGAAATACCAAAGTGGTGACCGGCAGCGTTGTACAACAAAACTAATCCCCTTTCAATAATGAGAATAAGCACAATTTTTACATTTCTGCTTGTTCTGGCTATGACGCTTCAGGCCGGTGCACAGCAGCTAAAAATCGCCGATGCGATAAGGTTTGACGGTGTGGTGACTGCCAGTGACCTGCAGCCTGAACAGCAATCTGTCCATCCTGTAGCCGCAAGGGCTTTGGCCCGGGGTGAGCAGCCAGGTACTTTTAACAACGTAAATTATCAGTTCGTAAAAAATGTCAGGACACTGACTCCTGCCCAGAAGAGCAATATAAAGCTTAAGCAGGATGGCATCCTCGATCTTACCGGAGGCGCCTTCCGGCCCAGCCCGGATTCGGTTTATATAGACGCTGCAAGCGATCTGGTCTTACAGGCCGAGCCCGTGGACGAGAACCAGATGATCGCTCTCAGGCCCTCTCTGTCAGCCGTTTTTCAGGACATAGACGTACCGGAGCAGGAGGTTCCTGTTACTCTGGCCAACACCATTTCGATGGCAGAGGGAATAGTGGAGAGCTCATTGCAGCTTAATAACAAGTATGCCGTGAACCTGCAGTTTGACAGTGTGACATTTCTCATTGACAAGGTTGATAATGACTCGCTGACAGTTACGCTTGACGGCCAGATTATGCTGACCAATCCGCGTGTTGAAGGCAAGTATTCAAAAAACGGCGGATACCGTCTTGTCTTCCTGGCAACGGAGCAGGTTGACATGAAGATCTATACCAGCATGAAGCTGAAGGATGAGGTAAAAACGCCTATATGGGGCACGGAGATAAAGATGTCTGACCTAGGCAAGTGTGAGATTGGTCTCTTCATCCTGGGCACTATGGAGGGGCACGTGACATTGGCCGTCGAGATCCACCAGGGCATTGAGATGGCTATGGGAGCCAAAGGCGGTACTTTTTGGTATGTGCCCACGAGTATCCACAATATCTCCACAATTGATGCATGGTGTGACATTGACTACAAAGTCACCTCGCAGTTGAAGGCTTTCATCGGGTTTCAGTGCACTGCCAACCTGAAGGTGAAGGGCTACAATGCCCTTGACATCTATGTCAACGGAGGGATGGAGGGCACCGTTGCCACCGATGGCATGACACTTGATGCTGATGTGGGCCTCAGACTAAAGGCGGGTGGAAAGATAGTATCGAAGAGTTTTACCCTTATAGACCATTATTATTCCCTGTGGAAGTATCAGCAGCCTGACTTCCATGGCTATGATATGGTAATTCATGAGGCCTGCGCATGGGGTGATTATGTTGCCGGAGAGATCCGCAGCCTCGTTCCGGGCAGCAGGCCGGGAGTCATGGACACCGTCCCCTACAAAGGGAACCTGACTGTCATGGTAAGTCACCCGGGCAGTGCCGGCAGCCAATACAGTGCAGTGACCGATGATAAAGGCATTTTCATAGCCCGTGATGTCCCACTGAAGAAAGGCGACAAGATAACGATCAGGCTTCCTGACGTGCCAAATCCCAGTCCTGCCATCGATGCATCCATACCCTTCAAAGAGATAAAGCTCTATTCGGCTGACTATTTCGCAGGTCTTGCGGAAGGCAGTGTGGCCGGTTCAAGAAGCAAATGGGCGAAGCTGGCCGGCGCACCTCAGGGCAGACCATCGGCTGGTGCCGCTGCTGCCCTTGGAAATAGTCCTGCTGACCGGTTCAAAGGTGCCATATCTCAACAGGAGGCCATCAACAGGATCAACGCATTCAGGAGTAACCTGACCGTCTATCGCGGTCCTGTGGAGTTTATCACATATACAGCCCCGAAGGCCGTTCTGACAGGCACTGCTCCGCAGGGCACAAGGTCAAAGGTTGTGTCAGAGAAGGCAAAACCCAACAGGGGAGTGGTCAACTCACCCCTGGGATTATTTCTGGTCACCGGGCTGACCTTTGAACCGGGTCAGAAGGTGAAGGCACAGGCAGTGATCGAGGGATTCACCGTCGAATCGGAATGGGTTGAGACGGAAGGACTGATGGTTTCAGCCATTGAACATGAGGATCTGAACTTCAGCATGAGGCCGGGGAGTGAGACTATTTCGGCCCTGAACAGCTTTGTGGTTGTGAGTTCAATACACGGTGAGGCCGCACCGTCAGGAACGGTGAAGCTGGTCAGGGGAGTCGATGCTCCTCACGGCTCGCTGACAGGGGTTCAGCCGGTGCCGGAGTTTCCTGATGCGAAGAAGGCGAAAGTGTGGTTCAGCAAGAGCGTTCCGCTATCACCCCTGGAAGAGCACCCGGGAGCCGCGGTTGCATCAACAGGACCATGGAGCGTAACCTATGGATATTCATCACCCGGTGATGCCCTGATTCCTGCAAAGAACCGCAAGCACCCATTTGAGTTGGTGACCTATGTCTTCAAGAACAAAGACCTTGGATATTCAAGCTTCATCGACCAATGTACCTCGTGTACTTCGCCTGTGAATGTGATTGACAGAATCGCGACCACTTCGAAACCCGGTATACCCGGCAAACAGGGAGGAACCGTAATGCAGCCGAAGGTGACTGTGCCGGCAAAGCAGCCACAGGTAACCAGGCCGGTCATAATAAGGTAGAGTGCGTCTATTTGTCAAAGTAAACCTTTACGGATTTGGCTCTCAGACGGGTTGAGAGCCATTTCTTAACCTGATCCTGCTCCCTGTCCGTAAGGCTTCTGCCTTTGAGAGTGATGGCAACAAGTGTCAGTGTGTCAGGAGTATTTTTCCCCTGACTATATTTCAGGGTCTCGGAATAAGAGACCTCCGACACCTGGGGATAGAGTATGACCAGCTCTGCCAGAAGCTCTCCACCGAGTTCCTGCTTCGCTTCAAGACCTGAAAGCTTCGCGCTCCTCTCCCTGTTGACCATGTTCAGCCGGTTGATCTCAGCCTTGAGGGTCTCAACCTCACTGTTCCTGGTAGCGGCGTCGGCATAGGAGAAGCCCTGATGGAAATCTATGACAACACCTTTAAGGTCGAAGTTTGCCGCCCTGGAACTAATTTCTTCCTTCTGTTCCGCTGAGAGTGATGAGCCTCCGTAAACGAGCCGTATGGTACGTCTATTCGGGTCTATCTCATGCTTCAGAAGGTAGTTTCCTTCTACCACTGCGACATTCTCTACATACCTTGTGGCATTTTCCATGAAGTTCTCTTTCTGTACGAGGTTGTATCCGAAATAGATACTGGGTATAAGTACCAGCGCAATAACTAATGATATCATCTGGTTTATTCTCTTCTTCTGAGAATCTGCGATGGTGCCCCTTATCGGCAACTTCAGGATCTGGGAAATAATAAGCGCCGAGAGTGCAATGAACACCGTATTGATTGTGAAGAGGTACAGGGCACCGAATAAAAAGTTGAACTGACCTGTTGCCAGCCCGTAGCCTGCCGTGCAGAGCGGGGGCATGAGGGCCGTGGCTATTGCCACTCCGGGGATGACATTGCCTTTCTTTTTACTTGTAATAGCCACGATGCCTGCCATACCGCCGAAGAAGGCAATGAGTACATCATATATTGTAGGACTGGTTCGAGCAAGCAATTCTGAGTGAGCTGTAGAGATCGGGCTTACGGCAAAATAGGCAGTGGAGGCGATCAATCCCGCCAGCACTGCAAATGAGAAGTTCTTCAGGGCCTGCCTGAAGAGAGTATAATCATAGGTGGCAATACTGTAACCAATGCCGTTGATGGGCCCCATGAGCGGGGAGATGAGCATGGCACCTATGATCACCGCGGTGGAGTTCATGTTCAGCCCTACCGAGGCCACCAGGATAGCGAAGACAAGGATCCAGAGATTGGTGCCCTTAAAGACGATCTCCTTCTCTATTGTCTCATGAATGTTGTCGAAGCTGTCGAGGTCGCTCTCAAGATTAATGAGCTGGAGTAGTTTGCGCAGGGGTCTGTTGTACTTCATGGGGGTGAAGATTGCGGTAGGCAAAGATAGGAAAAAGTCGGCAGTCTTATCAGGCAATAGGCAGCAGGCAATAGAGGAATTTTCGATTTAAGATTTTCGATTGTCGATTTAATCAAAATTCGCAAATCGCAAATCCTCAGACTTTACGGACTTTATAGACTTTATGGACCTTCGACTTTTTGACTTCAGACCTTCAGACTCAAACGCGCAGCGTTTGGAAGCGTTATGCAAAAAATGTACATTTGCCCTGCATCAAAAAAACAATCCAATGGCCGGACATAAGGGACAACCCTATTATGACATCTTCCTCAGGTATGACATGTGGCTCGAGACAATTAAAAAGGACAGGATCCTTGACGGCGAAGGCTTTACCCTTCTCCTCGAGATTAACCGCACCGGCTCGCTCACTGCCTCAGCAAGAAACCTCGGGATGAGTTACCGCAAGGCGTGGGGATTGCTTCATGATGTAGAGCATCATCTCGGGTTCCGGCTGACGGATAAGAGGCGCGGCGGGGTCGCCGGAGGACGCACTCTCCTGTCAGATGACGGGAGGCAGCTGGTGAGGGCATACAACAGCCTCATCCACGAGACCGACATAGCCATGAAGAGTATAGCGAAGGTCTTTTTCAACCGGGTCAATGAAATCAGCTACGCGAAATGAGCAGACCCCTGATCATTCTTTTAGGTCTTCTTCTTACCCTTTCAGGATGCCGTGGCGACAGCGGTAAGGACCTGGTTATCTTTCATGCAGGAAGCCTTTCAGTTCCGGTCAGGAAGCTGTCCGAAGCCTTTGAGAAAGCCAACCCCGGTGTCAGGGTGCTGGCTGAGGCGGCAGGCAGCCTCCACTCGGCGCGCAAGATCACTGACCTCGACCGGACATGTGATATCATACTCTCAGCTGATCACATCATCGTAAGCAGCATGCTTATCCCCCGGTACGCCTCGTGGAACATCCGTTTTGCCACCAATGAGATCGTTATCGCTTACAGGCCGGATGCGACATACTCTTCAATATTCCGTGAGGGGAACTGGCCTGATATACTCCTGAAGCGTGATATCATCATCGGCCGCGCTGACCCTGATGCCGACCCCTGCGGATACCGCACAGTCTTCGCCGCCAGGCTGGCTGAAGAGCACTACGGCAGACCGGGGCTGGCTGATTCGCTCTTAAGCAAGGACACTGACTATATCAGGCCCAAGGAGGTTGACCTGGTGGCCCTGGCAGAGACAGGGGTCATAGATTACATGTTCCAGTACAGGTCGGTTGCCATACAGCACGGGTTCAAATACCTTAAGCTGCCTGATGAGATCAGCCTCTCCTCACCAGACATGATGGAACGTTATGAAGAAGTCACTTACATGATTCCGGGGAAATCCCCCGGCATACGCACCATGGTCAGGGGAGACTATATCAGCTACTCCGGAACAATCCTTGACAACGCACCGCAGAAGGAGTTGGCGATGAAGTTCTTTGCATTCATGCTGAGCGAGGAGGGGAGAGCTATTTTTATTGAGTGCGGACAGGAGCCTCTCGTTCCGGCCCTGGCTGACGACCAGACTGCAGTCCCTTCTTCCCTCAGGAGTTATCTTTTAACGGGCGTCGAACAACTCTGAGATGATGAAAGGTCATACGTTGTTCAACTGGGTCTTTGCAATACTTGCCTCGCTTGTGCTGCTTTTCATAATAGCGCCGCTGGCCGGCATGTTCATCGACTCATCGTTCAGTGAGGTGAGGACCACGGCTGCTGATCCTGTTGTAAGGAGGAGCGTATGGTATACCCTCGCCATAGCCTTTTCGGCGACGCTCATCTTTGCAGTGGGGGCGGTGCCTCTGGCGTGGATAATGGCCCGCAAACAGTTCCCCTTCAAGAAGGTGGTGCAGGGCATCATTGACCTTCCTGTGGTGTTGCCGCATACGGCAGCAGGCATTGCGTTGCTGGGTTTCATCTCCCGCGACGGAGCCCTTGGCGGTGTGGCACAGAAGGCGGGTATTATGCTGGTAAACAACGGTGCAGGCATAGCGCTGGCCATGGCCTTCGTCAGCCTCCCCTTCCTCATTAACGCCGCCCGTGAGGGCTTTGCAGCCGTACCCGAGCGTACGGAGAAGGCGGCACTGACCCTCGGCGCATCACAGTCGCATATATTTTTCACGGTCTCCCTGCCCCAGGCATGGAGATCGGTGGTGTCTGGATTCATCATGATGTTCGCCCGCGGCATGAGCGAGTTCGGGGCCGTGGTGATCATAGCATACCACCCCATGATAGCACCGGTGCTGATATATGACCGCTTCAATACCTACGGCATCAGCGCAGCGCGTCCGGCATCGATAATATTTATCCTGGTGGCGCTGGTCTTCTTTGTGCTTTTCAGGGTGCTGGCCACCGAACGGCGCCCCATTTTCAGGAGGGAGGATGATGCTACGGACTGAGAGACTGAGCAAGCGGATAGATGCCTTCTCACTGCAGGAGATATCTCTGGAGGTGAAGCGTGGCGACTATTACGTCCTGCTGGGCCGCTCCGGCGCAGGAAAGACCCAGCTCCTTGAGCTGATATGCGGCCTCACACCCCCCGACAGCGGAAGAGTTTTCCTTGATGGCGAGGAGATAACAGGAAAAAGGGTACAAAAGAGAGGCATAGGACTTGTCTTCCAGGATCTTGCTCTCTTTCCTCATTATTCCGTGAAGGATAACATCATGTATCCCCTCAGAATAATGAACCTGCCATTGAAGGAGAGGGTTGACAGGGTTCAGCGCATCGCCCGGGAGATGAACATAACAGACCTTCTCCTGCGAAAGCCGGGGAGCCTGTCAGGAGGAGAGAAACAGAGGGTTGCGCTGTCACGGACGCTTGTCACGGAGCCTAAGATTCTGCTCCTTGATGAGCCGATGGCGTCAGTGGATGCCAGTCTCAAAGACGATATAAGGAGGATGCTTCGCCGTCTTAACCGCAGCGGACAAACAATAATACATGTCACCCACGACTTCGGGGAGGCAATAAGCCTGGCCAGCAGGGTGGGTGTGATACACAACGGAAGGATCATTCAGGAGGGACCACCGCTGGAGGTTTTCAACCACCCTGTGAACAGGTTCGTAGCACGCTATGCCGGGATAAAGAACTTTTTCAGGGCTACCTTTATTAAATCGTACAGCAGCTGTTCCGGCATAACGGAGAAAAGGACAAGGTTCAGGCTGCCGAAGGGAAGCTACCCTTCAGCCGGGCTTCTGATAATCGGCAGCAGCGAGATGCTGCTGTCAAGACAGGGAGCGGCCGGAGTACAGATAAACAACATCCGCGGCCTCATTGATGATATTGTTCCCTCACCCACCGGATTCGAGATCACGGTCAATGCCGGGGATTACTTTTACGCTGATATCACTCACCGTGAGATGGAGGAGAACAACTTCGTCACCGGTGAGAAGGTTATTTTATCATTCCGGCCTGAAGCCCTGCGTGTTGTAGGGGAAGGGGAGGAGAAAAAGCAATACTGAAACGTCATGATAACATTTGAAGAAGCTTTCAAAATCGTATCAGAAGCCGCTTTCCGTACAGGGAAAGAGGAGGTTAATATCGGTGATGCTGCCGGCAGGGCGCTGGCAGTACCGGTGAGGAGTGACATGGATATGCCGCCATGGAACAAGAGTGCAGTGGACGGTTATGCATGCCGGCATCATGACCTGGGCGGCGAGCTGACCGTGATTGAGACAGTGGCCGCCGGCGTCATGCCTGAGAAAACGGTGGTGCAGGGCACCTGCTCGCGCATCATGACCGGTGCCGCCGTCCCCCGGGGAGCCGACTATGTCTTCATGCTTGAGGATACGGAGGAGAAGGAGGGCGGACGGGTGCGGTTCACAGGCAGACCGGGTAATGATAACATTGCGAAGGCGGCGGAGGACTGTTTTAACGGACAGACGGTGCTGAGGCCCGGACGCTACATAAGGCCTCAGGACATTGCCGTCATGGCTGTCGTTGGCGCCATCACCGCGATAGTGAGCTGCAGGGCGAAGGTGGGTGTCATCAGCACCGGCAATGAGCTGGTTGAGCCTGATCAGATGCCGGCCGGAGCGCAGATACGCAACAGCAACTCATCCCAGCTGATGGCACAGGTGGCCAGGGCCGGTGCCACGGGCAGGTACTACGGCATCGCCCGTGATGAGGAAGCTTCAATAGAAGCCCTGTTGACCAGCGCGCTGAAAGAGAACGATGTGGTTCTAATCTCGGGTGGCGTCTCGTTCGGTGACTATGACCTTGTTCCCAAAGTGATGAGATCACTCGGGCTCACAATACACTTTGACCAGGTTGCAATGCAGCCGGGCAAGCCCCTCACATTCTGCACAGGAGAGAAGAAGGCTGTCTTTGGCCTCCCGGGTAACCCCGTCTCCACCTTCGTGCAGTTTGAGGTGATGGTAAGACCCTTCCTCGACAGGATGGCAGGGGTGACGGCCGAAGAGCCAAAGATAACGATACCGCTGGCAGCCGACTACTCGCGCAAGAGGGCAGAGAGACTCGCATGGATACCCTTTACACTTACACCCGCCGGCGAGGCTCTGCCGGTGGAGTACCATGGCTCAGCGCACATAACGGCACTGACAGGAGCATGGGGACTGATAACCATACCACGCGGACAGAGCTGGATACAGAAAGGAGAGATGGTCAGTGTTAGACAGGTTTGAGAGAAATATAACCTACCTGCGCATCTCTGTCACTGACCGGTGCAATCTGCGTTGCCGCTACTGCATGCCTGAGGAAGGCATCAGCCTGATCAGTCACGATGATATACTTACCTACGACGAGATTACAGACTTCACCCGGCTGGCGGTGGCGAATGGGGTTAATAAGGTCAGGATAACGGGGGGTGAGCCACTCGTACGGAAAGGCGTTACCGGGTTGGTTTCAATGATTGAAGGCATACAGGGCATCAGTGACCTGTCAATGACCACCAACGGCGTTCTCCTGGCTGAGTATGCTGCCGGACTGGCTGCTGCCGGTCTGATGAGGGTGAACATCAGCCTTGACACTGTTGACCCGGAGAGGTACAGATATGTCACACGTGGCGGTGACATCAATGCCGTGTTCAGGGGCATTGATGCAGCACAGGAGGCAGGGCTGAGGCCCGTCAAGATAAACTGTGTCATCAAGAGTACTCCTGATGAGGAGGATGCCAGGGCTGTGGCCGGATACTGCATCAGAGAGGGGCTCGAGGTACGCTTCATAAGGCAGATGGACCTCGCTTCCGGAACATTTTCTGTGGTTCACGGCGGCAACGGAGGTAACTGTGCAAGATGCAACCGCCTGCGCCTGACACCCGGAGGTATGGTCAGACCATGCCTCTTCAGCGACAGAGGATACAGCATCAGGGAGTTGGGCGCCGCGGAGGCGCTGAGAAGAGCAGTGGAGGAGAAGCCTGAACGAGGTACGGTGAACAGCGTAAATTGCTTTTATAATATAGGAGGATAAAAACCAGGAGAGGAGACCAGACGATGGCAAAACTGACACACACAGATGAGAGCGGCAGGGCGCACATGGTTGACACCGGGGGCAAACCGGTACAACATCGCACTGCAATAGCCTCGGGAAGGATAAACATGCTCCCTGAGACGCTGAGACTGGTGGCTGAGAACCTGATGAAAAAGGGAGATGTCATTACCGTGGCTGAGCTGGCGGGCATCCAGGCCGCCAAACAGTGCGGGATATTGATACCACTTTGTCACAACATACCACTTGACCAGGTGAAGCTCTCCCTTGATGCTGATGAAGATGGCATCACTGCAGTCAGTACCGTAAGCTGCACCGGACGCACAGGGGTGGAGATGGAGGCGCTGACGGGGGTGAGCGTGGCACTGCTCACTGTATATGACATGTGCAAGGCCGTGGATAAGTCCATGACGATAACAGATATCCGACTCATTAAAAAAGAGAAACATGACATTACCTGAAAAATTCAAAGTTCATGTGATCACGCTGAGCGACAGGGCTCATGGCGGCAGCTACAAAGACCTCAGCGGCCCTGCAGTGGTCAAGTACGTAAAGTATGCAATGGCTTCAGCAGGATGGGAGTACGAGATAAAAACAACGGTTATGCCCGATGATCCTGTTGCCCTGAAGGCTGCGCTAACCGGGGCTCCGATGACGGATCTGATCATCACCACCGGGGGGACAGGCATAGGACCCCGTGACTTCACCACCGATGTGGTCAGGCCTCTGCTGACGAAGGAGATCCCGGGTGTGATGGAGCAGATAAGGGTCAAATACGGAAACAGGAATCCGAAGGCTCTCCTGAGCCGTGCAGTGGCTGGCTCAATTGGCAACACACTCATCTACACCCTTCCGGGTTCAGTGAAGGCCGTGCATGAATATATGGCCGAAATAGTAAAGACCATGGAGCATAC
>CAYVYM010000062.1:0-10542 GCA_964455705.1 uncultured Rikenella sp.
AGCCGAAGCCTTCACGGCGAGCTGGTCAGATACCTGAAATCGGGGGGCAGTCCGGCAGTCATTGACTTTTACATACTGGTGCAAACAAGGTATTATGATCTGCCCAGGACGGTAAAAACCGTAAAGGCATTCACGAACATAAACAGTCCCGGAGATATCAGCGACGGCCACAAGGGTGGAGATAGTGTTCCGTAACCCCCGGCTTATCTTAACGAATTCCTGGTGTCTAAAGTTAGGTGCGATTTTATTCTTAAATTTACGTTGGACCTAATGGAATTTGTCATGCAAAAGACTTTCTTGATCATTTCCGTGGTGACCCTGGCGCTTGCCGGATGTATCCGTTACCAGGATTACAGCAGGGCTGAATGGCAGGAGAAGGATCTCCCCGACTGGGAGAATCTTGCAGTGAATACGGTTAACACCGTAAAGCCGCATGCAACAATGGTGAGTTTTCCGGATAACTCTGCTGCCCTGACGGCAGGATGGAGAGAATCCGTAAATGTGTTGTCACTTGACGGGAAGTGGAAGTTTCATTATGCCGCCACCCCTTCAGAGCGTCCCTACTGGTTCTTCAGGAAGGATTTTGACACCAGACAGTGGGCCGAGATAGAGGTGCCCTCGACTTGGGAGAGGGAGGGTTATGGCATTCCCTATTATGTGAACGTCGGTTATACCTTCCCGGTAAATCCGCCTTTCATAGACCATTCAGACAATCCTGTAGGTTCATACAAACGTTCATTCATGCTTCCCCCTGATTGGAAGGGGAAGGAGGTCTTCCTCAATTTTGACGGTGTGAGCTCTGCATTTTATGTCTGGGTCAACGGTGAGCAGGCGGGATACAGTGAGGATAGCAAGACGACGGCAGAGTTCAATATCACCCCCTTCCTGAGGAGAGGCCGTAATACACTGGCTGTAGAGGTCTACCGTTATAGTGACGGCAGTTACCTTGAGTGTCAGGACTTCTTCAGACTCAGCGGGATACAGCGTTCCGTATGGCTGCATGCCAGACCCAAGGCTTATATCCGTGATTTCTTTGCCAGGGCGACGCTGGTGAATGATTACAGTGACGGACACCTCGATCTTACGGTTGAGCTGGCCGGCCATGACCGGAAGGCGGCCGGGCTGAAGCTCGAGGCCGGTCTGTATGAAGGCACGACGAAGATCTTCGGTGAGACAAGGGAGGCTGAATCTGCAGACAGCAGTGCTGTGATAAGACTTTCCGCCGGGATGCCTCAGGTGCGTCCCTGGTCTGCCGAATCCCCGTCTCTTTATACATTGGTACTGACGCTTGCAGACAGCAGGGGCAGGGTGTTGGAGAGCGTAAGCACCCGTATCGGTTTCCGTACTGTTGAGATAAACGGGGGTCAGTTTCTTATTAACGGCAGGGCTGTCAATCTCAAGGGCACAAACATGCATGAGCATGATCCGGTCTCCGGCCACACAATAGATGAGGCCCTGATGTTAAAGGATATAAGACTCATGAAGATGCACAATATCAATGCGGTACGCACTTCTCATTATCCTCAGCCTGAGCGGTTTTACAGTCTTTGTGATGAATTCGGGATCTATCTTATTGATGAGGCCAACATCGAGTCACATGGCATAGGATACAACCCGGCCGTGACCCTTGCCCACAAGCCGGAGTGGCTGGAACAGCATATGTTTCGCACTGTACGTATGGTTGAGCGTGACAAGAACCATCCATCCATAATCACATGGTCACTGGGCAATGAAGGGGGTGACGGACAGAATTTCGTTGAAACCTACAAGTGGATAAAGAAGAGGGACGAATCGCGTCCGGTGCAATATGAGAGAGCCGAAAAGATGACGTATACAACTGAAAGACACACTGACATATGGTGTCCGATGTATGCCCGCATTGATTACCTGGAGAACTACGGCAGGAACGCCGGCAAACCCGGCTTTGACCGACCGCTCATAATGTGCGAGTACGCTCATTCTATGGGCAACAGCACCGGCAACCTGCAGGATTACTGGGATGTGATTGAGAGTTATCCCATCCTTCAGGGTGGATTCATCTGGGACTGGGTTGACCAGGGGCTGCTTGAGACCAGCGATGACGGGGAGGAATATTTTGCATATGGCGGCGATTACGGTGAGGTTGGTTCCTACAGTGACGGAAACTTCTGCTGCAACGGGCTGGTTGGCCCTGACCGCGCACCGCATCCGGCTCTCCATGAGGTAAAGAAGGTTTATCAGTATGTCGGCTTTGTCGCGGCT
Organism: uncultured Rikenella sp.; assembly: GCA_964455705.1. Lineage (GTDB taxonomy): Bacteria > Bacteroidota > Bacteroidia > Bacteroidales > VadinHA17 > SR-FBR-E99. The sequence continues at coordinate 2,242 of CAYVYM010000062.1, forward strand.
GACCTGGGCAGAGGCCTGGTATCGATAATCAACAAGTATGACTTTACCAACCTCTCTCACTTTAATATCAACTGGGAGGTGTATGCCAACGGAGTGCTTCACTCTTCGGGTCATCTCAGCCAGCTCGATCTTGAACCGGGCGACACAACCACCGTTGAGATACCATGGGGAGAGTTAGCACCCATGCCGGACACGGAGTATCATCTGAACATCTATGCCTCAAGGGCGGATGAGTGGGGGATAATCCCGCACGATCACATTTACGCCTCCGAACAGTTCCTGCTGCCATTTTTCACCAACGCCATGCCTGAGGATGAAGCGAAACTGGCTCTTCTTGACCTCAGGAGTGAGGGCACTGATCTTACCGTTGCCGGTGAAGGCTTTTCAGTAGTTTTTGATATGGCAGCGGGACGGATGAAGTCTTACCTTGCCAATGGCCGGGAGCTCCTTATCTCAGGACCGGTGCCCGATTTCTGGAGAGCTCCTACTGATAATGACTATGGTAATGGTATGGAGAAACGGAATGCTCACTGGAGGGAGGCCGGCCGGAAGGCGGTGATAAGGTCGGCACAGATCAGCCAGCCGGGCATGGGCAGCGCGGAGGTAAACTTCGCTTTTGACATACCCGGACCGGACAACATGAAGATTGCCGGCCTGGTGACCAGGTATATAATTCATGCCGGAGGCGCGGTAGATGTATCGTTCAGTTTCACCAGGAGTGACGGGCGACTGGAAGAAATACCCCGGGTGGGGATGCAGATGATCCTGCCCGGCCGGTTCACCGATCTGTCGTGGTACGGAAGGGGTCCGCATGAGAACTATTCTGACCGTAAGACCTCGGCCTTCGTCGGAGTGTATGAGAGCTCCGTTGCAGACCAGTACTTTCCGTATGTCAGGCCTCAGGAGAATGGTTACAGGACAGATACCAGGTGGCTCGCTGTCACTGACGGCGAAGGCTCCGGACTTCGCTTTGAGGGCAGTCCGGTATTTAGTTTTGCGGCCATGAACTACCTGCATGATGACTTTGAATCGCAGGGAAACCTGGCCGGATACAGGCCGGATGCAAAACTGGTTAACAGGCACCTTGACGATGTCAGTCCGCGCGACCTGGTAAGGGTCAATATTGACTACGGCCAGATGGGCGTCGGGGGCGATGACTCATGGGGAGCGCGGACACACCACGAATACTGTCTGCGTGATTCGAAATATGAATACTCGTTCAGGATGGTGCCGCTGCACTAGCCCGCGATCACTTTTTCGCCGGCATTATCTCAACCCTCAGAACCGAGTCGCTGCCGGTAATTATATTGCTGACGTAGTAAGGTATGGGTTCCGCAAGGAATTTTCTGTCTGCCTTCACCACAACCATTCCTGATGCCGGCAGTTTCAGTTCCGCAGGTGCACCTCCGGGTCCGCCGGTCAGTTCCATGGGCAGGTCAGAGCTGTTGCTGAGTTCGAACCAAATGCTCTTGCCATCATCTTTAAAGGGTATCCCGGCGGTGACAACCGACCTGAACAACGGTTCGGCATACATCTCAGGGGCAGCGAGGTGATCTCCGTACCACACGGCAGTACGGCCGGCAAACATAGCCTCTTTAAGGGATTCGGAGGTACGTTCCTTTGCAAAGACCAGTGTCATCGGGCGGTGAAAGTACTCCGGAGCGCTGTATTCTTCACTGATGACGCCATGAACATCGCTGTTGCCCATGATCGCCAGTTTATTGTCGCGGCACATATCCATCACCAGCGGATAGTGTTCCTTCTCATTTGAGTACTCTATGCCGTGAAGCCAGCCTTTTGCGATTAGTTCCCGGTGTACAGGATAGAATTTTGGAATTCCGTCCGGTTCCTGGCTCTTCCATCCCGGGTGATTCCACTGGATGAAGGCACCCTGTCTGACAGCGGCTTCAATTACCTCCATGAAGTCCGGACGGTTGAGTGAATCGGCGTCGGTGATGAAGAGTGCATTGAGGTGTCCGGGAGGCATTTTCCGTGTTATCTCGGTGCCATGAACCAGAATGATATTGAAGTTGTCAGCCGTTGATTTTGCAATATTCCATGCTGCGTTATGGTCAGAAGGAATGTATTGCTTTTTAGGCTGGTATTCGATATGGTCTGTGATCGAAATCGCATCGAGTCCGTCCCTCCATCCTTCTCCGATCCTATGCGTAGGCCATACGTTACCGTCGGAAAATACAGTGTGGGAGTGAAAATCGCATTTAAGGGTTACGTAACCCGGCAGTTCCGGTACGTTCAGGATGCGCCTCTGGGCTGACAGCGTCAATGTGCCCAGGAGCAGGATCGAGATGAGTAGGATTCTTGTTTTCATCATAATATAATTTTGATTTTAAAGGTATGATGGAACCACACATGCTTGTAAATTAAATCTATTCGTATTTGTGATTGTGGTCAATCATGTGGGTTTCATATGTTTGCTCTATGATGTCTGAAAGTCTAAAGTCAAAAGTCCGTAAAGTCTGAAGGATTTGCGATTTGCGATTTGCGAATTTCGATTAAATCGACAATCGAAAATCTGAAATCGAAAATTCCTCTATTGCCTATTGCCTATTGCCTACTGCCTTTCCACCATTGCCACTTACCTCCCTGCCACGCAGGATGAGCCTGTCATACAGGTAGAGCATTACGCTGGCGGTGATAGCTATGGCTGAAAAGAGCATCCACACCTTTGACGGGTTATATGTATCCCACAGGAAGCGTGTCAGCTGCTGAGCATCCATTCCGAACAGCTCCTGTGCCCTGGTGACATAGTCGGTCTGCGTGAAGGTAGCTGATATATCAGGAATTTCAAATCCCTTTTCAGTCACCGCCTTTTTAAGAAGGAATAATTTATCTGCCATTACCTCGTACGGCTTGCCTGATATCCATCCTGCCCCAAGATGACCCATTGCGATTGGAAGGAAAGCGGTTCCCATGTAGAGTGCCTTGCGGTCCGGTGGGGCGATGCCGCCCAGGTACTCCTGCACCTTGGGTGATGAGGCCATCTCCCCGATGGCGAAAATCAGTACTCCAAGCACGATGAGCCACGGGTTAAGGTTTGCGAACATCATACCGAGGCCGAAAGCCAGGATAAAGATTCCGGTCATGATGGAGTTCAATGGCCTGACCCTGGCTGTTACAGAGGAGACCACCAGCTGGAAGAGGATAATGAAGAAAGATGCCAGACTTGAAATTGTCACCGTGGTGACGGTGCCCGGAATAAGACCGAGTGTCATTGACATCTTATCGAGGTTCACCCAGGTCTCAAGGAAAACCGGGAACGAATAATAGAGCTGGTTGTAGGCAGTCCAGAATACACCTATTACAAACAGAAACAGAAGGTACCGCCAGTCAGTAAGTGTCACCCCGATATTTTTAAATGCGATGGCGATATTCTGCAGGAATGTGTTCCCGGAGTCCGTCACGGCAGGCTCCCTGTAAAGAGTCATGACAATAATAAGGTTCAGAGCCATAGCTGCCATCGACATATAGAAAACCATGTCCCAGTTATGCTTGTACAACAGGCTTGCTACAAAGGGACCAATAAATCCGCCTATGTTGACCACCATATAAAATATACCGAATCCGAGGGAGGCAGTCTCCCTGTTTGTAACCCTGGCCACCGTGCCTGAGATGATGGGCTTGAAGAGTGCTCCCGCAACGGCAAGGAGAATAAATGCGGCGAAGATGGAGCCAAAGGTCTCGAACCGGCTCAGCATGAGAAATGAGAGTATATAGGTTATGAAAGAGACGATGAGCACTTTTTTGTAACCTACTCTGTCAGCGATGGCGCCTGTTATCACCGGCAGGAGATAGAGGATCATGGATCCTGTTCCCATGATGGTTCCCTTCTCCACGTTCGAGAATCCCAATGCGCCTGCCTCCGGTGAAGAGGTGAGGTAGATGGCGAAGAAGCCGTTATAGAAGGCATACCAGCCCCATCTTTCAAACAGTTCAATAAGGTTGGAGATCCAGAACAGACCGGGGAATTTTTTGATTGTGCGGGAGAAGTAGTTCATAAGGATTATTTCCGGGGCTTAAAATAGTGAAATTACTGACACTATTCAGTGGTTTTCACCGGTCATTTTCCCTGTTTTGTGGCACATAGAAGTAGGCTTCTTTCCTGTCTGCATCATCCCAGGTGTATGCTTCGCGATTTCTGAAACCGTATATGAATCCGAGCAGCGCAGCATCGCCGGCACACATTGTGGTATGGACCGTAAGTGACATGGCCAGCACCCACTTCCACCAGACAGGGCAGAATACAATAGCGATGAGGATGCCTGCGGTAATGGTAACGAATGGTGCGAGGGCGACCACCGTAAAGAGCCTCCTCCCGGCAACAAACCGGTGAGCTGTTACATAAAATATTCCCTGTCGCAGATCGGCTCCGAGGCGTATGTCCCTGGCCCCGGCAAGCCTGAAGGGTATGAGATGCAGAACTTCATGAACAGGTATCATAAGCAGCGGGATAACAATCAGAGCTGCCACCACTCCCCGGATTAACTGTGGATCATCTGCGGGGTATCTCAATCCCGGCCAGAACCAGGCAGAAAGAAAGAGTGATACGGCGGCGGTGATCCAGATTGATGCCATGGGCATACTGAACCGGGTGAGGCGACTGATGACGAACGGCGCTATCTCTTCATAGTGCAGTGTCAGGACCTTTTCATAGCCGGATCCCTCCTCAAGCTCTTCTATTCCGGGGTTTGGTTTCATGAATCAACAAAGATATGAGATTGGCGTTATGGCTAAATGATAATGATCAGTTTTGCGTTGCCCTGAAACCTTTGGCACGACAATTGGTTAAATTTGCAGGAGATTATGAAAAGGTTATCCGGCATATTGGTTATGCTGTTTTTTTGCACAATCGGTTACGGTCAGAAGAGAGATACGGTAACCCCTGCCATGGCTTCCCCTGCCATGGTCACTGTTGCACAGGTGAATTCTGACACACTGCTTGGCGTATATCATGTGCTTAAGACAGCCACTTTTGACGGGCAGACCTATCCTCTTGTTGAATTGAAGGAGGTAACCGTCGTGGCCCGTATGCCACGTGGAGTGCGGTTTGATTACCGCAGGCATGCGCGCCTTGTATATAATGTGCGACGTGTCTATCCTTATGCATTGTTGGTCAGGGACGAGTTTGGGCGCATAAACAGGCTGCTTGAGACTATGCCCGATGAGAAAGCCCAGCGCAATTTCCTGCAGCAGTATGAGAAGGAGCTATTCAATGCCTATGAGGATGACATGAAGAAGCTGACCTTCACCCAGGGAAAGATCCTGATAAAGCTGATAGACCGGGAGACGCAGGTCACATCATATGATCTCATAAGACAGTACAGGGGGAAATTCTCTGCCACCTTCTGGCAGAGTATAGCGCGTATCTTCGGCACCAACCTGAAGTCATCATATGATCCCGGGGGTGATGACTACCTCATCGAACAGGTTATCCGGGAGATTGAAGCCGGGAGACTGTGATCACTTTTCGCCGAGCAGCTCCATTATTGCCCTGATGACCTCATCGGCATCACTGGCTATCTCTGAGAGGGTTGCGTCAAGCATATAGCAGGGAGCAGTGACAATACGGTTCTTTCTGTCAACGGTTACTTCACCGTGATGTTTATTCTCATGCGTTCCCCCAAGTGCTTTAATGTCGGCTGCTGTTTGGGTATCTGTGCCAATTGTGACAGTCACTTCGTGCAGCACCCGGGTGATAAGCACCGGAGATATGCAAAGCGCCCCGATGGGTTTGCCGGCCTTATGGGTTGAGCGGATTGCCTCCTCAACAACTCTGTCAACATGGCATTCAGGGCCGTCGAATGCGTAGGTGCAGAGGTTTTTGGCCACTCCGAATCCTCCCGGAAAGATCAGGGCATCATAATCACCGGGCCTGTATTCTGTCAGGGCTTTGATATTTCCCCGTGCAATCCGGGCGGCTTCCGTCAGAACATTTCTTGACTCTTTCATCACCTCGCCGGTGATATGGTTGATTACATGGTGTTGCATCACGTTAGGGGCAAAGATCTGGAACGTGCCTCCATTTTTGTCAATCGCGTACAGTGTCATCACCGCCTCATGAATCTCGGCACCGTCCTTCACACCGCAACCGGCCAGTACTACTGCTGCCTTCATATCAGGTTTATATATTTTTTCGTTAATAAAGGTACAAAATACCTTTGATTTACCGGGATGTTACTCTCTTGTCAGCATCCGGGCCTCCTCCCTTTTGATCTTTAATTTCGGTGGGATTAAGGAATTTCATCTGGATGAGATGTGCAATTTATAATGATACAGGTGAAAAAAAACATGAAAAAATTAATTGGCGGCAAATATTAGTTATATTTACCCCCTTCTAAATGAGGCAGAGCGTCTGTTAAAGTGAACGCTCAGCTAAATGAGGAAGTTGTTAACCTAAACCTATTGTTAAACTTAAACTCTGATCTATGAACAGACTCAAACTGTTGCTATCACTGTTTGTGTTCATGGGCTGTACTGCCCTGATGGCACAGACGGTGACGATTAAAGGAACTGTTACGTCAGCGGATGATGGCTTGCCCATCCCGAGTGTTTCTGTAGCAGTAAGAGGTACCACGATTGGTACCCTGACCGGTGCGGACGGTAATTACACCGTTGTTGCACCAGCCAACGCCTCTCAGCTTGTCTTTACCTTTGTCGGCATGAAAACGGTTACCGAAGATATTGGTGGCCGTACGACCATTAATGTTGTCATGGTAACGGATATGCTTGGCCTTGAAGAAGTTGTTGTTACCGCCCTCGGCATATCGCGCGAGAAGAAAGCGCTTGGATATTCAGTCCAGGACCTTGGCGGTGAAAGCATCGAACAGGCAAAAGTATCGAACATTGTTAACGCTTTCCAGGGTAAGTTATCCGGCGTTCAGATCTCCAACACCGATGGTGGTGTTGCATCGGGCGTGAGGATCCTTATAAGGGGTGTGAACTCGCTTTCAGCAAGCGGCAACACACAGCCTCTGTTCGTTGTTGACGGTGTACCCATCAGTAACTCAATGTCCGATGTCGGAACATACGGTGGTAAGGACTACGGTAACATGGCAAGTGATATCAACCCTTCAGATGTTGAGAACATCAGCGTGCTCAAGGGAGCAAGTGCTGCTGCCCTGTACGGTTCAAGAGCCGTCAACGGCGTTGTGCTTATCACTACCAAATCAGGTAAGTCGCGGACCGGCCAGACCGGCCTTGGTGTAACCCTTGAAGAAAACGTCATGTGGGAAAACCCGCTTATTCTTCCGAAGTTCCAGAACCTTTACGGACAGGGTGGCGATGGAGAATTTAACTATGTGGACGGTAATTATGGTGGTGATTATGACGGTACTGACGAAAGCTGGGGTCCTCCGCTTGATGGAAGACTGATCCCTCAGTTCGACAGCCCTTATGATCCTGAAACGGGCATCCGCACTCCGACGCCATGGATCGCTCACCCTAACAACATCAAGGATTTCTTTGAGACTGGTGTCAAGCGGACTACGAACCTTTCCATTGCAGGAGCAAAGGAAGGCGCCAATTTCCGGCTGTCACTCTCAAACCAGGACATCAAAGGTATCCTGCCTAACACGGACCTTGTAAAGAACTCCGTAGCCTTGAACGGTGAACTGGCTGTAACAAGCAAGATCACTGTGGGTGGTTCGGCAAACTACATCAGCAACAAAAGTGATAACATTGCCGAGAACGGTTATAACGCCGGAAACCCGATGCAGTCACTGATGCAGTGGTTCGGACGCCAGGTTGACATGAATGTACTTAAGGAAAAGTGGAATGAGACAGACCCGGTGACAGGCCTCCCGTTCAACTGGAACCACAGTTACCATAATAACCCCTACTGGACCCTGAACAAGAGCACCAACTCAAGGAACAGGGACAGGATGATAGGCAATATGAACTTCTCATGGAAGTTTACTGACTGGATGACCTTCAGGGCTATGGCCGGAACAGACTGGTCTATTGAAGACATCATGGAAAGAACTGCCAAAGGCGATATCGGAAGGGGTGACCCCGAAGGAGGATTCACTGGCTATTCTAACCGCAGGCAGGAGGTTAACGCCAACGCCAGGCTTGAGTTCGTCAAGACTTTCGGTGACATAGCCTTTGACGCTGCGGTCGGGACTGAATACAACCATTATGATTATCAGTATCACAGGGTCACCGTTCCTGACCTGATTGTCCCCGATCTCTATTCTGTAAGCAACGCTGCTGCTCCAGGCACAGTTGGTCTCAGCGAGACACACACCGAGCTGCAGAGTGTATTCGGAACCGCAAACTTCGGGT
>CAYVYM010000063.1:0-9280 GCA_964455705.1 uncultured Rikenella sp.
GTGCCCTTCATTTGGAGAGAAACCGTATATCTCCGGGGAGATAAAACCCAGTTTTTCATTGGGGGTCGTAACATTACCCAGGATGCTGACCGATAGAGTGTTCTGAGGTTTAACTACCTCAAGGGGAAGCACAAACTTCAGCAGTGTGTCACTGGCAAAAAAGGGTGTGCAAACATATTCTTCAATATGAATCTTATTGGTGATGTTCAGATGACTGAATTTCCGGCCGGATATTGTGACGGTATCACCCCAGCCGGCCGATTTGGGCATGAAATCGATTATTTCCGGCGCCCCGCTCCCCAGACTCACAAATATGACTTTGTCCCCGTATACGGTGTAATCACCCGCCTTTACAAAGGCACACACTTCATAAGAAATACCTTCGCCCAGCGCCGTGCTTATCTCCGCTTCAAACCTGGCGATCCCACTGAAACCGCCCAGGAAAATTCTCTCATTGGAAGTTACATTAGGGAGACTTTGTGACCATGTAAAACCGTGCTCAGTAATGGCAACATTGCCCTCATCATATACCTCGGCGACAAACGTGGCACCGCTCTCCGAAATATTCGTGACCTCCAGGGTCTTTACCCTCGGATAATCCCTCTGCACCGGCTCATCCTCACACCCTGCCAGGGTGAGTATAAAACCGGCGAGACAGGCCCACAAGCAAAGCTCTGAGTGACCCTGACCGTAAGATGACTTTCTTAACATCCAGCTTATAATATCAGACAATCGTAAATGTAATTATTTTTTTTATGATTAGAAATATATTTAATAACATCTTCCTAAACATACCGGTTTAGAAATAATTTCACTAAGTTAGTACTGTCAATTCTGCATAACTATGAAACGGTATCTGCTGACAATCATTCTAACTGTCATGCTGTGCGGCGCAACATCTGCCCAGCCTGAATACATGAACGGCTATATAATTAAAAATGATGGCAGTTACACCTACGGCCAGGTGAAATTCATAGCCAAAGGCTATACGGCCAGGGAGTGCGTCTTCAGGTGGTTTGACATCTCAAATGAATACACGTTTGAACCGGGTGACATTGAGGCTTTCGGATTCACCCACGGGATGAGATTCAAAACCGTCAATGACGGGGGACAGAAGTTCTTCATGGCATGCCTTACCGACGGCGACCTCGATCTGCTCTATGACGGGGCCAGGCTGTATCTCGACGGGATGGGACTTGAAATGGTAAAGCTCGATAACAATGCCGGGAGCGTCAACGCGGAGGGTAAGATGTTGAGTCATAACGGTTACAAGGACCTGATTGAGAAACTTCCTGATCCGGCGAACAAATTCACACCACCGACAGACATCTCATTGAAACCAGAGAAGATGACAGAGGTGATAGTCGCCTACAATGATAGCCGGGACGCGAAAGTATCAACCTTCCCCTTGAGCAACCCCTCAGGAGTATTCGAGGAGATGCGCAACCTGGGCGCCTACATGGGCAATTACGGGGTCCTGGCCGGGATGAACGCATCGAAGTATTATACCGAAAAGCTCCATGACAGGGTGAGGGTATTCATTCCGGAGATGGATTTCTTTGAGATGACACCTGTGATCGGTTTCTGGTACAACCGCCCGCTGAAAAGAGGTTCAGACCTTCTCTCCGTACAGGCGGAAATCATGGCATTCACGACCAATGTCTACCTTTATAATGAGACCGTTAGTTATTCATCCACAACGCGAAGCGACATCAATTTTTCCTATACGGGCATAAAAGCACCTCTCTTCCTGAGGGCCAGTTTCCTGAAAGGCACCTTTAAACCTTTCATCAGCTTCGGCGGATTCGGGATGATCAATCTGGGTACAAAATACACCAGGGAGGGGGAGGTCGAGAGTACACTTCACGTCGTCAGACCTTTTACCGACAACTCCCTTCTGTTGAATAAGTCATCATTTGGAGGTCTGGCAGGTGTCGGAATCAAAAAAGAGCTTAATCCCAAACAGAGTTTTTCCGTTGAGTTCAGGGCCGAATCCGCTACCGGAATCTTTGACAATAGCGTATTTAAGCAGAAAACGCTCTCTTTCAACGTCATAGCCGGATTTGATTTTCGCTGACGGCCGCCTGAGACGCCTGATAATTATCCACAGTGCAGATACTCCTTTTACCTCTTCACGGATTATACCCGCAGTGCAGGTGCTCCTTCATAAATGCCGGTGCCACCTGTTGATTACCCGCAGTGAAGATGCTGTTTTACCAGCGCTGCTATCGCCTCATTATTGCCGTAAAGCTCATTACTAAGGTTCTTGTCATTGTATGACTTCAGCTTCGCCGCCAGGCTGTCAATCACCCCTGAGGGGAAGACACCATCTTGTTCAAAGTGACTCCTCAGACTGAGTAATGCATCTGCCGAGTCCCAGCATGAGACCGGTAGCGACTCGAGCTTCTTCGCGGCAGCCCTTTGCTTTTCCTTGAAGACATTGTAATCGACATACAGCCTCTCAGCCATCTCCAACGATCCGGGCATCTCAAGTCCGTGCTGTATGGCCATGGCTATGCCCGCCAACAGCATGTAGATGTCGGCTGAACCATCCGGCGAGCGGAGCTCTACGGTCTGTCTTGAGATCTTGTCTGCACTGCCCGAAGGCTCTGCAGGATTGGCGTCATGGATCATCTCCCCTGCGCCGAGCCAGCCCAGCGGGACCCTCACCAGTACCGACCGGTTACGGTCGCCCCAGCATATGCTTGTGGGTGCCTCCTGATGCGGTACAAGCCTCAGGTATGAGGTCGGAATGGTGTTGCCGAAGGCTGTCAACCCCTTGCTCAGATAGAGGATGCCGGCGATCATCTTCCGCGCAGTGTCACTGAGTTTGCCGTTCTCGATCATCACATTGCGTCCATCCTTCTCAAGCATCAGGTGGATATGCATCCCTGATCCGGCCTTCCCGACAGTGATCTTCGGCGCGAAGCTGATCTCCGCACTATACTCATAACCCAGCATACGCAGTATCCACTTGGCGATAATGATCTGCTCCACAGCCTGATCGAGCGGCACATGGAGGAACTCAATCTCATGCTGCTCAAAGTCATCGCCGTCCTTTGAGAAACTGCCAACCTCGGAGTGACCATACTTGATATGACACCCGGCCCGTGCACACAGCTCCAGCGCCTCAACACGCAGATCCTCAAACTTGGAGAACGGCTTCGCCTGATGGTATCCCTTCTGATCGAACAACGGGTAGAGCTCATCGCTCTCTGACCTGACATAGTATTCCAGTTCTCCCAGAGCCCTGATGGTGAATCCCGTGGCGGCAGTGAACCTCTTCATCGCTTTGCGTAGTATATATTCCGGCGAGCTTTCCAAGGGCTTCCCCTCTGAGTTGTAAAACGAACAGAGGATCTCAAGGGTGGGTGTCTGCGTGAACGGATTGACAAAGGCGGTGCGGTACCGCGGCATCACATAGAGGTCACTTGAGCCTGCCTCGATGAAAGAGAAGAGGCTGGAGCCGTCGACACGCTCACCGGCGGTGAGGATGGAAGCAAGATGATCACGACTGTAAGGGACGAAGTTCAGCGACTTGAGCTTGCCGTCACCCGCAGCATACCTGAAATTAACCATTTTGATTCCCTTGGCCTCGATGAACCTGATGATGTCATCAGAGGTAAACTGGTCAGCAGGCTTCCTGAGAAACTGCACGAGCTCATTGCGGCTCATAAGTATGTCATTGTTCATTATTTGCTTCTTTTTTTACGATGGGCAAATCTAAATATTTCCGGTTACAAAAAACAACACCCATGTCATAATTGAATATACTCTTGCGGAGGCCGGGCGCTGTTACAGATTTTTTTCTATTTTTGGTCCGCACATCAGACCCGGATGAAAAAACTGATATTCATTGCCGCCATAATCGTACTCTCATCTTGTCACAGGGATAAGGGCCTGGACTGGTTATCAACCGGTAAGGCCTCGGAGTATTTCAGGCTGGTTGAAGAGGTCTGCAATAGAGACAACGGGAGCCTCTGGGGAGAGAACCTGTACGGTCCGGTAATGTATGTCGATAACCGTAACAGGACCATCTATGCCAATGTAGCCGACAGGGAGGACAACCTGAAGGCCCGTGACGGCATCTTCACCGGCGTGCTTCCCAAAGAGAGGATTATAACCAATACCATGATCGAGTTCGGGGGTGTCAAATATGCCATGGTGCCCCTCCCGGAAACGGAAGACCGTTACCGGATAATTACCCGGACCGTCCACAGCCTCTTTCATTGCTACCAGGACAGGCATGGGCTGAAACCGTCGACATTCAGCACAAGGCACCTCAACGACAGGAATGCGAGGCTCTACCTGAAGCTTGAGTGGAAGGCCCTGACCTATGCCATTGGCACTGCCGGGGAGACACGCAACCAGGCCATGCGTGACGCCCTGGTGTTCCGTGGTGCAAGGCGCGAGCTCTTCCCTTCAGCTATTGTTGACGAAAATAAGTTTGAAAACTATGAGGGACTGGCCACTTTCACATACATCAAGCTCTGCAACTCCGGTGGTGAAGAGATTCAAAAGAGGATACTCGAGTATCTTGACAGGATCTACCAGAACAATTCCTACGCGTGGGGATACGGGTTTGTGCACGGAGCCCTCTACGCCACCCTTCTTAATGACAAAGGCTTTGATTTCAAACAGATACAGCAGTCAGACTTTGACCTCGGCAAGGCTGCACTGGAGGCTTACGGAGTCACTCTGCCAGTGGTCTGTCGCGACGTTGCCGGATCACTTGCACTGAATTATGACATCCAGGCCATAAGGGCTGAGGAGAGTGAACGCGAAGCCATGATCAATGAAAACACCCGCCGAATAGTGACAACATTCATGGAGAAGCCCGTTGTTACAATCAGCATGGAGAGCCCGAACTTCAGCTTTGAACCAGAAGACATCAATGCCCTGGACACCCTCGGTACTCTGTACAAGAGGCTCCGCGTTTCCGACAACTGGGGCAGGCTGGCGGTGAACGATGGTGGCGCCCTGCTCACCAATGACCTGCATCTTCTGCGTGTCAGCGCCAAAGACATTGTGGTCGATAAAAACCATCTATCCGGTGCAGGATGGCACCTGGTGCTTAATGACGGATGGCATGCGGTGCCATCAGGCGACGGCAGCTACACCATAAAGAAAAACTGATCTGAGTCCTGAGTTCTGTGCTCCCCTGCGCTCTCCCCCTTTGCGGGAATGCGTTGCTTCGCTCCTCGTGTGCTCTGGATCCGCCCGGCGGTCTTCAATTACTCCCGGCCCCGCAGGTGGGCGAGGCTCTCCTTCAGGGTGGCAATCTTCGAGCGTGCATCAGACTCCTTCTTCCTCTCCATGCCCAGGACCTTCTCGGGTGCGTTGGCGACGAACTTTTCATTTGAGAGTTTCTGCATCACTGAGGTGAGGAACCCTTCGGTGTAGGCCAGCTCCTCCTCCAGTTTCTTTATCTCCTCCTCATGATCAATGCCTTCACTCAGCGGAACGAAGAACTCCGAGGTGTGTATCCTGAATGAGGCGGCTCCTTCGACCTTACCTTTAACAATTCGTATTTCAGAGAGATTACACATTCGGATGATGACCTGGTCAAACTCTGTTCCGGTGGTGCCGGGAGTGGCACAGAGGACCAGCGGTTCACGCATGGGTATGTTCCTCTCTTTGCGTATCGCCCGTACCGCGGTGACAATCTCACGCACAGTGTCAAAGCGTGTCAGCATGCCCGCCTCGTAGGGTAGAGGGAGAGGCATCTTCTCAACCATAATACTTTTCCCATCCTCCCTCTCAGCCAGCCTCTGCCAGATCTCCTCGGTGATGAAGGGCATGAAGGGATGAATGATCTTCATCATCTTCTCGAAGATCTCCAGGGTCTCCCTGTGAGTCTTCCCATCCATAGGCTGCCCGTATGCCGGCTTGATGATCTCGAGATACCATCCCGAGAAGTCATCCCAGAAGAGCTTGTAAGCCTGCATCAGTGCGTCTGAAATGCGGTAGCGTACGAAGCTGTCATCGATTTCTGCGAGCACTTTGTCAACGGTATCGCGCATCCATGTCACGGCTGCCTTCGAGGCATCAGGCTGCTCAATACTCTCATCGGTGGGCATCGTTATGACAAGGCGGAAGGCGTTCCAGATCTTATTGGCGAAGTTGCGGCCCTGCTCCGGCAGGCTGTCGTCATAAAGTAGGTCATTCCCTGCAGGCGAACAGAGGAGCATCCCTACCCTCACGCCGTCGGCTCCGTACCTCTCTATCAGGCTGATGGGGTCGGGAGAGTTACCAAGCGACTTCGACATCTTGCGCTTCTGCTTGTCACGCACCATGCCGGTTAGATAAACATCTCCGAAAGGCTCACGGCCGCGATACTCATACCCTGCAATGATCATCCTGGCAACCCAGAAGAACAGTATATCCGGAGCGGTCACCAGTACATTTGAGGGATAATAATATTTGATGTCCGTATTGTCGGGGTCAGTGATGCCGTTGAAGCAGGTGATAGGCCATAGCCACGATGAGAACCATGTGTCGAGGACATCTTCATCCTGCCTCAGGTCTCCAACCTGCAGGTCTTCCCTTCCGCTGGCTTTTCGGGCCAGCGTCAGAGCCTCGTCTTCGGTTTCGGCTACAACAAATTCATTATTGCTGTAGTAATATGCCGGTATGCGCTGACCCCACCACAGCTGCCTGCTGATGCACCAGTCGCGCACATTCTCCATCCAGTGCCTGTAGACATTCCTGTACTTGTCAGGGAAGATCCTCACCTTGTCATTCATGACCGCATCAAGGGCAGGCTGCGAGAGGTCCTTCATGCTCAGGAACCACTGCAGTGACAGCTTGGGTTCAATGATAGCGTGGGTGCGTTCCGAGCGTCCGATCTTATTTATGTAATCCTCAACCTTTACCAGTGCGCCCGTTCTGCTGAGCTCCTCCTCGGCCAGCTTCCTGGCTTCAAAGCGGTCAGTGCCGATGAAGAGGCCGGCCTTCTCGCTGATTGTTCCGTTGTCATTGAAGATATCAATGGTCTCGAGGTTGTACCTGACCCCAATCTCATAGTCGTTGATGTCATGCGCCGGGGTGATCTTCAGGCATCCCGTGCCGAACTCCTTGTCTACATATTCGTCGAAGATGAAAGGAACTTCGCGTCCGGTCATGGGTACGATCACATGTTTTCCCTTCATGCCGGTGTAGCGGTCATCCTCCGGGTTGGCGCATACTGCCGTGTCGCCCAGGATGGTCTCGGGCCTGGTGGTGGCCACCATTATGTAGTTGTCTTCCCCAACGATTTTATACCGTACGTAATAGAGTTTCGACTTTTCTTCAGTATACACAACCTCCTCATCGGAGACGGCGGTGAGAGCCTGCGGGTCCCAGTTGACCATGCGCACTCCCCTGTAGATAAGGCCCTTATTATAGAGGTCGACAAATACCTTTATTACTGACCTGTAACGCTCATCATCCATGGTGAAGAGAGTGCGGTCCCAGTCGCATGACGCCCCGAGGCGCTTGAGCTGTTCGAGAATGATACCGCCGTGCTTATGTGTCCACTCCCATGCATGCCCGATGAACTCCTCCCTCGATATCGACTTCTTGTCAATCCCTTCGCTCTTCAGCTTGGCCACAACCTTGGCCTCTGTGGCGATGCTGGCATGGTCGGTGCCCGGCACCCAGCATGCATTGAAGCCAAGCATGCGCGCACGCCTGATAAGCACATCCTGGGTGGTGTTGTTGAGCATGTGACCCATGTGCAGCACTCCGGTGACATTTGGCGGCGGGATGACAATGGTGTAAGGCTTCCTGTTGTCAGGGACACTCCGGAAGAAGCCCTTATCCATCCAGTATTTGTACCATCTGTTCTCCGCTGCGGCGGGTTCATATTTCGAAGGAAGATCAGTCATAGAATTTTCGATTGTCGATTTTCGATTGTCGATTTGGGTTGTGCGATTTTTTGATTTATGAACCGGTATTTCAATATGTAAGGGGCAAAATTAACATTTTGTTGGCATTATGGAAAATGAGAGTTGGTATATACCGACAATCATGGTTCATCAAGGCAAATGCAGCTGGCTTATGCCGAAAGTCATGGTTCATGAAGGTGAATTTGAATACATTTGTGTTTCGCTATTTAAAAAAATAAGTCATGCCAAAGATCTCAGAAAAAGCCGGGAAGATGCCGGCATCGCCGATACGCAAGCTCGTACCCTATGCCGAAGAGGCCAAACGCCGGGGTGTAAAGGTTTATCACCTAAACATCGGGCAGCCCGACATACACACTCCCGAAGCTGCGATGCAGGCTTTGAAGAACACGGAGCTGAAGGTCATTGAATACACCCACTCTGCCGGCAACGAGTCGTACCGCCGCAAGCTGGCTGAGAGCTACAGGAAGATCGGCATCGACGTTGACCACACCGAGATCATAGTCACCACCGGCGGCTCGGAGGCTGTACTCTTTGCCTTCATGTCATGCCTTAACCCCGGCGAAGAGGTGATCACCTTTGAACCCTTCTACGCCAACTATAACGGCTTTGCCACCACGGCCGGCGTAACAATCGTTCCGGTCAGGTCATTTATTGAGGACGATTTTGCACTGCCCCCCATCGCCGACATCGAAAAGATGATAACACCGAAGACGAAGGCTATCATGATATGCAACCCGAACAACCCGACGGGTGCCCTCTATTCGAAGGAAGAGCTGATGCAACTGCGCGACATAGTGAAGAAGCATGATCTCTTCCTCTTCTCCGACGAGGTCTACAGGGAGTTCTGCTACGGTGCAGATCATTTTTCGGCGATGGAGCTTGAGGGCATCAGGGAAAATGTTGTGCTTCTCGACTCTGTCTCGAAGCGCTACAGCATGTGCGGGGTGCGTATAGGGGCACTGATTACGCACAACAAGGAGGTGCTGGCAGCGGCTCTCAAGTTCGGCCAGGCGCGTCTCTGTCCGCCGGGACTGGGACAGATCATTGCCGAGGCTGCCATTGACACCCCTGGGGAATATTTCAAAGAGGTATATGACGAATATATAGCCCGCCGTAACTTCATGGTCAATGCCCTCAACAGGATGCCGGGTGTATATTGTCCGCTTCCTCGTGGCGCCTTCTACACGGTAGTGAAGCTGCCGATAGACGACTCCGACCGGTTTTCACAGTGGCTGCTTGAGGATTTCAGCTATAAGAACCAGACGGTGATGCTGGCACCGGCAACAGGATTCTACTTTACCCCCGGTGGCGGCAAGAATGAGGTACGCGTAGCCTACGTGCTCAAGATTGATGACCTCCGTAATGCCATGGAGACGCTCGCCGAGGCGCTG
>CAYVYM010000064.1:0-8862 GCA_964455705.1 uncultured Rikenella sp.
CGTCCACCTTATCCGATCAGAGTCAGGAAATAGGCAGTAGAGGAATTTTCGATTTCAGATTTTCGATTGTCGATTTAATCAAATTTCGCAAATCGCAAATCGCAAATCGCAAATCGCAAATCCTTGAGATTTATTGACCTTCAGACCTCAGACCTTCAAACCTTTAGACTTTACAGACTTTCGACTAATGCCACAGACATGTACGATCATAATTACCTTTTAGATTTCACCACGGAAGTCTTCAAGCGCATCGGATGCAGCCGTGAAGATGCAGCCGCCGTAGCCGCAGTGCTGATAGCTGCCGAGCTGCGCGGCCACTCTTCACACGGCATGATAAGGATCAGGGAGTATTATGAACTGTGGAAGAGCGGGCGCGTTAATGTCACTCCTGACGTGAAGGTGGTTCACCAGACCCCTTCTACTGCTGTGATCGACGGTGACAGGTGCTTCGGGATGATTGCCGGTGTGAGGTCGATGAAGCTGGCCATTGAGAAGGCTGCTGCCACAGGCACTGGTTGGGTGGCAACACGTAATTCAAACCACTTCGGGATTGCCGGTTACTATGCCATGATGGCACTTGAACATGATATGACAGGCATATGCGTCACCAACGCCAATCCGCTTGTGGTGCCCACCTTTTCTGTGAGCCGTTACCTGGGCACCAATCCTCTTGCTGTGGCGGTGCCTGCTCTGAAGGAGCCTCCCTTTGTTGCCGATTTCGCTACCACCCCCATAGCACGGGGCAAGCTGGCTGTGTCAGAGAAGAAGGGTGAAAAGGTGCCACTGGGGTTCGTTCAGGATGCCGAGGGCAATCCATCCGATGATCCGGGCATTCTCCGCCGGGGTGGCGGGATGCTCACGCTGGGAGGAGACCGCCTGCACGGGAGCCACAAGGGTTACTGCATGGCGGCCGTCGTTGACATCTTCAGCTCGGTATTCAGCGGTGCCAACTTCGGTCCCTTTGTACCGCCCAGCGTGGCCTACCTGCCCGTGCCTGAGAACCAGACGGGTGAAGGAACAGGCCATTTCTTCGGTGCCATGCGCATCGACGCCTTCAGGCCTGCAGATGAATTCAAAGCCTCCATGGATGAATGGATCAGGACATTCCGCAATGCAAAACCAATAAAAGGTGAGACGAGAGTGTTGATTCCGGGTGATCCCGAACGGGAGGCGGAGGAACAAAACAGAAAGTCGGGAATCAACCTGGTGCCTGCAGTGGTTGACGACCTTCGCATCATCGCCGCCGGTCTGGGGGTTCAATTCCGCGAACAAAAGTGAGATCCGCGGTCTGAGGTCTGAAGGTCAATAAATCTCAAGGATTTGCGATTTGCGATTAAATCGACAATCGAAAATCTGAAATCGAAAATTCCTCTATTGCCTACTGCCTATTGCCTTAAATAGCGAATCCCTGGTTCCTTATGACCTCAAGGTATTTTGCTGAGAAGAACTCGTTGTCTGCCTTCTTGTATCGCACATCGGTGAAGACCTGCGCCAGAGTCTCCTTGCCGTTCTCGGCAATGAACTGCAGCGAATCCTCCCGTGCCTCCTTCTCCCTGTAGAGATCATCTATCATTTCCGGGGTGAAGTCGCGGTACCTTTCATGATGAACCACTGCATCCAGTGGCAGCCTGCCAGGCTGTTCAGGCACCAGCGCAGGCCAGCCCATGGTTACGGTGGTTACCGGCACCACCCCGGCCGGCAGCTCCAATATCTCGATGAGCCGGTCAGCATTATAGGTTGCCGTGCCGAGGTAACAGATACCCAGCCCCTCCTCCTCGGCGGCATTGCAAACAGTCTGCGCAACGAGCAACGCATCGATGGCAGCAGTCATGAATGACAGGAAGTTGTCATAACCCGGCTCGGCTTCACGCTGCCTGCACCATAGATTGAACCTGTTGAAATCAGCACAAAAAGTCAGCACCACCGGCGCCTCCGTCACCATCTGCTGATTGAAATGTGCCGGTGCCATCCTCCTCTTCATCTCCTGATCACACGTCACTATAATACTGTATACCTGCATGTTGCCCGTAGTAGAAGCACGCGTGCCCGCTGTGAGAATCCGTTCAAGCAGTGCGCTTTCTATCGCCTTCTCTTCGTATTTCCTGATGGTCCTCCTGGTGAAATAGGTGCTGTTCATTCCTTTTGCTGTTAATCCGCAGCAAAATAATTAAATAACGTTAAAAAAAACTCTGACAAATTTCCTTATCTTACCTTAGCAATACCAAAAAATATCCTAAACACGCCTGTATGAAAAAAATTCTGACACTAGTGCTTGTAATAATTCTGACCGGTTCTTTCAGCCTGTCAGCGCAAAAGAAGGAGACCAAAAAGGAGGAAAAGGGATCTGCGAGCCAGATCAAGCCTTCCGTCTCATCCTCACTCTTTACCGGAATTACTTTCAGGTCAGTCGGACCGGCCTGGGCTTCAGGCCGCATTGCCGACCTGGCTGTAAACCCGTCAAACCATTCTGAAATATATGCTGCAATTGCATCCGGCAACATCTGGAAAAGCGTGAACAACGGAACAACATGGAAGCCGGTCTTTGACAAATACGGGGCTTACGCAATTGGTTGCATCGTGATTGATCCCAATAACAATCATGTTGTCTGGGCCGGAACGGGTGAAAACAACCACCAGCGGGCCCTCGGATGGGGTGATGGTGTCTATCGTTCAGACGATGCCGGCGCCAGCTGGAAAAACATGGGACTGAAGGAATCGAGGCAGATAGGCGGTATTGCAATCGATCCACACAACAGCGACGTTGTCTATGTGGCTGCCGAGGGATCAGTATGGGGACCCGGTGGCGAGAGGGGTTTGTACAAATCCATAAACGGAGGCAAGTCGTGGGAAAAGATCCTGAATATCAGCGATAACACCGGTATAAACAATGTGGTGCTTGATCCCCGGAATCCTGACATAATTTACGCCACCAGTGAGCAGCGGCGCAGGCATGTAGGATTGAAGATCAGCGGCGGCCCGGAATCGGCAGTATACAAATCCACCGACGGAGGCGTGTCATTTGATAAGATCATGAAAGGCCTCCCCTCAGGAGACATAGGCGGTATGGGTATTGCAATATCACCGGTAAACCCTGACGTACTCTATCTTATTGTTGAGGCTCAGGGCGAATCAGGCGGGTTCTACAGGAGTGTCAACAGGGGTGCTTCATGGGAGAGGATGAATGCTTACCATGCCAGCGGCCAGTATTACAACAAGATCATCTGTGACCCAAAGGATGTCGACCGGGTTTTCAGCCTTGACACCTACACCCAGGTCACCACTGACGGTGGCAAGACCTGGTCAAGAGTCAGCAACCAGGGGCGGCATGTTGATGACCATGCGATGTGGATCGATCCGGATAACACAAAACACTTCTATATCGGTGGTGACGGCGGCATCTATGAGACCTGGGACAACGGCACGACATTCATCTTCAAGTCGAACCTGCCTGTAACACAGTTCTACAGGGTTGCTGTAGACAACTCGTATCCATTCTATTATATATACGGCGGCACCCAGGACAACAACTCAATGGGAGGCCCCTCGGCCAGCACAAGCAACGGGGTGACCAATGACGACTGGTTTGTGACGCAGGGCGGCGACGGTTTCTGGCTGGCTATTGACCCTGCAGACCCGAATATCGTATACACTGAGTCACAGTACGGGAATGCCTCGCGCTGGGACCGCAAAAGCGGACAGAGCGTCAGCATCAAGCCATATCCCGGGGAGGGCGAACTGACCTTCCGATGGAACTGGGATACCCCCATACTCATCAGTCCGCACAACAATAAGCGGATCTACATTGCCGCTAACTTCCTCTTCCGCAGCGAAGACCAGGGCAGCAACTGGAATAAGATCTCTCCTGACCTTACCAGGAACGAGAACAGGGATAACTTCAAGGTGATGGACAAGTACTGGCCGGTGGATGCTGTTGCAAAGAACAGGTCAACATCGCTCTGGGGAACCATCGTATCGCTGACCGAATCAAAAGTTCAGAAAGATCTTCTGTACACCGGCAGTGATGACGGTTTGATATCAGTGTCGGAAGATGGTGGCGGCAACTGGAGAATGATCAAGACCTTTCCAGGCGTGCCTGAATACACCTACGTGAGTGACATCGTGGCCGACAAATTCAACGCGGATATTGTATACGCCACATTCAACAACCATAAGCGTGACGACTTCAAGCCCTATGTTCTGAAGAGCACCGACAAGGGGAAGAGCTGGTCCTCCATAAGTGCCAATCTTCCGGCAAACGGCCCGGTGCACACGATTGAGCAGGATCATATCAACCCGAACCTGTTGTTTCTCGGTACGGAATTCAGCTTCTTCGTCTCGTTTGACGGAGGCACCAGCTGGACTGAGTTCAACAAGGGGTTGCCAACAATCGCTGTCCGGGACATAGCTATTCAGGAGCGCGAGAATGACCTCGTCATAGCAACTTTTGGAAGGGGCTTCTACGTAATAGACGATTACACTCCCCTGCGAAATTATAAAAAGGAGATAATCGGAAAACCCGGTTACATCTTCCCGGTAAGGGAGTCAAAAATGTTTGTTCAAACCAGTGAATTTGACAACCAGGGATCGATGTACTTCATAGCTGACAATCCTCCTTTCGGGGCAACGATATCGTACTACGTCGATACTGTTCCGAAAACAGATCGCGATTTACGGAAGGATAAGGATAAGAAGCTCTTTGAGAAGGGTGAGTTCATCCCGCAGCCAACTGCAAAGGAACTGAGTCTTGAAGAGAGGGAGATCAAGCCCTATCTCATCTTCACCATCAGCGATGAAGAGGGGAACGTCATCCGCAAGCTGTACAAGTCTGCAACAAAGGGTGTTGGCCGTATTACCTGGAACTTCACCCATGCAGGCTACCAGCCTGTCAGGGCAGCAGAGAAGTTCAATCCTGTACCCGAAACCGCCGGACGTGGCCGGTGGGGTGGCGGAGGGATTTCAGTCATGCCCGGCAAATACTTCGTCTCAATGGCCCTCTATGCCAGGGGAGAGGTGAAGGAGCTTGCCGGTCCCGAACCCTTTGTCTGCAAGCCTCTTGATATCGTGACGATGCCTGTCACCAATGCAGAGGCGAGAGAGAAATGGATTAAGGAGATGACAGCCTTCGCAAAGACTGCTTACGGTGCGATACCTTATGCTGCAGAGCTTGACGGTAAAGTAAACACTATCATGCAGACTATACATCAGACACCCGAGGCACCGGCAGCCCTGATGGAGGAGGCCGCCGCGCTGAGTGATGAGATGAATGAGATTACCTATCTCATCAGGGGTATCTCGGTAGGAGCCAGCACCGAGGAGACTCCTCCTTCACCCGCATCGCTCTCAGCAAGGCTGTCGACGATGTCAAGGTCGCTATACGGCAGCTCGGGAGATATCTCCGGCATAGCTGACCAGCAGTTCCGTATCCTTAAGAAGGAGTTTCCTGTTCTGTTAGAGAGGATACGGAAGGCAGGTGAGGCAGTTGATGCACTTAATGCAAAGCTTGATGAAATAAAAGCTCCGTGGACCTCAGGCAGGGTCCCGAAGTTGTAATGATATAAGCCCATAATGAAAAAACCGGTTCTGTTCCCAGGGCCGGTTTTTTTTAAGTCTGAAAGTCAAAAGTCCTTAAAGTCGAAGGTCTGAAGGTCTCAGGTCTCAAGAATTTGCGATTTGCGATTTGCGAATAAATCGACAAGCGAAAATCCTATTGCCTAAAATCGCTTGGTGTACGCATGGCAGTATGGAGTCTTCCCGTTGCGGAAATAGTAATCCTGATGATTCTCCTCGGCCGGATAGAACTCCGAGGCTTTCGTCACCTGCGTTGCCACCTTCAATCCCTTGGCTTTCAGCATCCCCAACAGCTTCTCCGCCACCTTTTTCTGCTCACTGTTCTTATAAAAGATCTCCGTGCGGTACTGGTCGCCTATGTCAGGGCCCTGTCTGCCGACCTGGGTGGGATCATGTATTTCGAGGAAGAGCTTCAACAGCTTCTCGTAGGTGGTCTTCTGAAGATCGTAGGTAACTTTCACTGCTTCAGCGTGTCCGGTATTACCTGTGCACACCTCCCTGTAAGAGGGATTTTTAACATGGCCACCGGTGTAGCCTGATACCACCGCCGCCACTCCCGGCTCTTTCTGAAGGAAGTATTCAACACCCCAGAAGCAACCACCGGCGAACAAAGCTGTGCCATAATTGCCTGCCGGAAGAACAGCAGGGACAAAATCAAGTGACACGGAGTTGACACAATGCCTCGTGTCTTTTGGTGTAAATCGCTCACCCGTGAACACGTGCCCCAGGTGTCCCTCGCATGATGAGCATACAATCTCGGTTCGCATTCCGTCGGCATCTTTTATGCGCTTTACGGCGCCCCCGACCTCCTCGTCAAAACTGGGCCACCCGCATGCGGCATCGAACTTGGCATCAGAGTGATAAAGCGCATTTCCGCACTGTTTGCAGAGATAAGTCCCCTTGCCGTTGAATTTTTCATAAATACCCGTAAACGGATATTCCGTTGACTTGCTTATGATTATTTTTGATTCGGCAGCAGTCAGATCATTATATGCAGGCCGCTCCTGCGATGTCATTTCCTTTTCCATTGAAAGCAAAGCTATCATTAAGAATATTATGGTATAATATCGAGATTTCACTGTCCCTCTGTTTCTCAAATAACAACTCAATCCGTTTAAGGTTTAAAAAAAACACGTGTATCAAAATAATATAGTGGCACAAATCTTGTTATAAAAATAAAGTTATTTTTGTCACAGACTTAAAGGCAGTTAATATGAAAAAAGTTAGTCTTATTGTTGTTCTCGCTTTTATTGCGGCGCTTGCGCTCAGTTCATGCAACCGTGAAGCATGCCCGGCATACAGCAGCAACGATACGGAAACGACCGAACAGGCAGGCTGAAGTTCGCTTTCCCCAAACTGCCAGTCTTGAATCTGTGGAATTATGATTATGAGATTGTGGCACGTTATTATATTACTTATTGTCTGCGGACCGCTCGCGGCACAGGGGGATATTGATCCGCAGAACCGCATGTTCTGGCGCAATGAGCGATCAATTGGCGCTGCCCTCAATTCAGACGGATGGTCGTTCATCTATCGTGAACTGCGCCAGATAAAACCATCACACAGGTACTTTCTTGAAGGAAGCATTGAAGGTTTCAAGCACCCCAAGGAGATAAAGCTCTCGAACTACTATTTCCAGAGCCCGGGTACTTTTGTATTTGGGAAGCTCAACTCGACATGGACCATCGGGGCGGGGGCAGGCTACCAGAAAGAGATCTTTGAGAAGCGTGATCTCGGTGGCGTTTCAGTAAGCTGGTTCGGAGGTGGCGGAGCAACCCTCCTGTTTGCGAAGCCTATTTACTATAAGATTATTGTTCTTGTTGGTGATGACTATTACACAATCGAGGAACAGAAGTTTGACATGACCATTCACCAGCCACTTGACATAATGAGCAAGGCATCGTTCTTCAAGGGCTTTGATGAGATCAAGCTCTACCCGGGCCTCTATGCCCGCGGAGGATTCAGCTTTGAGTACAGCAAGAACGACAGGCTGACACATGCCATTGAGGTGGGGGCCTCACTGCATGCATTTGCAAAGACAATACCCATAATGGCCTCAGAAGACAACAGACAGTTTTTTCCTTCCATATTCGTCAGCTACCGCATCGGAATGGTACTTGACCCCCTCGATCCAGGTGGTCTGCTAAGGATGTTGCGCCGGCCGCCGCGGGAATAATTTTCACCTCTCTTTGACCTCTCCTTTTTATTTTTTACCTTTGTCGATCATTTTAAGAACCATATTAACTTATTAACAATGGCAAAGATTAAAGTAGCAATCAACGGTTTCGGAAGGATAGGCCGCAATGTATTCAAACTGGCATTTGAAAGGCCCGATATTGAGATCATTGGCATCAATGACCTTACCGATACAAAAACACTGGCTCATCTTCTGAAATATGACTCCACCCAGGGTCAGTTCCCGGGAGTCACCTATGATGAGCAGAACATCATCGTAAGAGGTGACAAGATAAGAGTACATTCAGAGAAGAACCCCGCAACAATTCCATGGGAGAGCAAGCCGGACATCGTCATAGAGTCAACCGGCATCTTTACTTCCAGGGAGAGCCCCAAAGGCGGATATGGTGATCACCTGAAGAACGGCGCAAAGAAGGTTATCCTTACTGTGCCCTCAAAAGACGCCATTGATGCAATGATAGTGGTGGGCGTCAATGATGACATGCTCAAGCCTGAGTACACCTGCGTATCAAATGCATCATGCACCACCAACTGCCTTGCTCCCATTGCAAAGATCCTCAATGACAACTGGGGAATTGAGATCGGTTATATGACAACGATTCACTCGTATACAAATGACCAGCGCATTCTTGACCTGCCGCACAAAGACCTGCGCAGGGCCAGGTCAGCAGCACTGTCACAGATACCTACAACCACCGGTGCCGCCAAGTCAGTGGGCAAGGTCATTCCCGACCTGAAGGGTAAACTCGATGGCATCTCAGTAAGAGTTCCGACGCCGACCGGTTCGCTGGTTGACCTCGTTGTAGTACTGAAGAAGGCAGCCACAAAAGAGGAGATCAACGCTGCTGTCAGGAAGGCAGCCGAAGGTCCTATGAAAGGTATTCTCGAATACACTGAAGACGAGATTGTTTCTGTTGATGTGATCCATAACCCCGCTTCAGCAGTATTTGATGCACAGAGCACAATGGTCAACGGCACGATGATCAAGGTACTTGCATGGTACGACAATGAATGGGGTTATTCAGCCAGGTGCGTTGACCTCATCCTGATGATGGCCAAAACGCTGTAATCATTACATAACGTTATATCTGCACGGAG
>CAYVYM010000065.1:0-6047 GCA_964455705.1 uncultured Rikenella sp.
CATACCATATTCCGTATGTTGCTCCAGAAAATCTGCCTGCTTCTGAAGCTTCTGCAGATCCGTCCAGTAATCATCTCCTTCGCAAAATGCAATATATCTTCCTGAGCAGGCCTCCATAGTCCGGAAGAAGTTTGGAAGCATTCCGAGATTCTTTTCCGGGGGTAATAATCTGACATTAGTATGAGATGAGGCGTATTCCCTGCAAATTATTCCTGTTCCGTCACTGCTGCAATCTTCTCCTATCACAAGCTCGAAGGGAAACATGCACTGTTGCATGAGTACACTCTCAATCGCCATACGAATATATGGCTCATGATTGTATGTAATCATGCATACACTGACCAGTGGTTCACTGTTGTTGCTCATTTCAGCAGATCAAGCAGTTTTTTGCTCCTTTTTTTGTAAAAGACCGCGGGGATCCCCTTGTAGATTCCCCAATCATCAAGATGATGAATGATCAGTGACATTGCCCCCACTGTCACTCCCTCCCCGATAGATGCTCCGGGCAGTACCACGCAACCACTTCCCAACTGTGAGAATTTCCCGATTGCTACCCTCTCTCCGGTAACCTTTGTCAATTCATGATTCACCATCGGTCCTATAAGCCAGTCACCGGAAAAATCGTCGGATGCACTGAATACAGTGCAACGGGGCGACAGACCTGAATAATCATCCATCTCAATGCCAAATCTCCCGTAGAGAGCAGAATAGGCGGAAATATGGATGAAGTTTCCAAGTTTTATTTCCCCTGACAGAATACAGAAATCATCAATCCGGACATCGTTTCCTATCGTCATTTTTTCTGCCCCGTAGAACCGTGCAAAACGGCTGATCAGGACCCTGTCGCCCACTGACCTGAAGCCAGCTGACCTGAGCTCATCAGGCGTAAGAAATGAGTTTTGAGTTATCATCTTTTTCCAAGGATATCAGCAACAGTAACTACCTCCTCTGCATCAAGGTCAGGATAAATCGGCAGACATATAACCTGGCCTGCAACCCTCGTGGCAACCGGAATGTTTCCGGGATGAGCGGATGGTAGTCCCCGGTATGTGGGGAACTGACTTATCAGCGGGTAAAAATAACGTCTCCCGTAAATATTGGCAGCCCTGAGGTCAGCATATACCTGATCACGGCTTTTCCCATACAGCTTCTCATCAATGAATACCGGGAAATATGTATATGAATGCCTTACACCATCAATTTCATTCAGGAACCGTAATCCATCTATCCCTGACAGGAGGCTGCGGTATTGTTCAGCAATTATCTTTCGCTTCGCGATATAAGTATCAATATGATTTAACTGAATTAGGCCAAAAGCAGCCTGAAGCTCGTTCATCTTGGCATTGATGCCAGGCTCAACCACGGTCACCTCATCCTCGAAACCGAAGTTCTTAAGGTGGTCAATATGCCTCTTGGTCTCTGCATCATGGCATATGATCGCACCACCCTCAACCGTGCTGAAGGCCTTGGTTGCATGAAAGCTGAGAATAGACAGATCACCGCATTGCACGATAGGACTTCCATTAATGGTGACCCCAAATGCATGCGCTGCATCATAAATGACTTTCAGTCCATAGGTGGATGCAATTTTCTGAATCTCTTCAATCCTGCACGGATTACCGTACACATGTACCGGCATTATGGCAGTTGTCTGAGGAGTAATAGCGGCCTCAATCTTTTCGGGATCAAGTGTCAGATACTCAGGTTCAATATCAGCAAACACCGGTTTAATATTATTCCACCACAGAGAATGAGTGGTGGCGACAAAACTGAAAGGAGTGGTGATTACCTCACCGGTAATGCGCAAAGCCTGTAAGGCAGTCACAAGAGCAAGCGTTCCGTTGGCAAAGACTGACAGATATTCTACTCCGAGATAGTCAGCCAGTTCCTTCTCAAACTGCTGATGAAACGGACCGTTATTGGTCAGTATCCGGCTTTCCCATATTTTCTTCAGGCAGACAATATATTCGTCGAGCGGGGGCATGGCTGGCTGCGTGACATAAACAGCCTGCAGATCTGTTCTTTTCATTAAAGCACTTTTTTTAGTTTCGGAATCTTATCAACAATGATACTCCTTATTTCCAGGTATCCTCTCAGCCTGAAGAGCCTGCCGGTCACAACCATCAGTATTGTAAGAAGAGTCAGCTGCAGTACAAGCAGAAGAGCAGGGAATATATTCAAAATCAATGTAAGTGAAAAAACAATTGCGGATACTGCCAGTGCCGCAAGAAAAGACGGCATTATGTCGCCAACCTGTTCTCTTACAGGGAATTTTATGAGCCTGCCTGAGTAGTGGCCGTTAAGCAAATATGCTATGAAGGAGTGAATGACCATGCCAATAAGCATCGCCCTGATGCCTAAAAATATTCCCGCCATGATTACCGGTACGGCCAGAAGCTTCTTCACCACCTCGAGTTTCAGGAACAGGTCTGATCTGCCCTTCACATTCAGGATGTTAAGATTCAGGGCATGAAGCGGGAACAGCATGGAGCTAAGGCAGATCAGCTGAAGATACTCAACAGAAGGGAGCCATTTCTCTCCAATCAGTGTCACAATCATCGGCCTGGCCACGGCTACCATCCCCAGCATCACAAAAAAAGTAATGAACATCGTAGTGATAATAAGCTTCTTGTATCCCGACTTAAGTCTTTCATCATCATCCTGGACCTGGCTTAACACAGGATAACTGACACGCTGCACAGTGCCGGTGAGGTTCTGCGATGCCAGTCGGCTGAACTGGTCAGCCCTGGTATAATATCCCAGATCGGCTGCAGAAAAGAACTTTCCGATAATCAGCAGGTAGATATTCCTGTAAAGGGTATCAATAAGACCTGAGAGCAGCAATTTCGACCCGAATGAAAATAACGATCTCAATGATTCACGGTTGAATGTCAGTCCTGGTTTCCACCTGTTGGCACTCCATAGCATTACAGCCTGAACCGCACTGTGTGTTATACTGCGCCATACAAGACTCCAGACCCCATAACCGTTCAGAGCCATTGCCACTCCGATTATTCCCGAGATTACCGCAGCCGTAAGATTAACTTTCATCAGCTTCCTGAAACTGACATTGCGGATCAGGATAGTCCTCTGGATCAGGCTGGCAGAATTTATAAGGATGATAATGCCGAGAACCCTGGCTAAGTCAGTCAGTTCCGGCTGGTCATAAAACCTCGATATTGCAGGAGCGGAGAAGTAAAAAACCAGGAAGAGCAATACACCTGCAAGAAAATTAAAGTAGAAGACTGTTGAATAATCCGAATCGGTTGCATCCTTTTTCCTTATCAGCGCCTGCCCGAAACCGCTGTCAACCAGGCTCTGGGTGACAGCAATGAAAACAGTAATCATTCCTATCAGGCCGAATTCCTCCGGAGCCAGCAGACGCGCCAGTACCAGGCCAACAATAAACTGGATCAGCTGGGTGGCCATGCTGTCGGAAAAACTCCATAACAGCCCTGAAACGGTCTTCTGCTTTAAACTTTTCTCGGCCAATCTTGAAGTGATTATGCTATACAATCAACCCCTGTCAGTTGCATTAAAAGCAATGACTATTACAATCCTCCGGTTGGTCAGTCACACTACCGGAGTGGCTAACGAATTGTATATCTGATTATTCAGCCGTTGATTGCTGAAAGATATTGTGCGATATGCACAAAGATAAAAAAGAACCATTCACTTTACCGGTCAATAACTTACAGGTTATCAACATACCATTCAACCGCCCGTTTCAGTCCCTCCGGGAAAAGTATATGCGGTTTGTAGCCGAGCAGCCTGACAGCCTTCCCAACACTGGCCATGCTGTGGGGTATGTCGCCTGCCCTGGTCGGTCCGTGCTTCGGTTCCACGGTGGCAATCCTGGGATTGTGCGCGGCAAGATAGCTCCTGAGCAGCACGGTCATCTCATTCAGGTTTACTGCGTCGCCGCAGGCAACATTGTAGGTCTGGTTCATGGCTGCGGGATTCTCAACCGTGGCGGCAAGGTTGTTGGCCAGCACCACGTTATCTATATATGTGAAGTCGCGCGAGTTGCTGCCGTCGCCGTTGATGACGGGCGACTCATACTTCATGAATGACTGTGTGAATTTCGGGATGACAGCAGCATATGGCCCCTCGGGGTCCTGCCTCCTGCCGTAGACATTGAAATAACGCAGCCCGATGGTCTCCATATCGTAAAGAGTGCCGAAGATACGGGCGTATTCCTCATTGACCACCTTGGTTATGGCATAGGGTGAGAGCACCTTTCCGGTGCGATCCTCAACCTTGGGAAGCTCGGTGGAGTCGCCGTAAACCGAAGAGCTCGAGGCATATACAAACCGCTTTATGCCTGCGTCACGCGTTGCGATGATCATGTTCAGAAAGCCGTTGATGTTGACGGCGTTGGTGGTGGCCGGATCAGCTATGCTGCGCGGCACACTGCCCAGAGCTGCCTGGTGCAGAACGATATCCACCCCTTTCACCGCTTTTATACAAACCTCCGCATCACGGATGTCGCCATTGATGAGTTTGAAATGAGGATTACCCTTAAGGTCACTGATATTCTCCTTCCTTCCTGTTGCAAAGTTATCGAGGCATACCACCTCATTATCGCGCTCCAGCAGGTCGTGGCACAGTGATGACCCTATGAAACCAGCCCCGCCGGTGACCAGCACGCGCTTTCCTGTAATAAGATTCATTAGTTCAAAATTTTGTCAAAGGTATCAAAAAGTCGAAAGTCTTAAAGTCAAATGTCATAAAGTCTGTTATCTCTTCCTGACCGCAGGACCGTAAGACCGTCCCGACGCTTCGGTCGGGATCTCCGCTTCGCTCCGACAAGACCGCAGGACTAATTACTTAAACACGATAGAAACCCTTACCTCCTCCTCAACGACCTGGCCGCCGCGTACGGCGGGCTGCCACTTCGGTCCTTCGCGGATCAGCCTGAAGGCCTCAAGGGTGAAGAGATCGCCTGCCGTTCTCTCTGCCTTGAGATCATAGACCGTACTGTCGGCACGAACCATAAAGGTAACAACTACAACCTGCCGCGCCCGTGGCTCAACCTCCGTGGGATACCTGGTATTCTCCTGCAGCCATTTTGTGAACTCATCATAACCCCCTGCAGGCAACGGATCCCTGTCGGTCACCCTGGCAACTGCACCTCCTGTTACTGTCGTCGCGGCAGCTTCATCCCTGGCTGCAGCCCTCTTCTTAACAGCAGCATTTACACCAGATGCTGTCTTCATTTCTAACGCAGCCTGCTCTTCCCGGACACCCTTCTCCCTCAGTGCAGCCTTCTGCATCATAGGCACAGCTGCCACGATCACCTCCTCGGCCGCAGGCTCCTCGTGCCGGGCCTCTGCCACAACCACTTCGCTGACCTCTTCAGCTTCAGCCTCTTTTTTGACATTTTCGGCAAAAGCAAGGAGCTCCTCAGCGTACACATCTGCTTCCTCAGGGACGACAACCGCAACTGCACCTGCCGCACCCGGCCGGGCCGAAGCAACGGGCTCCGATGAACGGACATCACCGCGTGTCCGCAATTCACTCACTGACAAACCTGATCGTCCTTCGCGTTTCTGTATCGGTTCAGCCATGGCAATAAGCGCCGTATCAGCCTTCACATCTTCAGCCATTGCTATCAGCAAAGAGTCAGCCTTTGCCTCACCGGCTCCGGCAAGATCAGTCATATCTGTACTTCTGTCTCTGAAGATGGAGACATACATCGCCGAGGCTACAAGAAGTATCATCACCGCAGCAGCGGCCGGCAGCCATATCATCCGCGGCTTCCTGAGCCTCCTCTCCATCCTCCCCTTCAGCTCACGGAGATCCGCCTCAGCCTCCTCCCGCCTCAGCCCTCCCAGCCCCTCAGACGCCTCCTCTTCAAAAGCATCCCCGGGTATGATCAACCTCTTATCCTTCTCTATATCCTTCATTTCCTGATTTTAATGTAGCACCTAACTACTTTAACCTTTACCCTTTAACCTTTAACCTTTATCCTTTATCCTTTAACCTTTATCCTTTATCCTTTAACCTTTATCCTTTAACCTTTATCCTTTAACCTTTATCCTTTA
>CAYVYM010000066.1:0-5897 GCA_964455705.1 uncultured Rikenella sp.
TGCCAGAGTTGAAGCATGGACATCGGCGGCTGACACTTCCCGGTCGCCGAACTTCAGGTTGCGGGTGGCACAGGCATCATGAAGCAGGTAGACGTAATACCCGAAATCATGAGCTGCCCGCACTGCAGCCTCCACGCACATCTGCGTCTGCATCCCGCAGATCACCATTGTGTCAGTCGCGAGGAAGTCAATATACTCCTTCAATCCGGTTCCAAGGAAACTGTTTACCTCCTCCTTGACAAATATTTTCTCACCCGGTAAAGGTTTCACCATCTCATTGATCTCCATGCCTGACGTCGACTTATGCTGAATGTAGATGACGGGGTTGCCAGTCTCCCTGGCTGCCTGAATTGCAATGAGCGACTTTTCTGCAGCCTTGTGAGGTTCAACCAGCTCAGACCGGCCTCCGGGGAAATAGAAATTCTGTACGTCGATGACCAGAAGTGCATAATTCTCCTGCGCCGCTGCAACTAAAACAGCCGAAATCAGGAACAGGGTAAGGAAAATACTCTTCATGGTTTGTAGTCAGTTTAGTACCCAAAATTAAGCGTTAATTCCAAAGTTGGCAGGAACATCTTCAATTAAAAAATTGGGTATTTACACAGAATCGATCATGAAGTTTCACACCAGCCTTTTCTGACTTAATTAACCCTGTGACTCTGTCATACCTGACTTCTGTCTACTGCCTGATAACCTGATTTGCTTATACCTTACTCCAGGCATACTTCCCGATAAAATTTATCTTTTGTTTAAACTTAATTAACCAAAATTTGTTAGGAGATAAATAATCCTAAAAAATCAATTAAAATTAATGTCATGAACAAGAATCTGAGACTTTTTTCAGGCCCGGTACTATTTGCAGGGCTGTTCTCCTTTTTATTGAATTCCTGCGAGGAGTCTAAAGTTGACCTGCCTACCGTTAGCACCTCTACTGTTACGGAAATTACTTATTCAACCGTGGTAACGGGTGGAAATATAACAGACCAGGGTGGAGAAGAGGTAACCACCAGAGGAGTATGCTGGGCAACGACTGCTAATCCTGATATTTCAGGGTCTCACACAACTGATGGTGCCGGATCCGGAATTTTTACCAGCAACCTTAATGGATTAACGCC
Organism: uncultured Rikenella sp.; assembly: GCA_964455705.1. Taxonomy (GTDB): domain Bacteria; phylum Bacteroidota; class Bacteroidia; order Bacteroidales; family VadinHA17; genus SR-FBR-E99. The sequence goes on from CAYVYM010000066.1 coordinate 1,116, forward strand.
CGGGCTAACATATTATGTCAGGGCTTATGCTACAAACAGCGCTGGTACAGGGTATGGTAATGAGGTCACTTTTGCAACACCATCTGCAACCACAGCAACTGTCACTACAAAAGTTGTTTCAGATCCATCCTTCAACTCCGCCAATGGAGGAGGAGACATCACAAGTGATGGAGGCGATCCCATAACCGCCAGGGGTGTCTGCTGGTCGATAACGACAGAACCTCAGGTTACTGGCCCGCATACAACTGACGGTGCAGGTACCGGTTCCTTTGATAGCAATTTAACAGGATTGCTGCCGGGTACCCCTTATTTTGTCAGGGCTTATGCAATCAACAGTAAAGGTACATCCTATGGGAATGAGGTAACCTTTGTAACAGATGTAACCTTAGCCACTGTATTAACCAGGGCCGTTGCGGAACCTAATGTTTACAATGCTCCCGGAGGAGGAAACATCACTGATGACGGAGGTGATCCTGCAACAGTCAGGGGCGTCTGCTGGTCAACAACTCCGGAGCCTACTGTTGCAGGTTCTCATACCACTGACGGAACAGGCACCGGCACATTCGACAGTAATATAACAGGATTGCTGCCGGCCACCACCTATTATGTCAGGGCTTATGCTACAAACAGCGCAGGCACTGCCTATGGAGAAGAGGTCAGCTTTAGTACTCTTCTTGGTGATATTGACGGGAACAGTTATAGATTTATTACATTCATGGGTCAGGTGTGGATGGCTGAGAACCTTAAAACCACCAAACTAAATGATGGCACTCCCATTTCAAACATTTCTGTTCCCGCCGACTGGGAATCGGCCTCAACACCTGCGTATGCCTGGTACTCAAATAATGAAGCTTTGTACAAATTGACTTACGGAGCATTGTATAACTGGCAAGCTGTGGCAAGTAATAAGCTGTGTCCCGAAGGCTGGCATGTACCTACAGAAGCAGATTGGAACGTATTGATTGGTTACCTCCTCGGTGCTGATGTTGCAGGTGGAAAGTTAAAACAGGCTGGCACGGCTTTATGGCTTAGTCCAAATGTTGGAGCAACCAACGAAATAAATTTTACAGCCCTTCCAGGCGGTGGCCGAAGGACTACCGGGGAGTTTGATGACCGTGGCATAAGAGGTCTTTGGTGGACTTCAACCCCATCCGGTTCAGATAACGGAGTAGGTATATCAATGCAAAACGAAACTACCATTGTTTCCATTGGAAACAGCATCACGGGGGTAGGACGCTCAATACGCTGCCTTAAAAATCAATAGTCAGGGTACTGCAAATAGTATTACTTCTTCTCCGGGCACATCAACCAGGTTATTGTCATATAGATGGTTTGATGTACCCGGATTTCCATTTCACAAAAAAATTGTTTTACTTTTCAGGAGAGAAAATTTACAAACAGAAAAGATGAAGTTATTCAAATATCTTGCACCCGCGTTCTTTATGCTGCTGACACTCTCCTCGTGCAGCAACCTGAAGTTTGAGAGGGACAAGCCCTATGTGGTCATGGTCTCCCTTGATGCCTTCCGCTGGGATTATGACTCTGTTCACGGCACCCCGGTGCTTGATGACATAGCCAGGTATGGGGTGATGGCAGAGAGGCTTATTCCATCGTTCCCCACGAAAACATTCCCCAATCACTATACGATAGCCACGGGTCTGTACCCTGACCATCACGGACTGGTGAACAACAGCTTCTATGAGCCCAACCTTGATCTGGTCTACAGGATCGGTGACCGTGCCATGGTCGCCAACGGTGCGTTTTACGGTGGCGAACCGATGTGGGTCACGGCACGCAAACAGGGTATGAAGTCCGCATCGTTTTACTGGGTGGGTTCGGAGGCACCCATACAGGGGATACAGCCCGATTACTGGAAACCTTTTGACGATGAGGTTGCCTTCGGTGACCGCGTTGATACCGTGCTTAAATGGCTGTCACTGCCGGCAAACAGGAGACCTCACCTGGTCACCCTTTACTTTGAGGAGCCAGACGCCATAAGCCATGGCTATGGTCCTGGCTCTCCTGAGACCGGCACCGTTGTCAGATCTCTTGACAGCCTCCTCGGTGTCCTTAGAACGGGTCTGGCGCGACTGCCTCATGCAAAAAAAATCAATCTTATAGTCCTCTCTGATCATGGCATGACAGAGGTTGATGAAGAACGATACAACTATATATTTGACACACTGCCGCAGGCGATTGTAAAGCGTATCTACGGAGGCAACCCGGTATGGGCTGTGGAGCCTGTGGAGGGCAAGACTGACAGTGTGTTATATCTGCTGAATATCCAGAAGGGCATGAAGGCCTACCGGAGAGAGGAGCTTCCGGCTCACCTCCACTACGGAACACACCCCCGTATCCCGGCAGTTGTTCTACTGGCAGATCCGGGCTGGACAGTCGGGCTGCGTCCGGAAGCAAGGTACAGCAGGGGTGATCACGGGTACGACTGGCGATGCAGTGACATGCATTCGATCTTCTATGCCGAGGGACCTGCCTTCAGGAGAGGCTTTGTCGCGGACACACTCTTTAATGTCGATATATACAATGTTGTTACGCGGATACTGGGACTAACCCCGGCTCCCAATGACGGTGACAGGCAGAGGATATCACCTCTTTTCAGATGACCTGTAATTGGCAAAGAGGATATTACCTCTTTTCAGATGACCCGTAATTTGCAAAGTCGATATTCCTCCGGATCATTTTATAGCCGGTACGCTTTATCGGTGACGACCTGAATATCTTTTTAAAGTCTTCAGGCGTCATATTCTGCCAGTCTCTTCTTGTCAGTGATGTGACCTGAAATTCCGGCTCCAGATCTCTATCAGTGTATGGCACCACCTTGCTGTTCCATGGGCAGACTTCCTGGCAACGGTCACAGCCAAAAATTATATTTTCTGTTTTGCCACCGGCCTCTTCCGGCAGAATACCCTCATGTTCAACTGTCAGGTAGGATATGCATCGGCGTGCATCTATTGTCCGGTCGTTACAGATGGCACCTGTCGGGCATGCATCAACACAAAGAGTGCAGTTGCCACAACGATCGCGGGCGGAAGTGTCATCATAGAGAAACTCTGCCGTGGTAACAATCTCACCGAGAAAAAAGAATGAGCCTATATCCTTGTTAATGACCATGCTGTGTCGTCCACGCCATCCCAAGCCGGCGCGTATGGCCCATGCCTTTTCGGTAACAGGGCCTGCATCACAGAACACCTTGCATGATGCTTCCGGCACCACCTTCTTAATGATTTTCTGGACACGGTCAAGTTTCTCTTCCATTACCAGGTGGTAGTCTCTTACCCGGGCATAACGACTGACAAAGTAATTATCGGCACCGGCGGAGGGTTCATTGCTGTAGTAGCGCAGACCCGCAACAATAACTGATTTTGCCCCCTCAACCAGTGAGGTGATATCGCCTCGTTTATCGAGATTTCTTTCCAGAAATTTCATTGAGCCGCTTTTGCCGGCAGCAATCCATTCGCTTATATGATGGCTGTCTTCGTGATGCGGTGACGCCTGGGCGATGCCGGAAATATCAAAGCCTTCCAGCCGAAGGCTATCGTGGACCTTCCATGTAAGCGCTATTTTACGTGCATCAGTCAAAACAGTATCATTATAGTAATCCTAATTCAAGCTTGGCCTCGTCGGTCAGCATGTCGCGGTCCCATGGCGGGGTGAAGGTGAGTTTGAGGTCACACTCCTTTATCCCTCTGATACCTGCAACCTTATAGGTGACCTCATCAACGAGTTCATCAGCCATTGGGCAGTTAGGGGCGGTAAGAGTCATTGTTATGTGCGCCACCTGTTCCTCATCAACCCTGACCTCATAGATAAGGCCAAGGTCATAAATGTTAACCGGTATCTCGGGGTCATAAATGCTTTTAAGCACTTCAACTATTCTTGATTCAATGGTTTGTATCTCCTGTGTGTTCATGTCTGTTCCTGTCTAGATTTGTACGCCAGTGCATAGAGCCGCATCTGCTTCATCATGGCAAGTAGTCCGTTGGATCGGGTGGGAGAGAGGTTCTCCCTCAGACCTATCCGCTCAATGAAATAGATGTCGGCGCCCAGTATCTCATCGGGGGTGCGGCCCGAAAATACTCTTACAAGGAGAGCTACTATGCCACGAGTTATCAGGGCGTCACTCTCCGCCGTAAAGGTAATTACCCCGCCAGTGAAGGAGGGATAGAGCCATACCTTGCTCTGACACCCCTCAATTAGGAAGTCGGGAGTCTTGTGCGTCTCATCGAAAGGAGGAAGTGATTTCCCCAGGTCGATGAGGTACTCATACCTCTCCATCCAGTCGCCGAACAGCGAAAACTCCTCTATGATCTGATCCTGTATCTCGTTAATGTTCATAATCAGAGGTCATGCTAACATTTCTGTTACTTTCCTTACGCCCTGCACAAGTGCATCGATCTCCTCCTCTGTATTGTAGAATGCCATCGAGGCCCTTATTGTTCCACTTATCCCGTATCGCTCCATCACCGTCTGGGCGCAATGTGTTCCTGTCCTTACCGCGATACCCAGCTTGTCAAGAATCATACCTGCGTCATACTGGTGTATGTTTCCCGGAAGGAATGAAATCACTGACACCTTTTGCGGAGCGGTTCCGTAAATGCGCATGCCGCTGATGGATGACAATCCGGTAGTTGCCCTGGTAAGGAGGGCTTGTTCTCTTTCAGCAACCGCCTCGCGTCCTAAGGCAGTGAGGTAATCGAGTGCGGTAGCCATGCCTATTGCTCCCGTGAAGTTTGTTGTTCCTGCCTCGAACTTGAAAGGCAGCTC
>CAYVYM010000067.1:0-5831 GCA_964455705.1 uncultured Rikenella sp.
CGGCAGAGGTCGGGTTTAACAACTACCCCAATAATGGAACAGTGTTCTATAACAACCTTGAAGGGCTGGCTACATGGGACGAAGTCCGGGTATATGCAAGTATTTGGGGCTATAGGGAAGGCGCTATTGGAAGTGAGATTCTGATAGACACATTTACCCCTTGGCATCACGATGACTTTGCAAGCGGAGCAGGACAGCCAAATGGAGATTACTTCATCGCATCCTCTGGATATATCTGCACAATAAGAGTCGCAGCGATCAATACTTAATAAAGAAACAATGCACAAAATGAAAGAGAAAACACCAATTACCTCACTGCTCACTCAGTACGCCGGGCCGGCAAAAATAATTATCACGATTTTGATCACTATTGTGACCACCGTCTGGGGAGTTGCCATTTACTATTCCAAAGCAGAATCCAAGAAGGCAGCTGACTCTGCAATGGTTGTTGAGACTCATGTCGTGGTGATGCAGGTGAAGCACCAGCTTGACAGTATGATGATCTGGATGCGAGACTTTGATGGCCAGTTGAATGCCGTCCATGACAATACGGTTCTCATAGGCAATTATGTGGAATCCGTTTATGCCGGTATTAAAGAGGACTTGCGGACCAGAAAAGATGCAGAACTCCAGCACTATGTTAAAATAACTTCCATCATAGAGGAGGGATTTAAAAAAAAAGCGCAGCTGGACTCCATTGAGTCGGCCCAGATACTAGACAGTCTGATATTCACAATCAAAGTAACGAAAGTCTCAAAATGAAAATGCTAGACATTTTGCTCTCATCCATGTCGATAGTCATACTCGGTTTTATGACATACTTCACCTACATGTTTCTCCGGGGAAAGATTGAGGCGGTAGGGAAAAAATTCGTGTCGTTGGGAGATGAAGCCCGGTACAATAAGATGCTTGACGAGATCATGTTCACCCTTAACGACAAGCTGCATGCGTCCAATGTATTTGTAGCCCGGTTCCACAATAACGGACACTGGAACAATGGTCGTGGGATGAAGAAATTTACAATTATGCTGGAGAAACCTTCTGCTGCCAGTCCTTCAATCCAGCAGGAATTTAAAGACATCCTTTGCTCCAGATATCCGGAGGCTATGGACTTCCTTTTATTCTTCCATACCTACCATCAAGCAGACCTTTCAATGTGCAAGGACCCGAATGTGAAGCGTGACTTCCTTACTAAATATGGTTACAACTCACTTTATTTCTTCCTCATACGGCAAGCAAACGGAGACCATTCTGCAGAGGCGTTCATTGGTATCTTATACAAGGACCCTCATGTAATGAATCGTGAGCATAATGATCTGGTTAAGTCAAAGCTGTTCGACATTCTGGGCTTGCTAAACATGGTAGAGCCGAAGATCTTATCCAAGGCATAACATACAAAGCAAATGGGGACAATTGAAAGGGTCAAAAATTGGAAAACGACAGCCCTGGGCCTGATAGTTCTAGCCCTTGCTGTCTGGCGGTACGTTGCTCAGACTATCGACACCCCGGCCTTCATCTCACTGATGCTACTGGCTTACACTTTTATTCTGGCAAAGAATAGCCTCTTGGAAGGCATCACAATGGGATACTATAAGATTAGGGAAGCGGCAAACCACCAACACGAACCTGAAGCTCCGGGAGAGACAAAACCAACAAATGAGGAGTATTGACATGAGGAAACTGAAATACTATGTTATTCATTGCGCCGACACGCCTCCGAATATGGAGGTGACCAAAGGCATGCTTGAGCAGTGGCACATGGGTCCCTGCGATCTTGTTGACGGCAATGTGAAATATAAGGGGAAATCCTACGAGTCCCGGAAGGCGCTACCGAAAGAGTCCATCGACGGGAAGTCCATTGCTGAGATGAAAGGCCGGGGCTGGGATCGACTGGGATATTCTGAAATGATCCACCGAAATGGGAACTGGGAGCTGCTGACGCCCTACAATGACGACGCCTTTGTTGAATCTGATGAGATGACGTGGGGTGTTGCTGGCTTTAATGCCGTCAGCCGTCATGTCATGTTGGCTGGAGGCAAGGGGAGTCTTCCCCGATTCTCCGATCATTACACCGACAAGATGGAAGCGACCCTGCTTCAGAGCATAAAGCGCACAATTCTTCGTCATCCTGACATCATAGTGGTAGGACATAACCAGCTGGCTGCAAAGAACTGTCCCAGTTTCAATGTGTATGACTGGCTTTACAGCCACCGGATGCAGAAATTCGGAGCCGCTGAAATAAAGAAAGGATGATGAAAGTCCTGAGATGCAAGTGTGGGGCAAAAGCGGTCTTTCTGGAGGGGGATAACTTTGAATGTATGGGTTGTGATATTTGCCTTACCACGTTTGCCTCAGACGGAGAATACAGGCTGCTACAACCTCACAAATGGTCAATAGTCTTTGACGACCAAAGTGGGACAATTTACCTGCGCTGCTCCGTCTGCCTCATGGAAGACAAACTTGGGATCTGAAAATAAAAGCTATGACATTGAAATTGAAACAGTATATATATATAGGAATAATCTTCCTCATATTCGGACTGGCGGTCTGGGGCAATGAAATGAGACAGGCCTATTTGAGAGAACGTGCGAAAAGCGAACGGCTGGCCAATAATCAGAAGCAGCTGTTATTGGAGGTCAATAATTACATGCGACTTACCTTGACACAAAGGGAGATGTTGGCAAGCATAACATTTGAGCAGGACAGCCTGATCAGGCTTCTGAAGATCAAGCCAAAGCAGATTGAGCGCATAGTCCAGAGGGTCCACATCGAAATTGACACTACAGGGAAGGCTCAGCTTTTGGCTTCAAATGACAGCTTATATAAGGTGATCCGAGAGGGACTTGAGAGATCCTATCCGTTTTTTGATCACGAAGGATGCTTTACATTTGCCGGGAAAGTAGTGATCAGTGACGGCTTGACTCTGGAAGTCACCCGGAGGGAATACCAAAATAGGTCAACAGAGATTGCATATATTGAGCGAGAAAAGAAATTCCTGTTCATTCATTACGGGAAATGGCAGGGTAAACTGTTTGTTAGTAACGAGTGTGGGGAGGATATAGTAAAAGAAGTTGACGTGATAAAAAAAGACCGCACGAAAAACATGCGGTTTCTGACCAGTAAAGGTCCCTTTTAGTCCCCAATTTGGTCCCCGGCAGCTGTAAGTGGCTGGGAATCAGCGGGGTTTGTGGTACCACCAGGAATCGAACCGGGGACACACGGATTTTCAGTCCGTTGCTCTACCAACTGAGCTATGGTACCATTTCGGTGCGCAAATATACTGCCTTTTTCTTTTTCATGCAACACCATCCTTTCACTTTATAGAAAGCTCCAACCACCTGATTTCATTGCTATCTTTGTCCATTCTTGAAAACAGGCATGGACCTTACCTTTCACACCCTCCCCAACGGCATCAGAATGGTGCATGGCCATACTAACAGCGAGGTGGCGCACTGCGGTATCATTATCAATGCGGGCTCACGCGATGAGCTTCCCGAAGAACACGGCACAGCTCACTTCATTGAACATATGCTCTTCAAGGGAACAACTCACCGGAAGTCATACCATATACTTAGCCGCCTCGAAGACGTGGGAGGCGAACTGAATGCCTATACCACCAAGGAGGAGACAGCCATCCATGCCTCCTTCCTCAAAGAACACTACCCGCGCGCCACAGAGCTGCTGGCCGACCTCCTCTTCTCTTCCACATTCCCTCCTGCCGAGATCGAAAAGGAAAAGGAGGTTGTGACAGAGGAGATAAACTCCTACCTCGATAACCCGGCAGAATATATATTTGACGAGTTCGAGGAACTGGTTTTCCCTGACCAGCCCATAGGCAGGAACATCCTCGGCACCCCTGGCACAGTAAGGTCAATCTCATCGGACTCCATCCGGTCATTCATAAAAAGAAATTATTCCACCTCGCAGATGGTCTTCTGCTCTGTTGGCGCCATCAGCCCTAAAAGCATAATAACCCTTTTCGAAAGGCATTTCAGCCGGATCAAGCCCGGGAACGGCGCAAAAAGGAAAAGGCTGGAGTACATATACACACCTGTTTCAGCCGAAAAGAAGATGGATACCTTTCAGAACCATTGCATCATTGGAAACATTGCCTACGACCTTCACAACAGCCGCCGGATGGGACTCTTCATGCTCAACAACATCCTGGGCGGACAGGGGATGAACTCGCGCCTAAACCTCTCACTCCGCGAAAAACGAGGATATGCATACAATGTTGAGTCGGTCTACAATCCTTATACCGACACCGGGCTTGTAACAATATACTTCGGCACAGACAACCGGAACCTGGCGAAGAGCATCTCGCTCACTCACACTGAGCTTGACAGACTCAGGCACCAGCCCCTGGGCACCCTGCAGCTTACCAGGGCGAAGAACCAGATAAAGGGCTATCTCGCAAGGGCATACGAGAACCATGAGAGCCTCATGCTCAGCCTGGGCAAGAGCCTGCTGATATTTGACCGCATCGACACCATGGAGGAGATCTTCCGGAAAATCGATGCAGTGACCGCCGCTGAGCTCTCTGAGACAGCCGGCATAGTCTTCGACAAATCGTCGCTTTCAACCTTAATATACAGGCAGGATGGAGAAAGATCTTGACAGGTACATCAGGGAGCACAGCACTCCTGAAGATAAGGTGCTTGAGGAGCTCTACCGACAGACACACCTTTATGTGGTCAACCCGAACATGGTCTCGGGACATATCCAGGGAAAGTTCCTGGAGATGCTCTCACATATGATCCACCCCTCCCGGATCCTGGAGATTGGTACCTACACAGGATACTCCGCCATATGTCTGGCCCGGGGACTGAAGACCGGCGGGCAACTGCACACCATTGAGATGAACGACGAGCTCAACGAGATGAGCACACATTATTTCGCCCTGGCAGGTGTGGCTGACAGAGTGACACTTCATACCGGCAGAGCCCAGGAGGTGATACCTGTCCTGGACTACACCTTCGACCTGGTATTCATTGACGGCGATAAGCGTGAGTACAGTGAATATTATGACCTCGTATTTACCAAAGTGCGTAAGGGAGGATTCATTATTGCCGATAATGTCTTGTGGGGCGGCAAGATCGAAAGCGGGGAGGCACTGAAAGACCCGCAGACAAAGGGAGTCGTGATGTTCAATGAGAAAGTCCGTAAAGATCACCGTGTTGAAAAAATCGTGCTGCCGCTGAGAGACGGACTGATGATCATCCGGAAAAAATGATGGTGGTACGGTTTTTGATCATAACCAAGTATAAATAACACAACGCCATGAAGAAAATGATAGCTTCAATGCTCGTATTGTTTATGGGCATCATAGTAATTGCACAGGATCTGCCGAGAGCAACCACCAAAGGAGCCGTCAGGCTCTTCGGCGACAAGGATGATCTTACCTCGGTCATTACCCTCATCCCCGACGGCAGCACGGTAGAGGTTGTGACGCCTGATTCGGTTTTCACAAGGGTATTTTTTGATGGCGCTGAGGGTTTCGTCAAGTCTGACAGGCTTGAGGCAGCCAAACGGGTGCTCAACGCTGCACCGGCACGGGCAGTGGCAGAAGATCAGCCTCTGGCATGGCAGCCACAGCAGCAGCAGGCTCAGCAGGCAGGGGAGCAGGAGTATTATACCCCTGAAGAGAGGTATGAGATGCTTGTAAATAAATACGGGACAGACATAGGAAAACGTCTCTACCAGCATAAGGTATGGAAAGGAGTCAACTCCGAAATGGCACGCGACAGCTGGGGAAAACCGATACAGATCAACCGCATGTACGTCGACCAGAGCGTTGATGAGGAGTGGATATTCTCAAAGAAATATCTCTA
>CAYVYM010000068.1:0-5712 GCA_964455705.1 uncultured Rikenella sp.
TCTCCATAGGTCGAATAGAGGTCCTTCCAGCTTATCAGGTATTCATACCCGGGAGCGATCTTTTCAATGTTCTTACCAAGATAATCATATACTGCAATGTCTCCCTGAGGCAGCTCTCCGGCAGCCTTGAACGAGGGCCCCCTGAGGTACATCCCCCCGTTATTGTGGAAGGCGAACACCATTATGATGTTCGGTCGTGCCAGCATCCATTCGGCAATGGCCTTAATTCCGGTGCCCTCGAAGGGATAATTTCCTGCCCCCCTCTGTACATAAGGAGGCTGCCAGTTATATCCCCAGTTGCGGTTGCCGTCTACATACCCCTCGCTGTCCTCATTCACCAGGCCGTCACCGTCATTGTCGATTCCCTCCTGCCCCAGCCTGGTCCATTCGCCCTTCTCCCCGGGCTTTACAGCAATCATAAGCCTGCTGTCAGCCGGGTCAGTCCTGAGCCTGCCAAGGGTATCCCTTATCCTCATTGTTGTTATATGCCCGTCACCGTCGAGATCATCCGGACCGTCCTCGTCATAAAGACCGTCGCGATCATCATCAACGGGGATCCGCAGTCCGCGGTTGGTACTTGGGGTATTGCCATCCTCAAAGAAATGCACCCTGCCGTCGACGTTGACTACAGGTATGATATAGTAGACGTTACGGTCAACCACCCCGGTTATATCCTTCAGCTTGCCGTAGTTCGTCAGCAGCCTGTTCGCCAGGTAGAGGCATACCTCACCGGCCTGTATCTCGTTGCCGTGTATGTTTCCGTCAACGTATACGCCTGGCTTTGAGAGTGGCTCGCCTGTCTTCGGGTTATTGATTGTAAGGGCCCAGATGACTCTCCCCTCTTCACTCTTCCCAACCTGGTCAAGCTTTGTGAGCTCAGGGTATGCCGCGTTCAGTGCCTTCAGGGCTTCAACAACCTTTTCGTAACTGTAGTAAAAGTCGAATCTCAGTGGCACCTTTACCTCCTGTGCCTGTATGAGCATGATGGCCAATGCCGTCAATGCCGCGGTCATGAATGATCTTTTTCCTCTCATGGCTTACCTCCGATAGTTATCTGTTTTGAATCATTCCCGGCCTGTTTTGATTCAAGCCTGATTGTCATGGTTCCTTTTTTCGGAGACCTGACGAGCCACATGTACCTGGCTGATTTCATTCCGCCCAACTCAATGACGGGAGTCCTCTTTTTTCCCGAGAGGATCTCGACGCCGTCTCCCTCAAGCGTCATGATTGCCGGTGCGGGGATCTTGTTTCTCTTACCCATTGCTGTAGGGTACGGAAGATATTTTTCATTCGTCACCCATGCCTCTATCTGGTATACGCTACCTCCCTTTTCTGTCACCCTGACCTCGGCAATTGCCAGTTTCGGCAGTCGTTTCACCAGTTCGAACACATAGGGCAGGTGAAGGTCAAGAAGCGAATCGACCATTGTAACCGGGGGTGTGTTATCAGCGAAAGGTGCGAACCCTCCTATCTCCACATCACCCAGTGTCGGATGCTTGTACGGGGTCCAGGGTACGAATCCCTTTCCTTCCAGATGTTTGTCTGAGAAGGCAAGGAGTGCGGTCTCCTTCGGGTCACCCTTCTTCTCATCCTTCTCAGGAGCAGGCATCTGTTTCATCATGGCCGCCATCTGTGCCGGCTTCATCTGTCCTCCGCTGACAATTCCCATCACCATCTTAGCGCTGTACTGTGCAGGGGCGCCACTCTCCTTCAGGAAAGCAGCAATCTTCTCCTCTCCCAGGGCCAGAAATTCTTCTGAAGACATCTTTTCGAGAGACTCAGTAGTGATGGCGCTGCTCTCCTTCTTCTCCTCCTTTGGTTTGGGCAGTCCCCACAGATCCATCGTGAAGACAGGCAGTCCCAGGTGGTAATATGACCACAGTTCGAACGACCCGTCATCAGGCTGTGCAGGGTCAAAGCGCTCTTCAGTCAGCCCTTTCTTCTTGAGGTACTCCTTGTAATCCGATGAAATCTCATTGTAGAATGCAAGGTCCTCCTGCATGGGGTTGACCACGGCTCCCAGTCCCAGGAAGCTGGCGATCATACTCTCGTCAGCCGTCATGCCCGGCGGCAGCATCGGCTGCACCATCTCGATGATCTCAGCCATGGTGTAGGTCCGGGAGACATCTATCCCCATAGCTGTTCCTATTTCCCTGGGGATCCTTATGTTTTCTGTATCCAGCGAGCCTTTCCTGCCGCCCTGCGGAGGCGCAAGGAGATAGTTGGTTGAACCGAATGACAGCACCATGGCTATCTCGGGATGGGCGAAAGCGAATTTCAGCAGTGCTTCCGACTCGGGTGCCGAGCCGGGATAGAGTCCGCTTCGTTTACCGAAGCTTTTAAAGAGGTGGGGGAAGTTGATATTGACATTGGTACCTCCCGGGCCATCCTCGTTATATTGTCCGTCACCGTCGTCATCGATGCCTTCGGAATAAAGTTTATAAATACCCTTTTCGCCTTTTGCTGCGTCGGCCCTGCGCATCAGCCGGGGCTCGCCCTCAACCGGTACCCATGTGCCGTCATGAGCCTTCACCCTCATCTGGGTTATAAGACCGTCACCGTTGAGGTCATTATATCCGTCCTCATCGGTCTGATCATCGGCATCGTCATTGAAGGGCGTTGCGTTTCCGGGGTCTGACCAGAGCGGTTTCATGAAGTAGCGCGAATAGGCATCCGGGTTGCCCATTGGTATTATGTACCAGGTATGGCTGACCGCGAGTGCTGCATCCGATGCAATGCGCGAGGCCAGTGACAGTGCCGCCTCGGTGGCGAGCGGGGTGATCCCCGTCATGTTGGCGGTGACCAGCACTGCCGGTACGGCTTTGCCGGCTTTGCCGATCTCAATCATCAGCATCTCCAGGCCTCCGGGTGTGACGGCCATCTTATGCACCTTCACCATTGAAGGAGAGCTCTGACGGAGCTGCTCAATCCGTTTGTTCACCCCGGCCGGGTCACTGTACTTCTCAGTGGCTGAGGCAGACCCGGGTATAAGGAGCAGGGCGACAGCAAGAAGCATAATGCCCCTGGCTGCAGATAATAGTATCATTCTCATTTACTTGAAATTTTATTTTATTTCAACTCCGAACAAATCATTATATGACTGCATTATATAGCCGTCAAGCCATTTATAATGCTCTAGGATCTTCTCCTTCTGCGGTTTTCCCTTGCCGGGCATTTGGACCATCACCTCCCTGGTCTTGGCGAAGATCACATCCTCAGCCGGTTCAAGTTTCTGAAGAAATCCTGTCTCCTCCTCGTTGAGCAACAGGGCAACGTTCATGTATTTCCCTCCGGAGCCCCGGGTGATGGGGAAGAGCTGGCGCTTGAGCGTCATCGCCGCATCGCATAGCGGGGCATGCATGTTCTCCTTCATGGTCACCACCCGTGGCAGGTTCTTCCCGGCGCTGACCCATACGGGAACAGCTATTGCTGTAAGCGGGAAGCCTGTCAGTGTCCACATCATGGCGTTGTCAGGGTCTTCACCCTGTGCAGCTCCCACCACCATCATCACTGATGCCGAGGAGGTGCGGGGGATAAAATCATCGAAGTTCCTGAAGGTGGCTGTGGAAGCGTCAGCAGGGAGGTCAGCCCTGAGGTTGACACCCGTAAGCGAGTGTTTCAGGTTACGGGAGATGCTGTTGATCAGGTACTGCGGGTCGAGTCTCTTCTGCGCCAGTGCCATGTTCAGTGCTTCGGTGGCAGCAGCAAACCTGATATACCCTCCTCCGACGTCAACCTTACCTGTGAATGAGTGGTTGGTGCGTATCAGCAGTCCGTAGGGAGCCAGCGCCGGGTCATTGGCATCAATCTTTATAAAACCGAAATTACCCGTCTCATAATAAGCGGCGCCGCCCTGCGCATCGATCACACCGAAGTTGGCATCCACTCCCAGGGGCTTCGGCATGCTGGTGAGCATCTTCTCAAAGTCGGCCAGAGTGGCACAGCTCATCAGCGCCTGTTTCATCACCACACCCTCCTGGTCGGCAAATTTTGTGGTGTCACCGCTGTTATTGTTATATGCAGCCGAGTTCATGATGGCAAAGCCGGCGGAGTTAAATCCGCCCCACACCTCCTGCTTCCATGTGTCTTTCGAGTCGACCAGCCCTATATACTGGTATTTGCCGTCTGTGAAGAAGACCAGGGCATTATCGAGCGTGCCTGTATCACGGTGTTTGTAGAGGATAGGTCTGCCGTCAGGAGTGTATTTGCCTGACATAAGGAATGTGGTGCATGACCACAGCTCTCCTGTTATGGCTGCGGCAGCAATCAGGAGCACGGTTAGGGTCAGTTTTCTCATAGGGGACGAAAATGTTTCGTTAAAGGTAAATCTTTTTTGCTCCTTCGCTCAGCTCCGGCAATCGCATTAAGGTTTTTTAACCCTGGACTCGCAGTGGGACATGAATCTGAAAAAGCTCCAATCGCGATAGATACAACCGCAGTGCCAATATCTTTTTAATTGCAGCGAAGTGTTCCCTGCCTGCCGGTTATTATAACAGAGTATCCGGCCTCTTTTTCCGACAACCTCCTAATTAACAGGGTAAGTAGTGAACATCTCATCCCGGAAGGTGTTTATTTTATAATTGAACATTGCTAAAGGGATGAGCAAATTTATTGCGTTGACCGTATTGCTGACATTTTTCACAGCATCGTCACCGGCGCAGGAGATTGAAAAGATAGGCGTTCCGGAGCTGGAGAGGATAATTGCCAGCCCGGAGAATGTACTGCATGTAGTCAACTTCTGGGCCACATGGTGTCCGCCGTGCGTTACCGAGCTGCCATACTTTGAAAAGCTGTCGAAAGAGTACGAGGGCAAAGGAGTAAAATTCATTCTGATAAGCCTCGATTTCCCGAGCCAGATAGAGACCAGGCTCATTCCATTCCTTAAGAAGAATAAAATTACTGCTGATGTCAGGGTCATGACTGACATTGACTATAACAGCTGGATTGAGAAGGTTGACAGCAGCTGGCAGGGGAATATTCCTGTTACACTCTTCTTTAACAATGCCGGGAAGAAAAAATATTTCCACCCCTCCGAGGTCACCGAACAAGAACTGAGAGATCAGATAACCAAATACAAATAGTTTCTAATTATTTAAAATCAACAAGTTATGAAGAAGTACATGTATATTTCACTGGCGGTCCTGATGATGACCGGCCTCCTGAACGCACAGTCGCAGTACAAGGCGGGCGACATTGCATCCGATTTCAAACTGAAGAACCTGAAGGGTGAGACAGTATCCCTCTCAGACTATAAGGATGCTGATGGATTCATCGTTGCCTTCTGGTGCAACACCTGCCCGGTAGTGAAGAAGTATGACCAGAGGCTCCAGGAGTTGCATGCAAAGTATGCTCCGAAAGGTTACCCTGTGATTGCAATAAATCCGAATGATCCGGCTGTTTCTCCGGGCGACTCTTTCGAGAAGATGAAGGAAACCGCTGCAAAACTCAATTACAAATTTGAATACCTCTTTGACGAGACCCAGGAGACAGCCCGCAAATACGGAGCTACCAACACGCCTCACATCTATATCCTGTCATGGAAGGACGGCAAGCTGGTGGTTGATTATGTTGGCGCCATTGACAATAATTCAGATAATGCATCTGCAGCTGATAAGAAGTATGCCGAGGATGCACTCAACAGCCTCCTTAAGGGCGAAAATGTTGCTGTGGCTGGCACAAGGGCAGTCGGCTGCACCATCAAATGGAAAAAGG
>CAYVYM010000069.1:0-3929 GCA_964455705.1 uncultured Rikenella sp.
CCATGAGGTTGAGGTTTGTCAGCACTGCGGAGTTCAGGGCCCATTTGGCGTTAAGGTTCATTGAGAGCCCCTGCTCCCTCGACTCGTAGTCTTCAATATCAAGCATATCCGGATCTCTCTTATTGACATCCAAGGTGTGGGAAGCCCTTGTAGAAAGACTGAGGGTAAGGGGTTTTGTTTCCCGGAAAAGAGTGTTGTTATAGATGATCCCGCCATTGAGCCTGTTGAATGTCTGATATTTCACCCTTATGTCATCGAATGACCGGGTGTAATCAAAATCTAGATTAAGCGTCCCGGCCTTGTCGCCCAGGGACAATCCCTTGCCTGCATAAAATTGCTTAATACCAGGATCGGTCTTTATTTTAGCGGTAAAAGGCGTCTTTCCCTTTTTCATTGTCACCTTTACGGCTCCGCTAAGCATGTCACCGTTCTCCGCACCTGCTATCCCTCTGACTACTTCAATAGTCTCAATATTATCGACAGATATTTGCCGCACATCGGTTCCTCCCGAGGCTGTAGTTCCGAAGCTTGCCGTCACTCCGGTAGATGTGGTGGTGGTATTGAGAAATTGCATGTTGGCATCATTTGATACCGGAGCCCCATCCACTATCAGGAGGGTCCCAAGGCTTGCCATGTTGTCACCTATATAGCCGTCCTTTCTTATGATCTCCCTTACTGTCAGCTGCTTGGGTCTTGACAGGTCAGGGTTGAGTGCTGTCTGTCCGGGCAGTAACTGAAGCACGTCTGAAAGGTCGGTGGGTTGTACGTGCTGTATGGCTGACTGCTCAATCACAGAGCCGGAAGCGATGCGCCTCCCTTCTTTCGCCGTTACCACAACATCTTCAATGGCCAGTGTGGCCTCATCGATCAAGACCGTCACTCTCTCCTCCCTGACCGGGAAGGTCACCGTCAGCTCATGTTGTATATATCCCAGACATGATACCACCAGCGTATAGGTTCCGGCAGGTACATTACGCAGCACAAAATCGCCGGCGTCAGTCGTGGTAGCCCAGATGTTAAGCTCCTTCACAACCACGGTAGCCATCATCACCGGCTCTCCGGTGGTGCGGCAGACTACTTTCCCCTGCATAGAGGGGCGCGTCTGGCCTGAGAGCGCCAGACCGACGAAAAGCAATACCAATAATATGGAAAGAAACTTTTTCAAGACTTCACTTTTTGTTTGGTGGCTTCACTTTACTGAATTTGTTCGGGAAGAACTGTGTGGCAATAAGCCCATAAACTCCTGTCACAGCAGTAATAAGGAGGTCCGGGATATTTGATCTCAGTGGCCATCCGCGCCTCATTATAAGCATTACTGCCACTATCAGGGCAATAAGGTTGACGATCAGCCACCTGACACCGGGCGATTGCTTGAAGTAGAACCTCACAAAGGATGAACTGTCATCCTTCATTCTTATCTCGAACGGGAAAAGTGAGGCGAACATCTTCCCATCCGGTCTCTCATGAAGAGGCTCCCATTGTTCGCCATGTGTGGCGACAACATTATACATGTCATCTACTGCTATTGCTTCGTACCAGTTATCGCCCATAACAGTTATGGTCTTGTTGAAAAGGTCAGCAGTCAGTCTGAACATATGGGATGCCGGGTCAAAACCGTCAACGGGCAGCCGCTGAAGGTCATAAACCTCATCCATTACCACAAAGACACCCTGATTCCTGGTAAAAACATAGCAGTAATACTCTTTACTCCTGAGGTCAACGGCTTCAATATAAACAATATCCAGATCTTCTGGTGTCTCTATTCTGGTTACATAGGGCTCACCCTTAACCATTTTTACATGGAAGAGTGATTCTTCATTGTCAGTAATGAAGTAGCCCTCGTCGCATGACTTCCTTGTAGTGGGCAGGCCTGCAATGATATCTGCTGGGAAAACAAATCCCGCGGCCGTCAGCGCTTCAGTAAAGAGCCTGCTTTTTTCTTCATTGATCTCATTGGTCCGTGCAATGATGAATTCCATTCTTTTTTCTATGCGAAAATAGTCTTCGGACATAGCCAGGTTCACCTTTCCGCTATGTGATTCCAGCATAGGCCATAGCGTTGGCACCGGAGAATCCTGTTTTCTCGGGGTGTACCGATAGAATGATGAAGCCCTGCTGATAGACGGGGTCTCCATCTTCACTCCTTCGATGGAGTCGGGCATTGTGCCGTCAGCCATAAGTTGTCTGAAGAACATGAAAGGAAGGACCTGTTCATATTCATCCGTTGTATATTCCTTGCCTGAAGGGTCTTTTTTTGTGCTGCCATCAACAACTATAAAGTCGTCAGTCATGCAGCTGTAAAAAATATTGGGTGACCTGGGCACCTTTTCAAAGATTGTCCAGAACAACGAAGGCAGCACTATTGATGAGACGAGGATGCCTGTAGCTACAAGTATATATCTGCTGAACTTTATCATCTTACATCTCTCCTTTCCTGAACCTGTAACCTGAAAATAAAACAACACTGCTCAAAACCAGGGTAATGAGTGCCAGTGGCAGAAGCACCGGACTGAATGCACCGATAGATGCCCCTGTAAAGAATATTGTGACAAATCCTGCTGCTATTGCCGTATAGAGGCCCCTGAAGAGCCACACCGGCTCCAGGAGTATCAGCGCAACCAGGAAATACGTTGCCAGGCCTCCGAGGAACCAGGGCAGCATGGTAAGCAGAGAAGCATTGATTATGTTTGAAGGAAAGAAGATCGCGCTCCCTGCCGTGAAGAGTCCCAGCACAACCAGAAAGAGAGCCACCAGTACCAACGCACCGAAAGAATGCATACTTAAAAGTACACCGTTCTCAGAAACAGGGAGATGAAAGGTTAGTTTTATCCTCTTATTGACTGTCTCCGGGAAGTATTGCGCTATGGCTACCGCCAGGCCAGTAACGAATGGCAGGAACTTGAGTATCCCAAAGTAGGTAGAGCCTCTGAAAAGAAATGAATACCAGTAGTTTGCTGCATCTACGAACAATATGTCATGCCGCACCTTGAGGAATATGTTGATTAGGGCCATGAGGCTGAGGCCAAGGGCTATCAGGACTATCAGCCTGATCTTTATCCACTCTTTATATAAAATTGATTTCACCATTGAGATAAGGTTCATTGTTAATATTTCCGTGTCAGCCCTATAAAGGCATCCTCCAGCGACATCTTATTCTCTTCAAATGAAGTGAAGTCTATGTCCTTAGACTTGAGGTAGCTCCTGACTTCGTTCTCGGTTGAGTAGGTATAGAACTCTATCTTGTCCTTAACCTTTTCGATATTGACGGCGATTCCATCCAGGTCAACCTCCTGTCCGGGTAATGCGAGGGTGATGTTGAACTGCCTGAAGGTGCTCATGAACTGTTCAACGGGCTGCTGTGCAAGGATTTTGTTGTAATCCATGATCATGACGTCATCTATCAGTCTCTCCATATCCTGAATGATATGGGAAGTGACGAAAACGGTCTTGTGTTCGGCCTTGGCGTACTCGCGCATATAGTCTATGAACAGTCTCCTGTAACCCGGATCAAGTCCCATCGAGAAGTCGTCAAGGATGAGAAGGTCAGGATCCTGTGCAAGGATCAGACCCAGTGCCACCTGTGAACGTTGTCCGCATGACATGGTTGAGATCTTCTGCTTCGGGGTGACCTTCAGCTTTGACATCAGCTCCCAGTAAGGGGTGCTGTTCCATCCAGGGTAGAAGCCGGAATAGAATTTTTCGATCTGGTGAATATTCATGAATGAATACTGCACATGTCCTTCGATCAGGAATCCTATCCTTCTCTTTAACTCCGGGGTGAGCGTCTGAGTATTCTCTCCGTAGATAAGGCACTCACCGGAATATGGCTGGAGAAACCCGTTAAGGGTATTAATAGTGGTTGATTTGCCTGTCCCGTTCTTGCCGAGGAGACCAAGACGCGGCTGAACGAACACGGCATCACTGAAGTC
>CAYVYM010000069.1:3939-5488 GCA_964455705.1 uncultured Rikenella sp.
AGGATCTTGCCCTCTTCGACATTGAAGCTCAGGTTCTCATAGACCAGCTTCTTTCCGTAATAATGGGTGAGGTTTTTGCACTCAATTGCGTACATATGGCGGTTAGCGGTTAGCGGTAGTGAGTTTTTTTCAATTTATGGTTGACAGTTAATTTTTGTCAGTTAATTCTTATTTTATGACGCCGTAATCGGGAAATTTGAACGGGTTGGCCAGCTTGCCCGTGCGGCCGTCTGAGTAATGGAAAAGTAGCGTATCCCTGTTTACGGCCGCAAAGATGTTTTCCGGAACCGTGACCGTGTCAACGAAATGGATAACCCCCAGCTCAGTTCCAAGTGAGTCCAACATTGTCTCAAACGCAATTACACCCTTGTCATTCGAGAGATGACTTACCAGATAGGTATACCGTGCCTTCAGCAATGCATTTGGCCCCATTTTCACAATATATTGTGAAACAACTTCATCGGTAAAGCCGGAGAATCCGTTGAATCGTGAATTGGTTGGGATGAACATGGCAGTAACATATTCTGCCTTTGAGAGGGTCACCGGCTGCTCATCAAAGGTGATGACTTTGTAAGGGAGTTTCACATAAAATTCGTTATCATTTGCGGTGAATGTGAGGCTCTTTGATTCAATGGCTGCAACAAGATCCTCCATTGATGGTTCCTTTCCTGCCGGGAAGTAAATTCGCACTATCACCGGGCATGCGAAGTCTGACTGAAAGCCGCAGGCATCGGTCTTCTGGTTAAGCAGATGCTGGAGGTAGGTGGCATCAAGCGGATCAAAGAACTTGTCGATAGTGAGGTTATAGTAAACCACCGAGTCAACATCTTTTGAGACAGGCTCAATGATACGCTTTACAGGCACGAACAACAGCTCCTGCAGTTTCTCATCGTTGTAGCGGGTGGTGTCATAGAGTATATGTACCGAATGACTTGCTACATATGTCGAGACGCCGTAAATGCCTTCAACTTTTCTCATCTGGTTGGCGAAGGCCGTTGAGCTGCCGAAACACTTGATGTTCTTCAGTCCTGACATTTCAAAGAGATCTGCGCTCTTTATCTGTTCAGGTGTGCCCCATTTCTGGTCGATGGTAGGAAGCTCAAACAGGGTTCCCGCAGTAATGCCGAGGACAATGAGAGCTCCAAGCACCGCAGCCGGAAGCCACTTCATATTCTTCTTATTTATCTGAAGGGTGTCTTTCTCAGGGCAAACGTGGAGACAGTCGCCGCACAGTGTACAGTCTGTATGTGTCACCTTCTCCATTGACGCCACATCTATTCCCTGCGGGCATTCCACCGAACAGAGACCGCAGTCAATGCATGTGGTGGTATTGCGGGTGATATGCACCGGGTCAGGCCAGACTTTCTTCATCCGGGCCACTTCAAGTATGTAGCCTCCTGCCGTTATTATGATGAGTGGATAAACATATGATATTTCCAGCCCTACCAGCAGCAGGACTACATAGATAACCATTATGCCAAGGAACCACCATGAGAATTTGAAGATGGCCATAGAAGACTGGATTGCATTCAGTCTACGATTCAATTTA
>CAYVYM010000070.1:0-3611 GCA_964455705.1 uncultured Rikenella sp.
ACCAGGGAAATGGTTACGCAAAGGAGGCGCTGAGTGAAGTCATCAGTTATCTTTTCCACTCACTTGACAAACACAGATTAACAGCCTCCATACACCCGGCGAACATCCCGTCAGTAAAACTGTTTGAGCGACTCGGATTCAGGCTGGAAGACACTGAAGATAGCAACCTGCCGGATGAATCCCGGGTTGCTGACGTGTTCTATTACCTCTCCAGGAAAGCATAATCCGGGTCAGATATCCGATTACCTGCGGAGATTATTAGAGCTTTCTCCGCATATTATGCGGTCCAATTTCTTCTCAGGATCAATGCAGCAGGCTTCGAATTGCCAGTGCATTGTCGTGGTTTTTCTTTGCGTAACAGTCTAAGATTAATAATTAAATACGAGTAAAGAATCCATGAAAGAACTCAGGGAAGTGACCTGGCAGATTATACCCTGTATGCCTTTTGATTAATCGATTTTATTTACCTTTAGTGCTCCTTGTTGAGTGCGGTACTCACACAATGAGAACAGACATCCACATCGGAATATTTGACGTCATCATCTTCCTTGGTGTATTCCAGGGCCTCCTCCTTTCGTGGTTCTTCATAAAGAACTCCGGAGGAAACAGGAAAGCCAACCTCTACCAGGGATTACTGCTCATTACGATGTCACTGGCAATCTTCGAGGAGTGGCTCAATAACACCGGCGTCATCGTCCGTGCACTCTGGCTGACAAACTACAGCGAGTCACTCAATTTCGCCTTCGCCCCGCTGTTCTACTTCTATATATGGACCAGCCTCAATCCCGATGCAAAAAGAAAAACCTGGATACACTTCATCCCCTTCTTCTTCTGGACCATCTACATGATCTTCGCTTTTGTACAGCCTGACGCGAACAAGTACAACTCATACATTCAGACCAAGCACCCCGACTGGGGCTACCTGCCCTGGGAAGACGCCATATCCGATGATCCCCTGGGCATAAGGGTATACGTCAACCACCTCATGCTCCTGCAACTGGTTGTATACATCTTCATGTCGGTCAGGGCGGTTGTGATGAAGTTCAGGTCCTCTGGCGAATCCTTCTTCAGAACAGAAAACACAGTTCTCAGGGTGCTGCGCAACTCGGTGATACACATCATTATACTGATCTCAATAATGATTATCACCAGGATATGGTTCGGCATGAGGAGTGACGTCGGCGGTTACCTGGTTGCCTCGTATGTTTCATTCATGATCTATGCCACAACATGGCAGATTCTCAACCGGTCCGACTACTTCGACTCCCCCTCCTCCTTCCTGTTCTTTCCGGCAGTGAAATACCGCAAGTCATCCCTCTCGGATGAGAACAAGGAACTGATCCTTAAGAAGATCAAAAAGGAGATGGAGCAGGGCAGCTATTTCACGAATAACCTGGCGTCCCTGGCCGGCCTGGCGCGACAGATAAATGAGTCGCCTCATCATGTCTCACAGGTCATAAATGAAAAACTGAACAGGAACTTCTTCGAGATGCTTGCCTTTTACCGTGTTGAGCATGCAAAGAAGCTCATCAGGCAGGATACGCAGGGAAAAATTACAGTCGAGGAGCTCGCCGAACTGGTCGGTTACAACTCAAAATCCTCCTTTAATTCTGCCTTTAAAAAATATTCCTCCAAAACTCCATCTGAATACAGGAAATCGGCTGAATAATCGCATCACACTGTATATCTGTTTATTACATTGCCGCCGATGAACGGATTCCGTTTGTCCCTATAGGCGCGCACATCGTTCCGATAGGCTGAGTCGTTCCCGGGAGAGGTGTCAGTATATGTTTGCCGTGAAAACCAAACACGGCAGCAATGACAAACGAATTTCAGACACGACCCGACCGGCAGTACTACATAGACTGGCTGAGAATCCTTCTTATAATAAGTGTATACCTGTATCACGTTGGAATGATCTTCAACACATGGGGCTGGCATGTCAAGAACGACAGACTATATGGTGGCCTGCTGAAGGAGGTCATGATATTCCTTCATTACTGGCGTATGCCGCTGCTGTTCATGATCTCCGGGGCAGGCACCTGGTATGCACTCAAAAACCTGTCGCCCGGCCGGTATCTTCTTGAGCGCGCAAGGCGACTCCTGGTGCCTCTTACAGCAGGCATCTTCATCCTCGTGCCGGTGCAGGTCTATATCGAGAAGATAGACCTCTATCCCTCGCTCCTTGCCTACTATCCTCATATGTTCGAGGGTATCTACCCGGAGGGAAACTTCAGCTGGCATCACCTCTGGTTCATCGCCTACCTCTTTGTCATAGCCCTCATTATCACACCCTTCCTCAATATGCTTCGCAGCAGCAGGTTCATGGCAATCGTCGGAAACATGGAGCACCTCTTCACAAAGCCGTTCGGACTGAATACGGTCATCATCCCGCTGCTGATCTCGCAGATAATCCTCCGAAATTACTTTGAACAGGAGACACATGCCCTCTTTGACGACTGGGCAACACTTACAGCCTACCTCATATTCTTCCTGGCAGGATTCATTCTGCTTCCTGTAAAGAGTATCACAGGGGCGATGACGAGGTACAGGAGGCTCTACCTGGCCGAGACAGTCATCATGATTGCTGTGATGCTGCTGGTACGGGACCGTGCCGGCGAAGCCAGGACTGCGGAGATTATCTATGACGTGGCAGCCCTCGCGATGAGCTGGACATGCGCTGTCGCAGTCACAGGATACGGGAGGAAGTACCTCGACCGCAACTCATCGTTCAGGAAAACCGCCAACGAAGCCATCTACCCCTTCTATCTCCTCCATCAGCCGGCTCTCGTCATCACGGGATACCTGGTTGTGAACCTTTCCATCCCGGTAGTGTGGAAGGTGAGCCTTGTAATGATCTCCTCACTCATCCTTATCGTGTCAGTCTACTGGTTCCTTGTAAGGCCATTCAATGTGACCCGGGTACTGTTCGGAATGAAACCTCAATTCAAATCACCAATCAATAAACTTAATGTCATGAAAACAAAAGAAGTAAAGAACGAAAAGCGCACCAGCCGGCTGGCATGCGCAGTGATGCTCACGATGATGCTGTTCTCAGTATCAACATCTGTCTCTGCACAGGAGACCAACCAGGAGCGGACGCTCCTGGGTCCCGATGTCAATTACACCCCTATATGGGCGCCTGAGGTCAAGATCAGCACCGTACAGGGAAAGACCGGTGCTCTCATCGGCGGTTACGGTGGTGTGATGATCAACCGTAATCTGCTCCTGGGCCTGACCGGCGCAGTTAACCTCACTCACCCGACTGTCAACTACGGCTACTTTGGCGGCATCGCCCAGGTGATGGCGTATCCGGGCAGGATGCTCCATCTGAGCGGACAGATGATAGTCGCCTATGGCTCCGTGAAAGACTATGAAAACCCGAAGAGCAGCCTGTTTGACAACTTCTGGAATATCTCCGGTGAACGCTTCATGATGACCGAACCCGGCGTCAATGCCGAGGTTAACCTTAGTGAGAGTGTTACGCTGGTCGCCGGGGTGAGCTACAGGTTCGTCAACGGAATTGATCCGGGTAACGAGTATGTTGATATCACCCATGTAAGCAGCCAGGACATGAGCGGAGTCAATTTCAACATCGGGCTGAAGCTCAC